>NCEF01000019.1 GCA_002280565.1 Sphingomonas sp. 32-66-10
ACGCAGCGCGAACTCGAGCCCCTTGGTACGGCGCGACCCGATATTGTCGGCGGTCAGATCGACCTGCGTGATCGTGCCGCCGGTCCGGATGATCCGGTCTCCGAAGAACTGGTAATTGTCAAACAGCTGGCGGAGGGTCAGCGAGCCGATCGTGTCATCCACCGCAATCGACCAGAAATCGACCGAGGCGCTGAACCGCGGCATCGGACGGAACACGACGCCGAACGAATATTGCTCCGACGTCTCCGGACCGACATTGGGATTGCCGCCGCTCAGCGTGTCCGGATTGATCGCCGCGCAGTTCGGATCGGTGGTGCTTACAACACCGGTCGGGCAGGTCGACGGATCAACCAGCGAGTTGGTGGTCGGGTTCGGACTCAGCGTCTGGCCGTTGAAGATCTGATTGAACGTCGGCACGCGGAAGCCGGTGTTGTACGAACCACGGATCATCAGCCAATCGACCGGGGTGAACCGCGCGGTGACCTTTGGATTAAACGTGCTGCCAAAGCCGGTATAGTCATCGACGCGGCCCGCTACCGAGACTTCGAGCGCATCGAAGATCGGCACCAGAACTTCGGCATAGGCCGCCTTCACGTCGCGATGCTTGCTCGTCAGCGCGTTGACGTTGTCGAATGCAACGTTGAAGATTTCCGGACGGTTAAGCTCGGCTTCGGCCGATCCATTGAAGCTGTAGCTTTCGCGGCGATAATCGATGCCTGCCGCGACCTGGACTGTACCGCCGGGAAGCTCGAAGAGCGATCCCGAGATCGAGGCGTCGAACTGACGAACCTCGTAACGACCACCATATAGGGTCACGCCCTCAGCCGAAATGGCATCAAGCGCAGCCAAAGCCTCCGGCGTCTGCACGACCGAGAACGGGTTCAGAATACCGCTGTTGAGCAACCCGACGATACCCGGTGCGGTCGCGCCCGGCGCGATGGGCGCACGCGTATCAAATCCGCCCGAGACTGCGCCCGGAATACCCGACGCATTGGCACGCGCGGACGAGGAGAAAACGCCGCGATAGTGGTAGCCAGACCCAAGGACCGAGGTCGACTCGCTGCGCGCAAAGGACGCGCCCGCGCGATAATCCCACCCGTCGAACAACGGGCCTTCCAGACCGATGGCGCCGCGCAGCGTCTTGGTATTCGTCTGATATTCGCGCGGGCCGCACGAGGTACAGCGCCAGCGATAGGAGATCGGCCGACCATAATTGGCCGCGATCGACGGGAATACCGCGACCATCGCATTATAGACCTGGTTATAGGTCGGCGCAGTCAGCGAATTGAGCGGATAGTAGAGCGGCAGCGTCGAGGTGTTGCCGGCATATTGGTTCGACGAAAACTGCTTCGACGAATCCGCGTCCGATCCGGTAAATTCAACAAAGGCGCGGTGATTGCCCAACGCCACCGTTCCACGCGCATAATAGGTCAGCGTTTCCAAAGGCTGCTGCAGGATCGCAGCCCGACCCGTATCCCAGGCGCAGGCATAGCGCGCGCTGGCATTCGCCCACAGCGCATCGTCATAGGCCATGCCGCCGTCGAACGACTCACAGCCCGCCTGCCCCGGCAGGTCGAGATAGTTGATGCCGCCATTGGCGGTGATGGTCGTGCCGGGGATCAGCAGCGGCACGCCGCTGAGCAGACTTCCCGACGGGGCGAACAACGCGTTGGCACCATTGGCGAACGCGGTCGCGATCGGCGTACCGCGCGTGTCGACCGACAGGCCGCGATTGGGCTGGTTGCCGTTGACGAAATCGCGGTTCTGACCGCGCAGGATGCCGTTCCAGCTTTTGCTGACCGCGGCCATCACGTTAAATCCGTCGGCCTTGATGTCGCCATAGCCGGCGGTCGCCGACAGGCGGTAAATCGGCGAATCCCCGCGCTCGGTAATGTCGGTAAAGCCGTTCAGCGCCAGCCCCTCGAAATCGGTCTTGGTGATGAAGTTCATCACGCCGCCGATCGCGTCGGTTCCATAGATCGCCGACGCGCCGTCCTTGAGCACCTCGACCCGCTCGATCGCGGCAAAGGGGATCTGGTTCACGTCGACGGCAGAGCCCTGAAGGCCATGGGCGGCGACGCGACGGCCATTAAGCAGGATCAACGTCGCAGCGCTGCCCTGACCGCGCAGGTTCGCTGCCGACAGGCCGTTCGTGCCGCGCTGCGCGCCGCTGACCACATCGGTGTTTGAAGCCAGGTTGTCGGCACCGTTGCCGTTCGTGCTGAGCAGCGAAACAAGTTGCTCAGGGCTGTTGATACCCTCGCGCGCGAAATCCTCAGTGGTGAAGATCTCCAGCGGCAGCGCGCTCTTGCTCGGGTCCTGCTTGATCCGCGAGCCGGTGATCAGCACCTCGCGCTCGCTGCTTTCCTCCTGCGCGGGCGGCGATGTCGGTGCATCCTGTGCGAATGCCGGACCCGCGATGCAGCACGCCGTCACGAACAATGCGGTCTTGAACTTCATACCCCAACCCCCTTTTTGATCCGGCGCGCATTTTTGTGTCGGCTTCGCCGGAAACCACGAAATTAATCACGCATATTCGTTGTTAGCAAATGCAAAATATCAGCCAAGGCTATAACCTCGGGATATATCACGCAACGTTGATCTTGACAGGATTTCGCTGAAATCACCCTTGCTGCGACCCCAGCGCAGCGCCATCTCGATCCCCCGCGACTCGTGGAGTCAGGCCGGTTAGGGCAAAATTAACCTTTTGCCTTCATACCAGCTTAGGTTAATGAATCAGTCGTGTTGTGTGCCACAGGGGGCCTGCAACCGGCACAGGGGAAATCAGCCGATGCGCGTGCTGCTGATCGAAGACGAGCCGACGACCGCCAAGGCCATCGAGCTGATGCTCGCGACCGAAGGGTTCAATGTCTACACGACCGATCTGGGCGAGGAAGGCCTCGATCTGGGCAAGCTGTATGATTACGACATCATCCTGCTCGACCTGAACCTGCCTGACATGCACGGCTATGACGTGCTGAAAAAGCTGCGCGTCGCGCGGGTCCAGACCCCGGTCCTGATCCTGTCGGGCATCAACGAAATGGACAGCAAGGTCCGCTCGTTCGGTTTCGGCGCCGACGACTACGTCACCAAGCCCTTCCATCGCGAAGAGCTGATCGCACGCATCCACGCCGTGGTGCGCCGCAGCAAGGGCCATAGCCAGTCGGTCATCCGCACCGGCAAGCTCGCCGTGAACCTGGACGCAAAGACCGTCGAGGTCGATGGCGCCCGCGTCCACCTGACCGGCAAGGAATATGCGATGCTGGAGCTGCTCTCGCTCCGCAAGGGCACGACGCTCACCAAGGAAATGTTCCTCAACCATCTCTATGGCGGGATGGACGAGCCTGAACTCAAGATCATCGACGTCTTCATCTGCAAGCTGCGCAAGAAGCTCAGCATGGCGTGCGAAGGCGAAAATTACATCGAGACCGTCTGGGGCCGCGGCTATGTGCTGCGCGAGCCCGAGGAAGCGGCTGGCGCGGTCAGCGCCGTCGCCTGACACACGTTCGTTGCGTGGGGCAAAAGCGGGCCGCGTCTTCCGGGGGGATGACGCGGCCCATTTTGCATGCGCGTGTGGGCGCGCATCAGCTGTGCCAACTACCTGAATCGAATGGATAAGTGGCGGAGAGGGTGGGATTCGAACCCACGTTACGGTTCCCCGTAAACCGCATTTCGAGTGCGGCGCGATCGACCACTCTGCCACCTCTCCGCGAGGGGTCCGCAGGGCAATTGCATGCCGCTCCGTCCGGTCGAGCGCGGGCCTCTAGACCAAGGTTCGCGGGCTTGCAAGCGCCTTGCCGCACTCTTCTTGTGCATACGCGAAAGCACACTAGATTGTATGCATGACTCGCGCCTCCGACCCGCTCGATCTGGCGATTGCCGGTGTCCCCTTCCCTCCGGTCGCGCATGCGCGCTTCAATCTGGGCGAAGTGGTGCGGCACCGGCTGTTCGATTTTCGCGGGGTGATCTTCGACATCGATCCGGTCTTCGCCAATACCGACGAATGGTATGAAGCGATCCCGGAGGATGTCCGCCCGCGCAAGGACCAGCCCTTCTATCACCTGCTCGCCGAAAATGCTGAGTCGAGCTATGTCGCCTATGTCAGCCAGCAAAATCTGGTTGCGGACGATAGCGACGAACCGGTCGATCACCCGGCGATCAATGGGCTGTTCGATGAGCTCAGTGATGGACGCTACCAGCTCAAGCGCGAACACCGGCATTGATTTGCTGAGCGCGCACGGAAGAGCGCGCTCAGGTGGTTCCAGCCCGCTCCCCCTCCCGGCCACCCATTCCAGAATATCCTGTAGATGGGTGGCCGGGAGGGGGAGCGGGCTGGAACCGCAACCGGACCGAAAGGTCCGCAACAAAACTTGACTTCCCCGACCGAATCCCATAACCGCGCCGTTCCTCCCGCCGGGCTTGTCCTGCGCGGGCACATGCTTTTGAAATTGAGATGAGGCCCATGTTCGCTATCGTGCGCACGGGCGGCAAGCAGTATCGCGTTGCCGCAGGAGACAAGATCGTCGTCGAGAAGCTCGACGGCGAAGCCGGTTCGACGATCACCCTGGGTGACGTGCTGCTCGCTGGCGAAGGTTCGGATCTGAAGTCGACCGACGGCCTGACCGTTTCGGCCGAGATCGTCGCCCAGCAGAAGGGCGAGAAGATCGTGGTCTTCAAGAAGCGCCGCCGGCACAATTATCGCCGTAAGAACGGCCATCGCCAGAACCACACGATCCTGAAGATCACCGCCATCGGTGCGCAGGAGACCAAGAAGAAGGCCGCTAAGGCCAAGGCGACCGAGGGCGATGCCCCGGCGGCCGCGGAAGCGTAAGGAGTAATCCGAAATGGCACATAAGAAGGCAGGCGGCTCTTCGCGCAACGGTCGCGACTCGCAGTCCAAGCGTCTCGGCGTGAAGAAGTTCGGTGGCGAAGTCGCCATTGCCGGCAACATCCTCGTGCGTCAGCGCGGCACGAAATATTATCCGGGCGTCAATGTCGGCATCGGCAAGGACCACACCCTGTTTGCGCTCACCGACGGCCGCGTGCGATTCCACGACGGCAAGCTCGGTCGCAAATTCTGCTCGGTAGAAATGATTGCGGCTGCGGCCGAATAAGCTGGGCACCGTTCGGGTTGCCCGCCAGGGTGACCCGGGTCTCCAACAGGAGACCGCAAAAGGGAGACGGGTCACCCCGGTCTCCCTTTTTTATTGCTCCCTCCCCACCCCAACTGTCGCGCTCCGGTCATTAACCCGGGGCATCGGCGGGACCGCGAGGAGAGTAAGATGTTCGCACGTACACAGCGGCTGATGCTGCGGCCCGGCTGGATCGAGGATGCGCCCGAACTGGCGCGCGCGATCGGCCATCACGAGGTTGTCCGCAACCTCAGCCGCGCCCCCTGGCCCTATGCGGTGAGCGACGCCGAAGAATTTCTGATGATCGAGCGCAAGGCGAGCGACCTGCCCGTCTTCCTGATCTGCGCGCTGGAAGACGCCTCCAGCCGCATTGTCGGCTGCATCGGGCTCGACCGGATGGAGCGCGGCGGCGTCGAACTCGGCTATTGGATCGCACCCGAAGCCTGGGGTCGCGGCTATGCGACCGAGGCTGGCCGCGCGGTGATCGACATCGCCCGCACGCTGCGCGTCCCCGCCCTCACCGCCAGCCACTTCGCCGACAATCCGGCATCGGGCCGCGTCCTGCGCAAGCTCGGCTTCCGCCCGACGGGCCGGACGGTCCAGCGCCACTCGCTGGGTCGCGGCGGCGCAGATGTCACGGTGGAGTTCGAACAACGCCTGTCGGACTCGGATTGCACCGACCCGTGGGACCGAATGGCGGCGTGAAGGGCGCTTAGCCGAGACTGTAATCGTCATCTCCGCGAAAGCGGGGACCATCTCGTGCCATCGCCGCGGTTCGGCACGACTGTTGTGCGCGTGGACAGTTCCGGAAATGGGTCCCCGCTTTCGTGGGGATGACGAAGGTGGAGTGCTCGCGGGGAAGCTCAGCTCCGCCCCGCAAAAGATGATCGGACGGAGCCAGTTACGCAACACGGCTCCGCCCGAAACTCTGGACCTCAGTTGGCGGCAGCAGCCTCGCGCCGCAGCGCATCGGGCGCGGTTTCCCAGCCACCGCCGAGCGCCTTGAACAGCGCCACCTGCGCCTCCGCCAGCGCGGCATTCGACTGGGCCAGCGCAGCACGCGCTCCTGCCCGCTCGCGCTCGGCGTCAATCCGCTGGAGCAGGCTGTCGCGCCCTGCCTCGAACCGCAGGATCGCGATCCGCGCGGCGTTGGTCGCTGACGCATCGGCGCGACGCAGCGCGACATTGCGCTCGATCTCACCCGAATAGCGCGCCAGCGCCTGTTCGACCTCACGCAATGCGGTCAGCACCGTGCCGTCGAACGCGGCGAGCGAACCCTCCGCCCCCGCCTCGGCCTGACGAATCCGCGCACGCGCGGTGGTCAGGTTCGGGAAGTTCCAGCTGAGCAGCGGCCCGAGCGAGAAGTTGAACGACGAACTCTTGCCCAGATCCTCGATATTCTGCGCGCCCAGCGACACCGAACCGCCCAGCGTGATCGACGGATAGAGCGCCGCAGTCGCCACCCCCACCCGCGCGGTATCGGCGGCCAGCTGCCGCTCGGCCTGACGGACATCGGGGCGGCGGGCGAGCAAGGCCTGGCCGTCGCCCACGGGAATCAGCGCCGACACGCCCGGCGGCGTCGCGCAGGCATCCGCCTGCCCGTCCAGCTCCGCCGGCGGCTTGCCGGTCAGCGTCGCCAGCGCATAGAGCGCCGCACGCCGCTCCGCCTCGAACGCCGGCACCTGCGCGCGGGCATTCTCCGCCAGCACACGCGCCTGATCGACATCGCGGATCGTGCCGCGCCCGGCATCGACCAGCCGCTGGGTCAGGTCGAGCGTGCGGGTCTGGAGCTGCACCGTCTCACGCGCCACCGCCGCCTGCGCGGCAAAGCCGCACGCCGCGGCATAGGTCCGCGCCGTTTCCGCCGCGATCGCCACGCGCGCGCCGTCGAGCGCCGCCTGCGCCGCATCGACATCGCCGCGCGCGGCCTCGATCGATCGGCTCACCCGACCGAACAGATCGACCTCATAGGATGCGTCCAGCCCGACCCGGAAGAAGTCGCCCTCGACCCCGTCCACGCCAGCGGGCAGCGCGCCCTGCGCACTCTCCGCCCCGGTGCGCGACCGGGTATAGCCGGCACCAACGCTGGTCCCCGGCAGCCGCGCCCCACGCGATTCCGACAGGATCGCGCGTGCGCGCTTCAGGTTCGCCGATGCCTGGCGGATGTCGGTGTTGTAGGTCAGTGCCTCGACCACCAGCCGGTCGAGCACCGGGTCCTTGAACAGCCGCCACCATTCGCCCTCGACCGCGCCCGGCGACACTTTGGTCATGCCGGGATCGACGAACGCCGCCGCCGCAGCCGGCGGGGTTTCGGGCCGCTGGTAGCTCGGACCGACCGAACAGCCCGCCAGCAACGCCGCGGTCGCGCTCAGGATGAAAAGGCGCTTCATGCTGCAGGCTCCGTCACAGGGTCATGGGGTTTGCTGCGGAACCGGGCGCTCTGCGCGCTCGCCCAGATCCCGAACTTGCGGCTGATGACATAGAAGGCCGGGGTGAAGATCAGGCCAAAGATCGTCACGCCGATCATGCCAAAGAACACCGCGACACCCAGCGCCTGGCGCAGCTCCGCCGCCGCCCCGCTCGCGATCACCAGCGGCAGCACGCCGAGGATGAAGGCGATCGACGTCATCACGATCGGGCGCATACGCTGGCTCGCGGCGTGCTTGGCGGCCTCGAACATGTCCATGCCCGCATCCTCGTTCTGCCGGGCGAATTCGACGATCAGGATCGCGTTCTTCGCCGCCAGCCCGATCAGCACCACCAGACCGATCTGCGTCAGGATATTATTGTCCATCCCCATCACATTGACCCCAAGGATCGCGGCGAGCAGGCACATCGGCACGATCAGGATCACCGCCAGCGGCAGCACCAAGCTCTCATAGAGCGCGGCGAGCAGCAGGAAGACGAACACCACCGCCAGGCCAAAGGCGATCACGCCGGTATTGCCCGCCGATTTCTGCTCCAGCGCCAGCTCGGTCCATTCGAAGCTCATCCCCTGCGGCAGCGTCTGTGCCGCGAGGGCCTCCATCGAATCCAGCGTCTGGCCGGTCGAATAGCCGGGCTTGGAATCGCCCTGCAATTCCGCCGCCGGATAGAGGTTGTGGCGCACCACGCGATACGGCCCGCTGTCGTTCTTCAACGTCATCACCGAACTCATCGGCACCATCTCGCCCGACGCCGACCGGGTCTTGAGGCCCTGAATGTCGGTGGCATCGTCGCGATAGGGTGCGTCGGCCTGTGCCGTCACGCGGAAGGTGCGACCGAGATAGTTGAAGTCGTTGACATAGGACGAGCCGAGATAGGCACCCAGTGTCGAGAAGACGTTGGACACCGGCACGCCCATCCGCTCCGCCCGCTCGCGATCGACATCCGCGGTCAGCCGCGGCGTGCCGGTGTTGAACAGGGTGAAGGCACCCGCGACGCTTTCCTGCTGGTTCGCGCCCATCATCATGCCGAATGCCGACTGCGCTAGCGCGTTATAGCCCAGCCCCTCACGGTCCTGGATCATCATCTTGAACCCGCCACCGGTGCCGATGCCCGGAACCGGGGGCGGCGCAATGACGAGGATGTCGCCACCCTTGATCGGGGCGAGCGCACCATAGAGCGCCCCCTGGATTTCGTCTGCGGTCGCATCGCGCTCGGCATGCGGGGCAAGGCCGAAGAACAGCACGCCGGTGTTGGGCGCGGTCGAGAAGCTCGCGCCGTCCAGACCGGCAAAGCCGACGACATATTTGACGCCGGGAAGCTTGCGCGCCTCGGTGATTGCCTGCTGCACCACCGCATCGGTGCGGTTCAGCGACGAACCCGGCGGCAGCTGCACCGCGCCGATCAGATAGCCCTGATCCTGCGGTGGGATGAAGCCCGACGGGGTTGAGGTGAAGCGCCAGCCGGCGACGAGGATCAGCGCGACATAGACCACGCCGACCACCATCAGCATGCGCACCAGCTTCGCGGTCAGCTTGCCGTAATTCTCGGACAGCCGGTTGAAGCCGCGGTTGAACGCCGCCCCCGCCCGCGCGGGCAGACCACGCCAGCCGGGCGCGATCTCGCTGTGATGCCCCTTATGCTTCAGCACCAGCGCGCACAGCGCGGGCGAGAGCGTGAGCGACACGAACGCCGAGATCAACGTCGCCGAAGCGATGGTGATCGCAAACTGCTGGTAAAAGGCGCCCGAAATACCCGGAATGAACATCGTCGGCACGAACACGCCGACCAGCACCAGGCTGATCGCGATGATCGCACCCGACACTTCGTCCATCGTCTTGTGCGCGGCTTCCTTGGGGGACAGCCCCTCCTCTGCCATCAATCGCTCGACATTCTCGACTACCACGATCGCGTCGTCGACGACGATGCCGATGGCGAGGACCAGGCCGAACAGCGACAGCGTGTTGAGCGAATAGCCGAACGCCAACAGCACCGCGAACGCGCCGACCAGCGAGATCGGGATCGCGACAATCGGCACCACCGCCGCGCGCCAGCTCTGGAGGAAGATGATGACGACCAACACCACCAGCACCAGCGCCTCGATCAGCGTGTGCTCGACCGCGGTGATCGACTCGGCGATATATTCGGTCGGGTTGTAATCGATCGAATAGGTCATCCCCGGGGGGAAGTCCTTGGCCAGGCTGTCGAGTTCGGCCTTCACCGCATCGGCAGTCGCCAGTGCGTTCGATCCGGGCAGCTGGAAAATGCCCATGCCGACCGCGCGCTTGTCGTTGAGATAGCCGTTGAAATTATAGTCCTGCGCACCGAGTTCGACTCGCGCCACATCGCGCAGATGCGTCAGGCGGCCGGTGGTGTCGCGCTTGATCACGATCGCGCCGAATTCGTCGGTGGTGGTGAGGCGGCCCTTGGTCTGCACGCCCAGCTCGAACGCGGGGCTGGCATTGCCATAGGGCGGCGCGCCGACGGTGCCGGCTGCGACCTGGACGTTCTGGCCACGGATCGCATTGACCACTTCGTCCACGGTCATGTCGCGCGCAGCGGCAAGGCCGGGGTCGATCCACACGCGCATGTTATAATCGCGCCCGCCAAATGCCTGTGCCTGACCGACGCCCGGAATACGCGCGATGCGGTCCTGAACCTGCAGCGTGACGTAGTTGGAGATATACTGGATATCGAGGCTGTTGTCGGGCGAGGTGAAGAACGCGACCATCAGGAAGTCGGGCGAGCTCTTGTTCACCGTCACGCCGATGCGCCGGACATCCTCGGGCAGGCGCGGCTCGGCGGTCGCGACCTTGTTCTGCACCAGCACCTGTGCCTGATCGACATTGGTGCCCTGTTTGAACGCGACCGTGATCTGCGTCTGACCGTTCCCGGTCGACGACGACGTCATGTAGAGCATGTTGTCGACGCCGTTGATCGCCTGTTCGATCGGCGCGGCAACGGTTTCGGCGACGGTTTCGGCGCTCGCGCCGGGATAGGCGGCGGTCACGACCACTGTCGGCGGGGCAATGTTGGGATATTGCGCGATCGGCAGCGACGGATAGGCAATGGCGCCGACGATCACGATCAGGATCGACATGACGGCGGCAAAGATCGGCCGCTCGATGAAGAAATGCGGGAATTTCATGGCTTGCGCCCCTTACTGGACGGTCGCCTGGCCCGAAGCCGGCGGATCGATGGGACGCGTGGGTGCGGCCTGCTTGGTCGCGTCGGGCGTGATCTTGCCCGCCTTGGGCGTCACCGGAGCACCCGGCTGAAGCCGCCCGACCCCGGTCAGGATCACCTTGTCGGTGGGCGCAAGCCCGTCGCGGACGATGCGCAGCCCCTCAGCCTTGGCACCGATCTCGACGACACGCGGGGTCGCCTTGTTGTCCTTGCTCACGACATAGACGAGGCGCCGGGTCTGGTCGGTGACGATCGCCTCATCGGGGACCAGCATCGCACGATAGCTGCCCGATCCAAGCAGGCGCGCGCGACCGAACATGCCGGGCGTCAGGAAGCCGGTCGGGTTGGGAACCACGGCATGCGCGCGGATCGTGCCCGAATTGGGATCGACCGCATTGTCGAGGAACGCCATGCGGCCGTTCCAGCGATACTCATTTTCGTCGGCCAGCTGGATCTGCACCGGGTTGGCGGTGGTGCGCGACGACCCGCGCTCGCCGCGCTGATCCTGACGGAGGTTCTTGAGGTAAAAGGCTTCGGCCCCCTCAAACTCGAACCAGATCGGGTTGAGCGACACGACGCGGGTCAGGACGGTCTGCCCCTCTGCCACGAAATCGCCGATGCTGACCTTCCGGTCCGAAACCCGGCCACTGAAAGGCGCGCGCACGGTCGTAAAGCCCAGGTTGAGCATCGCCTGCGAAGCGGCGGCGCGCCCCGCGGCCAGGTCGGCCGCGGCGCTGCGTTCAGCCGCGACGTTCGCCTCCAGCTCCTCGGCGCTCACCGCCTGGGCACTCGCCAGCGCGCGGCTGCGTGCGGTGACCTGACGGGCATTGTTGAGCGCCGCCTGCGCCCGCGCAATCTGCGCCTGCGCCTGCATCAGCTGCGCGCGATAGGGGCGCGGATCGATCGTGAAGAGCGCCTGCCCCTTGCGGACATCCTGGCCGTCGCGGAAATGGACCACGGTGATGACACCGTTGACGCGCGCGCGCAGCTCGACATCCTCAGGCGCGACGAAACGGCCGGTATAATCGTCCCAGTCGACCACTTCGCGCTGGAGCGGCGTTGCGACCATCACTTCGGGCGGGGGCGGCGCGGCGGGCGGCTGTCCGCCACCACAAGCACTCAAAGCCGCCAGCGCCACAAAGCCTGCCAGGACACGCATATAGTATTTCCCCTTATTGCACCGCAGCAATTGGGGAGGCCGAAAAGCGGTTTCAACCCCGGAACGGATAATTTCTGATATTTTCCGTTCAGTAATTGAAAGTGGGTCAGGGCCCGCTTGAAAATGCAGCACAGGCCCGCTCCTCCACCCTGCCCCAAATGAGGGCGGGTGGGGAAGCAGGCCGGTGCCGTACGGAATTGGCGCTTGCGCCAGTTCCAGACCAGATTTTCAGGCGGCGACGGTTCCGCGCGGCATCACCGCCGCTTCATAGTCGCTTTCCACCTTCTGGATCAGCGCGCGATCGTCATGATTCCACGGGTGGAACCCGGGCATGAAGTAGCTCAGCCACGCCGGAATCATCCGCGTGACAATGCCCGGCGAGACCAGCAGATACTTCGCCACCATCGCCTTGGCGCGCCACCCGGTGACGCCATCCTGCGCCATCAGGTCAAGCGTCCCTTCGATCCGGTGCTTCCAGAAGGTCACCGTGATCAGCAACATCGTCAGCGACTTGATCTTCCAGCGCTTCCACCGGGTCATGCCGCGCGTCGCGTGGAGATAGGTGTCATAGGCGACGCCCTTATGCTCGATCTCTTCCAGCGCATGCCAGCGCCACAGATCGGCATTCTCCCTGTCCGCGCCGTCCAGGTGGCGGGGGTTCTTGATCAACTCCGACGCGAGGATCGCAGTGTAGTGTTCCAGCGCCATGGTCGCGGCGAGCTGGACGATCTTGGGCCGCGACCGGGCGATCTCCAGCACCTGATCGACGCGCGCGTCCAGTCGGCTGACGTCATAGCCATGATCCAGCACGCGCTTGTTGAACGCGACATGCTCGCGGCTATGGACGACCTCCTGCACCGTGAACGCCTTGATCTCGCGCGCCAGCTTCTCGTCAACGCCGTCGCGGAACGCCTTCACGCTCTCGATGAAATAGGCTTCACCCTTGGGGAAGGTGACCGACAGCGCGTTGTAGAATGCGGTCGCGGTCACGTCCCCGCCCAGCCACAGGCGGTCCTGCAGCTGTCCGCGCCCAAACCGGCGGTCGCGCGGTGTGATGGTTAGATCAGCGGGAGTCTTTGCGTTCGACATCATTTTGCTCCAAGGCACTGAGAGGGACCTAGCGCTTACTTACACGAATGTCAATAACACCAATTTCAGAACGCCGTCGGCTCAGCCCGGAAGAATCACGCGACGCCGCGCTTGAGGCCGCACGTGCGATCCTGATCGAGGCTGGGCCCCAGGCCGTTACCCTCAAGGCCGTTGCTGCGCGGATCGGGCGGACTCACGCCAATCTCCTCCACCATTTCGGTTCGGCGGCGGGATTGCAGCGCGCGCTTGCCCGCAGTCTCGCAGAGACGGTCTGCGCGCGCATCGTCCGCCTGATTCAGGAGGCCCGCGCCAACGGCACCGCGCCGACCGAAGATAAGCCGCGCGAAGTGGTCGATCTCGCCTTCGATGCGTTCGACAAGTCGGGCGCAGGCGCACTTGCCAGCTGGATGATCCTGTCGGGCAATGAAGACGCGCTCGACCCGATCCTCGAAGTCATCCATGGCCTGGTCGACCAGATCGCGGCAGTGGAAGGCGAAGACACCGCGATCGAACTGCGCGAAGATACGCTCGCGCTGGTCCTCATGGCCATGGGCGACGCACTGCTCGGCGAACAGCTGGCCCGTTCACTCGACCTCCCCCGCGGCGCGGCGCGCGAAATCGCCCTGCGCCAGCTCACCGGATCGCCCCGCTTTCGCAAGATGTGGGGCCAGGACATTTAATCATGCATTTTCTCGACCAGGCCAAAATCTACATCAAATCCGGCTGGGGCGGCGGCGGCGCTGTCGGCTTCCGGCGAGAGAAATATATCGAATATGGCGGCCCGGACGGCGGCGATGGCGGAAAGGGCGGCGACATCATCTTTGAAGCCGTGCCCGGCCTCAACACGCTGATCGACTTTCGCTACACCCAGCATTTCCGCGCCGAACGCGGCCATGGCGGATCGGGCAGCAACAAGACCGGCGCGGGCGGCGAGGATCTGGTAATCAAGCTCCCCGTCGGCACGCAGATTCTGGCCGATGACGAAGAACGCACCCTGCTCGCCGACCTCACTGAGCCGGGTCAGCGCATCGTGTTCCTCAAGGGCGGCGATGGCGGGCGCGGCAACGCCAGCTACAAGACCAGCACCAACCGCACCCCGCGCCAGCACGGCACCGGCTGGCCGGGCGAGGAAATGTTCGTGTGGCTGCGGCTCAAGCTGCTCGCCGATGCGGGCCTTGTCGGTCTGCCCAATGCCGGCAAGTCCACCTTCATCAACGCCGTGACCAACGCCCAGGCCAAGGTCGGCGCCTATGCCTTCACCACCACCCGCCCCCAGCTCGGCGTGGTGCGACACAAGGGCAATGAGTTCGTCATCGCCGACATCCCCGGCCTGATCGAGGGCGCAGCGGACGGCGCGGGAATCGGCGACCGCTTCCTCGGTCATATCGAGCGGTGCAAGGTGCTGCTCCACCTGGTCGACGCCAATGACGAAGACGTCGCCACCAGCTACCGCATCGTGCGTGACGAGCTCGAAGCCTATGGCGCGGGCCTGCTCGACAAGAAGATCATCATCGCGCTCAACAAGATCGACATGCTCGACGATGAGCTGATCGCCGCTCTCTCCGCCGAGTTGGAAGATGCCAGCGGAGCTGAGGTCATCGCGATTTCCGGCGCAGCGGGCATCGGCGTCGACTGGGCGCTCGACAAGCTGCTCGAGGCGATCGGCCCCGACCATGCCCGCGTCAGCGACGATGATGACGGCGCGGAAGAAGTGGAGTGGTCGCCGATCTGAATCGCGGCCCTCCCGCACGACGCTATTTTCGCGCGCGAGTGACTGGCGCTCGTGCCGCAATCGCCTAGATTGAGCGCCATGCTGTATCGCGTCGCCCCACTCGCCCTCATCGCCATCGCCCTGCCCGCCACCGCGCAGGAGCAGAAACCGGAGCGCGAGCCACTGCGCACCCGCGTCTATATCGGGCCGCAGCTGTCGCCCAAGACGCCCGGCGCCAAGGACCTCTCGTTCGGCCCCTTCTTCGAAGTCTCCCGCGCGCGCGGCGACGACCCGTTCGAGTTCGAAGCGCCCGATGAGAGCTTCGGCTTTCCGGTCGTGAAAGCCGGCGGCGTCGAATTCGGCCCAGCGCTCGGCTTCAAGGGCAAGCGCAAGGCGACGGATATCGGCATCCCGCTGCACGAGGTCGGGTTCAGCTTCGAAATCGGCGGCTTTGCCCAGACCTATCTCGCCAGGAACATCCGCGTGCGCGCCGAAGCGCGTCAGGCGGTCAGCGGCCATGACGGCCTGGTCGGTGAGCTCAGCGCCGATTACATCGCGCGCGATGGCGACAAATGGCTGGTCTCGATCGGCCCGCGCGTGACGCTGGCGGACGCCAGATATCACCGCGCCTGGTACGGCATCACCGCAGCGGACAGCGCGGCATCCGGCCTCGCCCAGTTCAACCCCGACGGCGGGATCGAGGGCGTCGGACTGGCCGCCGGCTATCTGCGCCAGCTCAACAAGCGCATCGGCATCAGCGCCTATGCCCGCTACGACCATCTGGTCGGCGATGCCGGGCGCTCGCCCTATGTCCGTAGCGCGGGGTCGCGCAGCCAGCCTTCGGTCGGCCTCGCGCTCAGCTATACCTTCGGGGGACAGTAACCACGCCCGGAAAGTTGCGGTTCAGCAACGATCTGGCACGCCTTCGCGCAAATTCAGCTGGAGGATGGGTATGATCCGGGTGATTCTGGGTGTCGCGGGACTGGCGCTGGTTGCAGTTCCAGTGGCGGAAGCGCAGCGATTGCGCGAGCGACTGGCAGAACGCATGGCCGAACGCGCCGCCGCCCGCGGTGCAGAGGCGCCCGCCCCCGGCATGGTCGAACACAGCTTCGACAGCGACCCGCTGCAGAAACTCGATTTCTGGGCGGCGAAGGACAAGGCGAAACCCGCGCCGATCGTGATCTTCGTCCATGGCGGCGGGTGGAAGCGCGGCGACAAGCGCAACGCGACCGGCGCGGACAAGGTGACCCATTTCCGCGAACAGGGCTATGCCGTCGCCTCGGTCAACTACCGCCTCGTCCCCGCCGCAAAGGTCGAGGATCAGGCTGCCGATGTCGCCGCCGCCTTCGCCTGGCTGCGCAGCAATGCGACCAAACTCAACATCGATCCCGCCCGCATGGTGTTGATGGGCCACAGCGCAGGCGCGCACCTCGTCGCCCTCGTCGGCACCGACCCCGCCTATTCCCGGGCCGCCGGCTTTGCGCTCAGCGACATTCGCGGCGTGATCCCGCTCGACGGCGCGGCCTATGACGTTCCCGCCCAGATCGCCGACGGTGGGCGGTTCATGCAGGACACCTATGCCCAGGCCTTCGGCAGCGACCCCGCACGGCAAAAATCGCTATCCCCCACCCTCCACGCCGCCGGCCCCAACGCCCCCGCCTTCCTGATCCTCCATGTCGACCGCGACGACGGCAAGCGCCAGTCCGAAGCCCTCGCCGCCGCGCTGCGCAAGGCCGGCACCCCGGCCCAGGTCACGCGGATCGAGGGGCGGGGACTGACCGGCCATATGGAGATCAATCGCAAGCTGGGCCAGCCCGACTATCCGGCAACCCCGGTCGTCGATGCGTGGCTGAAGACGCGGTTTTAGGCTGGAACCCATGAATGACCGCTTTTGGCGCGATGGCTGAACGGCATAAATTGGATGTTTAGCTGCCCTTGCCCAAAGCTCGGTTGAAAGCCGTCCGAGCCGTGTCGGTGTCGAAAGGCGCCCCGTTCAACTCGGGGAAGGTCCGATCCTTGCGAGCCGCGTCATTCAGCCGGGCCGCAGTCGCTCCAACCCGCCAACATGCGACAACCGTTTCATCGTTCTGGGATGGCATATCATGCCCTGCAAAGCCCGTAAAGAAGGCCTGAAATACACGGTCTCGCGCCGCGAGATAACCGATGGCCGGTTCTAGGCTTTCCACTGTTTCGTCGAGAAGCAACGCGTCGGCTTCTGCGCCCATTCTATAGAGCCAAATCCGGGCGAGCATGAGTGCTTCGTCAACGCGCTTGTCGCTTTCCAAGATGACCTCTACCGATGCGTCACCCTCCTCGTCCCAGATCGTCACCCAATCGCGGGCAACGTCAATCGAGTGTGGGCGGCCGTCAGCGAGCCGAACAATCGCCTCACCGCCGACCGGAACTTCGAACTGGTCGCACTGCAGCTCAACGAACAGGGTCAGGGGGCTTTCGCCCTTGTTGCGTATGGGTATTCGCATCGCGCCCTTCTATGCTCGTTAAGGCCAGCGTGACACGGTAACCGAATGGCGGCAATGGGGTCGCTTGCAGCCCGTCCGCTTACTCTACGACTCAGTTTGGCAAGTGCTCAACCGCAAGCAACCCAAACCGTTTGCCCTAAATTATCGAACGGCCGCAATCATCCCACGGGCGCCACTGGTGTTTCGACAAGCCCCGCACAAAGGGGCTGAAGGTTGAGCTTCGGCCCCACACACACTTCCCCACTTCCCACATCGCCCGCCGCGCCTGTATGCCGCGCGCGATGAACCTGTTCCCGCCCGCCTCCTGCCCGCGCCTCGTCGTCAAGATTGGATCGGCCTTGCTCGTCGACCCCGATGGCGGCGTGCGGCGCGGCTGGCTTGAGGGGATGCGACCGGTCAGATCGCGCTCAGCCAGGTCTGGGCCGAGGTACTGGCGGCCAACGGCCTCACCGCCGCGCAGATGCTGGTGACGCTCGACGATCTCGAGGATCGCCGCCGCTACCTCAACGCCGCCGCGACGCTGGGCCGCCTGCTCAGCCTCGGCGTGGTGCCGATCATCAACGAAAATGACAGCGTCGCCACCGCCGAAATCCGCTTCGGCGACAATGACCGCCTCGCCGCCCGCGTCGCGCAAGCCGCCGACGCGAACGGCGTCGTGCTGCTCAGCGACATCGACGGCCTCTACGACCGCAACCCCGCCCTCCCCGGCGCGCAGCACATCGCGCAGGTGACCCAGATCGACGCGCGGATCGAGGGGATGGCCGATCGCGGCTCCGCTTCCGGCATGGGATCGGGCGGCATGGTGTCGAAGATCGAAGCAGCGCGGATCGCGGCCAGCGCCGGGGTCAGCCTCGCCATCGCCAGCGGCCGCATCGACCGCCCGCTGTCCGCCGACGCACGCCACACCATCTTCCTCCCCGAAAAACGCACCCGCGCCCGAAAAGCCTGGCTGGCGGGTCGCCTCACCGCCAAGGGCAGCATCGCAATCGACGCCGGCGCCGCCGCCGCGCTCGCCGAAGGCCGCAGCCTGCTCGCGATCGGCGCGACCAGCGTGCGGGGCATGTTCTTTCGCGGCGACCTCGTCACGATCGAGGGCCCCAACGGCCCGATCGCGCGCGGCCTCGCCGAATATGATGCGGGCGAAGCGCAGGCGATCCTCGGTACCCGCAGCGAGGACCAAAGCGAGATCCTCGGCTACGCCCCCCGCGCGGCGTTGGTCCATCGCAACCATATGGTGCTGCTGTGACCCTGACCCTCGCCCTCACCGGCGCCACCGGCTTCGTCGGCAAGGCGACCGTCGACCACGCCCTCTCCAGCGGCCACCGAGTCCGCGCGCTCACCCGCCGCGACCAGCCGCCGCGCGACGGCGTCACCTGGATTCCCGGCAGCCTCGACGACGAAGCCGCGCTCGCACGCCTCGCCGAGGGTGCCGACGCGGTCCTCCACATTGCCGGCGTCGTCAACGCGCCGACCCCCGCCGGCTTCATCAGCGGCAATGTCGACGGCACGCGCCGCATGGTCGCTGCCGCTGCGGGACAAGGCGTGCGCCGCTTCGTCCATGTCTCGTCGCTGTCCGCGCGCGAACCGGACCTGTCGCTCTATGGCAAGTCCAAGGCGCTGGCCGAGGACGAAGTGCGCAAATCCGGCCTCGACTGGACGATGATCCGCCCACCCGGCGTCTACGGCCCGGGCGACATGGAGATGCGCGACATCTTCCGCATGGCGAAGTTCGGCTTCGTAGTGCTGCCTCCCGCAGGCCGCGTGTCGTTGGTCCATGTCCACGACCTCGCCCGGCTGCTGGTGGCGATGGCGGAGAGCGACACCGGCCGCCACACCTATGAATGCGATGACGGGGTCGACGGCGGCTACAGCCATGCCGAATTCGCCCGTCTTGTCGGCGGCGCGGTCGGCAAGCGGCCGATCCCGCTCCACGTCCCCCGCGCGCTGCTCCACTTCGTCGGCCATGCTGATCGCTTCCTGCGCGAGGCGAATGCCAAGCTCACCCCCGATCGCGCCGCCTATTTGAGCCACCCTGACTGGACGGCAACCCCGCACCACCGCCCGCCCGCAAGCCTGTGGACGCCACAGATCGCCACGCTCGACGGCGTGATCCAGACCGCCGACTGGTATCGGTCGAACGGATTGCTTTAGGCACCCAGACCAGCCTTGAAATGTTGGATTTTCGCTGCTTGGGTCAGGCGATGGTTCCGGCCCGCCCCCTCCCGTCATCGCGTCGCTCGGACAGCCTGACACGCGTATGACAACCCCGCAAAATTGTCAGCTTCCCCTCCACGGGGTGTCAGGCACCGCCCCGCTCTCCCCGCAATTCCGCCGCAATCGCTTGGCAGTGCCAACCCACACCAGTAAGGACCGCGCATGAGCGACCGTAACGACATCTTCGCAACCATCTCGGCCCAGATCGAACCCTTCAACAAAAAGGGTGTCGCGCTGACCGATTCCACCACCTTTGCCGGCGATCTCGAATGGGACAGCCTGACGGTGATGGATTTCGTCGCGGCGATCGAGGACGAATTCGACATCATCATCACCATGAACATGCAGGCGGAGATCGAAACCGTCGGCCAGCTGGTCGATGCGGTCCAGAAGCTGAAGGGCTAAACCCACGTGACCGACGCCATTGCCACTTCCGACGCTCCGGCTCCGATGACCGGCCACAAGCCCGATCTGATGAGCAAGTTCGACGCCATCATCGCCGAGCGCAGGGCGCTGCTCGATGCCGGCTTCACCGATCCCTATGCGGTCGTGATGGAACAGGTGAAATCGCCGACCGAGGCGGTAATCAAGGGCAAGGACACGATCCTGCTCGGCACCTACAATTACATGGGCATGACCTTCGACCCCGACGTGATCGCGGCGGGCAAGGCGGCGCTGGACCAGTTCGGCAGCGGTACGAACGGCAGCCGCATGCTCAACGGCACCTTCCGCGACCATATGGAGGTCGAACAGGCGCTGCGCGACTTCTACGGCACGACCGGCGCGATCGTGTTCTCGACCGGCTATATGGCCAATCTCGGTATGATCTCGACCCTCGCGGGCAAGGGTGACTACATCATCCTCGACGCCGACAGCCACGCGTCGATCTATGACGGGTGCAAGCAGGGCGTCGCCGAAATCGTCCGCTTCCGCCACAACAGCGTCGAGGATCTCGACAAGCGCCTCGGTCGCTTGCCCGCTGAAGCGGGTAAGCTGGTGGTGCTTGAGGGCGTCTATTCGATGCTCGGCGACATCGCTCCCCTCAAGGAAATGGTCGCCGTCGCCAAGAAGCATGGCGCGATGGTCCTGTCCGACGAAGCGCATTCGATGGGCTTTTACGGCCCCAATGGCCGCGGCGTGTATGAGGCGCTGGGCTGCGAGGATGACGTCGACTTCATCGTCGGCACCTTCAGCAAGTCGGTCGGCACCGTCGGCGGCTTCTGCGTGTCGAACCACCCGAAGTTCGAGGCGATCCGCCTCACCTGCCGCCCCTACATCTTCACCGCCAGCCTGCCGCCCAGCGTCGTCGCCACCGCCGCGACCTCGATCCGCAAGCTGATGACCGCGACCAAGAAGCGCGAGCAGCTTTGGGACAATGCCCGCACGCTGCACGCGGGGCTCAAGGACATGGGCTTCAAGCTCGGCACCGAACAGGCCGACAGCGCGATCATCGCCATCATCCTGACCGATCAGGTGCAGGGCGCGGCAATGTGGCAGACGCTGCTGGAAAACGGCCTCTACGTGAACCTCGCCCGTCCGCCCGCGACCCCGGCCGGCACCTTCCTGCTGCGCTGCTCGCTGTGCGCGGAGCATACGCCCGAGCAGATCCAGCGCATCCTGGGCATGTTCAAGGCGGCGGGCCAGGCGGTCGGCGTCATCGCCTGACCGCTGGTGCCGGTCGCCGCCCGGGCCTAGACAGTCGCGCATGAGCGAGACCAGCTATTACCGTCTGATCCGCCGCTTGCCGGCGCTGGACTGGCGGGTCGGATTGATGCTCGTGGTCGCGCTGCTCGGCTGCAGCGTGCTCGTGCTGCTCGTGGTCAACCAACGCGATGCCGACGCCCGGCATCAAGCCGCGCTCGCCCGCCAGTCACAAAGCTACGAAGTGATGGTGCTGTCGCAGAGCTTCGCCGCCAGCATGGCGCGCGCAGAGGCGACGCTGGGCCGTTATGTCGTTGCCGGCGAGCGCGCGGTAGGCCGTGATTTCGTCGCCGAATGGCAGCGCGCGAGCGGCCAGCTTGGCCTGCTGGAGCGGCACGTGCGCGGCAATCCAGCACAGGTCGATCGTGCCATGCGCTTGCGCGAGGCTTATGCGGCGCGCGGACTCGAACTCGCACAAATTGCCCGGAGCACCGATCGCGGCCGCAACGCCGCAGCCTATGCCTATTACAATGAAGCGCGCCGGTCGCCGCATCTTGCCGCGCTGTCGCTACAAACACGCGCGATTTTCGATGCCGAGCGCCTGTTGCTGAGCGCCCGGGCAGAAGAGGCGCGGCTGACCGCCGTCGGCGCGGCGGAGGAGACCCGCAACCTTGTCCTGTTCGGCGCATTGCTGGCCGCTGGCGCGATCGCGCTTGGCTGGCTCAACGTCCGTGCAATCCGCGACCGCGCCGCTGCCGCCGCCGAGGCCGAGGCGCAGCGCGCGCGATCGGAAGAGCTGCAGGCTGCCGTCACCACCGCTACTGCCGGGCTGAAGGCGGAGGCGCGCGAACGCGCGGCCGCCGAGGACAAGCTGCGTCAGGCGCAGAAAATGGAGGCGGTGGGCCAGCTAACCGGCGGAATTGCGCATGATTTCAATAATATGCTCGCCGTCGTCCTGGGCGGAATCGAACTCGCCCGGCACAACCTGCCCGACGGCGCGGAGGCAGCGCTGCGCCATATCGACAATGCTGCAGAAGGCGCCAACCGCGCCGCCGCATTGACCCGGCAGCTGCTCGGTTTCGCCCGATCAGAAGCCTTGGCGCCCGAAGCGATCGAGCCGACCGAGCTGATCGAAGGCATGTCGATCCTGCTCGATCGGACGCTGGGCGAAGGCATCACTGTCGAAACGCATAGCGAAGGGACGCAGTGGAAAGTCTGGGCCGACCGGGTGCAGCTTGAAAATGCGCTGCTCAACCTTGCAGTCAACGCGCGTGACGCGATGGACGGACGCGGCACGATCACGATCGCCTCGGGCCATGTCGCGCTTGACGGCGACGATGCCGGCGAATGCGCGCCGGGCGACTATGTCCGCATCGCGGTCGGCGATACCGGCACGGGCATGACCCGCGAAGTGATGGACCGGGTGTTTGAGCCGTTTTTCACCACCAAGCCGGTCGGCAAGGGCACCGGCCTCGGCCTCAGCCAGATTTTCGGCTTTGTCCGCCAGTCGGGGGGTGAGGTGCGGATCGACTCGACCGTTGGTGTCGGTACCACGGTGACCATGTTCCTCCCCTGCCATGCCGCGACCACAAGCGCCGCTCCGCTGATCGAACAGGTGGGGCCACGGGCCGGGCCACATCGCGCGCTCGACATTCTGGTGGTCGAGGATGATCCGCGCGTCCTCACCGCCACGCTGGCCGCGCTGGAGGAGCTCGGGCACCGGCCCGTCGCGTGCACTGACCCGCTGACCGCGCCGCGCATCGTAGCCGGGCTGCGCACGCTTGACCTGGTGATCAGCGATGTGCTGATGCCGGGCCAGACCGGGCCGGAAATGGTCGCCGCGCTCGAACCGCAACTGCGATCCGTCGCGATCCTGTATGTTACGGGCTATGCCGGCGAGGGGGATGAGGATCGGTTCGCCGGCCGTCCGGTGCTCCGCAAGCCCTTCACCCTCGCGGGCCTGGAGCAGGCGCTGGCGGACGCGATCGCGGTCCAAAGGCATACCGACGCGGCCACAGGCTAGATTTACCTGCAACCTTCGATATAGCAGACCTATTCCCGTCGGCGCGGCCGGCATGTGATCAGTTTGAAGGCGCGAACCCAATTCGATGACCGCACTCGACCGGTACATGGCGCGCCTGATCGCGGTCCCGTTGATCTCCACGCTGCTGATCTCGGCGATGCTGCTGGTGCTCGACCGGATGCTGCGCCTGTTCGACTTCGTGGCGAGCGAGGGCGGGCCGGTCAGCGTGGTGTGGCAGATGCTCGCCAATCTGCTCCCCGAATATCTCGGCCTTGGCATTCCGATCGGGCTGATGCTCGGTATCCTCCTCGCCTTCCGCCGCCTCGCCACCACGTCGGAGCTCGACGTGCTGCGTGCGGTCGGCATGAGCTATGGCCGGATGCTGCGCGTCCCGTTCATGTACGCCATCGCGCTCGCCGCGCTGAACCTAGCGATTGTCGGCTATATTCAGCCGCTTGCTCGCTACAATTATGAAGGGTTGCGGTTCGAGCTGCGCACCGGCGCGCTCGGCGCGTCGATCAAGGTCGGTGAGTTCACCAATCTCGGCGACCGCATGACGCTGCGGATCGAGGAGAGCAAGAATGAGGGGCGCGACCTATCCGGCATCTTCGTCAGCGCGCGCGCACCGGGCGGCGACATCGTTTCCGCGACCGCCGAAAAGGGCCAGTTCCTGCGCACCGATGATCCCGACGTCATCATCTTCCGCCTGACCAAGGGCACGCTGATCCACCAGTCGCCCAAATTTCAGGTGCCACGCGTCCTGACGTTCGACGCGCACGACCTGCCCATCGACCTCCCCAAATTCGAGCAATTCCGCCAGCGCGGCGAGAACAAGCTGGAACTGACGCTACCTCAGCTCGCCAAGATCGGCAGCGACCCCGCGGCGAGCGAGCAGGAGCGCGACGCCAGCCGGTCGACCTTCCACTTCCGCGTGGTGGAGGTTGCGACGATGCTGCTGCTGCCCTTCCTCGCCCTGGCGCTGGGTGTCCCGCCCAAGCGATCGACGTCCGCGCTCGGCGTCTTTTTGTCGATCGTGATGATCGTCACCTATCACAAGGTCAACGAATATGCCCAATCGATCGGCAGCCTGGGCCGGATCGACCCACTGATCGCGTTATGGGGTCCATTCCTGATCTTCTCGGGGCTGGTGTTCTGGATGTATTACACGATCGCCTTCGTCCCCGGCGGACAACCGATCGGCGCGCTTGAGAAGTTCTTTGCCAAGGCATGGAAGGGAGTCGCGAAATATCTGCCCGGCCGCCGCAAGCGGAAGGCGGCGGCATGATCCACGCACTCACCGATTTCTTCCCGTCGCGGACCGTGTCGCTCTACATGGCGCGGTCGTTCCTCATTAACACCTTCGCCTTTCTGATCGGGCTGGTGCTGATCCTGCAGACGCTGGATCTGCTCAGCGAATCCGGGCGCATCCTCGCCTATCCTGGCAATGGCGATGCGCAGGTGTGGCGCTATGTCAGCCTGCGCGTGCCGCAGATCATCGCGACCTTCCTGCCCTTTTCGGTGCTGCTCGGCACGATCATCACCTTCAGCACGATGAACCAGAATAGCGAGATCATCGCGCTGAAGGCGTCGGGCCTGTCGGCGCATCAGGTGCTAGCACCGCTGATGATCGCGGGGCTGGGCGTCGCCGTCATCTCGTTCAACTTCAACGACCGCATCGTCTCGCGCGCCAGCACGACGCTGGCGGCATGGAAGAAGGTCGAATATGGCCCCCTGCCGATCGATCGTGGCGACCGTTCCAACGTGTGGGTGCGCGATGGAAGCCATCTGATCCATGCCCAACAGATCAAGGGCCGCGGCGATGCCGCGATCCTGGGCGGCGTCACCATTTACGAGCGTAACGGCGCCGCTCTGAAATCTCTGGTGCGCGCCAAGACCGGGCGGCGCGAGGGCGATGGCTGGCGCGTCGCGGGGGCCGAGCGGTTCGACGTCGGGACCGGCAAGCTGACCCCGCTGGGGAGCGTGGTGGTCGCACAGGGCGTCCGCCCCGATCAGTTCACCCTGTCCAATGTCGATGCCGAAAGCATGTCGTTCGGCGCATTGTCTGAAGCGATCGACGACCTGCGCGCCGCCGGCCGCCCCGGTGATGGGGATGGGCCTCGGCTTCCTCTACTTCGTCGCCGACAATTTTGCGCTGGCGATGGGTAATCTCGGTGCCTACCCACCCTTCCTCGCCGCCTGGGCGCCATTCCTGCTGTTCGCGATGATCGGCGAAGCGGTGCTGCTCAAGAGCGAGGAATAGCGCGCGCGCGCACGAATAGCACGACGGCAAAAATCAGTTCGAGCGCGCCGACGCAGATCGCAACATTTATCGGGGCGTGTTGGCCGGCGATCGCAAAGCCGATGCCCGTTGCGAATAGCACGCCTCCCAAAGCCCAGTAGGTGCGGTCGCGGTACAAGGTAGCGAAAGAGAAATAGCGTGCGCCGACGATGACGGCGAACAGGGCAAAGGAAAGTGCCGGGACAATGGGCAACATCGCATAGGCGACGAAAATTCCGGCGAACAGCGGCACGGTTACTTCAAACCCAAGTGCGCCGAGCGGATTGGTCTTCGACGCCGGCCGGGCACCAAACATCAGACGGGCAATCAGGGAGCCCATCGGAAAGATCGACATACCTCCAAGAAAGAGCACGAGAAACGCCCGTTCCGGCCCCATCGAGTACCATATGGCCCCAGAGGCGAGCCAGACCAAACCGGAAACGAGTACGCCCGGCGCACCAAAAGCATAGGCTAAGCGCAGCTCATCTTGCGCATCTGAAATCGCGACCATGCTTCCCCCGTTGAAGCGCTACTCAGCCCGCACCTTCATCGTGCTCGCCGCCAGCCGCGCCATCAGGCCACGCAGCGTCGGGTAGTTGGCCCCCTGATAGGTCGACTCCGCCCCCAGCGCGTCCGACAGCCGCCGGTGCGCCTCGCCCAGCGAGTGATAGGGCAGGCTCGGCAGCAGATGGTGCAGCGCGTGGAAGCGCAGACCCACCGGCGCCCATAGATAGGGCAGGAACCCGCCCGGTACGTTGACGCTGTCGAGATATTGCGCGGTCACCGTCAGCGGCTCGCCCTCATTCTCCCACAGATGCGCGACCAGCGTGCGCACCTGATTGAGCACCGCGACGCCCGAGATCACGACCATGTAGGTCAGGAACGCCTTGAGCGGCAGCACGCCGGTCACAGCCGTGGCGATCAGCGTCACCGCGACGATGCTCGCACCGATCTCCTGCCAGCGCCACTGCTTCGCGAACTCGCCCTCGGGCGACTTGCGTTCGAACTTCGGATTGATCTGCAGGCCCGAATAGCGACCGACGACGGTGCGGCGCAGCGTCTTCGACAGCAGCGACAGTGGCCCCAGCACGCCGAAGCGCAGCAGCAACCCGACCGGCATCAGCGTCGAAACCAGCAGGAACACCGGCAGCGTCCACGGCTTCATCAGCGCGAGCGGCAGATATTCGGGATCCTCTACCGTGCCATAGCGGGTGCGCGTATGGTGGATGGTGTGAATGCCCTCATACATGAAGCTCGGCAGCATCATCGGGATGCCGAGCAGCAGGTTCCAGCCCACGCGGAACCCCGGCAGCAGCGAATGTTTGAGGTGCGTAATCTCATGGATGAACAGGCTCGCGCGATAGAGCGCGAGCACGGCGAGCACCCCGCTCGCCAGCGCCCAGCCCAGCGACGGGGCAAGGATCGCCCCGGCCAGCGCGGAATAGCCAACCGCCGCCGACCCCAGAAAATCGGTCCAGTAAATCCGCGGGCTCGGCGTCTGCAGATCGCGCGTCAGTTCGGCCGCTGCGCGCAGCATCGCCTTGTCATCGGCCATGCCCGACAGGCGGATCTTTGCCGACGCGGCGGGCGCGTCAGCCACGCGGTCCTGCACGGCCGCATCAAGGGCAAGAGTATTCATAGGGTACGGCATTGCCAACAGATCGTGGCCATTGCGTGGCATTTCAACAGTCTCCCCATGGCACGCGCTCATCCGGTTGACTTGTGCCGATGTTGGCGTGACTGCTTTGACCAAGATCAACGATAAGGTGCCATTCCGTGGCCAATGCCCCGCTCGCCATCCGTCCGGTTTCCAGCAAGGCGGACACGCGCGATTTCATCGAACTCGCCTACCGCCTCAACCGCGGCGACCCCAATTGGGTACCGCCACTGCGCAGCGAGGTCGCTGCCGCGATCAATCCGAAGAAGAATGGCTGGTTCAGCCATGCCGAGGCGCAACTGTTCCTGGCCGAGCGCGACGGACGCCCGGTGGGACGGATCGCCGCGCATATCGACCGGCTGGCGCTGGAAATGCCGGCCGAACAGGGCTTTGGTCCCGGCACCGGCTTTTTCGGACTGTTCGAGGCAGAGGACGCCAATGTCGCCCGGGCACTGATGAACACCGCGCAGGATTGGCTGCGCAAAAAGGGCATGACCCGCGTGGTCGGCCCCGTGTCGCTGTCGATCTGGGAAGAGCCTGGGCTGTTGGTCCAGGGTCATGACCATCCACCAACGGTGATGATGGGTCATCACAAGCCGGCCTATCGCAATTACATCGAGGATGCCGGCTTCGCTCCCGTCAAACAGCTCAAAACCTATGAGCTCGACATCACCCACGAATTTCCGCCTTTGGTCCAACGCATCATCGCGCTGGGCGAGAAGAATGATCGCATCCGCATCCGCACCGTCGACAAGTCGCGCTTTGCGGAAGAGGCGGCGATCATCCTCGCCATCCTCAACGATGCATGGTCGGACAATTGGGGCTTTGTCCCCCTGACTCCGCCCGAAATCGACGATGTCGGAAAGAAGCTGAAGCCGATCGTGTTCGAAAAGCTGATCCGCATTGCCGAGCTGGATGGCGAACCCGTTGCGTTCATGATCACGCTGCCCGATCTCAATGAAGCCATTGCACCGCTCCAGGGTAACCTCTTCCCGCTTGGCTGGGCAAAGCTGCTCTGGTGGCTCCGCCGGGGGAAGGCGCGGACGATGCGCGTCCCGCTGATGGGCGTGCTCAAAAAGCTGCAGGGGTCGCGCATGGCGAGCCAGCTCGCCTTCATGATGATCGAATATATCCGCCGCGATGCCGTTGCCGATTTCGGCGCGTCGCGCGGCGAGATCGGCTGGGTGCTTGACGATAATCAGGGGATGAACGCCATCGCCGAGACGATCGAGAGCCGGGTCAACCGGGTCTACCAGATTTATGCCAAGGAACTTGGCTAGAGCCTATTCGGGCTGGTGCCGCGATCCAGAGCAGATGAATCCAACTCTAGGAAATGCGGCCCGCGGCGATAGGGGGCACCGCGGGCCGCGCCCTCGTTACCGTTCCGGGGCGAGGGGATCGAAATTGTCGTCGGACATCCATTCCGCGCGGGTCTTGCAGAGCTTTTTCGCCAGGCGCGAACCGGTGGTCTTGGTCGCGACGCAATAGCGCTTGGTGTCCGCCTTCGGGGCCGACACTTCGTCCGATTGCGTCGATGCCGACGGGGCGGTGTCGCGGGCCATGGCGGGCGCGGCGGTGGCGATGATCAGGCTGGCTGCGGCGGCGGTGATGAACTTACGCATGTTGGGTCTCCTCGGGAAATTGCTTGGGGGCTTGCGGGCCGGCTGGCTGCTCTGCTCTACCCGCAGCTGTGTTAGTGCATTAGCCATGCCAAACACTCGATCTGAGGAATATCAATGATTTAGCTCGTCACGAACGTGACGAACTGGAAATTATTCACCGACTATCGGGAAATTTTGCCAATTTCCGGCGGCGGATTTAGCTGCGGAGTTTCGCCCAGGTCGGGGCGTGATCGCTGGCCTTTTCGCGCCCGCGATAGTCCTTGTCGACGCCCGCATCGGCAAAGCGATCCGCGGCAATCGGGCTGAGCAACAGATGGTCGATGCGAAAGCCCGCATCGCGCTGCCACGCGCCTGCCTGATAGTCCCAAAAGGTCCACACCCGCCCCGCCGGGAAGCGGGTGCGCAACGCGTCGGTCCAGCCCTGTGCCAGCAATGCGCGATAGCCCTGTCGCGATTCCGGTTGCATCAGCGCGTCATCGGCCATCGCCCTGACCGAATAGACATCATCGTCATTGGGAATGACGTTATAATCGCCCGCCAGCACCACCGGCCGCTCCTCGGCCAGCAAATCGCGCGCATGTGCCGACAGACGCTCGATCCAGCGCAGCTTGTAATCGAATTTCGGCCCCGGCACCGGATTGCCATTGGGCAGGTAGATCGACGCGATCACCACGCCGTTCACCTCGGCTTCGATATAGCGGCTATGCTCGTCCTCGGGCTCACCCGCCAGGCCGCGCTTGCGCTCGACCGGATCCGCGCCCTTGGCCAGGATCGCGACACCGTTGAAGCCCTTTTGCCCATGCCACACCGCGCCATAGCCGGCGGCGCGGATGTCCGCTTCAGGAAAGCCCTCGTCCGCCGACTTCAATTCCTGCAGGCACACCACATCCGGCTGCTGCTCGGTCAGGTATTCGATCAGGCGCGGCAGGCGCGCCTTGATCCCGTTCACATTGTAGCTGACGATCTTCAAGGCGCGATCAGACGGCGAAGCTGGTGCCGCAGCCGCATCCGGACGCAGCGTTGGGATTGGTCACCCGGAATGCCGCACCGCCCAGCGATTCGACGAAATCGACGCTGGCGCCGCGCACCAAGTCGAGGCTGATCGGATCGACCAGCAACGTCACGCCATCGGTTTGCGCGATTGCGTCGTCGTCCGCTGGCGCATCGGCCAGCTCGAACTTGTACTGAAACCCCGAACACCCGCCACCCTCGACCGACAAACGCAACGTTGCAGGCTTGCCCTGCTTCGCCGCAATCGCGGCAACGCGTGCGGCGGCAGAGGCGGTGAGGCCGATCTCTTCGGAAAGTGCAGTTGCCATAGAGGGCAGATAGGCGTGCGCGGCGCTGGTCGCAACCGCCCTTCGCAGGACCGCTTGACCAAGCGCAACGGCGCGCGCACCCTCGGCGGGATTGTTGCCATGGACCACGCCGGGCGACGCCAACGACTCGATCACGATCAACGCCGATCCCGGTGCGGCGCTGGGCTGGCAGCACGAAAAGCTGTTTCTCGCGCAGCTTGTCCCCGTCGCCACGGCGGCCGAAACGGTGGTGGCGTGGCCCAACGGCTATTTCGTTGGCGATCTAAACCCGATGCAGAATCTGGCATTGGCGCGGCATCTGGAAACCGGTTCGCCCTCCGGCTTTGCGCCATCGGCGCGGGTCGCCTTGCCTTTGTTTCCGATACCCCACTCGATGCCGGGACCGCCGCTCAGGCGGCCGCAGACATCGTCAGTCTCTATGCCGATGCGCCATCCAACGCCGCCGACCGCTTCGCCGCGTGGCTCAGCACCCATGACACGTTGCTGATCCGCTACACCGAAAGCTGATCACAAACGGAAAAGGGCCGCCCGGTTCTCCCGGTGCGGCCCCCGTCCCTCTCCTGTTATCTCGTCTGGATCAGTTGCCGCCGACGGCGGTCAGCTGCAGTCGCGCAGCGCTCTGCTGAACCTGTTCGATCACGCTGGTGTTCTGCATGAACGGCATCGGGTTCAGCGCCTTGCCATCGACGCGCACTTCATAGTGAAGGTGGCTGCCGGTGGAACGGCCGGTCGACCCCATCAGGCCGATCAGCTGGCCGCGACGCACGCGGCTGTTCGGCGCAACCAGAATTTTGGACAGGTGGCCATAGCGGGTCTCGATGCCCTTGCCATGGTTGATGGTGATCAGGTTGCCGTAGCCGCCGAAGCGACCGGTGCGGCCCGTCACGCCATCGGCGGTGGCATAGATCGGCGTGCCGACCGGGCCAGGAATGTCGATGCCGGCATGCATCGCCGCCGTGCCGTGGAACGGATCGGAGCGGACGCCGAAGCTGCTGGTCAGGCGCATATTCTCGACCGGCTGGAGCGACGGGATGGCGATCACCGACTGTTCGAGCACGTCGAGCTTCTGCCACGTCTGGAACAGCGACCGGAACTGCGCATCCGCGCTCGCCTCGCCCGCCGCTGCTGCACCCTCAGGCGCCGCCTCATAGGGGCCGCCCATACCGCCAGCGACGAAGCGCTCGGGCTGAATGCCCATCTTGCGCAGCTGCTGCTGGGTCAGGTGGAGGCGGATTTGCGCGGTGCGCTGCGCCTTGGCGGCCAGCTTGGCCTGCCGCGCTTCGACCTGACGGAGCGGGGCGAGCACTTCACGGGCCATCGCGCTGTCGGCGTCGACCGAAACATTCTCGATCGGCATGCCGACGTCGGCGGGCGAACCCTTGCCGCTCAGCACGCCAGCGATGATCTTCTGGCGCTGCTCGACGCGCGCGGCATGAACCTTGGCGGCTTCCTTGATGGCGGCGACGTCGGCCTCGAGCCGGTTCATCTCGGCGCGCATCTTTTCCATCCGCGCTTCGGGGGTCGCGGCGGTGCCGGCGACGCCGGTCGCCATGATCGCGCCAAACGCGGCTTGCGAGACACCATAGGCGGAGAAGGTGACCGTGATCGCGGCGACACCGGCGAGGATCGCCTGGGTCCGACCGGCGACGCTGAACCGCTTGAGGTCGCGACCGTCATGAAAGATGAAATCACGGGTCGTGAAGAGATCGCGGAACCGCGATACCAAATTCGCGTTGAGTGTAGTGCTGACCATGAGTCCCCGGCAACCACAGACACGCGCCAATTCACCGGCACACGCCTTCGTTAAGCAATCACGTCCGGAAGCAGCCCCTCCGCATCCGACGCATTGGGTTAGAGACTGATCGGGCCGGATACGGCAAGGCTTTCGTAATAGTCGCGCGTTAGACCGGCTGTCTCGCGCGCCGAGTCGTTGAACGGAGGCTTAACCGTTCCGCGAAAATAACGATTCAACAGTGCGCGCCATTCCGCCCGCGAATCGATTCGCCGCGCCGCACAGAGTGATTCGAACCACCGCGTCCCTGCGCGGACATGCACGATCTCGTCCCGGAAAATCCGTCCCAGGATTGCGGCGGTAGCGTGGTCGCCGACCGCTTCGAACCGCTCGATGGTCGCGGGTGTCACATCCAGCCCGCGCGCCTCCAGCACCATCGGCACCACCGCCAGCCGCGCGGCCGCGTCGCCCGCAGTCGCCACCGCCGCCTCCCACAGGCCGGCATGGGCGGGCATCGCGCCATAATGGCTGCCCAGCTGTTTGAGCCGCCGATCGAGCAGGGCAAAGTGCATCGCCTCATCCGCGCCGACCTTCATCCAGTCATCGGTGAAAGCGCGCGGAAACTGCCCGCCGAACCGTCCGATCAGGTCGAACGCCAGGTCGATCGCAACGAATTCGATATGTGCCAGCGCATGGATCAGCGCCACGCGCCCCCGCTCCGACCCGCCCTTGCCGCGCTTGGGCATGCGGTTAGGCGGCAACAGCTCCGGCGTCGCCGGACGCGCGGGTTCCTCCGGCATCGCCACGTCGAACGCGAAGTCGAGCCGCCCGAGCCGCCAGTCGCGCGCGGCCTGTCGTGCCGCCGCGACCTTTGCCAGCGGATCGCGGCGGCGAGCACCGCCCGCGCCGCCTTGGCTACGCTTGGCTTTGTGTTCATCTCCGCTGAACCGGCGCCGTCGCTCTGAAAAGAGCGCTTGTTCACGCCGAACCCAGCTCCTTCACGGCCTCCAGCACTTCGATCACATGGCCGGGCACGCGCACCTTGCGCCATGCCCGCACCAGCGCGCCATCGGCGTCGAACAGGAAGGTCGACCGGTCGATCCCCATATATTTCTTGCCGTACATCGATTTCTCGACCCACGATCCGAACGCCTCCAGCGCCTTGCCATCGGGGTCTGTGGCCAGCGGGACGGTCAGGTCATATTTGGTGACGAACTTCTGGTGCTTGATCGTGTTATCGCGCGAAACGCCGAGCAGCCGCACGCCCAGTGCATCGAACTGGCTTCTAAACGCGCTGAAATCCTGCGCTTCGCGGGTGCAGCCAGCGGTGTCATCCTTGGGGTAGAAATAAAGCACCAGTGGCGCCCCGATCATCCCGTCCAGCCGAAAGCCGTTGCCGTCGAGACCGATCAGCTCGACCGCCGGAATCGTGTCACCTTCCTCAATCCGCATCATCCGCTCCCTTACCCCTGCGCCGCCATGGCCCAAGCCCCGGCGACCTCCTGCCGATGCCGGTCGAGCGACGCAACCACATCATTCCATTCCGCCGCGCCGACCGCATGCGCCACCATCGCCCGCGTCGCCTCGCCCGGAGGCTGCGCATCGGGCGCCACCAGCCGCATCGTCACCAGCAAGCGCGTGAGAAAGTCATGCGCTGGACCGATCCTGGGCGACAGCAGCCCTGCGGCGGACAATGCATCCGCGGCTTCCCGCAGTCCCGGCGTGAACGCCGTGCGGTGCACCAGCTGAAGCGTGTGGACCGCAAATTCCAGGTCGACCAGACCGCCAGGCAACAGCTTGGCGTCGAGCGGCCCCTGTGGCGGCTTGTGCGCCGCCATGTCGGCGCGCATTTTCGCCGCCTCAGCCGCAATGTTCCGCTCTGGCCGATTACCCGCAAGCACGTCGGCGATCACCCCCGCCACCGCGTCGCGCCCAGCTGTCGACCCGAACACCGTGCGCGCACGGGTCAGCGCCATATGCTCCCAGGTCCACGCCTCCTCACGCTGGTAGCGGGCAAAGCCGTCGAGCGAGACCACCACCGGCCCCTGCGCGCCCGACGGACGCAGCCGCGTATCGACCTCGTACAGCGCCCCCGCCGCCGTCGCGACCGACAGTGCCGCAATCACGCGCTGGGCGAGGCGGTTATAATAGGTCACCGCGCCCAGCGGCTTTTCGCCATTGGATTCGGCGAGGTGATCGCCAGTGAACAGGAAGATGAGGTCAAGGTCGCTGGCATGGGTCAGCGCCCCGCCGCCGAACCGCCCGAGCGCCAGAATCACCAGCTCGCTGTCCGGCACCCGCCCATGCCGCACCGCAAATTCGGCGACGGTCGCTTCGGCCAGCACCGCCAGCGCCGCCTCCGCCACCCGCGCATAGCCGGCCGAGACATCGAGCGGATCGCTCGCCCCCGCCACGATTTGCGCGCCCAGCGCAAAGCGCTTCTCGCCCACGATCTGACGGACATGGTCGAGCAGTCGCTGATAATCGTCCCCAGCCTCGCGCCGCGCCATGTCCCGCGCCAGCTCCGCCACCGACCCGACCGGTGCCAACGCGCTCGCATCGATCAGCCCGTCGAGTAGCTCGACCCGCCGCGCCAGCGCATCCGCCAGTGTCGGCGCATGGCTGAGGATCGTCGCGAGCAATTGCGCCAGCGTCGGCCGCGCCTCGAGCAAATGGAACAGGTTGAGCGCGGTCGGTAATCGCGACAGGATCGTGTCGAGCCGCGCCAGCGCCGCTCCCGGATCGGGCGACTGGCCGATGGCTGCGATCAACGGCGGCAGCGCCGCCTCCATCGCCGCCTGCGCCGGGGCACTGCGCAATGCGCCATAACGCCCGCTGCGCCACCCCTCGATCAGTCGGGTCGCGCTTGCGGGATCGGCAAATCCGGCTTCGGCAAGCCCCGTTTCGGCCACGACTGCACCGGGCGTGCCGCGTCCGCCATCGTCGCTGTCGAGCGCGTCGTAAATCTGTCCCACCGCCTCGACATGCGGACGCAACAGATCGAGCAGGTCGTCGCCGCGGTCGAGCCCGTGCAGCCGGGCGACGGCATCCAGCGCTTCGCCATGCGGCAGGGCATGGGTCTGGCGGTCGTCGATCATCTGCACGCGATGCTCGATCGTGCGGAACAGGATATAGGCGTCGCTTAGCTGCGCGGACGCCTCCGCATCGATCCGCCCCGCCGCCGCCAGCGCGGCAAGCGCATCCAGCGTCGCGGGTGCCCGCAGCGCCGGATCGCGCCCGCCATGAATCAGCTGGTGGATCTGCGCGAAAAACTCGACCTCGCGAATGCCGCCGCGCCCGCGCTTGAGGTCGAACCCCGGCCCAAATGCCTGGCCCTGCGCATGGTGATCGCGAATGCGGCGCGAAATGCCGCGGATCTCGCGGATCGTGCCGTAATCGAGTGCGCGCCGCCACACGAACGGACGGATCGTATCGAGAAACCCTTGCCCCAGCGTGCAATCCCCAGCCGCCGCGCGGGCGCGGATGAATGCGGCGCGCTCCCACGGCAGCGCCTGCGATTCATAATAGCTGATTGCCGCCACGGCCGGGAGCACGATCGGCGTTACCTCGGGCGACGGCCGCAGCCGCAGGTCGATGCGCAGCACATAGCCATCGGCATCGCGCGCCTGCAGAATTTCGACCACGCGTCGCCCGATCCGCACCGCCGACTCCTCCACCGCGTCGCGCTCGCGATGCGGCAATGTCGCGGGATCGAAGATCAGGATCGGGTCGATGTCGGAGGAGTAATTGAGCTCATGGCTGCCCTGTTTGCCCAGCGCAATCGCCGCCAGCCCGCGCGGTTCCGCTCCCGGCACGCGCTCGACAATGGCTCCGCCGATCGCGGCGTCCAGCGCATAGTCCGCAAAATCCGACAGCGCGCGCGTGACCGTGACGAAATCGCGCTGCCCCGAAAGATCGCCGATCGCCGCCGCCAGCGCCAGCCGCCGCCGCTCGATCCGCAATCGGCGAGACAGCGGCATGGCCGGATCGTCGATCCGCGCGGCACCAATGGGATCGCGGACCGCATTCGCAATGTCGGCGATCAGTGCATGCTCACGCTCGATCAGGTGGGCCAGGAACGGTGCATTTCGCGACGCGCGTTCGATCGCGTCGCTGATCGCAGTATCGGCTTCAGCCATCCAATTATCGTTTCGGCTGGCGATCAGACAGTTTCTGATCTGTCAAGCAACAAAATGCAAAAAGAGACGTTCTGTATCGCATGGGTTTCAAAGCACCTCGATCGCCCGCTGGGCAACGCGATAGCGGCTATTGGGTGGAAGCGCCACGGGCGACCGACCCGATTGGCTTCGCGCTACGCGAAACCTATGGCGATGATCGCGACTTGCCGTCGGACATGCAGGAATTGCTGAGCCAGTTGAGCACGGTAAAAAATGCCGCAGGGCGCAGCAGTCACGGCTGACCGGCCCCGCAGCGGCCTCATTCCCGACTGAGTTCGTCGACCTCATCCATGATGGTATCGAGTGCGCTGCGCCCGTCCGTGACGCTGTCCGCCCGCGAGGGAAGATCGCCGCCGCTCATCAACGCCTCCAGCGCAACGCGACCACGCGCGACGCGGCTCTTGATCGTTCCGACTGCCACACCGCAAATTTCGGCGGCTTCCTCATAGGCAAAGCCGCCGGCACCAACCAGGATCAGCGCCTCACGCTGCGGCTGAGGAAGATGCAGCAGTGCGCGCTGCATATCGGCCAGCTCGACATGGCGGTCCTGGCTGGCCGGTGCCGCCAGAATGCGGTCGGCAACCAGATCGTCCCATTCGCCCTTGAAGCGCGCGCGTCGCATCTGGCTCAGATACAGGTTGCGCAGGATGATGAAGGTCCATGCACGCATATTCGTTCCAGCCTGAAACCGCTGGCGCGCAGCCCACGCCTTCATCAGCGTTTCCTGAACCAGGTCATCGGCGAGATCGCGGCTTCCCGACAACGAACGGCCGAACGCGCGCAGATGCGGGATCACGACCGCGAGCTGTTTCTTGAACTCGGGGTCAGAGAGCGCAACATGCTCCACTGGCGCGTATTCGTCGGTGTCGCTCATTAGAATCCGTTCGTCTTGCGCAGCATAGTGCCGCACCGCAGGAGATTGGCACGCCGTGCGCACCGACCACGCCGATGCATCAGATCAGCAGGAAAACCGCAAAGATCACAATGATCAACGTCAGCGAGATTGCCAGGATATACCGCGTCATGTGCGGGGTCGCCCCGGCACGCACGCGATCGGTCTCGATATGAAGGGGGTCGTTTTGATCAGCCATGACCGCACAACCCCCCAGAACCGTTTTAGGTCCGTAAGAAATGGAACTTTCAGGTCGCCGGGACGGTCGCCTGATCGAAAAACAGCGCCTGGCTGATCGCCGCCTTGACCGTCGAACGCTGGAACGGCTTGGTGATCAGGAAGGTCGGTTCGGGCCGTTCACCGGTCAGCAGCCGCTCGGGGAACGCGGTGATGAAGATCACCGGGACATCGAACTGCGCCAGGATATCCTTCACCGCGTCGATGCCCGAACTGTCGTCCGCCAGCTGGATATCGGCCAGCACCAGCCCAGGGCGATCCTCCATCGCCAGCGCGACCGCTTCGTCACGGGTGACCGCCACGCCGGTCACATCATGCCCCTGATCGCGCACGATGGTTTCCAGATCCATCGCGATCAGCGGCTCATCCTCGATGATCAGCACGCGCGCGCGGGTCTGGCGTTCGATTTCGGACAGGGCATGCGACACCAGGTCCTCGACTGCGTCTGCCGATTCATCCAGCAGATAGGCCGCGTCCTCGCTGGTGAAGCCTTCCATCGCCGTCAGCAGCAGCGCCTGACGCGACCGCGGCGCAAGCCGCGCGAGCCGGGCACGGGCAATCGCCTCATTCTCGGTTGGATTGCCGACATCGCCGGGATCGCGGTCAGCGTCGAGGTGGGTCGAACCCCAGATCGCCTGAAAGGTGCGATACAGCCCCAGCCGCGGATCGACACCGCGCGGAAACTCCTCTGGTGCCGCAACGATGGCCTCGAGCGTGGCACGCACATAACGGTCGCCCTCGGTCTGGCTGCCGGTGAGCGCGCGGCCATAGCGGCGCAGAAAAGGCAGGTGAGGCGCGAGCTGCTGTCCTAACGACATGGGAACATATTCTCCTTCGGCGATACCCGCTGTTTGGCTAGGGTATCGGTGCATTACAAGGCGTATGCTGATCCAAAGGAAGCCCCTCCCCGGATTTCGCATCGCCTGTGGAACAAACGAGCTTGGGATTGGTTTCATCCCCGCTGTTCGATCCTGTGTCGTGTGGCCGATGGCTTGCAGCCGTCGCAAATTTTGTGCATCCGCCCGTATCCCGGGCAATCAGGGGGACGAGGTGTTTCCGGCCGACGACAAAAACAAGGCTACGCCGTCAAACGGCGCGGACCAGCCGCCGCCAAAGAGCGGCGCGGCGCCGCAGTCCGATCGCAATATCGGCGATGCGCTGCGGCGCGTTTATCAGGATGCCGCGGGTGAGGATATTCCCGACGACCTGCTCGACTTGCTACGCAAGCTCGACTGAACTGCGCGTGCACGGCGGTGGATGAGCTGAAGCGCCAGGGCGGCGCTGGCCTCATGGTCGCCGTCGCCCGCATGCCGACCGGGGCCAAGGTCTTTCTGATCCTGAGCGCCGCGCTCCTGCCGCTCGCGCTCATCGCATTTCTCGCGTCGCTGCAAACAACGCGAATCGCCGACCAGGAGGTGCGCGCGCGCCTGCGGATCGCCACCAACGAGGCCGCCCGCTCGCTGCGCAGCGAACTTGCCTGGGAGCTGCGCGAGGTGCGCGGTGCCCTTCCTGCGGGCCCGGACCAGGCACCGAATTGCGGACGGCTGGCCGGCCTGTTCGAACCCCAGGCAGATCAGGGCGTGCGCTATGCAGTACTCGACCCGTCGTTGCGACTGATCTGCGGCCAACCCATCCCCTCGGCCGCATCGCCGGCCGCACCCAACGATCCCTCGCCCATCCGGTTGCTGCCCGGAACCGGCGCGCAAATCGAGGTGACCGGACCGGCGGGCCATATTGCGCGCGCGTTTTTCCCGACCGACTTTCTTGCCAGGTCGGCCGCACCGACGGGCATGGCGAGCGATTACGGCATGGAGCTGATCAGCTCGGATCGCGCCCTGGTCCTGCGTGAGTTCAGCGCGCAGTCGCTGCTGGCGCGCACCGAAAGCCAGATCGTCGATCTGGATATTGAGGATTTGCAGCTGCAGATGACGGTGCCGAGCGCGCCGGTCACGTCCTCGGCCATCATCGCGGCCTTGTCGCCCTTTCTGATGTGGTTCCTTGCCGCTGCCATCGCCTGGTTCGTGGTCGATCGGCTGCTGATTCGCCCGTTGCGCCAATTGCGCACCACGGTCGGCGCGTATCAACCGGGCGAGGTGATCGATCCCGTCGGCGGCAGCGATATCCCGGCCCAGGAAATTCGCGCACTCGGCGACACCTTCCGTCAGTTGAGCCAGACCGTCCAGCTGCACGAGCGCGATCTCGCCGAAGGCTTGTCACGCCAGACCAAATTGACGCGCGAAGTGCATCACCGGGTCAAGAACAACCTCCAGGTGATCGCCAGCCTGATCAACTTCCACGCCCGGGTCGCCGCCGAGCCGGGCGCGCTCGAAGCCTATGCCTCGATCCAGCGCCGCGTCGATGCACTCGCGGTGGTGCATCGCCACCATTATGCCGGATTCGAGGATACGCGCGGGATCGAGATCCGCGCCGTGATCGGAGAGCTCGCCTCGAACATCCGCGCGACCGCGCCCGAGCGCAACGCGGTGGGCATCATGCTCAATATCGAGCCGCTGCTGGTTTCGCAGGACGCGGCGGTCGCGGTCTCGTTCCTGATTACCGAGATCGTCGAACTGGCGATGCTCGCGTCGCCGGGCGCCCAGATCAACATTTCGACCCAAAGCGACCCGGCCAAACCTGACAGCACTACGTTGCGTATCAGTTCGCCGGCACTGACCGACTCAGCCGAGTTTGCGGCCCTGTACGAGCATCGTTATGGGCGCGTGATCGGCGGGCTCGTGCGCCAGCTGCGGTCGCAATTGCATCACGATCCGTTGATCGGCGCCTTCGAACTCGCCATCGCGATCACCGGCCGGACCTGACCGCGCGATCCGCATTTTGCTTGATCGGCTGCACCAGCAGCGGGGCGATCAATAAAAAAAGAAAAAAGTTGATCGTCGCTGGAACCCCGGATCGGGTTGGGTGTTTTTTACTTCGGATAGTGACCTTTTGCCCCCCCGCTCTCGCTATCCACGACACAGGCCCGGAAGCGTCAACCCCTCCCCCCCCCCGGTGACGCTTCCGGGCCTTATTCGTCCAAGCGACGCCACCTAAAGCACTGAAATCATAGGCGGAACGATGTCGCGCGCCGGGCATTTCCCTCTCGCACAACTGCACAGTGGAGAAGCGTAATGCGCAAGATTCTGACGATAGCGATGCTCGCGGGCGGTCTTGCCCTGTCGGCCTGCAACACGGTCGAAGGTCTGGGCCGCGACGTTGAGTCGGCTGGCGATACCGTCGCCAAGACCGCCGAAGACGCCAAATAAGCCTAAGCTCTTCTTATCCTTCAGCGGCGGCTTCGGCCGCCGTTTCCTTTTCGCGGCTTCGCCGGGTGATCTTGATGGCGATCAGCGACAGGAAATACAGTCCGCACAACGGCCCGGCGAGCAGCAGCTGCGACCCGATATCCGGCGGGGTCAGCACCGCCGCAATGGCGAACGCCGCGACCACCGCATAGCGCCACGCGCTTTTCAGCTGTTCATAGGTCACGATCCCGGCCCGCTCGAGCAGCATCAGCAGCACCGGCAACAGGAACGAGATTCCAAACGCAAAGATGAACTGCATCACGAAATCGAGATAATTGCCGACCGCAGGAAGGGCTTCCTGCTTCACCCCGCCGCCCAGATCTCCCTCCAGCCCGAGCAGGAAGTTGAGCGCCACGGGAATCGCGAAATAATAGGCCATCGCCGCGCCCGAACAGAACAGCACGGGGGTTGCCAGCAGGAATGGCAACAGCGCGCGCTTCTCCTTGCGGTACAGACCCGGGGCGACGAACTGCCACAGCTGGTTGGCGATGATCGGAAACGACAGCATCAGCGCGCCGAAAAATCCGACCTTGATCTGGACCAGGAACGCCTCGAAAATCTGGGTGAAGATCAGCCGATCCTGTCCCGCAGCCGCCAGCGGGTGCACGAGAAACCCGAAAATCGGTCGCGCGAAATAGAAGCAGGCGGCAAAGGTCAAAACCAGCGCCACCACGCAATAGAGCAGCCGCCGACGCAGCTCGATCAGATGGTCGAGCAGCGGCGCTTCGGTATTTGCGAGTTCATCGGTGTCGCTCACGACTCCGCCTTCTTCTTGCGCGGGGCGCGCGGCTTGCGCGTCGGTGTTGCCGGCGCATCCGGCACCGCGTCGGCCGGATCAGCGCGCAGCGCCGGAGCCTCGGTCATCACGGGTGCCGCATCCTCGTCCGGCTCGGCCACGCTCGCCGGTTCCGCCCCTTGCGGATTGGGATCATAGACCGGCGCGGGCAGCATCTTCTCGGGCGGATGCTCGCGCATGATCCGCGCATTTTCCTCCGCCCATTTCTTCTCCATCTCGGCCAGCTCGGCCTCGCGGACCATATTGTCGAATCCGCTGCGGAACTGGCTCGCGACGCGACGTGCCTTGCCGACCCACTGGCCGACAAAGCGCATCGCCTTTGGCAAATCCTTCGGCCCGATCACCAGCAGGGCGACGATGCCCACCACCAGAAATTCGGGTGCGTTGAAATCGAGCATCGATCAGCCGACCCGCAAGGCTGCGGCGCAAGGCCGCAGCGGATAATTCAGCGCTCGTCCTGCGCCGGACGCGCTTCGGTCGATGCCTGGGGCTGAGGCTGCGGGTCGTTGACGCGCTTCGCCTCGATTTCGGCGGGCTTGGCCGGCGTCTCGTCGTCGTCCGCCATGCCCTTCTTGAACTGCTTGATGCCCTTGGCGACGTCACCCATCATGTTCGAGAAGCGGCTGCCGCCGAACAGAAGAATTACGAGGACACCGACGATCAGCCAGTGAACCAGACTCATGCTACCCATCGGAACTCTCCGTTGATTCCCCGGCTATCTAGTCGTCTTCGTCGGCAGTTTCCACCGCTTCCGGGTCTGCGCCCTCCGAATGTGCCGCCTCGAACGCCAGATCGACCGGATCGAGCAGCCCGGCGGCGCGCAAATCGTCGATCCCGGGCAGGTCGCGGCGGCTCGCCAGCCCGAAATGGCTGAGAAATTCGGGCGTCGTCGCATACATCAGCGGCCGCCCCGGAACTTCGCGCCGTCCCGCGGGGCGGATCCACCCCGCCTCCATCAGCACGTCGAGCGTGCCTTTCGATATCTGCACGCCCCGGATCGCCTCGATCTCCGCGCGCGTCACCGGCTCGTGATAGGCGATGATCGCCAACGTCTCGATCCCCGCCCGGCTCAGCTTGCGGCTGTCCTCGCGGTCGCGGCGCAGGAAATTGGCCAGGTCCGGCGCAGTCTGGAAATGCCAGCGCCCACCGCGCTCGACCAGTTCGACCCCGCGCCCGGTGTAGGTGTCGGCCAGCGCCGCCAGCGCTGCGGCGATATCCGCCTCCTCCCCGACATAGGCGCGCAGGTCCGCCAGCGTCAGCGGCTGCTCCGCCGCGAACAGCACCGCCTCGACTGCACGCATCGTTTCATCCGGCGGAGTCATGCCTCGATCCCACGAAGGTAGAGCGGCGCAAAGGCCGATTTCTGGCGGATCTCGACCCGCCCCTGCTTGGCCAGCTCCAGCGCCGCGACGAACGAGCTGGCCAGCGCCGACTTGCGATACGAACCGCTGGCATCTGCGGGCAGGAAACTCTCGATCGTGCTCCATTCGATCCGCTGCCCGATCAGCTCGGACACGCGGTGGATCGCGTCCTCCAGCGTCATCACCGGGCGCACCGCGACAATGTGCATCACTGGCCGCGTGCGCGCACTGATCTGCCCATAGGCAGAAATCAGGTCATAGATTTCCGCCTGCCAGCGCGATTTGCGCACAGTCTTCAGCCCCTCCGGCGCGCCGCGCGTGAACACGTCACGCCCCAACCGGTCGCGCGCCACCAACCGCGCGCCCGCCTCGCGCATCGCGCTCAGCCGCTCCAGCCGCAATTGCAGCCGCAGCGCCATTTCCTCCGGGCTCGGCTCGATCTCGGGATCGCGCGGCAGCAGCAGTGCGGACTTGAGATAGGCCAGCCACGCCGCCATCACGAGGTAATCGGCGGCCAGCTCAAGCTTCAGCTCGCGCGCCTCGTTCACATAGGTCAGATACTGGTCGACCAGCTGCAGGATCGACAGCTGGCGCAGATCGACCTTCTGGCTCCGCGCCAGCGCCAGCAACAGGTCCAGCGGCCCTTCCCAGCCGTCAATATCGATGGTGAGGGGCGCAGGGTCGGTCATGCCAGCGCCAGCAACGCCTCCCGCTTGGTGATCAGTGCGTCGATCTCGCCCGCCTCAGGCCGCACACTCGCCATCGCCCGCTCCAGCCGCGCCAGCGTCACCGGCGGGGCATCGCTGAGCCGCCCGACAATCTCCTCCATCTCACCCATCCGCGCCCAGCAATCGAGCGCGACATCGCATCCCGCCGCAATCGCCTGCGCGGCCTTCTCGCCCGCCGATCCGCTCAGCGCCTTCATGTCGATATCGTCGGTCATCAGCAGCCCGTCGAACCCGATCCGCCCACGGATCACGTCGCGGATCACGGTCGGCGAGAGCGTCGCGGGGTTCTCCGCATCCCACGCCTTGAACACGACATGGCAAGTCATCGCCATCGGCGCATCCTTCAGCGTGCGGAACGGCGCGATGTCGCGCTCCAGCGCCGCATCGTCCGCATCGACCACGGGCAGCTCATAATGGCTGTCGACCACCCCGCGCCCATGCCCCGGCATATGCTTGACCACGCCGACCACGCCGCCCTTCGCCATCCCGTCGAGCATCGCACGGCCCAACGCCGCCACCCGCATCGGATCGCTGCCGAACGTCCGCCCGCCCACCGCCGGGGTCGTCTCCGGCATGCGCACGTCGAGCAACGGCGCGCAGTTCACATTGACTCCGACCTCCGCCAGCATCAGCGCCAGCGCCTGCCCATTGGCGCGCGCCGCCTCGATCGCCGAAGACGGCGCGACTTCATAGAGCGCGTCAAAAGCGGGACCGGCAGGAAAGGCGGGCCATTCCGGCGGCGCCATCCGTGCGACGCGCCCGCCCTCCTGATCGATCAGGATCGGCACATCGTCGCGGCCTGACAGCGCGCGCAAGCTGTCGGTCAGCGCGCGCATCTGGGCGCGGTCGACGCAGTTGCGCCCAAACAGGATATAGCCAAGCGGATTCGCCTCGCGAAAGAACGCGGCTTCGTCAGCGGTGAGGACAGGGCCGGACAGGCCGAAAATCACGGGCTTCATGGCGCGGTTAGAACAGGGGCGAGACCAAGATTCCAGAGGCCACCGTCAAAAAATCCTCCCCGGAACGGGGAGGTGGCAGCGCGCAGCGCTGACGGAGGGGGCCCGACGCGCCGGAATCCCTTGCCTCGGGCCCCCTCCACCATGCTCCGCATGGTCCCCCTCCCCGTTCCGGGGAGGATTTAGGAAGTCATCCCCCCGCCAGGAAACACCCCTCGCCTGCCGCCTTCAGCTTGCCGCACAGCTCGCGCGCCTGCCCGTTGCTGCCCGCATTGACGCGCAGCCGGTAAAAGGTCTTGCCGTTCACATCCGCCCTGGCGATCCCCTTGCCCAGCGGCGCAAGGTAGGAAAAGCGCTTCGACAACCGCGCCCAGGCGGCGTTCGCCTCTGCCTCGGTCGGGAAGGAGCCGAGCTGGATCGTCGCGCTCCCCGCCGACGGCCCGGGTGCAGCCTGGGTCGGCGCAGCGGCCTTGGGCACCGCGCCAGTCGGGATCGGTGCCACGACGCGGCTCGCGCCCTTGACCTGGGTCGGGCTTGCCTTTGGCGCAGCCTTGCCGTCCACTGGCGTCTCCGGCACCGCCAAAACATCGACCGACCCGTTGGTGGTCGCGCCTTCGCTCGCGGCAAAGACGGTGTCGCCCTCGCCCTCGACCTTCATCCCGCCGGGCTCGTCCGGCTTGACCTTGTAATCGCCGTCCTGCGCGTTGATCAGCGCGCCGGTGCCTTCCCCCGTCGCCGTGCGCTGATACCACCACCAGCCAAAGGCCGCCGCGGCGATGATCGCCAGTCCGACCAGCACCAGCAGGATGATGCGCAGGACCGACGGCCCCTCGCTATAATCATCCTCGACCGTCTCCAGCCACGGCAGCCGGTCGTCATTATAATCCTCGCCTGCGTTCATTCAGCTCAGCTCCTGAACCGCCTCGACCCCCATGATGTTGAGACCGTTACGAATAACCTGCCCGATTGCGTCGGCAAGGGAAAGGCGCGCGCGAGTCAGCGGCACATTGTCGGGCAGGATGAAGCGGCGCGACGGATCATCATTGCCCATATTCCACCAGGCGTGGAACTCGGCGGCCAAGTCATAGAGATAAAAGGCAATCCGATGCGGCTCGCGCGCTGCCGCCGCCCCCTCGACCACGCGCGGATATTGCGCAGCGAGCTTCACCAGCGCCAGCTCGCGTGTATCAAGCAGGGACAGGTCCGCGTCGCCCGACAGGTCCAGCCCGGCGTCCGCCGCGCGCCGATGCAGCGAGGCGACCCGGGCATGGGCGTACTGGACATAGAAAACCGGATTGTCCTTCGACGCCTCGACCACCTTGGCGAAGTCGAAATCCATCTGCGCATCGGCCTTGCGCGTCAGCATGGTGAAGCGGACCACATCCTTGCCCACTTCCTGCACGACATCCGCCAGCGTGACGAAATTGCCCGAGCGCTTGGACATCTTCACCGGCTCGCCCGCGCGCAGCAGGCGCACCATCTGCACCAGCTTGACGTCGAACCGCGTCTTGCCCTCGGTCAGCGCAGTGACGGCGGCGACGATCCGCTTGACTGTCCCGGCATGGTCCGCGCCCCAGATGTCGATCAGCTGGTCGGCCGATTGCGCCTTCTGGAAATGATACGCCATGTCCGCGCCGAAATAGCTCCATTGCCCGTTCGACTTCTTGATCGGCCGGTCCTGATCATCACCGAACTGCGTCGAACGGAACAGCGGCAGCTCGACGGGTTCCCAATCATCGGGCAGCTCGCCCTTGGGCGCTTCCAGCACGCCGTCATAGATCAGGTCGCGCGCGCGCAGCCACGCCTCGGCCTCTTCGGGCTTGCCCGCCGCCTGCAGCTCGGCCTCGGACGAGAACAGGTCGTGATGGATGCCAAGCAGCGCGAGGTCGTTGCGGATCATCACCAGCATGTCGGCGACCGCTTCCTTGCGGAACAATGCCAGCCACGCGCCCTCGTCCTTGCCGATGGACGCATCGCCATGCTCGCGCGCCAGCCGCTCGCCGACCGGCTTCAGATACTCGCCCGGATACAGGCCCTCGGGGATCTCGATCGTCTCGCCCAGCGCCTCGCGGTAGCGCAGGTGCGCCGAGCGGGCGAGGACATCGACCTGCCCGCCCGCGTCGTTGACATAATATTCGCGGATCACCGTGTGCCCGACCGCTTCGAGCAGGCTGGCAAGCGCATCGCCCACCACTGCGCCGCGGCAATGGCCCATATGCATCGGCCCGGTCGGGTTGGCGGAGACATATTCGATGTTCACCGTAACGCCCGCGCCGCCCTGCGACCGGCCATAGGCATCACCCGCCGCGTGGATCGCGCTCAGCTCGTCGCGCCAGGTGCCATCGGTCAGGCTCATATTGATGAAGCCCGGCCCGGCGACCGACACCGAAGACACCGCGTCGATCTTCTCGAGTTCGGCGGCGATCTTTTCCGCCAGCGCGCGCGGATTGGTGCCCGCCGGCTTGGCCAGCACCATCGCGGCGTTGGTGGCCAGGTCGCCATGCGTCACATCGCGCGGCGGCTCCACCGTCACCGAACGTCGCTCCAGCCCAGCCGGCAGATCGCCGGATGCGACCAGGGCATCCAGCGCGGCGTCGAGATGGGCAGCGAAACGGGGATAGAGCGTCATGTGCAGGTCCGATGGTTTCAGGAGGCGGACCCTCTAGCGCAGCCCGCGCGGTTCGTCACGCAATGACGCGGCGTCTCCGCGCAGCCAACAATCCGTCGGCGGCGTAAATCGCAAGACCCGTCCAGATCAGCGCGAAACAGATCACCGCCGCGCCGCGCCCGCAAATAGCAGCAACGGCACCGCCGTCACTACGCCCGACAGCACCAGCAACGTCGTCGCCAACGCCTCATTGCCGAACTCCAGCCCGCCATGGGTCGACAGCCAGAACAGATAGCCAAGGCCGAACGGCGCGAGGATCGCGGTTTCCAGCGTCAGCCCCTCCAGCGCGCCGACCGGCGCGACCTTGCGCACCAGCCCGTAAAAGCCGAACGAAAAGGCGAGCGTCAGGCTGATCCAGATGCCCTGCCCCGCACCCACCGCCAGCACCGCGACCCCGATCCCGGCGAGCGCAACCGCCACCATCTGCGCCCGCCCGAGCTTCTCGCGCAGCAGCACGATCCCCAGCAGCACATTGACCAGCGGGTTGAGGAAATAGCCTAGGCTCCCCTCAAGCACATGCCCGTTCTGCACCGCCCAGATATAGACCAGCCAGTTGACCGAAATCAGCGCCGCGCTGGCGCTCAGCAACAGCATCGCGCGGCGACTGCGCAGCGCCGCCATGATCGCCGAGGTCCGGCCCAATGCCATAATGACGATCGCAAGCAGCCCCAGCGACCACAGGACGCGCCCGGCAACCACTTCACCCGCGCCAACGCCCTTCAGGGCAAAGAAGAACAGCGGCAGCACGCCCCAGATGCCATAGGCGCCCAGCCCCTGCACCAGCCCGGCGCGGTCGAGGCGCTCGGGCGCTGGGGGCGGATCGGACCGGGCCATGCGCGGGAGATAGGCGTTTTGCTGCGCTGCGGAAAGGCAGGCATCCGAAAGTTTTCGTTTCCGGAGCGCCGCGATCCCGCGCCGCGCAAGCCCGGGTCAGGCGCGCACCAGTCCGTCCATCACCCGCGCGCTCTTCTGCCCCGGGAACAGCGCCGGCATCGCCCGCGCCGGATCGACCCCGAAATGCGCCGCCACCGCGCTGCCGATCACCGCGTCCAGCCCGGCGGTGGGCTTGAGATCGCGCCCTTCATACAGCGCCGCATCGCTCAGCCCCGGCCAGTCGGCGACGACGCGCCCGCCCTGCACCGCGCCGCCCAACAGCCAGGCGACCGATCCGGTGCCGTGATCGGTGCCCTGCGTGCCATTGACCTTCACCGTCCGCCCGAATTCGGTCGCGACCAGCACCATCGTCTTGCCCCATAGCGGGCCGAGGCCGGTCTTGAGCGCCGCGATCATCTGATCGAGCCCGTTCAACTGAGCACCCAGTCGCCCGCGCTGCCCGGCGTGCGTGTCCCAGCCGCCGGTTTCGATCATCGCGATCCGCGCGCCATTGTCTGCCGCCAGCAGCCGCGCGGCGAGCGCACCCGTCGCCGCTGCATTGCGCCCGTTATTCGCCGCCAGATCGCCGGTCAGCGTCCGCGTCGCCGTCGCCTGTTCCCAGATCGCGTGCAGCTGCGGATCCGGCGCATACAGCATCGCCACCCGCCCGAGCAGGTCGTCCGACGCATCGGGCAGGACCGACGGCGCATAGGACGCGACCTCCACCTTGCCGCGCAACGCCATCGGGATCGTCGCGGCGATCGCAATGCCCTTGCGTTCGTCATCGGGCAGCACGGACAGCAGGCGGTTCATCCACCCGTCCTTGAGTTGGTACGCGGCCACACCGCCCGTCTCGAGCACATTCTGCGCATCGAAATGCGATCGGTCGCGATAGGGCGAGGCAACCGCATGGACGAACAGCGCCTCTTTCGCCGCGTACATCTGCGCAACGTTCTTCAGGTTCGGATGCAGCGCAAACATCGCGTTCAGCTTAGCCGCGTCGGCGAAATCCTGCGCCAGCACCCCGCGCTGTGCGGCAAAGGCTGGATCGCCCACCGGCGCGAGCGTTCCAAGCCCATCGGCTGCCCCGCGCTGGATAATGAACACGAACCGGCGGTCGCTCGCCGCCTGCGCAAAGGCAAGGCGCGGCGCAAAGCCGAGCGACAGCGCACCCGCGGCGCCAGTCAGGACAAGATTGCGGCGGTTGATCATCACATTATCTCCGCATGAATTCGGGGGCGACGAGCATCAGCGCGACGCCTTGAGACGCGCTTTCGGCGCGCGCGATGGCCTGGCTCGTCGTCGCACTCAGCGTGCCGGGGAACAGCACCGCCGCCCGCGCCCGCGCGTCGATCGTATCGCGGGTCCGCGCTGCCATCCGCTCCGCCGCCTCAACCCGGCGCATCACCGCGTCCGGCCCGGCCCAGCTCGCCGCAATATCGTCAAAGCCCGCTGGCGATCCCGGCCTCCACACCGGTTGGCCGAGCTGGTTCATCAGCCCCAGCACCGCCTGACCGGGAATCTCGCGGGTGCCGAGCGCGCGCATCGCGGCGATCGACCATTCCCATGGCGTGCGGAACTTGACCGGCTGCGCCCCCCACGCCTCGGGCGCCTCGATCAGCACGCGATACAGCGTCGGCAGGTCGCCGCCCGATTTCAGGAACGCCGCCTCCAGCTTGCCGACCAGCGACGCGGGCGGTTCATCGCCGGCGAAATGCCGCGCCAGCTTGACTGCGATATGCTTCGCCGTCGCCGGATGCACGGCGAGGTCGTCGAGCACCGCGGCCGCCTGCCGCTCGCCCTGCTGAGCATAGCTCTTGCCCAAGATCGTCCGCGTACCGGGCTCATGGATCCGCCCGGCAAAGACGAAGCTCCCCGGCTTGCCCTCAAGCCCGGCAAAGCGCGCCGCCGGGCCACGCGTAATCCCCGCAACGCTCCACCCGGTCATGGCGCGGGCAAATTCGGTCACGTCCGCCTGCGTATATCCCGTCCGCACGCCCAGCGTGTGCAGCTCCAGAATCTCGCGCGCAAGATTTTCGTTGAGGCCCACGCGCTGCGGCCCGCCGCGCCGCGCGGCCGCCTGCCCCGCAATGCTGCCCGGCCCGACCGACTGCGCCTGATCCAGATACAGCAGCATCGCCGGATGCCGCTCGACCGCGTGCAGCATGTCGCGGAACTTGCCCAGCACATGCGGTCGGATCGCATCGAATTCGAATGCGCCGGCCAGACCGATCATCGTGATCTTGTCGGCCGACACCGCAAAATGGTTCGACCAGAAATGGACGAGCCGTTCGACGAACGGCGTCTCGCTCGCCACCGCGACCTGCGCGCGTGCGCCGACTGCGGTCTGGTAGAAGTCGCGTCCCTGCTGCCGCCCGAACTGACGAGCACGGCGGACCGGATCATTCTCCGGCTCACTCTCGGCCATCGCAGGCCCCCCGGTGGCATCGGCGGGTGCGCGCATTGCATCGTCAGCGTCACCGCGCCGATCCTGCCGCTGGTCCCGCTGCGCCATCCGCAATTCTTCGAGATAATCGGCGATCTGACCCGCCACCACCGGCGTCGCTGGCAAGGCAGCAATCGCGCTGGGCCGCGCATCGAACCGCGCCATCTGGTCGATCAGCGCGCGGCGCGGGTCGGCGGTCGCGGGTGCATCCGCCCTTCCGCCTAGTCCGAACCGGTTAAGGGCAATGCTCGCGTCCGACATGGGCAATATCCCGAAAAGTGACCATCGAACGCTACGCCCGCTTTGTCGCAAATCTGTGCCAGCAATGCGTTTCGTCGCATTCAGCGCGCAGTTCGTCCCCGATGCGTCGCGCGCAACCGCGCTTGCATCCTTCGCGCTTGGCATTGCTGCGGCGCAGCATATCAATGAGCGCAAGAACAGAACAATATTGGATGCCGATCTGGCCCTTCAAATCTTCAAGGGAGAAAGATCGTGATCAAGACCTTCATCACCGCCGCCGTCCTCCTCAGCCTCCCGGTCGCCGCCTATGCGAGCGAGCGTAGCTTCAAGCGTGACGGCGTCACCTATGTCTACACCAGCAAGCAGGATGGCGACGCCACCGTGCTTGAGGGCAAGGCATTCCCTGGCGGCTCGGCCTATACGCTGGTCGTTCGCGGCAAGCAGGTCACCGGCCGCGTCGGCGGCACCCCGGTGTCGTTCCGCATCGCCAAGCCGCTGGCACCCACCGTCCAGACGGCTTCGCGCTAAGCGAGCCACTCCATTCCTCCCCTGAGCTTGCTTAGGGGAGGACTAGGATCACCTAAAACCCCTCCGGCAATTCGATCGGCCCCACCGCCTCGCGATAACGTGAAATCGCATACCGGTCGGTCATCCCCGCGATGAAATCGGCGATATGCCGGCTCCGCCACGGCTCGTCATCAGGTAGCGTCGCGCGCCACGCTTCGGGCATCAGGCACGGGTCCGCCGCATAGGCCGCGTATAGCCCTGCGACCACGCCATGCGCCATGTCCGCCGCCGCCAGCTGGTGCGGATGGTGATAGAGATTGGCGTACATGAAGCGCTTGAGCGCCCGCTCCTCCTCGCGCATCGCGTCGGAAAAGCCGCACAGCGCCCGCCCAGCCGCACGCACATCCTGCGCTGTCTCGATCCCCGCCTCGGATATCCGCCGCCGCGTCTCGTCGAGCAGGTCGTTGACCATCACCCCGATTTGCGCGCGGACCAGCTCGCGCATCAGCCGCTTGGGCGAACCATCCGGAAACCGCGCCCGCACCGCATCCCATCCGCGCGCCACCAGCGGCACCGCTAGCAGCTGATCGAGCGTCAGCAGCCCCGCGCGCAGCCCGTCATCGATGTCGTGATTGTCATAGGCGATGTCGTCGGCAATCGCCGCGACCTGCGCCTCGAGCGAGCTATGCTGCGTGAGCTCCAACGGAAAGGCCGCATCCGCCGCCGCCAATGCCCAGCCCGGCGCCGTCACCGGCCCATTATGCTTGGCCAGCCCCTCCAGCGTCTCCCAGCTCAGGTTCAGCCCGTCCCATCCGGGATAGGGGCAGTCGATGACCATCAGCGCGCGCAGCGTGTTGCCATTATGGTCGAACCCGCCTTGGCCGCTCAGCGCTTCCTCCAGCGCACGTTCCCCGGCATGGCCGAAGGGCGGGTGGCCGATGTCGTGCGCCAGGCACAAGGCCTCGGTCAGATCCTCGTTCAGCCCCAATGTCCGCGCCACCGTCCGCCCGATCTGCGCCACCTCCAGGCTGTGGGTCAGCCGAACGCGGAAATGGTCGCCATCGGGCGCCATGAACACTTGGGTCTTGTGGCGCAGGCGGCGAAAGCTGATCGAATGCACGATGCGGTCGCGATCACGCTGAAACGCATCGCGCGGCCCGCGCGCGGTCCCCTGCCCTTCGTCATGCAACCGCCCACGGCTGCGCGCGGGATCACTGGCATAAGGGGCAAGGATGGTCATGCGGCAAACGTCAGGCGAATCGACATGGCGCCCGCATAGATCAATTTACCGGCAGCTTCTCGATCTTCTGTCCCGCCTCGCTGGTCCACGCAAAGGACTCGACGCCCTTCTTGCGGATCGCGTTGACAAACTCCTGCGCCGCGGTGGCCGTCTTGAACGGTCCGGCCAGCAACCGGTTGGTGAAACGCAGCGGCGTCGTCCACGCCTGTTTGCCGCGGAACTCGGCCGGAGCATCGGCGACCGCAGCCTTCCACGCCCGGGGCAGCGCCTTCAAGTCCGCCCCGCCCGCGACCTGCACCCAATGACGGGCCGGCTCCGCCTTGGCAGGATCGATCTTGGGTTTAGCCTTGGACGCCGCCTTCGCCTTCGGATCACTCTTTGCCTTGGGATCCGTTTTTGTCACCGCGGCCGACTTGGCCACCGGCTCGGGCTTCGGCTTGGCAGCCTCGACCACCGGCGCAGGTGCAGCGGCAGGCGCAGGAACCGGCTCGGGTTCAGGAGCCCGCCCGGGTAGCGGGTCGACGCCCAGCTCCGACGCGGGAATAGTGATGCCCGCCATGATCCGGGCGATGACATTGTCCTCGCTCCCCACGCGCGGCGCTGGTTGGCGCGGAGCCGGCTGGGGCGCGACCTCGGGTGCGGGCGCGCGGGCCACTTCGACCGGCGCAGCCGGCGGCGGTGGGGCAGCAGCGGATGCGGTCGCGGCTTCGGCCGCTCGCCGCGCGTCGGCCTCCCGCGTTGCACGCTCCTGCGCCGCTCGGGCATCCGCCTCGCGCTGCGCCTGCGCCGCACGTTCGGCGTCCGCCAGCCGCCGCGCTTCGGCCTGGCGCTGCGCCTCGGCGACGCGTTCCATCTCCAGCCGTTGCTGCTCGGCAAGCCGTGCGGCCTCGGCGCGCCGTTGCGCCTCTGCCGCCTCCGCCGCGCGCGCATCGGCGATCCGCTTCGCCTCGGCATCCGCCGCCGCCTGGCGCGCGGCAGCCGCTTCCTGAGTCCGCCGCTCGCGCGCGCTCAGCCCGCGCTCCGAACTGCCCGCTACCGGCTGCGAACCGGTTGCACGCGCGCGCGGTTGCGGGGGCGGGGGCGGCGCGGCCGCCACCTGGACCGGTGCGATCGCGGGAAAGGGCGGCGCAACCTGCGCATCGGCGATGCGCGAAGGGGTGCGGCGCAGCTCGCCGAAATGCACCGCAAATGCCTTGTCGGCGGGGGCAAGGCTCGGCAGACGCCGGAAGAATGGTGCCAATGCCGTCCCGACGCCACCCATCATGCTCGCCGCAATCCGGTCGGCTCCGGCGGCATCGCCATTCATCGCCAGAATAAACGCGCGCGCGCGCCACGCCGCGCGGTCGCTCCGGCGCAGCAGCGGATCGAGGACTTTCATCGCCTCATCGGTGCGCCCGCTGATCCCCAGCGAATAGGCGAAACGGCGGGCGGTTTCATCATCCGCCCCCTGCGCCATCGCAATACGATGCTCACGCTCGGCATGCGGCTGCGCGCCGAGCAGGTCAAAGGCCAGCCCGCGGTCCGAAGCATAGGGCGCCATCGCCACCCCGCCGCGCTCGGCCAGCGCGAACAGCCGCAACGCCTCGCCCGGCCGCTCGGCCCGCACCATCACCATCGCCTGCCCCGCCGCAACGCGCGGATTGCCGGGTGCCAGCGCCTGTGCACGGGCAAAGAACCCTGCCGCCGCCGCCGGATCGTTCAGTCGTGCGCTCAGCTCGCCCGCTGCCAATAACGCGGGCACGTTGCGCGGATCGGTGGCCAGAATGCGCATCTGCTCCGCCAGCCGATCGGCATTGGGCGTCGGCGGTGGCGCCACTTCTTGAGCCACCGCATTGGACGCGAGCGCAGGGGCCACCAGGCCGAGCGTGGCGCTCAGGAGCAAGGAAAGGCGGATGGATCGGGCTGCGCGTGTCATGGGAGTCCGCAGGCTACACCATCCGGGGTCTGAATATCAGCTGTCGTTGCGCGGTGCCGGGGACAGGACGGGGCACATGCGCGATGGGATGACGGGGCTCCGGACGCCGCATGCGCGGAGCCCCGTCGGATTACTGGTTGTTCTGGCGGTTAAGGAACCGCGGAATGTCCAGCGGATCCTTGTCGTCATCGTCCTTCGACCCGTTGCGCGCCGCTGCCATGCGTTCGAACAGCGTGCCGCCGGTCTTGGCCTTGGGCGATTCGGCGGGCGCTGGTGCGGGTGCGGCAACTTCCTCGTCATCGCCACCGGTCAGCCAGCGGCGACGGATGGTCGGCTCACGCGGCGGCTCCTGCGCAGCCGGTGCCTCGGGCACCACCGCATCGGACCCCAGCACCAGCTCGTCGGTTTCGTCGGCGGGCAACGCGGTCGGCGCTTCTAACGTGAATTCGTCCTCATCCGCCGCGACTGGCGCCGATACGGGCGCTTCCGGCTCGGGCGCGACCTGCTCTACGGGTTCGGGCTGCGGCTCGGGCGCAGCGGCTGCGGGCGCTTCCGCCGGGGCAGCGGCGCCGAGCGGGCGACGCACGGTACCGAACGAGAAGCTGCGGCTCGTCTCCGGCGCGGCAGGTGCGGCCGGCTTGGCCGACGTATCCGCCTCGATGCCGGTCGCGACGACCGACACGCGGATCTTGCCTTCCAGCTCGGGGTTGAACGCCGAACCCCAGATGATGTTGGCATTGTCGTCGACCAGCTCGCGGATATGGTTCGCGGCCTCGTCGACTTCGAGCAGGCGCATATCCTCGCCGCCGGTGATCGACACGATGACGCCCTTCGCGCCGTCGAGCGACACGCCGTCGAGCAGCGGGTTGGCGATCGCCTGCTGTGCCGCCTCGATCGCGCGGTTGTCGCCGCTCGACTCGCCGGTGCCCATCATCGCCTTGCCCATCTCGCTCATGACGGCGCGAACGTCGGCAAAGTCGAGGTTGATCAGGCCCGGCATGACCATCAGGTCGGTGATGCCGCGAACGCCCTGCTGCAGCACCTCGTCCGCCATCTCGAACGCTTCCTTGAACGTCGTGTTGGCGTTGGCGACCAGGAACAGGTTCTGGTTGGGGATCACGATCAGCGTGTCGACGAACTTCTGCAGTTCCTCGATGCCCGCTTCCGCCGACATTGCGCGCTTCTTGCCTTCGAACGCGAACGGCTTGGTCACCACGCCGACGGTCAGAATGCCCATGTCGCGCGCCGCCTTGGCGATCACCGGGGCCGCACCGGTGCCGGTGCCGCCGCCCATGCCGGCCGCGATGAAGCACATATGCGCACCCTTCAGCGCTTCCTGCACATGCTCGATCGTCTCTTCGGCGGCGGCGCGGCCGATTTCCGGCCGACTGCCTGCACCCAGACCCTGCGTGATCTTGGCACCCAGCTGGATGCGCTGCCCCGCGCTCGACTGTTTCAGCGCCTGCGCGTCGGTGTTGGCGACCAGGAATTCGACGCCCTGGACTTCGGCGCGGATCATGTTCGCGATCGCGTTGCCGCCCGCACCGCCGACACCGATCACCGTGATGCGCGGCGTCAGTTCATCCAGGTCGGGCGGAAGGAAGTCGATGCTCATCTTCTTTGTGTCTCCTCAGGCGCGCACCCCAAGCGACACCTGTTTGTAACGTTGTTTCTGCACCATCGCTGTGGGCCATTCCAGCGATATCCGCCGATCGCCCACAGGAAATGTCAATAATTGGCTCGAAACGCCGCGATCATGCGCTGGATCAGCGCTTTCGGGTTGCTCCGGATCACCAATTGCCCGCTCGACGGCTCCAGCGTGCGCAGATCGACCGGATCGGCTGCCGCGAACGTCGCCAGCCCCGCCAGCGTCGCAAAGGCCGGCCCGGCATGCGCCTCGGGCAGCGCGGTCAAGCCGCGCGGACGCCCGACGCGGACCGACCGGCCCAGCGCCTGCTGTGCATAATCCGCCACGCCCTTCAGCTCCGCGCCGCCGCCGGTCAGCACGATCTGCCGCCCCACCGGATCCTCGAAATTGAGCCGCGCCAGCTCGCGGGTGATCTCCGCCATCAGCCGGTCGAGCCGCAGGCGGATCACCGCGATCAGCTGCGCCCGCGTGATCCGCGCGCCATCGCCCTCTTCCTCCAGGCTCGCCGGCGCGATGTCGATCATGTCGTGATTGTCGCGCGGCGTCATGTTGGCGCTGCCATAGAAGCACTTCATCCGCTCGGCCTGGCCGCGCCGCGTGCCGAACGCGCTCGCGATATCGTCGGTAATGTCCGCCGACCCCTGCTGGATCGACGACAGGCCGGTCAGCACGCCGTCCTTGTACACCGAGACGTTGGTGACACCCGCGCCGATCTCCACCAAAGCCACGCCCAGCTCGCGCTCTTCCTCGGACAGGCAGGCCAGGCCCGTCGCGACTGGCGCGGCGATGATCGATCGCACCTCCAGATGCGCCGAGCGAACACACAGATCGAGGTTGCGCACCGGCGCGCCCTCGGTCGACACGACATGGATGTCGACCCCCAGCCGCTCGGCATGCAGCCCGCGCGGCTGCTTGACGCCCGCGAGGCCATCGAGCGTGTAGCGCGTCGGCTGCGCATGCAGCACCATCCGCCCGCCCGGATTGATCGCCTCACGCCCGGCGCGCAGCAGATCATCGATGTCCGACTGTTCGACGCGATGCCCGCCCAGATCGACCTCGAGCCGCAGGATATTGGACTCCAGCCCGCCGGCGGAGAAGCTGACCCACACATCCTCGATATTGGTGCCCGCGATCCGCTCGGCCTGCTCGACCGCCTCGCGCACCGCAACTTCGGTCGCGGCCATGTCGGCGATATAACCGCGCTGCACGCCCCGGCTCTCGCGCTGGCCAGTGCCGAGCACGACCAGTTCGCCGCCATCGCCCTTTTGCGCGATCAGCGCCGACACTTTCGACGACCCGATATCGAGTGCGGTAATCAGTCCCTCGGGCGCGGTCTTGGCCATGTCTTATTCCCCCTGCACCTTCACACTGGCAGTTTCTGCCGTCGATTCAATCTCTTTGCGGACCACCTGCCCCGGCATCCGCACCACCAGCCGCGTCGGATCGCGCAGGTCGAAGCGCAGGTAACCGCGCCCCAGCAACCGATCCGCCCCGTCCAGCTCGGCGAACTTGACCAGTGCCTTGGCCGCAGCCTCTTCGCCTTCGGGCAGCGCCAGCCGCTCGCCGGTGTTGAACGACAGGTCCCAGCGGCGATTGCCGATCCATGTCGCTGCCTTGACCAGCGGGCGCAGCGCAGGTGCCGCCGCCAGCAACCGCTGATAAGCCGGCTGCTGCGCATAGGCGCCATCCCCGATCACCAGCGGCAGGTCCGGCATCGCCTCGGCGGACACCGGCTCCAGCAACACGCCCTCGGCATCGATCAGCATCAGCTGCCCCTGATGCTGCCACACCGCCGCCGCCTTGCGCTCGACGATATCGACCACCAGCGTGTCGGGCAGGCGGCGCGACACGCGCGCATCGGCGACCCAGCCGATCGTCATCAACCGCGCGCGCACCTCGTCCAGATCGACCAGCGGCATCGCGCGGCTCTTCTCGTCCAGCGCGTAATTATACACCGTCATCTTGTCGGCGCGCTTGATCCCGGTCACCTCGACCTGCTGCACGCGAAAGCCCGCCTGCCCCACGCCTTCGGCCAGCGCCGTCCCGACCGCGCCGGGCACGCCGAACAGCGTCGCCACGCCGATCAGCGACGCGACGGCAATACCGGTGATGCTCCACGCGATGATCCGGTGCAGCGTCGCCTCGCTCACCGGCATCGCCGCGACCATCCGGTCGAGCAGATGCGGCTGCTTGCGCTTCGATTGCGCGCGGCGCTTGGGCTTGACCGTAGGGCGCTTGGTGGCGGGCTTGCGGCTCATCCGGCCTCGTCCCGCCCAGATTCTTTCAGCGCTTCATCGACGATCGCCTGCACCAGCTGCGGATAGCTCATCCCCAGCGCCTTGGCCTGTTCGGGCACCAGGCTCAGCGGCGTCATCCCCGGCTGGGTGTTGACCTCCAGCAGGAACAGCCCGTCCAGCCCCTTCTCGTCGTCCCAGCGGAAGTCCGACCGCGACGCACCCTTGCACCCCAGCAGCCGATGCGCCTCGAGCGCCAGCCGCTTGCACGCCTCGGTGATCTCGTCCGGAATCTCCGCCGGACAGATATGGTCGGTCATGCCGTCAGTATATTTGGCGTCGAAGTCGTAAAACCCGCTCTTGGGCTTCAGCTCCGTCACCAACAACGCCGCGTCGCCCAGCACCGCCGTGGTCAGCTCGCGCCCGCGAATGAACGGCTCGGCGAGCAGTTCGTCGAACTCCTGCCATGGACCCTTGGCCTCGGCGGAAATCGGGTTGCCGTAATTGCCCTCGGCCGTGACGATCGCCACGCCCACCGACGATCCTTCGTTGACGGGCTTCAACACATAAGGTCGCGGCATCGGATCGGCTTCGTACAGCGACGCGGTCGACACGATCTGTCCCCCCGGCATCGGAATCCCATGCGGCACCAAAGCCTGTTTGGTCAGCACCTTGTCGATCGCGATCACCGACGTGACCATGCCGGAGTGCGTATAACGCAGCCCCATCAGGTCGAGCATCCCCTGCACTGTCCCGTCCTCGCCGGGCGTCCCGTGCAGCGCATTGAACACGACATCGGGCTTCGCCGCCGCCAGCTTCGCCGCAACATCGCGATCCATGTCGATCCGCGTGACGCGATGGCCGAGCGACTCCAGCGCCTCGGATATCCCCGCACCCGACATCAGCGACACCGGCCGCTCGGCCGACCAGCCACCCATCAGGACTGCGACGTGGAGGGGCTTCACCATATCGCTCACTTCGCCACTCCCACGCGCTGAATTTCCCATTCCAGGTCAACCCCGCTCGCGGCCTTCACCCGCGCGCGGACATCATCCCCCAGCCCTTCGATATCCGCACTGGTGGCGTCACCGGTATTGATCAGGAAGTTGGTATGCTTCTCGCTCACCTGCGCCCCGCCGCGCATGAGGCCACGACAGCCCGCTGCATCGACCAGCCGCCACGCCTTGTCACCCTCGGGGTTCTTGAAGGTCGATCCGCCGGTCTTGCTGCGCAACGGCTGCGACGCCTCACGTGCGGCGGCGATGCGGTCCATCTCGGCCTGGATCGCGGCCGGCTCGCCCGGCTGGCCGCGAAAGGTCGCGCTCACCACGATCGCCCCCTCGGGCAGTTCGGAATGGCGATAGCTATAGCCCAGCGCATCGCCCGGCAGCGTCACGCGCTCGCCCGACCGCAGCACCACGTCGCAATCGATCAACACATCCTTGGTCTCGCGCCCATAAGCGCCGCCATTCATCCGCACGAACCCACCGACCGTCCCGGGGATCGACCGCAGAAACTCGACGCCAGCGATCCCCGCGTCACGCGCGGTCGACGAAACCAGAATCCCGCTTGCCCCGCCGCCACAGGTCAGCGTCTGCCCCTCGGCCTGAACCTTGGCAAACGCCTTGCCCAGCCGCACCACCACGCCCGGCACCCCGCCATCGCGCACGATCAGGTTCGACCCCAGCCCCAGTGCCATCACCGGCACCGCCGGATCGAGATCGCGCAGGAACTCGGTCAAATCCGCGACATCGGCCGGCTCGAACAGCCACTCCGCCGTCCCGCCGCTCTTGAACCAGACCAGCGGCGCCAGCGGCGCATCGGGGGTCAGCTTCCCCCGCACCTTGGGGAGAAGCGTTACGCTCACTTCATCCCCCACAATTTCGCCCATTGCTTCCAGTAGGACAGGTTCGCCTCTGCGGCCTTCACCCCCGCCTCCTGCAGCTTCGCGACGTCCTTGCCCGCGTCGAGCATCGTCTTCGCCGCGTCCATCTGCGCCTGTTGCGCGCGCAGGATCTCGCGCTGCATATCGGTGGCGAGGGTGAACCAGTCGCTCATGCCGCCACGCTCCGCTTGGCGTCGACCGCTTCGGCGAGGCCAGCGGCCCATTTGGTGATGTCGCCCGCGCCCAGACACACGATCAGATCGCCCGGTAGCGCGACTTCCGCGATGCGCGCCGCCAGCGCCTCCGCATCGGCAACACTTTCCGCCAGTCGGTGCCCGCGCGCCAGCGTCCGCTCGACCAAGGCCTCGCCGCTCACGCCCTCGACCGGCGCCTCACCTGCGGCATAGACCGGCGTCACCAGCACCATGTCAGCGTCGTTGAACGCCTGCGCAAAGTCATCCATCAGATTGCCGAGCCGCGAGTAACGATGCGGCTGGACCACCGCGATCACCCGCCCCTGCGCGCTCTCCCGCGCCGCCGACAGCACCGCGCGGATCTCGACCGGGTGATGGCCATAATCGTCGATCACCACCGCCGGCAACTGGCCCTCGAACGCGATCTCGCCGACCTTGGTAAAGCGCCGTTTGACCCCGCCAAACTTGGCAAAGCCGTTCTGGATCGTCGCGTCGTCAATGCCCATTTCCAGCGCCACGCCAATCGCGGCCAGCGCATTCTGGACATTGTGGCGCCCCGGCATCGGCAGCTCGATCCCCTCGATCGACCGCGTCGTGCCGTCGCGGTGCCGAATGATCGCCTCGAACTTGTTGCCGCCCGGATAGGGCTGAACATTCACCCCGCGCACGTCCGCGCTCGCCGCAAAGCCATAGGTCACGATCCGCCGGTCGCGCACGCGCGGGATGATCGCCTGCACCTCGGGATGGTCGAGGCACAGCAGCGCCGCGCCATAGAAGGGCACATTCTCGACGAACTCGACATAAGCGTCCTTGGCGCGCTCGAAGCTGCCGTAGTGATCGAGATGCTCGGGATCGATGTTGGTCACTACCGCGATCGTGCCGTCGAGCCGCAGGAAGCTGCCGTCGCTCTCATCGGCCTCGACCACCATCCACTCGCTGTCGCCCAGCCGCGCGTTGGAACCATACTGGTTGATGATGCCGCCATTGATCACGGTCGGGTCGATCCCGCCCGCATCGAGCAGCGCCGCGATCATCGACGTGGTGGTCGTCTTGCCATGCGTCCCCGCCACCGCAACGGTGGACTTGAGCCGCATCAGCTCCGCGAGCATCTCCGCGCGCCGCACCACCGGAATGCGCGCGGCATAGGCGGCCTGAACCTCCGGGTTGTCGCGCTTGATCGCGGTCGAGGTGACAACCACCGCCGCATCGCCCAGATTGTCCGCGCTCTGCCCGATGGTGATCGCAATGCCACGCTTGCGCAGACCTTCAACGACATAGCCCTCGGCGCTATCGCTGCCCTGCACCTTGTAACCCAGGTTATGCATCACCTCGGCAATGCCCGACATGCCGATCCCGCCGATGCCGACGAAATGGATCGTGCCGATATCCTTGGCGACACCCTTCACGCAAACGCCTCCCCGCCCTGCGCGATCTTCACCGGCGCGGCATGTCCCATTCCTGCCGACGCCCAGTCGGCGTCGATCGATTCCACCAGATCCGCCAGATCGCGGACGGCATCGGGCCGCCCGACGCTGCGCGCGCACGCCGCGGCATGCGCCAGCCCCTCGGGGTCCAGCCCCAGCTTCTGGATCTGCTTGGCCAGTTCCTGCGCCGTGAACGCCCGCTGCGCGATCGTCCGCGCGCCACCGGCCGCGCTGATCTCACGCGCGTTCACAGTCTGATGATCGTCGGTCGCGCTCGGCAGCGGCACCAAAATCGCCGGACGCCCCGCCGCAGTCAGCTCGGCAATGGTCGAAGCCCCCGCGCGCGCGATCACGATATGCGCCCATGCCAGCCGCTCGGGCAGGTCGGGCAGATACGTCGCAATCTCCGCCGGAATGCCATGATAGGCATATTTGCGGCGCACCTCGTCGATATCCTCGACCCGCGCCTGATGCGTCACCTGCAACCGGCGGCGGAAATGCACGGGCAGCAGCGCGAGGCCATCGGGGACGACCTGCGACAGTACCGAAGCGCCCTGACTTCCCCCGGTCACCAGCACCCGGAAAATGCCATCCTCCTCCAACGGCGGATAGGGCCGCAGCCGCAGGTCAAGCACCGCCTCACGCACCGGATTGCCGGTCAGATGAGTCTTGTTGGCATAGGCCGGCTTCAACCGCGCCACCTCGGCATAGCTGGTGGCGATGGCCCCCACCTTGCCCGCGACCAGCCGGTTGACCCGGCCCAGCACGGCATTCTGCTCATGGATCACCGTCGGCACCTTCGCCGCGAACGCCGCCGACAGCGCGGGCATCGACGCATAGCCGCCAAACGCCACCACCGCCGCGGGGCGCAACTGGCGATACAGTTTCCGCGCCTGCGCCCGCCCCTTGGCCATGGTGCGCAGCGCCTTCAGCCACCCGATCGGCCCGCCGGCAAAACGCGATGCCGGAACGACATGCGTCTCGATCCCGTCGAACAGATCTGGGAAGCGTACCCCGCGCTCGTCGGAAATCAGCGCGACCTTGTGCCCGCGCCGCATCAGTTCCGCCGCGAGCGCCGCCGCTGGAACCATATGTCCGCCGGTACCCCCGGCGGCGAGGACGTATTGCCGTCCCGATGTCATTTATTGCTTCCTCGAACCGTATAGCTTGAGCGCTTCAGATACGGGTTCCGCCGCGTGAAAGCGAGCAGCAGTCCCATCCCGATCGACAGCGCCACCATCGACGATCCGCCATAGGAAATGAAGGGCAAGGTCATCCCCTTGGACGGGGCAAGGCCGGTGTTGACCGCCATGTTGATCACCGCCTGAATCCCGAATTGGGCCGCCAGCCCCGCCGCCGCGAGCAGACGGAACGAGTCCTCCTCGTCCAGCAGCTTGATCAGCACCCGTACGACGATGGCGAGGTAGATCAGCGCGATAACGATGCACGCGATCAGCCCGAACTCCTCGCCCACGACCGAAAAGATATAGTCGGTATGCGCCTCGGGCAGCTTGAACTTGACCGTGCCACCGCCGGGGCCAGTGCCGGTCGCGCCGCCACCGGTCAGCACCGCATGCGCCATATCGGTCTGGTAATGCTCCGCCTGCGCCTTTTCCGGGTCAGGGAACAGGAAGCTGTCGATGCGCGTGCGCGCGGTGTCGTAGAACAGATAGGCTGCGACCACCCCGGCCACGCCCGCGCCGCCCAGGAACCCGATCGCACGCGTCGAAATCCCCGCCAGCATCAACAGCACCACCCACACCGCGGCAAAGATCATCGTCTGCCCGAAATCGGGCTGCTTCATCAGCAATGCAGCGATCACGATGGTCAGCACGCCGGTCACCGGGATCACCGGCAGGCTTGGGTCCTTGGCGCGCAGCGACAACAGCCAGGCGGTGGTGACGATATAGAGGGGTTTCAGAAACTCCGAAGGCTGGAACGACGCGATGCCAAAGCCGATCCAACGCCGCGCGCCATTGACCTCGGTGCCAAAGAAGGCCGCAAGCCCGACCAGCAGCACACAGATCGCGGTGCCCAGTATCGCGCCGCGCCGCGCCAACCCGACCGGCAGCATCGACACGATCAGCAGCACCGGGATCGACAGGCCGATCCACAGCGCCTGTCGCCAGAAATAATGCATCGACGCGAACTGCTTGGTCGCGTCCGAATAGCGCTCGGCCGATGCCGGCGACGCCGCCGCCACCGCGACCAGTCCGATGCCGATCAGCAGGAACGCGAGCAGCAACAGGATGCGGTCGATTTCCCAGAACCACAGACCCAGCGGCGTCTTGCTGCCCCGGCTCAGCTGGTCCTCGAACCGCTCGCGCAGCGGCTTGCGCTTGGTCGTCGCGCGGATCACCTCGCTCATGACAACGCCTCCACCGCCGCGCGGAACTGGTCGCCGCGATCCTCATAATCGCGGAACTGGTCGAACGATGCACAGGCCGGGGACAGCAACACCGTCTCCCCCGCCACCGCATTGGCCGCCGCCGCACGCACCGCCTCAGCCAATGTGCCAGAGCGTTCGACCGGCATCGCGTCCTTCAGGATTTCCGCAAACATCTCCGTCGCTTCGCCGATGGTATAGGCGCGGACAATATGGGGGAAACCCGAACGGCAGGCGTCGAGATCGGCGGTCTTGGCCTTGCCACCTAATATCCAGTGGACGCGCGGATAGGCCGACAACGCCGGCGCGGTTGATTCCGCATTGGTCGCCTTGCTGTCATTGACGAACAGCACGCCGTTCCTGGTCGCGACCCGCTCCATCCGGTGCGGCAGGCCGGGAAAGCTCTCCAGCCCCCGGTCGATGCTCGCCTGATCCACCCCCAGCGCCTCGCACGCGGCAATGGCGGCGAGCGCGTTCTGCGCATTATGCGGACCCTGCAACGCGGGCCAGCGCGACTGGTCCATGCAGAAGCCCGGCGCGATCTTGGTTACGTCCTCCGCCCGCCCGGAGCGTGCGACCTGCTTCGCCACGCCCTGCGACGCTTCGTCCCCGATCCCGATGATCGCGGCATGGCCCTTGGACTGCATCGCAAACAGCCGCGCCTTCGACGCCGCATAGGCATCGAACCCGTCATAGCGGTCGAGATGATCCGGCGTGATGTTGAGCAGCACCGCCACCTCGCAATCGAGGTTTTGGGTCAGGTCGATCTGATAGCTCGACAGCTCGAGCACATAGACGCCGCCGTCCGGCAACGGCTCCTGCCCCAGGATCGGCAACCCGATATTCCCGCCGAGCCGCGCCGGAACGCCCGCAGTCTCCAGGATATGGTGGATGAGGGCAGTCGTGGTCGACTTGCCATTGGTCCCGGTAATCCCGACCACCTTGTGCGCCGGAAGCTCGCCCCGCGCCTGCGCGAACAGCTCGATATCGCCGATGATCGAAACGCCGGCATCGCGCGCAACGGTCGCCAAGGGATGGCGATTGAGCGGAACACCAGGAGAAAAGACGAAGCCATCCGCTTCGATCTCCTGCCAATCGGTGAAGTCATCGACGAACAGTTGCTCGTCCAACAGATCACGGGCGGCGGCAATCACCGCGTCGCGCTTGTCCTTGGCATCGTCCCAAGCCAGCACTTCCGCCCCACCAGCCACCAGCGCACGCACGCTCGCCGCCCCCGACCGCGCCAGCCCGAGTACCGCAAAGCGTTTCCCGCGCCAGGCGGCGGAAACGATCACCGCAGCTTCAGCGTCGCGAGCCCCGCCAGCGCCAGCACGAAGGCGATGATCCAGAACCGGATCACGACCGTCGGCTCACTCCAGCCAAGCTGTTCGAAATGATGGTGGATCGGCGCCATGCGGAACACGCGCTTGCCGGTGCGCTTGTACCAGAACACCTGGATGATGACGCTCAGCGCCTCGACCACGAACAAACCGCCGATGATCCCCAGCACCAGCTCGTGATGCGTCGTCACCGCAATCGCGCCCAGCGCGCCGCCCAGTGCCAGGCTCCCGGTATCGCCCATGAACACCGCCGCCGGCGGCGCATTGAACCACAGGAACGCCAGGCCAGCGCCGACAATCGCGCCGCAGAAGATCGCCAGATCGCCCGCCCCCGCAACATGCGGAATGCCAAGGTACGTCGCGAACACCTTGTTGCCGACGACATAGGCGATCAGCATGAACGCCATGCTCGCGATGATCACCGGCATCGTCGCGAGGCCATCGAGCCCGTCGGTCAGGTTGACCGCATTGCCGAACGCCACGATCGTGAACGCTGCAAACACGATGTAGAAATAGCCAAGGTCGACGCTGAACTGGCTGAAGAACGGCACGTACAGCATCGTCCCGTTCTGCAGCGTGATCACCCACGCCGCGATGCCCGCAATCGCGAACTCACCCAGCAACCGCACACGGCCGGACACACCCGCCGTGCTCGCCTTGCGCACCTTGTCATAGTCGTCGAGGAACCCGATCATCCCGAAGCCGAGCGTCACGAAGATGCACGCCCAGATATAGGGGTTGGTAAGGTCCATCCACAGCAGCAGCGAAAGCGTCAGGCTGGTCAGGATCATCAACCCGCCCATCGTCGGCGTACCGCGCTTGGCCAGATGGCTCTGCGGCCCGTCGGCGCGGATCGGCTGTCCCTTGCCCTGACGGACGCGCAGCCAGCCGATGAAGCGTGGCCCCAGGATCAGGCCGATGAACAGCGCGGTCGCGACAGCCGCTCCGGTGCGGAACGACAAATAGCGGAACAGGTTGAGAATGCCCGGAAAACCCAGCCATTCGGCAAGTTCGTATAGCATTAGCCCCTTCCCGCCAGCGCCGCGACGACCCGCGACAGCCCGACCCCGTTCGAACCCTTGATGAGCACCGCGTCCCCGGCGCGCAGCATCGCGTCGAGCGACACGCGCGCCGCAGCGGCGTCGGGCACATGGACCAATTCGACCCGCCCCTCAAGCGCTGCGGCGAGCGGCTGCATCCCTTCGCCGACCAGCAGCACCGCTTCGACGCCCGCCGCTGTCACCGGCTCGGCGAGGTCGGCGTGAAAGTCGCCAGATTGCTCGCCCAGTTCGCGCATTTCACCCAGCACCGCGATCCGCCGCGTCGCCGGGGTGGCCGCCAGCACCGCCAGCGTCGCGCGCATCGACGCCGGGTTGGCGTTATAGCTCTCGTCGATCACCAGCGCTTCGCCATCGCCGACCTTCGCGCGCAAGCGCGCGCCGCGCCCGGCAAGTCCGCCCATCTCGCCCAGCGCCAGCCCCGCCTGCTCCAGATCGCCGCCCGCCGCATCGACCGCCGCCAGGACCGCCATCGCATTGGCAACCCAATGATCGCCCGGCTGCGACAGGGTGAAGCTCAGCGTCCTTTCGGCCCCGATCTGCGCGGTGATGAACGTCCCGCCCGGCTGGCCATGCACCACCTCGACCGCGCGCACATCGGCACCCTTGCCCAGGCCAAAGGTGACGATCCGCGCCGCATGCGGCTGTGCCGCCGCGATCAGCCGGTCGCGATAGGGGCTGTCGAACGGCACAATCGCCGTCCCGCCCGGCTCCAGCCCCTGGAAAATCTCGCCCTTCGCATCGGCGATTGCCTCGACACTGTCGAAGAATTCGGTGTGCGCCGGGGCAATGGTGGTGACGATGGCGATATGCGGCCGCACGATCCGGGTCAGCGCGGCGAGCTCGCCGGCATGGTTCATCCCCATCTCGAACACGCCAAAGCGCGTGTCGCGCGGCATCCGCGCCAGGCTCAGCGGCACGCCGGTATGATTGTTATAGCTTTTGACCGAGCGGTGCGCCTGCCCCGGCTCGGGCCGGTCGAGGCACGCGAAGAGCGCCTCCTTGGTCCCGGTCTTGCCGACCGATCCGGTGACGCCGATCACCACGCCGCTCATCCGAGTGCGGCTGGCGCGGGCCAGATCCTCCAGTGCCGCCATCGTGTCATCGGTCAGGACATGCGGATGCGCTGTCGCCTGCGACACCACCGCCCCCGCCGCACCGCTGGCAAAGGCCTGATCCAGAAACTTGTGCCCGTCGGTCGTCTCGCCGGTCAGCGCAAAGAACAGCGCGCCCGGCCCCACCTCACGACTGTCGAACGCAACCGCGTCGACATCGAACTGCGCCGAAGCTGTCCCGCCCGTGGCCGCCGCGACCTCGGCGGAGGTCCACAGCGAACTCACGCCGCCGCCTCGCGTGCCACGCTCACATCGTCGAACGGCAGCACCATATCCCCCACGATCTGCCCCTGCTCATGCCCCTTGCCGGCGATCAGCACGATATCTTCCGGCCCCGCCGCCGCGACCGCCGCCCCGATCGCCGCGCGCCGGTCGCCAATCTCGGTCGCCTCGGGACAGCCCTTCATCACCGCGCGCCGGATCGTGGCTGCATCCTCGCCGCGCGGATTGTCGTCGGTGACGAACACCAGGTCCGCGCCCGCCACCGCCGCCTGACCCATCGGCTCGCGCTTGCCAGGATCGCGGTCGCCGCCCGCGCCGAACACCAGGATCAGCCGCCCCGCCGCATGCGGTTTCAGCGCCGCGATCGCCGCCTCGATCGCATCGGGCGTATGCGCATAGTCGACATAGACCGGCGCCCCGGTCCTGCTGATCGCCGCGCGCTCCAGCCGGCCGCGCACGGGCTGCAACCGCGCCAGATTGGCAAAGGTCTGCGCCGGATCGCCCCCGGTCGCGATCACCAGCCCCGCCGCAAGCAGCGCATTCGCCGCCTGATAGCCGCCGATCAGCGGCAGGGCGACGCGATAGGTCTCGCCCCCGAACGCGATCTCCAGCTTCTGGTCGAGCAGGGTCGGCGCGCGCGATATCAGCCGGATCGTATCGCCATGCTCGCCAACGGTGATGATCCGGTTGCCCCGCATCCGCGCAATGTCGATCACCCGCTCGCTATGCGGATCGTCGGCCCACACCACCGCCGTGCCATCGGGATCGAGCACATCGGCGAACAGCCGCAGCTTGGCGGTCAGATAATCCGCCATGTCCTTGTGATAGTCGAGGTGGTCGCGGCTCAGGTTGGTGAACGCCGCCGCGCGGACCGGCAGCCCCTCGGTGCGGTACTGCGACAGGCCATGGCTCGATGCCTCGAACGCCAGATGCGTCACGCCCTCGCGCGCCAGCCCCGCGACATTGGACAGGAACGTCACGACGTCCGGCGTCGTCAGTCCGGTCGACACCATCTCCCCAGCGGTCGTGACGCCCAACGTGCCGATCGACGCGGCATGATGCCCCGCCATCCGCCACAGCTGCCGCACCATCTCGACCGTCGACGTCTTGCCGTTGGTCCCGGTGACCGCCACCGAAGTCTCGGGGAAGGGCGCAAAGAACCGCGCTGCGATCCGCGCAAATTCGGTGCGCGGGTGATCGCTCGCGATATGCGCCGCACCCGCAACCGTCACTTCCGGCCGCGCGACAACCGCAATCGCCCCGCGCGCCACCGCCTCGGCAATATAATCTTCGCCATTGAACCGCGTGCCGCGAAACGCGCCGAACACGGTGCCCGGCGCGACCTTGCGATGATCGATGGCAAAGCCGGTAACGACGCTCTGCTCGTCCCCGCCGGTGAGTTCGGCGAGCTTCACTCGTCCACCCCCACGCCCAGCGCAGCGACGGCGGCGGGCTTGCCCTTGGTCTCCGCCTTCCACAGCAGCGGCGTGAGGTCGGACACATCCACGTCCCGCCGCTCGTCAGGGACCACGCCCAGCATCGCGCCGGTGCGCATCACCACGCGGTTGACGACGGGGGCCGCAGTCCACCCGGCGGTGGACTGGCCCGCAGATTGCGCATTACCGATCGGCGAATCGAGCATCACCAGCACCACATAGCGCGGTGCGTCCATCGGGAAAGCCGCTGCGAAGGTCGATACGTTCTTGTTGCGCTGATATCCGCCACGTCCGGGCACTTCGGCAGTGCCGGTCTTGCCCCCGACGCGATAGCCCGGTGCGTCCGCCTTGCTGCCGGTCCCGTGCGTGACGATCAGGCGCATCAGCTGGCGCATCCGCGCGCTGGTCGCCTCAGAGATCACCCGACGCCCCACCGGTGCCTTGCCCGGCTCGACCTTGCGCAGCGTCGCCGGGCGCCACACCCCGCCATTGATCATCGCGGCATAGGCGCTGGCCAGATGCAGCGGCGTCACCGCGATGCCATGGCCATAGGCGGTGGTCATCACCGTGGTGCGCGCCCAATATTTCGGCCACAACGGCCCGGCCACGCCGCCCAGCTCGATCGGGGCCTTGGTATCGAAGCCAAGACCGCGGAACATCGCCTCCATCCGGTCCTTGCCCAGCTCATCGGCGATCCGTGCCGTCGCGATGTTCGACGAATGGATCAGCGTCTCTGGGATGTTCAGCCAGCGCTTCTGCGCATGGTCGTCGCGGATGCGGAACGCGCCGACCTGCAACGGCTCGGTCGCGTCGTAGCGTTTGGCCATCGACGGCGCGACCCCGCTCTCGATCGCGAACGCCATCGTCAGCGGCTTGAAGGTCGACCCCAGCTCGTAAACGCTCTGTGTCACATTGTTGCGGAAATGCTCCGGGTTCGCACCCTTCACATTATTGGGGTTGAACGTCGGCAGCGACGTCATCGCCACCACCTCGCCCGTCGCGACGTCCAGGATCACCCCCGCCGCGCCGCGCGCCTGGAAATTCGCCATCGCCGCGCCCAGTTCACTGTCCAGCGCCGCCTGCGCGCGCAGGTCGATCGACAGCGCCACCGGCTTTCCGCGCTGCGCCGGATCGGTCAGCTGGCGGTCGAGGATATGCTCCATCCCGCTCACGCCCTTGCCGTCGAAATCTACAAAGCCCAGCGCGTGCGCCGCCAGCGTCGCCTGTGGATACAGCCGCTGCGGCTCGCGCGCGAACTCGATCCCCGGCTCACCCAGCGCATGCACCGCGGCGACCAATTCCGGCACCGCGCGGTGCTTCAAATAGGTGAAGCTCGCCTTGCTATTGAGCAGCTTGGCATAGTCCGCCGCGCTCTTGCCCGGCAGCGTCGCCGCCAGCATCTGCGCCAGCGCCACCTTGTCGCCGATCACCCGGTCGGGCCGCACGCCGATCGACCAGGCGTCGATCGTGCGGGCAAGCGGCGCGCCGTTGCGGTCGACCAGATCGCCGCGCAACGGGACCAGCATCGCGTTGACGCTCGGCGCACGCTGCGGCTCGGCAAAGACTGCCAACAGCGCCAGCCGTCCGACGATCACCGCAAATGCCGCCGCGAATAACAGGGTCAGGATCATCAGCCGCACATGCGCGACCGCAATCGGCGACGACCGGCTACCGTCGCGAGCGCGGACCCGCGGCGCAGGGGCGACCAGGACCGTCACCGCAATTTGCGCGCCTCCGCGCGGACGCCCTGCATCAGGTCGCCAAAGCTCGAATCCTTGAGCAGCTTGCTGTCCAGCGACGCGACCGCCGCGTCCTTTGCGACGACCGGCGCCGGCGCAGCCGCCCGCTTCGGCTTGGCGGCGGTTGCCGCAGCGACCGCCACCGGAGCCGACGGGGTCTTCGCGGCCGCCGCCTTCTCGACCACTGGCTTGACCGCCGCGACCGCATCGCTCGCCACCGTCGGGCCTCTCACCACTTCGGGCAGGCCCTGCGGAACGACCATCGCGGCATAGCGCTCGGCGGTGCCGTCACCTTCCATCGGGCGCAGTGCCGCGAGTTCGGTATCGCTCGCCAGGAACTGGCGCGGCGTCGGCGCGGTATAGCGCATCACCTCCCCATTCCAGCGCTCGAGCTGGGCCAGATTGGCGCGCGTGTCGAACTCGGTCTCAAGGCCGCGGATGTCCTTGTGCGCCTTGGCGATGGCACGCTCGACCGCTTCGACCTTCGACCGCTCAGCCGCGACCTGCGACGACACCAGGTAACAAGCCGGCGTCACGATCACGCCGGTCAGAAACCATCCAAAGCCGCTCAACGCCTTGACCGCCATTACCGCCTCCTCAACGCCACGCCGGTGCCGCCGTGCGCCGCGCGACGCGCAACGTCGCCGACCGGGCACGCGGGTTCACCGCAATCTCATCCTCGCCGGCCCGGATCGCCTTTGCGGGCGGTTCGAAGCTCGGCGCCTGTTCCGCCGCGACCATCGGGCGATGCCGTGATCCCGTCGGCTCACTCCCGCTGCGTTCGCGCAGGAATTTCTTGACCATCCGGTCCTCCAGGCTGTGGAACGTCACCACCGCTAGCCGCCCGCCGGGCTTCAGCGCCCGCTCGGCCGCAACCAGCCCTTCCTCAAGCTCGTCGAGCTCGCGGTTGAGGTGAATCCGGATCGCCTGGAAGGTCCGGGTGGCCGGGTCCTTCTTCTCATGCGGACGATACCCAAGGGCCCGCCGCACCACATTGGCCAGGTCCCCCGTGCGCGCGAGAGGCCGTGCCTTCACAATCGCTTGTGCCACACGTCGGGCCTGTTTTTCTTCCCCGTAATTCCTCAGTATCGTGGTTAAATCGGACTCGCTGATTTCGTTAACGAGTTCGGCCGCGGTCATGCCCGACTGATCCATCCGCATGTCGAGCGGACCGTCCGACTGAAAGCTGAATCCCCGGTCGGCCTGGTCGAGCTGCATCGACGACACGCCGATGTCCAGCGTCACGCCATCGACCGGCGACAGCCCGCGCGCGTCCAGTTCCCGGTCCATCGCGGAAAAGGGCGACTGGATCAGGATCAGACGGTTTTCGCTCGCGTTCACAAGCGTTTGGCCGCTTTCGATCGCGCTTGGGTCGCGGTCGAAAGCGGCCACCTCGGCGCCCCGCTCGAGGAACGCGCATGTGTAGCCACCGGCACCAAATGTCCCATCGACATGGCGCTCGCCGGGCTGAATGGCGAGCGCGTCGAGCACCTCGGCGAGCATCACCGGAATATGTGGACGATCCTGGTTAACGGCGTCGCTGGCGAACGTGGCGGTCACAGCACCACCCCTTTCTCGTCCAGGCAATAGCGGCACGCCGCCTTGATCTGGTCAGAGATGGTCGGGTGGTCGAGCAGGGTGCGCGGGTTCCACAGCTCGATCATCGCGCCGACGCCCATGAAGAATGCGTAGCTGCCCTTCGGAATCCCGGCGAGGTGCCCCAGCATGCCAGGCAGAACGAACCGGCCCGACGGATCGAACGCGATATTCTCGCTCGCCCCCACGCCGTCGCGCCAGATATTGGCGTCGGCCTGACCGCGATGCCCGGCAAACTCGGTCGCACGCGCGTCGAGCCGTTCCATCACCACATCGAAATAGGGCTCGTCATAAGCGACCAGGCAATTGTCGGTTTCGTGGGGCGACAGGATCGCGACCCGGGCTTCCTTGCTGTCGACAGTGTGGCCGCTGTTCTTCTCGAGCGTCGCGCGCAGGGCCGCGGGGATGGCGACACGACCCTTGTCGTCCACCAGCTGTAAGCCAACCCCTCTGTAGCCGCTGCGTGCCACCCTTGCCCCTTGCCTCCCGGGCACGCCTTTCCGCCTGTCGCGGCGCGCCATCGCACGCCCCGGACCCATGATGGCCGACGATAAAGGTTACCCTGTTAACCGCTGGCCTATCGCAAGCGGTCCGGGTTTTCAATGCCTGAACTCGGGATTTCGCGGTAATTTGCCCCACTTTATGCCTTGGGTTACCGCTGTTTTCACTTCATTCGTTAAGTGAACACCCTATGTTCCACGGGGCTGGCGGGGCAAAATGCGGCGATCCGCCGGCCCTGGGGCCAGACAGGCGGGCAGTGGTGGGAATTCCCGGAAATTCCCGCAGCCTGCCGCGGAGTCGCGGGTGCGCGGCGCTCATTCCCCGGTCGCAGGGGCTGGCGTGAGATCGGGCTCGGGGGATTCTGCGGTGCGCGGTGCGATGCCAAGCTCGGCGATCGGCTCGTCCTTGGGCTCGGCTGCGCTGTTGGTCACCATGCCCTCGGTCATGTTGGCGACCACGTCCGGCTTGGGCGCGCCCTCGGCCATCACCGGCGCCTCGTCACGCGCGGACGAAAAGATCGCGCTCGCTACCCCGATCAGCAGCAGAACGGTGGCAAGCCCGGTCAGTCCGACGCGGACCCGCTGCATACTGGAATGTGGATCGCTGGGCATCGACTTCATAAGCTGTGGCGTAAATGTAACGCCTTAACAGCCGATTGTCGAACCCCCTTTTTGTCAGTTGCTTTACCCGCGATCGAGCCACTCGGGGACAGCCAGCCCCTTCGCCGCCAGCCATTCCGGATTGTACAGCGTCGACAGATAGCGGAATCCCGTATCGCACAGGATCGTCGCGACCCGCGCGCCCGGCCCCAATTCACGCCCCAGCGCCACCGCGCCGGCAACATTGATCCCTGACGACAGCCCCAGGCACAGCCCTTCCTCGGCCAGCAACCGGCGCACCCATTCCATCCCCTCATCATCACCGATGCGGAATTGCGTATCGATCGGCGCGCCTTCCAGGTTCGCGGTAATCCGCCCCTGCCCGATCCCCTCGGCCACCGACGACCCTTCGGCCTTCAACTCGCCATGCGCGTAATAGTTATACAGCGCCGCGCCATGCGGATCGCTCAGCGCGATACGGACCTTCTCGTCCTTTTCCTTGAGGCCAAGGCCGACGCCCGCAATCGTCCCGCCGGTCCCGGCGGCACAGGTAAAGCCGTCGATCCGCCCCTCCATCTGGGTCCAGATCTCCTCGGCCGTCCCGACGATATGCGCGCGGCGGTTGGCGATATTGTCGAACTGGTTCGCCCAGATCGCGTTCGGCGTCTCCTCGGCGATGCGGCGGCTGGTGTGCACGAAATGCCCCGGGTTCGAATAGGGCGCAGCCGGCACCAGCACCAGCTCGGCGCCCAGCGCGCGTAGCGTGTCCATCTTCTCGCGGCTCTGCGTCTCGGGCATGACGATGATCGTCTTGTAGCCCTTGGCATTGGCGACCAGCGCCAGGCCGATGCCGGTATTGCCCGCCGTCCCCTCGACGATCGTCCCGCCCGGCTGGATCAGCCCGCGCGCCTCGGCATCCTCGACGATGAACAGCGCCGCGCGATCCTTCACGCTTGCGCCGGGATTGGCGAATTCGCACTTGCCGAAAATGTCGCACCCGGCGGCCTCGCTCGGCCCTTTCAGCCGAACGAGCGGGGTGTTGCCGATCAGCGCGATGGTATCCTGTGCAACGTTCATGGCCGGAACATAGGCACTGCCCCCGCCGCGCCGCAAGCAAGCGAAACTATGCGGGCACTGCTGCGGGCTTGCATCGCCCTCCCGCTGGCAGTGTCCGGGTGGTAGAGCGGCGCGGTGTCCCAAACCTCCCCGCCCCGCAAGGCCAGTTTCCCGCCCGTCACCGACGCCCGCACCCGCGTGCTGATCTGCGGCAGCCTGCCCGGCGACCGCAGCCTCGCGGCGCGCCAATATTATGCCCATCCCCAGAACCAGTTCTGGCGGCTGCTCGCCGCCGTCATCGACCGCGCCGACCTGCCCGCCTTGCCCTATGACGCCCGCCTCGCCGCGCTCCTGAACGCCCGCATCGGCCTGTGGGACGCCGTCGCCAGCGCGACGCGGCCGGGCAGCACCGACGCGGCGATCGCGGCAGTGCAGCCCAACGATCTCGCCACCCTCGCCGCCACCCTGCCCGACCTCACCACCATCGCCTTCAACGGCGCCACCGCCCACCGCCTGGGCCTGCGCCAGCTCGGGACACAGGCATCGCGCTGGCAAATTCTTCCCCTCCCCTCCTCCAGCCCGCTGCACACCATCGGCCTCCCGGCAAAGCTCCCGGCATGGCTTGCCCTGCGCGACCTCCTCGCCACGCCGGCATCACCCCGGCTCTGAGCCGGGCGCCGCATCCGTCCCGTTCAGCGCGGCAGATAATATCCCCGGCTCGCCGCATCGCGCCGCGCCGCGCCGGTCGCGACCAGCGTCTCCAGCACCTGCTCCACCCGCTCGCGCCGCTTGGGGCTGGCCCGCCCGGCATAGGCCGCCGCCAGCGCCGGCACGGTAATCGGCGCATCCGCCCGCGCCAGCAGGTCGCGGACCGACCGGATCTGGTCCAGCCCGTCGCTCGGCCATTTGACGTCCTGCGTCACCACCATCTCGCCCAGATCGGCCTCGACCTGCACTTCGCCCTTCACCTTGGCGGCCAGGCGCGGCTTCTGGAAATCGGGGCGCAGCCACTGCACCACCCCCGCCTGCTCCGCCGCCGCGCGCTCCTGATTGAGCGCAACCAGCCGCACCAGCAATTCCTCCTCCGCCGCCTCCTGCTCCGCGCTTTTGTGCGCGCTGGGCGTCGTCCCCCCGGGCTTGCCGACCAGGCGCTCGCGCTGCTTACCCCGCGCCGACCCCGGCCCGCTGCTGATTGAGCCGGAACAGCCGCGCCAGAATCTCGTCATCGGTCAGAACGCCAGCGCGCCAGTCCTCGCCCCAGCCATAGGCATCGGCCACTGCGGCATCCAGCGCGGCATGGGCATTGGCCAGCCATTGCGGGCGCGCATTATACAGGTTGGTCAGCGTGCGCTTCTTCAGCTCCTTCGCCGCCTCTTCGTCCTTGGGCAGGATGCGGTCGGGATAGCCCGCCACAACCTCCGGCACCCGCACCACCAGATCGGCCGGATTGAGCCAGTTTTCGCGCAGTTCGTTCAACCGCGCGGCGGCAGCGGCAATCGCCCGTGCGCGCGGGTCGTCGGCATAATCGGCGGCGGGAATGTCGGGGGTCAGCCCCTCGGGGAAGGGGAAGGTTTCGAAGCAATCGCCCGGAGTATAGACCGGGTCATTGCCCACGCCGTGGAACTGGCACGTCGCCAAGCTCCATGTTTCGTGGATCTTGCTGCTCAAAATGCCGAACATGGCGTCCGATTCACTATCGATCAGGATTACGCGAGTATCCGGGATCATATCGACGTCTAACCAACGAAACAGGCGGTACTTCGTCACCAGTCCGGTCGCCAACACACGTTTTTTTCCCAGAAGCACCCTCTTTGCTTGATCTCCTGTACGACGAAATAGCCACCAGTTATGCAGTTGTTTTGGATCACGGCTACCCGCACGGGATAATAAAATTGCTGTCTCAATCCCAGCAAAGGGAGATTCAAAGAGTGCGGCTTCTTCGAGCGTCAGACCGCAGAAATCGATGATCCATTCATCTTTGCCGCGCCCAACGATATCGGCAACTGTAATATAGCGTTTGACCACAGCCGCATTGCTGAGGCCGTTCGGGTTCGAAGGTGCTGACAGCATTTGTCGCGCGAGCTCGCCTTTCAATTCAAAGGGACCGCCCTTTTCGACCCCTCGCACTGCGCGCTTTCGATTGTGGCCCAGAGCTTTGCTGGTTTGCAAATTGACCTTAAGAGCCTTCAAATCCGGCGTGACACGTCCCACCGCATTTCCATCGAGCAAAGCGCCATTGGTTGGCGCTGCAGCACAAGCGATTAGAGATACGCGTACATCCGCGCCGTCGACCACCCAAGGCTCGTCGCTTAGCGCAAAAATGACTGGTGCTCGCTCGTAGAGCAAATTGGCGACCGTCGAGTTGGCCGGACTCCGAACCATGTTCGTAGCAACAAAGCCGATTCGCTGAGCACCCCGCTCAATGGCTCTGGCTGCCTGAAAGAACCAAAATGTAACGAGGTCGGACGCCGGCATTCCTGTGGGAAGCAAACCCCTCATTTGCTGTGTGTAAAGTGGGCCGAGGCGGTCCAGCATCCACTTCGCTCCCAGAAACGGCGGATTCCCCACCACCACGTCCGCTTCCGGCCACTCCGCCCGCGTGCCATCCTCGGCCAGCACCGCATCGCGGCACTCGATCGTATCGAGCGGCCGCAGGATCGGGTTCTTCGCCGCATCGAACCCGTTGCGCCGCATCCACTGGATTTCGCCGATCCACACGCTCACCCGCGCCAGTTCGGCGGCATAGGGGTTCAGCTCGATCCCCAGCACGCTTTCCGGCCCCACCCGCGGGAACCCGCGCGGCAGGCCCAGCGCCTCGGCATCCAGATTGGCGCGATGCTCGATATCCTTCAGGCTGCGCAGCGCGACATACAGGAAATTGCCCGATCCGCACGCCGGGTCCAGCACGCGAAACGCCGCCAGCCGCTCGATAAACGCCGAATGGATCGCCGCCGCCTCGTCCTTCAGCTTTTCCGCCTTGCGCCGTTCGGCGGGGGTCAACAGCCGCTCGGCGGTGCGCTTGGGCGCGCTTTCGACGATCGCCGTCATCCGCGCCAGCGCGTCGGCCCATTCTGCTTCCAGCGGCTCGATGATCACCGGGCGCACGATCATCATGATCTTGTCCCGGTCGGTATAATGCGCGCCCAGCTGGCTGCGCTTCGCCGGGTCCAGCCCGCGTTCGAACAACGTGCCCAGGATCGACGGGTCGATCTGGCTCCAGTCGCGCCCCGCCGCCTGGATCAGCTGTTCGATATCTTCGGCATCGACCGGCAGGACATGATTGTCGGTGAACAGCCCGCCGTTGAACCATTCGATCGCGGTAAACCCGACCTTGCCGCCCTTGTGCGCCATCGCCCCGAACAGGGTCGCGGCATTTTCGGCGAACTCGGCGGGGTTGCGGCGGCTGACCTCCAGCATCTTCTTGAACAGATGATCGGGCAGCAACCCGACATCCTCCGCGAACATGCAGAACACCAGCTGGTTGACGAAATGCGCGACCTGATGCGCCTCGTGCCCGCGCTCGCGCAGCCGTTGCGCCAGTCCCGCAAATTCGCGCGCGGTTTCTTCGGTCAGTTCCTGCCGCGACTTTTCGGGTTTGAACTGGTCCGGTTCGGTGAACGCTGCCTTCAGCTTCGCCCGCACCGCCCCGTCGATCAGGTCGTCCAGCGCAAAGCTATGCGTTTCCTGCACGCTGTTGGTCCAGTTGGTCCGGACGATGATCCGGTCCATGTCGGACACGATCAACAGCGGCGGGTTCTCCAGGGCCACCGCATATTGCAACAACTGGCGATAGGCGGCGTCCAGATTTGCGTGCCGCCCCTTATACTCCCACGCGAAACATCCGCGCCGCCACACATCGGCCCAGCCATTGCCGCCGCTGGTCTTGTTCGCGCCCTTCTCGAACGTGAACCACTCGCCCTTCGGATCGGCGGATACCGGGTCGAGCACGCCCAGCAGCGCACACAAATCGTTGAAATGGCTCTGTGAAGCCGATCGCTCCTTCAGCTCGTTGGCGCGTCATTTGGTCAGAAATTCGGTGGGGGTCATCCGCCAACGCTACTCAGCGCCACCCGCTCTGACCAGCCCAATCCGCCCTTTCCTACAACCCCCGATCCGGCATATCTAACCCGTCCCCCAATCACCCCGCCGGGACGCCGCCATGCCGCACCCCTTCCCCCACACCCGCACCGCCTGCGGCCCCCGCCCGCGCGCCTGTCACCCGCGCATGACACATGCGTTTTTTTGTCAGCTTCCCCACCCAGAAGTGTCAGGCACCGTCAGCCCGCCGCCCCGTGACTCTTGCGACGTGTTCCGTTATTGTTCCGACATGGCCGACCCGGCGTTCCTCGATCTTCCGCCCCGTCCGCTGCGCTGGCTGTATCTCGATCTGAACAGCTATTTCGCCGCGGTCGAGCAGCAGTTGAACCCCGATCTGCGGGGCAAACCGATCATTGTCGCCCCGGTCGACAGCGACACCACCGTCGCCATCGCGGCCTCGGTTCAGGCCAAGAAATACGGCATCCGCACCGGCACCCCGGTGTGGGAGGCCAAGCGCCTGTGCCGCGACCTGATCGTGACGCCGGGCCAGCACGAGAAATATATCGAGTTTCATGAGGCGATCGTCGCCGAAATCTGGCGGCACATCCCCGTCACCGCGGTCTGCTCGATCGATGAAGTCGCGTGCCGCCTGCTCGATAACGAGAACAGCCCCGAACAGGCGATGGCGCTGGCGCGGCGGATCAAGGCGGGGATCATCGCCAATGTCGGCGAATGCCTCACCAGTTCGGTCGGCATCGCCCCCAACCGGCTGCTCGCGAAGCTGGCGAGCGATATGGAAAAGCCCGACGGCCTGACTGTCCTGACTCAGGAGATGCTGCCCGACCGCCTGTTCTCGCTCAAGCTGCGCGACATTGCCGGGATCGGCGCGAAGATGGAGAAACGGCTGGCGCAGCAGGGCATCCTGGACATCGCCCAGCTGTGCGAACGCCGCCCGCGCGACGCCGGAACGGCCTGGGGCGGGGTCAATGGCGACCGGCTCTGGTATCTGCTCCACGGCTTCGACCTGCCCGAAAAGCCGACGCAGAACCGCACCATCGGCCACAGCCATGTCCTCTCACCCCGCAAGCGCGGTCTCGAACCCGTCCGCCTCACCGCCCGCCGCCTCGCCCTCAAATGCGCCGCCCGGCTCCGGCGCAAGGATTATGTCAGCCGCCTGTTGGTGCTCCACGCGAAGTTCGAGGATGACAAGTCGGTCTGGCGCACCGCGCTGAAGCTGCCCGCGACACAGGACAGTTTCGCCATCCTCGCCGCGCTCGACGCAATCTTCCCCCGTTTGGCCGCCGCCGGCCGCATCCGCCCCGGCGGCTTTGCCATCCGGATGATCGGTGTAACCCTGGCGGAGATCGCCCCGCTCGGCGCGGCGCAGGAATCACTGTTCGGCGCGCTCGATCCCGATGACCCGCTGGCGCGCGAAACCCGCACCTTGTCGCTCAGTCGGGCGATGGACCGGATCAACGAGAAATTCGGCCGCCACGCCGTCTCGGTCGGCCCGATGGACGGCAGTCGGGCGGACCGCGTCGGGACCAAAATCGCCTTTGGCCGAATCCCGGATCTGAACGAATTTCACGAATGAGACAGGATATTGTATCGACGCAATGCAATATGCGTCGCCGCACTGTTATTCGTTATATCTTGACCCCCGATGCTGCGTGCGCAAAGGAAAGTTCCGCTATGAACATGCGTCTCCTCCCCGCCGCCGCGGTTGCGCTGCTTGCGCTGTCCGCCTGCAATCC
>NCEF01000044.1 GCA_002280565.1 Sphingomonas sp. 32-66-10
AGGCGAAGACGGTCGAGACGCCAGCCTGCAACCGCGCAGTCGTGGAATGGGGGAAGCAGGTCGTTTTCTACAAAGGCGATACCGAAGTCCTGCGCTTCATCGGGCGCAAGGGCGAAGAGACCGATATCACGATGGAGCAGGTGCAGATCCGTGGGGGCTCCGCCGCCCCCACGACCAATGGTCGCTGCCGCTTCTACCGAAATGACAATGCCGGAACCGTCATGGCTGTCTGTTTCGCGGCATTCGTGGATTCAAAGAATGAACCCATGGGCGCAGTGGCAATGTTCGAGGGCACGGCCCGGTAACTGCTGCCGATGCGCCTGATCCACCCCGCCACCCTCGCCGACCTCGCTCGCCTTCACCCGGTGGTCGAGCGCGCCTATCGCGGCGATTCCGCGCGACAGGGATGGACGCATGAAGCCGACCTGCTCAGCGATACCCGCACCGATCTGGAGACGCTCGCCACGCTGGTCGATGGCGACAGCCGCATCCTCATCGCGCTGGACAGCGACACTCTTCTCGGCTGCGTCAACATCGCCGATCGCGGCGATGGCCTCGCCTATCTCGGCCTGCTCTGCGTCGATCCCGAACTCCAGGCACGCGGCATCGGCAAGCAGCTCATCGCCGCCGCCGAAGCCACCGCGCGCGATATTTTCGCCGCCGACCGCATCGAGATGACGGTCATCGACCGCCGCGTCGAGCTGATCGCCTGGTATGAGCGCCACGGTTACGCCCGCTCAGGCGAAACACGCCCCTTCCCCGTCGCGGTCGATCCCCCGCTGACGATGGCGGTGCTGGTCAAGCCATTGTTCGACCAACGGCAATTGCCCTGACCGCGCACGGCGGTTAACCATGTGACGATATCACAATGTTCAGGGAGTTGATGCCGATGCGTGTCCTGTTGCTTGCCGCCACGATTCTAGCCACCCCCGCGTTCGCCCAATCCGAGCGCGCCGCCATCGGCACCGGAGTCAGCGCCAGCGAGCGGCAGAACAGCGCCGAACGCCCGATCCGCTTCACCACTACCGCCCCATCCGATGGCGTGCTGGTCATCCCGATGGCGGGCGCAACCGACCTCAGTCACGTCCCCACCCCGCTGCGCGCCGCCGTCACCGACGCGGTCGCAACCGCCGGGTTCAAGGCTGCGCCCGACAAGACGCTCTCGCTCTACGGCGTTGGTGGCTATCACCGCATCGTCCTGATCGGCGTACCCACGGGCCAGCTCGATGCCGCCGCGCTCGCCGATTTCGGCGGCCGCGCCGCACAGGAAACGCGCGACAACCGCCAGCCGGTCGCGATCCTCACCGGCACGCTCGGCAGCACCGCCACCGACCCTGCCGCGCATGTCGCGCTCGGCGCCAGCCTCGGCCAATATCGCTTCGACAAGCTCAAGAGCAGCGCTGACGCCCCTGCGGTCCAGCCGCTGACCATCGTCGCCGCGACCGGCGAAGCGACCTATACCCGCGAGCTCACCGGCGTTGCTGAAGGCGCGCGCATGGCCCGCGACCTGATCACCCTGCCCTCTAACGCCAAGACCCCCGACAGCTTCGTCGCCACCGTCCGCGCGCAGTTCGCGGGCGTGCCGAACGTGCGCATCACCGTGCTCGACGAAGCCGAAATGCGGAAGCGGAACATGGGATCGATCCTCTCGGTCTCGGCCGGATCGCGCCATCCCGCGCGGATGCTGATCGTCGAATATAGCGGCGCCGGGAATGCCGCCCCGCTCGCGCTGGTCGGCAAAGGCATTACTTTCGACAGCGGCGGCATCAGCCTGAAGCCCGGCGCCGGCATGGGCGACATGAAGGGCGACATGGCCGGCGCCGCCGCCGTCATGGGCGGCGTCTATGCTGCGGCCAAGCGCGGGGCCAAGGCCAATGTCGTCGGCATCGCCGCGCTGGCGGAGAATATGCCCGGCGGCAATGCTTCGCGCCCCGGCGACGTGGTGCGCACCATGAACGGCCAGACGATCGAGATCATCAGCACCGACGCCGAGGGCCGCATGGTGCTCGCCGACGCCAACCAATATGCGATCGATCGGTTCAAGCCCGCCGCGCTGGTCAACATCGCAACACTCACCGGCGCAGTCATCACCGCGCTTGGCGACGACTATGCCGGCCTGTTCGCCCGTGACGAGGCGCTGGCGACGCGCGTCCAGTCCGCCGCCGCCACTGCGGGCGAGCCGGTCTGGCGGCTCCCGCTCCACCCGAGCTACGCCAAGGATATGGAGTCGCCGATCGCGGATATCGCCAACGGCACGACCAAGTCCGGCCCCGGCGCAGGTCGCGGCGCGCATTTCATCGGCTTCCTGACACCGCAACCGACGCCCTGGGCGCATATCGACATGGCCGGTGTCGATGGTGCCGACGAATCGCGCCCGACGATTCCCAAGGGCGCACGCGGCTATGGCGTCCGCCTGTTCGACACGCTGGTCCGCGAATTCGAGAGATAATCGCGGTCTGATAATCCTCCCCCGCCAGGGGGGAGGATTAGGGAAGAGCCCGCCGCAACTTCGCGCTTGCCAAAGCTCCGCCCGCAGCCGATTGCCAGCGACGATGCCCGTCACTGCAAAGATCTGCGGCCTGTCCACCGCTGCGACGCTCGACGCCGCGCTTGCGGGCGGGGCGAGCCATGTGGGCTTTGTGTTCTTTCCGCCCTCCCCGCGCCATGTGACCTTTGACCAGTCCGCCGCACTCGCCGCGCAGGTGCCGCCCCAGGTCCAGCGCGTCGGCGTGTTCGTCGACCCTGAGGACGCGCTGCTCGAACAGGCAATCCGCTCCGCCCGGCTCGATGCGATCCAGCTGCACCGCGCCAGCCCGGAGCGCGCCGCCACGATCGGTGCGCGCACGCGGCTGCCGATCTGGGCGGCGGTTGCGGTCAAGACCCGCGCCGACCTCGACACCGCGCACGCCTATCGCGGCGCAGCGCAGCGCATCCTCTACGACGCCAAGACCCCGGAAGACGCCAAGCTCCCCGGCGGCATGGGCCTGCGCTTCGACTGGACTTTATTGCAGGGCTTCGATCACCCGCTGCCCTGGGCGCTATCGGGCGGCCTCGACGCCGCCAACGTCGCCGAAGCCGTCGGTATCAGCGACGCACGGCTGGTCGACGTCTCCTCCGGCATCGAAAGCGCGCCAGGGGTGAAGGACACGGCCAAGATCGCGGCGTTCCTGAAGGCCGTCGCATCGCTCTGACCGATCGCCCCCGCTTGCGAGCCGCCCCCGGCTTGGGCATGTCCGACAGCGCATCATGAGCCTCACACCCGCCTTTCTCGACGAGTTGCGCGCGCGCACCACGCTGTCGGCCCTGATCGGCCGCAGCGTGAAGATCACGCGCGCGGGCCGCGAGTATAAGGCGTGCTGCCCCTTCCATAACGAGAAGACCCCGTCGTTCACGATCAACGACGAAAAGGGCTTCTATCATTGCTTCGGCTGCGGCGCGCATGGCGATGCGATCCGGTGGATGACCGAGCATAACGGCCTGCCCTTCATCGATGCGGTGAAGGAACTCGCCCAGGCCGCCGGGCTCGACATGCCCGAGGACGACCCCCGCGCCGCGCAGCGGGCCGAGCGGGCCAGGGGGCTGCATGAGGTCATGGCCGACGCCGCCAAATTCTATACCGATCAGCTGCACGGCATCGCCGGGGCCGAGGCACGCGCCCTGCTCGAACGCCGCCGCGTCACCGCCGAAACTGCGCGCACTTTCGGCATGGGCTACGCACCCGACTCGCGCACCAAATTGCGGGAAGCCCTCAAACGCTATGGCGACGCGATGCTGGTCGAGGCGGGCCTGTTGATCCAGGTCGAGGGCAAGGAACGCTATGATCGTTTCCGCGGCCGGCTGATGATCCCGATCAAGGATGCGCGCGGCCGCGTGATCGGTTTCGGTGGACGCATCATCGGGGACGGCGAGCCCAAATATCTCAATTCCCCCGAAACCCCGCTCTTCGACAAGGGGCGCTCGCTCTACAATCTCGACCGCGCCTCGGCCGCATCGCGCAAGGCGGGGCGCGTCATCGCGGTCGAAGGCTATATGGACGTGATTGCGCTGGCGCAGGCCGGCTTCGGCGAAGCGGTCGCCCCGCTCGGCACCGCGATGACCGAGACCCAGCTCGAACGGCTGTGGCGCATGGCCGACGTCCCCTATCTCTCCTTCGATGGCGATAATGCCGGGCAAAAGGCGGCGATCCGCGCCGCGCACCGCGCCCTCCCCCTGCTCCAGCCCGGCCGCAGCCTCGCCTTCGTCACGCTTCCGCCGGGTCAGGATCCCGACGATCTGGTGCGCGCATCGGGACCACAGGCGTTCGAAGCACTGCTCGCATCGGCCCAGCCGCTCGCCGACCGATTGTGGCAGCACGAACTCGCGGCCGAGCCGGTCGATACGCCCGAAGCGCGCGCCGGGCTCAAGCGCCGCCTGTCCGATCTTGCCGCAACCATTCAGGACGGCAATGTCCGCCACGAATATGTGAACGAGTTCCGCCGCCGGGTCGACGAACACTTCGCCCCGCCCCCGCGCAGCTTCACTCCGCGCAGCCAGAGCCGCGGCCCGTTCAAACCCGGCCAGCGCTGGCAGCCGCCCGAACCCCCGCCGGGCCCTGCGTTGCAGGCAGTGGGCGCTGGCGGCATCGACCGGGTGCTGGCCAAGGCGGTACTTGCCGGCCTGATCCGCCACCCGGCCGAAATTGCCCGCCATGTCGAAACACTGACCAGCCTTGCCCATGCCGATGGCGCGCTTGGGCGCTTGTTCGAAGCGGTGGTCGATGTCGCGTTGGAGGATCGGGCGCTTGATAGCACGCGGCTGCGTACCATATTGGCGGCGTCCGGTTTCGATTCACAGGCAGCAGAGTTGCTGCGCGCCGACCAGCTTCCTTTCACCTTCACGCAGAAGGAATGGGATGCGGGACGGGCCGCGCTCGACCTGGGTGAGGCGATCGCGGTGCTGGCGGCGCAACCTCAGGTCGAGGCGGCGCTGGCAGAGGCAACTGCGGCGGTCCAGGCGCGTTTTAGCGACGAAGCGTTCGAGCGCCAGGTCGCACTGGTGAAGCGCCAAGCGGAGCTAAAGGCGCGGCTCGCCAATCTGATGCTTGCGGACGAGACGTAATTAGGTGATTAGGGCGGCGTATAATTGCCGCCAGACGATTTCAAAGGCAGTCGATGGCTAAGGCAAATATGACGGACGGCGCTGAACCAACGGAAACCGGTGACGCGCCGCTGATCGATCTCAACGAAGGCTCGATCAAGAAGCTGGTCGCCCGCGCGAAGAAGCGCGGCTACATCACCGTTGACCAGCTCAACGAGATGCTGCCACAGGACCAGTTTACCTCAGAACAGATCGAAGACGTCATGTCCGCGCTCAGCGACATGGGCGTCAACGTCGTCGAAAATGAGGATGTCGGCGAAGACGATCAGCCCGAGGATGACACTCCGGACGAGGTCGATGCCGAGGGCAAGGACGACGAGCCCGCGTTCGAAGCGACCAAGAAAAAAGAAACCATGGATCGCACCGACGATCCGGTGCGCATGTACCTGCGCGAGATGGGCGCGGTCGAACTGCTGAGCCGCGAGGGTGAGATCGCGATCGCCAAGCGGATCGAGGCCGGTCGCGACACGATGATCCTTGGCCTGTGCGAATCGCCGATCACGTTCAACGCGATCATCGGCTGGTCCGACGCGCTGAACGAAGGGACGATGCAGCTGCGCGAGATCCTCGATCTCGATGCGATGCTGTCCAAGGGGCCGTCGGCCGAGCAGGTCGAGGGTGCCGAGAACGACGATTCGGGCGAAATCAGCGAAAAGACCGCCGGCGCTTCGTTCAAGGAAGAGGAAGAGCCCGAAGAGGCCCCCGCCGACGAAGACGATGAGCTGACCGAACGTCGCGCCCCGCGCATTTCGGACGAGGAAGAGGAAGACAACACCCTCTCACTCGCTCAGATGGAAGAGACGCTCAAGCCACAGGCGCTCGAGCGCTTCGCCAACATCACCGCGATCTACAAGAAGTTCAGCAAGGTTCAGCAGAACCGGCTCGACGCGATGGCGGCGGGCGGCGAACTAAGCGCGTCGGATGAGAAAAAATACCACAAGCTGCGCGAAGAGCTGACCGCCGAGGTCGAGAGCGTCCAGTTCCACAACGCCAAGATCGAATATCTGGTCGATCAGCTGTACAGCTATAACCGTCGCCTGACCGCGCTGGGTGGCCAGATGCTGCGCCTCGCCGAGCGCCACAAGGTGAGCCGCAAGGACTTCCTCGACCGCTATGTCGATCATGAGATGGACGAAAACTGGCTGGAATCGGTCGGCGGGCTCGACAAGAAGTGGAAGGCGTTCGTCGAAAACGAGACCGCCGCCGTTGACCGCATCCGCGTCGAGGTTTCGGAAATCAGCCAGCAGACCGGCATGGCGCTCGGCGAATTCCGCCGCATCGTGAACATGGTGCAAAAGGGCGAGCGCGAGGCGCGCATCGCGAAGAAGGAGATGGTCGAGGCCAATCTCCGCCTCGTGATCTCGATCGCCAAGAAATACACCAATCGCGGCCTGCAGTTCCTGGATCTCATTCAGGAAGGCAATATTGGCCTGATGAAGGCGGTCGATAAGTTCGAATATCGCCGCGGCTACAAGTTCAGCACCTATGCGACCTGGTGGATCCGCCAGGCGATCACGCGTTCGATCGCCGATCAGGCGCGCACGATCCGCATTCCGGTGCACATGATCGAAACGATCAACAAGCTGGTCCGCACCAGCCGCCAGTTCCTGCACGAACAGGGCCGCGAACCGACTCCGGAAGAGATGGCCGAGCGCCTCTCGATGCCGCTGGAAAAGGTCCGCAAGGTGATGAAAATCGCCAAGGAGCCGATCTCCCTCGAGACGCCGATCGGCGATGAGGAGGATTCGCACCTCGGCGACTTCATCGAGGACAAGGACGCGATCATCCCGGTCGATGCGGCGATCCAGGCGAGCCTCAAGGAAACGGTCACCCGCGTCCTTGCCAGCCTGACCCCGCGTGAGGAGCGCGTGCTGCGCATGCGTTTTGGCATCG
>NCEF01000020.1 GCA_002280565.1 Sphingomonas sp. 32-66-10
CCAAGGAGCCGATCAGCCTCGAAACGCCGATCGGCGACGAGGAGGATTCGCACCTCGGCGACTTCATCGAGGACAAGAACGCGATCATCCCGGTCGATGCGGCGATCCAGGCGAACCTCAAGGAAACGGTCACCCGCGTCCTTGCCAGCCTGACCCCGCGTGAGGAGCGCGTGCTGCGCATGCGTTTTGGCATCGGCATGAACACCGATCACACGCTCGAAGAGGTCGGCCAGCAGTTCAGCGTGACCCGCGAACGCATCCGCCAGATCGAGGCAAAGGCGTTGCGCAAGCTCAAGCACCCGAGCCGCAGCCGCAAGATGCGCAGCTTCCTCGACCAATAAGGTCACATCGCCAGTCGCATGGGGACAGGTTCGTCCGTCCCCATGCGGCGGCAAGGTGGGCTGTTCGCTTCGGATAACCCCTTGCATCGGTTCCGGATTTGGCCTTCATTCGGGACAGACGGTTAAGCGGCGGCGGCTGACCGACGTTGGCGGACACCGCATCTCGGCGACGACGATTGTGCCTTGCTTCGCGCAAGCATTACACGTCGCGCCGAAACAGGGGGCGTTGGCGCATGCAAGCATCCGAACTTGAGCTTCCGCTTGAACGCGACGTGTTTTCACGGACCTTGATCCGCGAACTCGCCGGGACGCTGCAGGACGTGGTCGGCCTTGATGACGCATCGGGTTATATCAGCGTCGTCGGCGTCGCGGTCGGGGAACAGATCGATCGCCAATATCGCAGCGCGCTCGCCGTCGATCGCCTGACGCGGGCACAGGTCACCGACGTGCTGATCGACCTCAAGCAGCGCATTCAAGGGGATTTCTTCGTGATCGAAGAGACCGAGGATCGGATTGTCCTTGGCAATCGCGCCTGCCCGTTCGGCGAACTGGTGCGCGACCGACCCTCGCTGTGCATGATGACGTCGAATGTGTTCGGCCACATCGCCGCGCAGAATTTGGGCTATGCCGCCGTCGACCTGGAACGCACGATCGCTGAGGGGCATCCCGATTGTCGCGTGACGGTCTATCTGCGCGCGAGCGACGACCTTCCACTCACCGCGCGCGCCTATCACGGACGGTGAGTGCGCTGCTGTCTCGAGATGCAAAGGCCCTGCTCGACGGGCTGGCGGAGGCGGCGCTGATCGTGTCCGAGGACGGAACCGTGCTCGGCCTGAACCGGGCTGCCCAGCAGCGGCTCGGCAGCGATCTTCCGGGTCACTCGTTGTTCGATCGCCTGGCGGGAGACGGGCAGGACGCGTTGCGCTTCATCCAGCGCTGTTTCGGCTCATCTGCGCCGCTGGTCGGTGCCCTGATTGTGTCCGACGCGCGCGGCAGCAAGCGCCTGAAATGCCGTGGCAACCGCATCGCCCTGTCAGATGGCCCGGCAGTCCTGCTGCGCATGCTTGAAACCGACGAGGATCGGTTCGGCGCCCTCTCGCGCAAGGTGCATGAGCTTCATACCGAGATCACCCAGCGCAAACATGCCGAGGCGGTGCTTCAGGAGTCGCTGCGGGAACGCGAGCTGTTGCTGCGCGAATTGCAGCACCGGGTTAAGAACAACATGCAGATGCTCGCGGGAATGCTGCAGGGCGGCGCGCGCGAGGCGACGAGCAACGAGGCACAACTCGCGCTGCGCGACGCCGCCAATCGCTTCTCAGCGGTCAGTGCGGTGCAACAACTGCTCTATGGTTCGGGACGGCTGGATACGATCGGATCCGAGGCGCTGGTGAACAGCCTGCTGGCAAGTCTGGCGGGCATGACCCGCACGCCGTTGAAAACCACAACGCACGTCGATGCCGTGGATTTACCGATCGAGCCGGCGACCCCGATCGCGCTCGTGCTCAACGAATTGCTGGTCAATGCTGTCAAATACGGTGTGCCGACGCGGGGCGAACAGCATATCGCCGTCGAATTCCGGAACGAAGCAGGGCACGTCACGATGGTGGTTCACGACAATGGCCCGGGCTTTGCCGGACCTGACGCGCAGCGCCGGGCCTCCGGCCTCGGCCTCGTCCGGGCGCTGCTCCGCCAGCTTGGCGGAAGGCTCGATATCGAAAATCAGGACGGCGCGCGCTGCGTGACGCGGTTTGTGCTGCCGGCTGCACGCCTCGGAGAGTCGCAATGATCGCCCTCGACACTGCCATGATCTGGACCATGACCGTTCCGCCCCCCGGAGAGACGCCGGAGTCGGACCCAAGCTTCGGGCCTGAACCATCGGCGAATCGTGCCCGGATACTGGTCGTCGAAGACAATTACTTCGTCGCACTGAGCGTCGAGTCGGCGTTGCTGGACGCTGGCTATGAGGTCGTCGGCGTCGTCGATAGCGGCGAAGAAGCATTGCAAAGCGTGGCGGAGGCCGCCCCGGATCTGGTCCTGATGGACATCCGGCTCGCCGGAGAGCTCGACGGGATCGAAACCGCGGTCGCGATGCACGGCATGAACATCGCCAGCCTGTTCGCCAGCGCGCATTGCGACGACGCGATCCGGGCGCGTGGTGCGGCGGCCGACCCGCGCGGCTGGCTGGTCAAGCCGTTCACCGACGCGCAGATGCTCGCCGCCGTCCGCCTGGCGCTCGAGACACCACAGAAAGGGCACTGACTCCGCCCGCCACACTGCGGTGACCATTCCCCTTGCCCTTCCCCATTTCCCCGCTAGCCTCTGGTCACAACAAAAAAGGACCGGGCATGCGGCATATCGCGGTGATCGGATCGGGGCCGGCGGGATATTACACCGCAGAGGCATGCCAGAAACAGTTCGGAGAGGATGTCCGGGTCGACATCATCGACCGGCTACCCGTCCCGTTCGGCCTGATCCGCAGCGGCGTTGCACCCGACCACCAGTCGATCAAAAGCGTGTCGCGACGCTATGAGGCGGTCGCGCTGACCGACACGGTCCGCTTCGTCGGCAATGTCACGGTCGGCAAGGACGTGACCATCCCGGAATTGATGGGCCTGTACGACGCGGTGGTGCTGGCGACCGGTGCACCGTTCGATCGCCCGCTGGAAATCCCCGGCGCGGACCTGCCGGGCGTCACCGGATCGGCCGCGTTTGTCGGCTGGTATAACGGCCATCCCGACTTTGCGGCGCTGAACCCGCCGCTCGGCGGACCCGGCGCGGTGGTGATCGGCAACGGCAATGTCGCGCTCGACGTCGCCCGCATCCTCGCCAAGACGCGCGGTGAGTTTGCCGGATCGGATATCGTCAGCCCCGCGCTCAACGCGCTGGTCGACTCGGGGATCGAGACGATCACACTGCTCGGCCGACGCGGCCCGCACCAGATTGCGATGACGCCCAAGGAACTGGGTGAGCTCGCCAATCTGACGCGCGCCGCACCGGTGGTCGATCCAGCCGATTTTCCGCCCGATCTGGACGACGCGCTGCTTGAGCCCGGCCATCGCAAGGCGGTGACGCATCTGCGCAACTTTGCCGCCGCCCATGTCGACAAGCCGGTCCATATCATCTTCGATTTCTACGCCATGCCGGTGCGGATCGAGGGCGATGGCCGCGCCGAACGCGTCATCGTCGAGCGCACGCGACTCGATGAACGCGGCGCCGCGATCGGCACGGGCGAGACCTATGCGATCCCCGCCGGGCTGGTCGTGTCGTGCATCGGCTACCGCACACCCAAGATCGAGGGCGTGCCCTATGACGACCGCGCCGGGCGCTTCGCCAATGACGAGGGCCGCGTGCTGCCCGGTCTGTATGCCGTGGGTTGGGCGCGGCGCGGGCCGACCGGCACCATCGGCACCAACCGCCCGGATGGCTTTGCCATCGCTGAGAAAATTGCGGAAGACGCACCGGGCGGCACCGGCAAGGCGGGTCGCCCCGGCCTCGATGCGCTGCTCGCGTCGCGCAACGTCGATGTCGTCACCTTTCGCGACTGGCAAAAGATCGACGCCGCCGAGATCGCCGCCGCCCGCAGCGATTCGCCGCGGGAGAAGTTCACCAGCGTATCCGGAATGCTCGACGCGCGCGGCGCGTGAAAAAACCGTGCAACGCAGTGCTTGCACAGCCGCAATGTGCCGGTTATAGGCGCGCCTCCAAGCGACGCGGTCTGCCCACCCGGGGCCTTTGACAAGGACTTCGCCGCTCAGTCGGGGAATAGCTCAGCCTGGTAGAGCACTGCCTTCGGGAGGCAGGGGCCGGAGGTTCGAATCCTCTTTCCCCGACCATTTCATCGACCGAACGATTTGCGAGCGCGAAGGGCTACAACCCCTCGCCGCCCACCCAATGTGCGTTGGACAGCCGCCGCGCGACATCCCAGGTCTGGCGGCGGATATCCGGCACCGCGACGATTTCCCAGAACGCCCCGCGCGTCATCGGGCCGAGCGCGAAGAGGCGCGGATTGGCGCGGCCGTCTGCGCCGATCACCTCCCCTGCCCCATTCACGTCGATTCCCAGATGCGCGGCATCGGGCCGGATTGCCCCCGACTCACGCAGCGCGACCAGCAGCGGATCGGTGGTGCGCCCCAGATCGCCCAGCGGCCCGGTGCAATTGACCACGCGCCGGACTTGCAGGGTTTGCGCCGCATCGGCACCACGCGGTCGCCAGTGCAGCGTCACCTCGCCAACTCCGGGCTCGAAGCCCAGCGTCTTGCCCGCCATCACCTGCAACTGCCCCCGCGCCGCCATTGCGTCGAGCCGGTCCGCCACCTGCGGGGCGAGGCGATGGCGATGCACGTCCCACCATGGCCGCAGATGCCGGAGGAACCGCCCGCGCTCAGCCACGCTCGCATTCGCCCACATCGGCTGCGTGAACGGGCGCAGCTCGTCCACCGCATTGCGCCAGCCGATCTCGGTGGCACGGGCGCGAACCTTGCGAACCAATGCCGAAGCCACCGTCGCGGGCCGCGCATCGATCCGCTCCCACGCCGCGCCGCTCTCGTGCCGCCGGGGCAGCAACCCGCGCCGTGACAGCGCCACGATCCGCCCGCCAAAGCCGCGCGCCTCCAGCGTCAGCGCGACGTCGATCATGGTGAGGCCCGTGCCGATCACCAGCACGGTATCGGTGTCGTTCAAGCCATCCGCGATATCCCCGGCCCAGGGGTCGCCCTTGTACAGTTCGCCTGGCAGCGCTGCGGGATCGAGCCCCGGCGGGTCGTGCGGCGGCAGATTGCCAACCGCCAGCACCGCCGCGTCCGCGCCGATCGCGCTCCCGTCCGCCATCGCCAACGCAACACCATCGGCGCGCTGTTCGAGCCCGGCCACCGCACCACGCACAACGCTCAGCCGCCCGTCGCTCCCCGCCACCGCCGCATCGAGCAATTCGCGCAGATACGCGCCATAGGTCACCCGCGCGGCAAAGGCATTGGCCGCATCCGCCACCCCGCGCGCCGCCAGCCACTCGGCGAAATGCCCCGGCTGGTCGGGAAAGGCGCTCATATTGCTCGCGCGGACATTGAGCACATGGCTGGGATGCGCCGCGCCATAGGCCAGCCCCAACCCGGGCGTCGTACCACGCTCGATCAGCGTCGCGCGTGGCCCCTTGTGCCGCAACAGGTTGATCGCCTGCAGCGTCCCTGAAAACCCCGCACCGATGATCGCGACATGCTCGATCCGCATCCTAGATCTCGTAATCGAGCTGCCACTCCGGCGTGGCGAAGGCAGGCGGCTCCTTGGCAAAGGCCGGCTGGCGCGCCTTCATCGTCGCATAGAGCGACTTCACCGTATCGCTCGCGGTCCGCACGAACAGCACGGGCACGACCGCATGGACAATACACGCCAGCCCGCCCCCGACCATCCGCACCCCGAAACCGGCGGCGGTGGCGAAATGCTCGCCATAGCTTTCGCCGACATCGCGCGGGTGGTCCAGGAACAGGCGGTTGAACATCTGCGTCTCCATGCATGCCGCTAACCGCGCGGCGTGAAATCCTCGACCAGCTGGTAATGCTCGCCCGGAAAGATCTGGCGCGCGAACGTCACCGGTGCCTTGCCGCGCCACGTCCAGCGCTCGACCTGAAGGCACGGCGCGCCCTCGGTCAGCTTCAACCGTCCTGCCGCCTCCGCGCTCGCCCCCACCGCCGCGATCCGGTGCCGCGCATCGGTCCACGGGATATTCGCGAGCAGCCAGTTGCCCGGCGCCATCGCCGAAAAATCCGCATCCGCCGCATTCGGCGCAGCGGCGAGGTCGAGCCAGCGCTCTTCCCAGCCGAACGGCGCGCGCCCGGCATGATGCACCCCGGTCAGCACCAGCCACCCGCTACCGGACCCGCGCACCGGAAACCCGGTCGGCGCGCGGCGATGCAGGTTCACCGTCAACAATTCCCAGCGATAGGCCTCGCCCCGCTCGGCGATCAGCGCAGCGATGTCCGGCACGCCCACGACCGGGGTGCGGATCGCCGGCCGCGCAACGAAGCTGCCCGCGCGCCGCTTGCGCTCGATCAGCCCCTCGCTGGCGAGCCGGCTCAGCGCCTTGTTCGCCGTCGCGCGCGCGCAGCGATACGCCTCCATCAACTCATATTCGGTCGGAACGCGCGTGCCCGGCCCCCATTCGCCCGAACGGATGCGCCCCTCGATCTCGCCGCGGATCCGCGCCTCGACGCTCATGCCATCAGGCTCCGCAGCGCGATGCGATAGCGCGCCTCGATCGCCTCGCGATACCGGTGCCGCCCAAAATCCAGCTGTCGATCAGCGCATCGCCGCTGCGGCCCTCGAACGCCGGATCGCTACGGTCGAGCGACACGATGTCCGCCGGACGCCCTGCGGCCAGACCGGTTTCGACCCCCAGCGACTGACCACCGCCACGCACCGCCGCATCGAACAGCCGCGCACCCGTCGAAGGCCGCTCCGCGCTCGCCAGCTGGTTGCGTCCGCGCAATGTCAGCCGCTGGCCATATTCGAGCACCCTTAACTCCTCCGCCGCATCGATCCGCACGTTCGAATCGCTCCCCACACCAAGAGCGCCGCCGCTATCGAGAAACGCGCTTGCGGGAAACAGCCCGTCGCCCAGATTGGCCTCGGTGATCGGGCACAGTCCGGCCACCGCCCCGCGCGCGACGATCTCCGCAACCTCTTGCCGATCGACATGCGTCGCATGCACCAGCGTCCAGCGTGCATCGACCGGCACCGCGTCGAGCAGCCAGCGCACCGGCCGCTGCCCGCTCCACGCGATACAATCGTCCACTTCCTTCACCTGCTCGGCGATATGGATATGCACCGGCCCGCCTCCGGCGATCGGCAGCAGCGCGCCCAGCTCATCCGGCGTCACCGCGCGCAGGCTGTGCGGCGCAATCCCGATCACCCCGTCGGACGGCAGCATCGCCCCGGCGCGCGCGACCAGATCGGCAAAGCCATCGACGCCATTGATAAACCGCGCCTGCGCCGCACCCGGAGCCTGTCCCCCAAACCCGCCATGCGCGTAAAACACCGGCAGCAGTGTGAGGCCGATCCCCGCCGTATCCGCCGCCACCGCGATCCGCCCGCTCATCTCGGCGACATCGGCATAGCGCGACCCGTCCGGCGCATGGTGGAGATAATGAAACTCGCCGACCCGCGTGAAGCCGCTCTCGAGCATCTCGGCATAGGCCAGCGCCGCAATCGCCTCGCACTGCTCCGGCCCGATCTTCGCCACGAACCGGTACATCAGCTCACGCCACGACCAGAAATCGTCGTCCGACGCGCCGCGCACCTCGGTCAGCCCCGCCATCGCCCGCTGAAAGGCATGGCTGTGCAGGTTCGGCAGCCCCGGCAGCGCCGCGAAATGCCGCTCGTCGCTCCGGTCAGGTTCGACCCCGACCTCGACCCGCTCGATCCGCCCATCCACCAGCGTCAACCGGACCCGATCGGTCCAGCCATGATCCAGCAACGCAGTTTCGAACCAGAGCGCCATGCGAATATGTCTAGACATAATGGCCGCGCTGTCCAACACTAAACGCATGCCGATTCCCGCCGACAAACTCTGGCGCAACGCCCGCCTCGCGACGATGACGGGTGGCGGCTTGGGCGTGATCGAGCATGGCGCGGTTGCGGCGGTCGGCGATACGATCAGTTATGTCGGCCACGACGCAGAAGCCCCGGACGCGGTCGAAATCTTCGACTGCGACGGCCGCTGGATCACCCCCGGCTTGATCGACTGCCACACCCACCTCGTCCACGCCGGCAACCGGGCGAGGGAGTTCGAGGCCCGCCTCAATGGCGCGACCTATGAGGAGATCGCCCGCGCCGGCGGCGGCATCCTCTCCACCGTTACCGCCACCCGCGCGGCCAGCGAGGACGAGCTGATTGCGAGCGCCCAGCCCCGGCTCGACCAGTTGATCGGCGAAGGCGTCACCACGGTCGAGATCAAGTCCGGCTACGGCCTGACGCTCGACGACGAACTCAAGATGCTCCGCGCCGCCCGCCGCCTCGGCGAAGTCCGCAACATCCGCATCTGCACCACCCTGCTCGCCGCCCACGCCGTCCCGCCCGAATATAAGGGCGATGCCGATGGCTATGTCGATCTGGTGTGCCGCGAGATCATCCCCGCCGCAGTCGGACTCGCCGAAGCCGTGGATGCCTTTTGCGAAGGCATCGGTTTCACCCCGGAACAGACCGACCGCATCCTGACAGCCGCCGTCGCCCACGGCCTGCCCGTCAAGCTCCACGCCGAGCAACTGTCGAACCTCAACGGCGCAGCACTCGCCGCCCGCCACGGCGCGCTATCCGCCGATCACCTCGAGCATCTCGACGCCGCCGGCATTGCCGCAATGGCCGCCAGCGGTACCGTCGCCACGCTCCTCCCCGGCGCCTTCTACTTCACCCGCGAAGAGCGTCGCCCGCCGCTTCAAGCCCTGCGCGACGCGCGCGTCCCGATCGCGCTCGCCACCGACTGCAACCCCGGCACCTCGCCGATGGCGTCGATCCTGCTGGCGATGAACATGGGCGCGACGTTCTTCCGCCTGACCGTCGCCGAATGCCTGCGCGGCGTCACGGTCAACGCCGCCCGCGCGCTCGGCATCGCCGGCGGCACGCTGCAACCCGGCCGCCCCGCCGATCTGGCCATCTGGGACATCTCCGACCCCGCCGAGCTGGTCTACCGCATCGCCGCCAACCCCCTCCATTCCCGAGTTTTCTCAAGGCTATGATCGTCCCCGGCAATACCCCGCTTTCCACCTGGAACGCCATCTATCACGGCGAGCCAGCCCCACTCGACCCGTCCTGCCACGCCAAGGTCGCGGCCAGCGCCGATGCGGTGCAGGCAATCCTCGCCCGGCGCGAGCCGGTGTACGGGATCAACACCGGCTTCGGTAAGCTCGCCAGCGTCCGCATCGGCGACGACGATCTCGAAACGCTCCAGCGCAACATCGTGCTCAGCCACGCCGCCGGCGTCGGCGATCCGATGCCCGCCCCAGTCGTGCGCCTGATGATCGCGCTCAAGCTCGCCAGCCTCGCCCAGGGGCATAGCGGGGTGAAGCCCGAAACGATCGCGATGCTTCAGGACATGCTCGATCGCGGCATCACGCCGATAATCCCCTCGCAAGGATCGGTCGGCGCCAGCGGCGACCTCGCCCCGCTCGCCCATCTCGCCGCCGCGATGATCGGCGTGGGGGAAGTCGAGATGGGCCCGCGCCGCATGCCCGCGCGCACCATGCTCGGGGGCCTGACGCTCGGCCCCAAGGAAGGCCTCGCGCTGCTCAACGGCACCCAGTTCAGCACCGCCTATGCGCTGGCCGCCCTGTTCGAGACCGAAAAGCTGTTCCGCGCCGCGCTCGTCACCGGGGCGCTGTCGACCGAAGCGGCAAAAGGCTCCGACACCCCGTTCGATCCACGCATCCACCAAGTACGCGGCCATCGCGGCCAGATCGAGGTAGCAGCGGCGCTTGCTGGCCTCATGGAAGGCTCCGCCATCCGCGCCTCGCACCGCGACGGCGATGAGCGCGTGCAGGACCCCTATTGCCTGCGCTGCCAGCCCCAGGTGATGGGCGCCTGCCTCGACCTGATCCGTCAGGCCGCCGCGACATTGGCGATCGAGGCGAACGGCGTCACCGACAACCCGCTGATCTTCACCGACACGGGGGAGGCGCTGTCCGGAGGCAACTTCCACGCCGAACCCGTCGCATTCGCCGCCGACATGCTCGCCCTCGCTATCTGCGAAATCGGCAGCCTCGCCGAACGCCGTATCGCTATGCTGGTCGATCCCGCCCTCTCGGGCCTCCCCGCCTTCCTCACCCCGCGCCCGGGCCTCAACTCCGGCTTCATGATACCGCAGGTCACCGCCGCCGCCCTGGTCAGCGAAAACAAGCAGCGCGCCCACCCCGCCAGCGTCGATTCGATCCCGACCAGCGCCAATCAGGAGGATCATGTCTCGATGGCCGGCCATGGCGCACGCCGTCTGCTCGCCATGACCGCCAACCTCGCTCACATCATCGGAATCGAATATCTCGCGGCGGTGCAGGGCTGCGACTTCCACGCCCCGCTGACATCCAGCGCCCCGCTCGAAGCAGCCCGCACCCTGCTGCGTGATCAGGTGCCGACGCTGGAGGATGACCGCCATTTCGCCCCCGACATCGCGCTGGCGACAGCGCTGGTGACGAGCGGCGCGCTGGGCGAGGGGTTGCCGGGAGTCGCGCCATGATCGTCACCGTCCGCAACGAAGGCCCGCTGATCGTCAGCATCCCACATGCCGGCCTCGAAATTCCCGCCGACATCGCCCCCGCGCTGATCTCCCCCGCCCGCGCACGCTACGACGCCGACCTCTATGTCGACCAGCTCTACGCCTTCGCGTTTCAGCTTGGCGCGACCATCGTCCGCACCACCACCTCGCGCACGGTGATCGACGTCAACCGCGACCCCAGCGGCGCCACCCTCTACCCCGGCCAGTTCACTACCGGCCTGTGTCCGACCGAGACGTTCGACGGCGACCCGCTCTACCACCCCGGCAGGGAACCCGGCGCACCCGAAATCGCCCGCCGCCGCGAAGCCTATTTCGACCCCTATCACGCCGCCCTGCGCGCCGAGATCGACCGCCTGCGCGCGCTTCACCCGGCAATCGTCCTCTACGAAGCGCATTCGATCCGCAGCGTGGTGCCCCAGCTGTTCGATGGCCGCCTGCCCGAATTCAACATCGGCACCAATAGCGGCCAGTCCTGCGCCCCCGAACTCGCCCAATCCATCGCCGCGATCTGCGCCGAGCAACAGCGCAGCCATGTGATCGACGGCCGCTTCAAGGGCGGCTGGACCACGCGCCATTACGGCCAGCCGGAACAGGGCGTCCATGCCATCCAGATGGAGCTGGCGATGCGCACCTATGTCACCGAAGTGCCCGCCGCCAACTGGCCCCCGCGCTGGGACGACATTCACGCCGCACAGGCGCACGCCACGCTCCGCCCGATCCTCACCGCCGCCATCGACTTCGCGAAAGCTCAAGCATGACCCGCACCGACAACAGCCGCCGCATCAAGGCTCCCACCGGCACCACGCTCTCCGCCAAGAACTGGCAGGCCGAGGCGGCGCTCCGGATGCTGATGAACAATCTCGATCCCGATGTCGCCGAAGCGCCCGAGAGCCTCGTCGTCTATGGCGGGATCGGCCGCGCGGCACGCAACTGGGACGCCTATGACAAGATCGTGGAGACGCTCCGCCGCCTCGACGCCGATCAGACGCTGCTGGTCCAGTCGGGCAAGCCGGTCGGCGTGTTCCGCACGCACGAAAACGCGCCGCGCGTGCTGATCGCCAACTCCAACCTCGTGCCCCATTGGGCGACCTGGGAGCATTTCCACGAACTCGACCGCAAGGGGCTGGCGATGTACGGCCAGATGACTGCGGGATCGTGGATCTATATCGGCACCCAGGGCATCGTTCAGGGCACTTACGAGACCTTTGTCGAGGCTGGACGTCGGCATTATGGCGGCGACCTGACGGGCCGCTGGATCCTCACCGCCGGCCTTGGCGGCATGGGCGGCGCCCAGCCGGTCGCCGCGACGATGGCGGGCGCATCGTGCCTCGCGATCGAATGCCAGCCGAGCCGGATCGAGATGCGCCTGCGCACCCGTTACCTCGATCGCGCTGCCAACAGCATCGACGAAGCGCTTGAAATCATTCGCACATCGGACAAGCCGGTGTCGGTCGGCCTGCTCGGCAACGCCGCCGAGATCCTGCCCGAACTCGTCAAGCGCGGCATCCGCCCCGACATGGTCACCGATCAGACGAGCGCGCATGATCCAATCAACGGCTACCTCCCCGCCGGCTGGACGCTGGAACAATGGTTCGCCAAGCGCGAAGCCGCCCCGCACGAGGTCGAAGCCGCCGCCCGCGCCTCCATGGCCACCCATGTCCGCGCAATGCTCGCGTTCGACGAAACGGGCATCCCCACCTTCGACTATGGCAACAATATCCGTCAGGTCGCGAAGGACGCGGGCGTCGCCAACGCCTTCGCCTTTCCCGGCTTCGTCCCCGCCTATATCCGCCCGCTCTTCTGCCGCGGCATCGGCCCGTTCCGCTGGGCCGCGCTGTCGGGCAATCCGGTGGATATCTGGAAGACCGATGCCAAGGTGAAGGAACTGCTCCCAGGCAACCACCACCTCCACCATTGGCTCGACATGGCGAAGGAGCGGATCGCGTTCCAAGGCCTGCCCGCGCGTATCTGCTGGGTGGGCCTGGGCGACCGCCACCGCCTCGCACTCGCCTTCAACGAAATGGTGGCGAACGGCGAACTGGAGGCCCCCATCGTCATCGGCCGCGATCACCTCGACAGCGGATCGGTCGCCAGCCCCAACCGCGAAACCGAAGCGATGATGGACGGCAGCGACGCGGTATCCGACTGGCCCCTGCTCAACGCCCTGCTCAACACCGCCAGCGGCGCAACCTGGGTCTCGCTCCACCATGGCGGCGGCGTCGGCATGGGCTATTCGCAGCATTCAGGCATGGTCATCGTCGCTGACGGCACCGCCGAAGCGGCCAAGCGGCTGGAGCGCGTGCTGTGGAACGACCCGGCAACCGGCGTCATGCGCCATGCCGATGCGGGGTATGAGATCGCCAAGACCTGCGCCGGAGAGATGGGGCTGGACCTGCCGGGTATCCTCTGACCCGGCCGAGATGCTATTTCGATCCTCTTATGTCGCGCCAATATTCGTCGGCAACATCCGCGTCGATCTCGACCGGCATTCCGCTCCCCGGATGCAGCCGGTCGGCACCATCTTTACGCGGCCCCGAAATCCAAAAATGATCGCCATTATCTTCGGCGACGTGATTATATTTATATCCGCTTCCTACCCTGCCGAATGTTCGCCCCTGATAGTGAATAGAGCGTCCGGATTTTGAAAATGTCACCCGGCCGATCCTGGCCGGACCATTGAGCCCTTCCGACTTGTCCTCGATGTACATGATACGGGTCTTGGGCTTCGGCATGGTGTTTATTCTGTCAGCAATCCAGCAAATTGGGAAGCTACCTTACCAAGCCCCGCCCCCGCCAGTTCGCCACGTGCGCCCCGGCCAGCAGCAAACTCCCTGCCACCGTCACGCCGGTCTCGACCGCAACCCACTCCTCGAACGCCAACCCCGCCGCCAGCAGCGCCAACCCCGCCGCCCCGACGAACAACGGCGTCAGGCCGCGATGCCGCCGCCACCCGTCACCCAGCGCAACCGCGCTGACCGGTAGCGCGAACGCCAGAACAGCAAGGTGGAACCCCTCGCCAGGTCGAGCCGCGCCGCCAGTGCGGGCAATGCGGCGATCACGATCGGCAGCGCCAGGCAGTGGATCAGGCACAGCACAGAAGCGCCCACCGCCAGCCCGTCAAACCACTTCGCCACCATCACCCGCATCGCAAACTCCTTCGTTCGCAGCGCAGATGATACTTTGTCACATAAATTTCAACCGCCCGCGAGCGGCGGCGCCTCGGGCGGCAGGGCCGCGTTGCGCCAGCGCGCCACCGGCACCGTCGTCACCGCACCCTCTTCCGAGCGCCGCCGCTGGATCAGCGTCGCGCCCTGCTGCACCGTATCGCCGATCTTCGCCCGCACCCGGACCCAGTACGTATTCGAGCTGAACGCCGTCCCCGGCGGCTGACTGACCTTAAGGTCGGACAGGTCGCGCAAGGTGATCTGCCCGTTGCGCTTGCGGATCGCGACGATACGCTCGGCCGCGACCGGATCGCCGATCAGGAACGCGAGCAATTCCTCGTCCGCCGCATTCAGGTTGATCGTGGTCTTGCCGGGCAGCGCCGTCACCATCCGCTCCAGCCGGGCAATCGCCGCCGGGTCCGCGCCGGGGATCAGCCGGATCGGCCGGATGTCGCTGACCGGCCCTTGCGTGCGGATATAGGCAATCGCCTCGACCGTCTGTTGCTCGTCCAGCCCCGCGATCCGCGCCAGCTTCTGGAACAGGATCACCGGCACCGCGTCGCCACTGCGCAGCATGTTGACGTTGAACCGCCCCTCCGCGTCGCTGACCGCCAGATCGAACGTGCCCCCATCGATCGTCGCGCCATTGGCCCCGATCGACGCCCAGTCCTCCCCCGCATGGTCTACCTGCGGCGCGGCCAGCGCATCGCGTTGCAATGCCGCAAGCGCCGACAGCTCGCCCCCGCGCACGATCGCCGCCGCCCGCGCGGCCTCGCGACTGCGCAAGGCCCGGTCCAGCGCCAGCTCCTCGCGCCCGATCATCAGGAGGACCAGCCCGCTCGCGATGGCGACGAACATCAGCACATTGACCAGGATCATGCCCTGTTCGTCGTCGCGCCGGGTCATTGCGGTTCGTCCTGCGGCTTGACCGGCAGCGCGACGACGCGGCGTAACGTCCCCTGCGGCCCGCGCTCCCCCGCTAGCTGCATCTCGACCTGCACCGCGCGCGGCCAGTCGTCCTTGCGATCCTCATTCGGGGGCCAGCGATCGACCCAGTTTTGTCCGTCCAGGAATCGCCAGCGCACCCCGCTCACCCCGGTCAGCAACAGCTGGGGCTGCGGCGCGGCACGGACCAATGCGCCTCCGGTCGCGGCATAGCGAAGCGGCACCGGCGGGCCGCCCATCCCGGCAGCGACACGGGTAAAGGCGATGTTGCTGCCCCTGCCGCTGACCGCACCACGCGTAATCTGGTCGAGGTCGCTCTGCAGCACGAACATCGTCCGCTGAATCGCTGCGGTCCGATCGAGCCGTCCCTCGGTCCGCTCCTGCGTCGTCATCACGCTGTTGAGCAGGGTCAGCCCCGCCACCGCGATCAGCGCGAACAGCCCCAGCGAAATGATGAGTTCGAGCAGGGTAAACCCCTCCTCGCCCGATCCCTCTTTCACGCCCCCAGGCTCACCGCCACCGGCTCATAACCCTGCGCCCCGGCGACCAGGATCGCCAGCTCGCGCGCCACGCTCCCGTCGCTGCGGAAGCGCGCATTGCCGGTGATACAGGGGTAGCTGGTCTCGGCCAGCAACGCCGCCTCATCGAGCGCGCCCTTCGCCCGCAAGGCCTTGACCACCCCGCCGGCGTCATAGGCCAGCGCCGACAGCGCCCCGGGCGTGCCGCCATGGCGCGACCGGAACTCGGCGGCGAATTTGCCGAATGCCGCCGGATCCGGACTCGCAATCCACGCACCGTCCAGCGTCTCCAGCGCCGTCGGTCGATGATCGAGCGCTTGCACCGTCCCCAGGAGCTGAACGCCCGTACCCTTCAAACTGCGCGCCGCCGACAGCACCGTCTCGCTGCTGCCGGGCAACAATACCGCGTCCGGCGCATCCCCTGCGGCGGGCAGTGGCTGCCCCTCGAGCACGGTCAGAGATCGCACATCCAGCCCGACCTCGCTCTGCATCTTACCCGCCGCCAGCGCCGCTGCGACGCTCCATGGCGATCCGTCATCGACCACCACCACGCTGCGCACCCCGCGCGATCGGGCATAGCGCAGCACCGCGCTGGTCACCTGAGCGGGCGTAATCCCGAACACGAAACTGCCCGGCCCGCGCGCCACGGCATTGTTGGTAAAGGCAATCACCGGCACCCGCCGTGCGACCTCTGCCGTGACCGCATTCAGCTCCTCGGCGGTCACCGGCCCCAGGATCATCGCAGCTTTGGCCTTCAGCGCATTGCGTGCCGCAAGCGCCGCGCCCTCGGCCGTCCCGCCGGTATCATAAGCCGTGATTTCAGGGCCAGAATCAGCGAGCAACACCGCCTGACGCATGCTAAGGCCCAGCGCGGCGCGCGGCCCCGAAAGGGGCAGCAGCAACGCCACCGGCCGCTTGTCACGCTTGACCTTGTCGGCCGCGAAGACAGAGGGACCAGCGAGCAATGCCGACGGCAATACCAGCCCCGATCCCAGAGCGGTCAGCAGCGCACGGCGGCGAATCGGCGGCATTGTCACGGGCATCCTGGTCAGCTCGGCGGCGTCTTACCGTCTTCGTGGTGCTGGGCATAGCCGCTTATGCCCTCGCCATGGTCGCAACCATCCCCGCCAGCGTGATCGTCAAGAACCGTCCCTGGCGCACCGGCGTTGCCGGTACCGTATGGAATGGCGAAGTCGGGGTCGCAGGCGGCAGCAAGTTCGAATGGCACTGGGCGCCCTTGCGCTCGCTCACCAGCCTCGCCTTCGCGGCGGATTGGACCGCGACCGGCCCCGACACCGACATGGGGGGCCGCGCGCTGGCCGGGTTCAGCAACACCGTGCTCGACAAGGTCAGCGGCAGCGCGCATTCGACGATGCTACAGGCGCTCCAGCCCAACCTCCCCTTCACCTGCGACATGGTGATGCAGCTCGAATTCGACCGGATCGCGGTCGGCGGCTCAAGCCAGGGCATCGACGGCCGCCTCACCACCGACGCCGGCACCTGCACCCCGAAGGGCGGCGGCGCTGCAGTCCCCGTCCCTCCATTGCTGCTGGTCTCCGAAAAGATCGGCACCACCACCCAGATCCGCCTCACCCCCCGCGCCCAGCAGCGTCAAACCCTGATGACCGCGACGCTCAGCGAGGACGGCCAGCTCACGATCCGCATGACGCCAGAGGGCGCGCGCATCCTGCCCTTCGCCGGTCTCCCCGCCGGGGCGAGCATTGCCGGGGAGCTGTAGCAGAAATCCTCCCCGTTCCGGGGAGGATTGCCACACCTACAACGTCACCAGATCGTTCAGATTGATGATCGGCAGCAGGATCGCCAGCACCATCATCAGCACCATCCCGCCCATCAGCAGCAGCACCATCGGCTCGACCAGCGCGACCAGCGCGGTCGTGATCGCGTCCAGCTCGCGATCCAGTTCGTCCGCAGCGCGGGACAGCGCCGGGCCGAGCTTCCCCGACGCCTCACCCGACGCGACGATCGCGGTCAGCATCAGCGGAAAGACGCCCGCTTCGGCCATCGCCGCGCGCAGGCTGATCCCTTCACGCACCCGTGCCGCGACATGCATCGCCCGCGCGCGCACCCACAGGTTGGGCGTCACCGCCGCCGCCGCGTGCAGCGCATCGACCAACGGCACCGCGCTCTCGACCAATGTCGCCAGGCTCCCGGCGAAGCGCGCGGCATTGTGCTGGCGGGAAAAGCGCTTGAACGGCCAGCGCTCGGTAAAGCCGCGATGGACCCTCAACCGGTTCGCCGGAATCGCCGCCCAGCGGTTGAACACGAAATACCCCGCCAGCCCCGCAATCAGAAGATACAGCCCCCAGGCCTGCAGAAACCCCGATACCGCGATCAATATGCGGGTCAGCAGCGGCAGGTCGGTGCCGCGCGACACGAACACATTGACGATGTCCGGGATGACGTAAACCAGCAACAGCACGATCACGCCCAGCGACACCGTCGCCAGCAGACCGGGATAGAGCAGGGCCAGCTGCAATTTCTGCGCATTCGCCTGCCGGTTCTCGACGAAATGGGCAAGGTGGCCGAGCACTTCGGTGAGCTTCCCCGACGCCTCCCCCGCCGCAACCGATGCGCGGTAGAATTCGGGAAAGGTCTTGGGATGCGTCGCAAGCGCGCTGGCAAAGCTGCGCCCGTCCAGGATCGCGCCGCGCACCTCCATCAGGATGCCCGAAACCCGCTGCGTCTCCGACTGGTTCGCCGCCAGCCGCAGTGCTTCCTCGACCGGAATGTCCGATCCGACCAGCGTCGAAATCTGCCGTGTCGCCGTCGCCAGTTCGCGCGCGCTCATGCCCGACCGGCCGAGCTTGGGCAGCTGGATCGACCCGATCGACCGCCGCTCCCCCGCTGCCTCGACCGCGAGCGGGAGCAGCCCCTGATCGCGCAGCATCGCCCGCGCCGCGACGGCGCTGGAGGCTTCGACGGTGCCTTTTTTCTGCGCGCCGCTGCGATCGGCGGCGCGATAAGTGAAGGCGGGCATTAGCCCTCTTCCCTCACCACGCGCGCAACTTCCTCGACCGTCGTCACCCCCGCGCGCACCTTGTCGACGCCATCGTCGAGCAGCGAGGGATTGTGCCGCCGGGCATGTGTCTCGATCGCAGCCTCGGATGCGCCCTCATGGATCATCGCCTGGAGCTTCTCGTCCACCGCGATCACCTCATACAGCCCGGCGCGGCCACGATAGCCGTCGCCATGGCAGTCATCGCAGCCAACCGCGCGCCACAGTTTCTTGCCAGGCTTCAGCGCCCCGCCCAACAACAGCGAATCCCCCTCGCTCGCCACATCCTGCCGCCGACAGCTTGGGCACAGCCGTCGCACCAGCCGCTGCGCCGCGACCCCGACCAGCATCGGCGCGAGCAAATAGCGCTCGACGCCCATGTCGATCAACCGCGTCACCGATCCGACCGCGCTGTTGGTGTGCAGCGTCGACAGCACGAAATGCCCGGTCATCGCCGATCGCACCGCGACCTCGGCCGTTTCCTGATCGCGGATTTCGCCGACCATGATCACATCGGGATCCTGCCGCAAAATCGCGCGCAGGCCGCGGGCAAAGGTCATGCCGGTGCGCGTGTTCACCTGGGTCTGAGCAACCCCGGCCAGTTCATATTCAATGGGATCTTCGACCGTCATGATATTGCGTTTGCGGTCGTTCAGCCGGTGAAGCGCGGCATAAAGGCTGGTCGTCTTGCCCGATCCGGTCGGCCCGGTGACCAGCAGCATGCCGTGCGGCCGTTCGAGCAACCGCGCGAACACCGCCCGGTCCCGCTCGCTCATTCCCAACGCCTCCATGTCGAGGCTGAGCGAACCCTTTTCGAGCAGGCGCATCACCACCCGCTCGCCATGCTGGGTCGGGATGGTCGATACGCGCGCATCGACGTCATGCCCACCGATGCGCAGCGTCACGCGCCCGTCCTGCGGCACGCGCTTTTCCGCAATGTCGAGCTTCGCCATCACCTTGATGCGGCTGACCAGCAGCGGGGCAAGTTCGCGGCGAGGCTCCAATTTGTCGCGCAGCACCCCATCGATACGGAAGCGCACGACGACACGCTTTTCCTGCGTCTCGACATGCACGTCCGACGCGCCTTCCTTCACCGCCTCCAGCAACAGCGCGTTGATCAGGCGGATGACGGGGGAATCGTCGCGCGAATCGAGCAGATCATCAACCGCCGCCGCACTATCGGCCAGCGCCGCCAGGTCCATGCTGCCCAGGTCCAGCTCCGCCGCTGCCCCGGCGCTGCCCGAATAGCTTGCAGCGAGCGCCTGGTCGAACGCGGCATCGGCTGCGGCAACAAAGCGCACCCCCGGCGCGATCCGCTGCACCTCAAGCAAGGCATCGAGCGCCGCGTCGGAACGATGCAGGCACTCGACCCCGCCCGCGCCGACCCGCAGCACCACGCCATGGTTGCGCGCATAGCTATAGGGCAGGCTCGGCAAATCCATCGTCACGGCGTTCACTGGCCGAACTCCACACGCGCGCTCAGCCGGCCCGGCGCGCTGCCCTTGGTCAGCTCGACCCGGCGCGCGCGCAGCACCGTCGTCCGCTCGACTGCCGCGATCCAACCGACCACGGCTTCATAGCTGGCCTCGGCAACCTGTCCGGTCGCGCCAGCCCCGCCCGGAGTCAGTGTCACGCTCAGCCCCGCCGCGCTCGCCGCCGCTTGCGCCGCCTCGATCGGTGGGCCTTCGCTCAGCTTGGGTTGAGTGCCCGGCGCAACCAACGTCCCGGCCGCACGCACCCGCGCCGCCAGCGTCTCATGGCTCCGGATATCGGCAATGGCGTCGGCGCGCGCGCCCTGCAACGGCTTGACGATCCCGAACACCAGGATCAGCGCCGCAAGGATCGCCCCCAGTGTCCCGACCAGCACCCGCTCGCGCGCGCTCAGGCCACTCCACCAGAGCTGGAACCGCAGGACCGCCGCGTCGATGGTCGGGGAACGTTCGATCTTCATGCCGTCACCGTCACGCGAATTGCACCATCCGCCCCTGCCCCGATTTGCGCCGGAACCGCCGCTGCACGGAACGCCGCGCGAATCCGATCGGCCAAATCCGGAGCGCCCGGCTCGATATCGAGCACCAGCGCATTGCCCTCAAACCGCATCGCCCGCGCGGTCACTGCGCTCGACAGCGGCGCCAGCGCCCGCGACGCAGCGGTCACGGCGGGAACAAAGCGCCCCGGCGGCGGACCCGATACCGGCAGCATCCCGACCACCGATGCCTCAAGGTCGCCCGACAGATTGGCCCCCGGCGCGGCCTGCGCCACGGCCGACCGCACATCCTCGGCGCGCCGCTCGGCAATCACGCGCAGCATCACCACGTCCGCCGCCGCAATGACGACATGCGCCGCAATGCCGGCAGCCGCGATCCAGGCGAGGCGCTTCTTCCAGCTGCTCCCGCGCGCGCCACGCCGCGCATAAACTCCCTGCCGCAGGTCGATTCCCGGGTTCGCCAGCCGCTCGGCCAAGCCACCGCCGCCGCCGCTCCACGGCGCTTGCGGGAACTCACCGATCGCCACTGGCCCGCAGTTCCAGATGCGCGGACTCCCGGCCCGCTCCCACGCCGACCCGACCAAAGCGGCAGGCAGCGCAAAGCCAGTCCCATCTCCGGCGCGCACCAGCACCCGCCCATCGCGCGCTTCGGCACACCATTCACCTAGCCCCGGCGCGGGCAAGGCAAGCGCATCGGGCACCATGGCGGCATGACCCAGCCCGCCCAACTCCGCCGCCTCGACCCAGCTCGCCATCTGCGCATGCCGCACCACCGCGACCAGATAGGTCTGTGGCGCAATTTCCGTCCCCAGCGCGATATGCACCGACTCGATCGGGTCGGCGATCCGGTCCTCGATCGCAAAAGGCAGCGCCTCGACCCGTTTCGCCCGGCTCGCCAGCGGCAGCTCGACACGCAGCAGCGATACCGATTCGCTCGGGACGAGGATGGTTGCAGGGCCATCAGGCTCGGCTATGATCGCCTGCCCGCCCGCCAGCGTCCATACGCCGCCGGACGCGGCGTTCGCGGACTCCGAAAAGGGTTTGCCAGTCATTCTTTGAGAGGTCCCGGCTGTAACATGGCTTTCACGATGAACACGCATGGGGCTGCGATGCGCATAGTTTTGAAACAATTCGATGACACCGTGGCAGTCGATGCCGCGAAGGGCAAGCGCCGCACGGTGCCAAATGGCGAAGCGGGGCTCACCCTGCTCGAGATGATCGTGGTTCTCGTCATCATCGCGATCGTCGCCGGACTGGTGACGATGAACGTCGTCGGCCGCCCCGATCAGGCACGCGTGACCACGACCAAGACCAACCTCGTCACCCTGTCGAGCGCACTCACCACCTATCGCCTCGACAATGGCCAATATCCGACCACCGAACAGGGGCTGAAGGCGCTGGTCGAAAAACCGACCACCCCGCCGCTGCCCACCGCGTGGCCCGATGGCGGCTATGTGAAGTCCGCTCCGGTCGATGCCTGGGGCAATCCCTACTCCTATGTTTCGACCGGCAGCAGTTTCGAGCTGAAGTCATTGGGTCGCGACGGCAAGCCCGGCGGCACCGAACTCGACGCCGACCTCGATTCGCGCGACGCGGCCCAGACGCCCGCCAAGGGCGGATAAGCAGCATGCGGGGGGCGACCATCCGCAGCGGTGAGCGCGGCATGACGCTCATCGAAATGCTGATCGTGCTCGTCATCATCGGCGTCGCGGCAGGCGGAGTCGCGCTCGGCATCGGTTCAGCGACCCGCGCCCCCTCGGTCGAGACCGAAGCCCGCCGCCTCGCCCTGCGCCTTCAGGCCGCCGCCGACGATGCGATGATCGGCGATCGCATCATCGCGTTCACGGTCGAAAAGGACGGCTATGGCTTCGCCGCAGTCGGCCGCGACGGGTCGATGGCCCCGCTATCCGACGGCCTCGCCTTTCACCGCCTCCCCGGCGGAATCGCGGTCGAACTCGATGTAGCGCCGCCGGTCATGATGGGCGTCGACGGTGCGGGTAAGCCGCTCAACGCGACGATCAGCAATGGTGAACAGGTCTGGGTCGTCCGCTATGACGGCATGACTGCAACCGCCAGCCGGGCCGAACCCTCGTGAAGAACCAGGACGGCTTCTCGCTGATCGAGGCGCTGGTCGCGCTGGCGGTGCTCGCCATCGCCACCGTCGGCCTGGTTCGCGCTGTCGAGAGCCATGTCGACTCGACCCGCGGCCTCGAACGCCGCGCCGCCGCGATGTGGGTGGCGGAAAACCGCCTCGCCGAACTCCAGCTCGCCGACCCCGCCGCTGCGCAAAAGCAGGTCGAACTGCTCGGCCAGCAATGGCAGGTCGATGTCGCCCGCACCCGCACCGAAGATCCGGCAATCGACAAGGTGCGCATTCAGGTGATTCCGGAAGGCGAACGTTCGCCCCTTGCATCGCTCGACGGGTTCGTGGAGGGCACACGGGCATGATCCGCTTCCCCGACCTCTCGCCGCGTCAGGCGCGCACGACGCTCGATCTCGTCGCGGGTGCCGTGATCGTGTCGGTCGCCGTCGCGCTGGCCGGTCTCACCTGGCGCATCGCGGGGCATGCCAGCACCGGCGCGGTCACCATCCCGTCCGGCGCGCGGCCGGTCTCGGTGACCTCCGATATCACCCCCGCCCTCGCCTTCGCGCCGTTCGGCAAGGGCGCGGCGACGGACGCGACTCAAGCAACCGCACTGCCGCTCAAGCTCAAGGGCGTGTTCGCCACCAGCCCGGCCGCGCTCTCGGTCGCCTATATCGAGGTCGGCGGCGAAACGGCCAAGCCCTTCCGCGTCGGCGAAGCGCCTGGCGGCGGCACGATCGAGGGCATCTTGCGCGACCGCGTCATCCTGCGCGTCGCGGGCCGCATCGAATATCTCGCTTTTCCCGATCCCGCACTGACGAGCGAACAGCAACAGGCTGCCGCCGCGCCGCCCGCCCCCGTCGCGCCAGCCCAACCCGCCGCAGCGCCGGCCAGCGCGGCCGCCAGTGTCCTCGCCGCCATGACCCCCGCCCCCGGCGGCGGGATGCAAGTGGGTGCCAATGCCCCGCCCGGCCTTCGGACCGGCGATGTCATCACCTCGATCGGCGGCAACCCGCTGACAAGTCCAGCCAGTGCCGCGTCCGCCTTTGCCGCCGCGCAGGGGCGTGGTTCCGTCCAAGTCCAGATCACCCGCGATGGAAAGCCCGTGACGCTGACCATCCCGACCCGCTAGGGATCCCATTGTGCCGCACATGATCCGCAAGACCGCTCTCATCTTCGCGCTCGCCGCGATGACCGCCCAGCCGGTGATGGCCGCGCAGACCGACAGCGCGGACATCGTCGTCAACATGCGCGGGGTCGAGATCGCGGACGTCGCCGACCAGATTTCGCGCCTCACCGGCCGCACCCTGATCCTCGACCCGGCGGTCAAGGGCAGCGTCACCGTCACCTCCGCCACCCCGCTGACCTCGGCGGGCGTGTGGGAGTTGTTCCTGTCCATCCTGCGCGCCAACGGTTTTGCCGCAGTCCGCTCGGGCCGCGCATGGCGCATCGTTCCCGCCGGAAACGCGGTGCGCGACGGCGGCGTGTCGTCGCGCTCGGCATCGGGGCAGGAACTGGTCACGCGGATGATCCGCCTCTCCAACGTCCCCAGTGCCGAGGCCGCCCGCGTCGTGCGCCCGCTGGTCGCCAGCTTCGGCAGTGTCGAACCGCTGGCGCAGCCCAACGCAGTGGTCGTCACCGACTATGCCGACAATGTCCGTCGCGTCGAATCGATCCTGCGCTCGCTCGACGGCAATGGCAGCGGCATGACCTTTGCCACCATCACCCTGCGCAACGGGAGCGCGCCGGAAGTCGCACAGGCGCTTCAGACCGTCCTTGGCGACGCTGCATCTGGCGGCGCGCGCGTCGCGGCGGATGGACGAAGCAACACCATCATCGTGCGCGGGTCGCCCTCCGCCGTCGCCGACGCGCGGCGCATGGCGGCCTCGCTCGACACCCCCGGCGGCGCGACGCCGATGACCCGCGTCTTCCGCCTCAACTATGCCGATGCCGAGTCGGTGACCGAAGTGCTGCGCGGCATCCTGGGTCAGGAAGCAACCACCACCAACCCGGTCGCGCGCAGCCTGTCGGGATCGCGCAGCGACCCGCGCAGCCCGACCGGCGTGCTCGGCGGCCTGATCGCATCGGGTGGGACCAGCACCGCCGAAACCGCCGCCGCGGCAGCAGCGGCCGCGACCGCGCAATCGGCACAGCTCGGGCAGCAGTCGGAAGCAACGCCACAAGGCTTCTCGACGCCAGAGGTCACCGTCCAGCCCTCGCCGGACATCAACGCGGTCGTCGTGCGCGGCACCCCCAGCACGGTTGCGGCGATCGAAGCGATCATCACCGATCTCGACGTCCGCCGTCCGCAGGTTCTGATCGAAGCCGCCATCGCCGAAATCTCCGGAGAAGAGGCCGAGGCACTCGCGGTACAGCTCGGCACCAGCGGTGCCGCGCTCAACAGCGTGGAAGGGGCCGGAACTTCGTTCAACACCGCCGGCCCCTCGCTCGGCGCGATCCTCAGCGCCCTCGGTGTCCCGGCCGGCACCCTGCTCGGGGCGAGCCAGGGCCTGGTCGGCAATGTCTCGATCGGCGACAATTTCTCGATTCTGGTGCAGGCGCTCGGCACATCGACAAAGTCGAACCTGCTGTCCACGCCCCAGATCACGACGCTCGACAACAAGGTCGGCGAGTTTGTCGCCGCGCAGCAGGTGCCGTTCGTCACCGGATCGATCCTCACCGATTCCAGCAATGTCCGTCCCTATACCTCGATCGAGCGCAAGGACGTCGGCATCACGCTGAAAGTCCTCCCGCGCATCAATGCCGGCGACACGATCCGGCTTGAGGTGGTGCAGGAAGCCTCGTCGATTGCCGCAACCCAGCTTAGCCAGGCGACCGACCTGATCACCAATCGCCGCGCGATCACCACCACCGTGCTCGCCGATAATGGTCAGACGATCGTGCTCGGCGGCCTCACCTCAGACGATTATGGCCAGGTGAAGAGCCAGGTGCCGATTTTGGGCGACATCCCGATCCTCGGCGAACTCTTCAAGGCCCGCCGCGAAACCCGGCAAAAGCGCACCCTGTTCATCTTCCTCAAGCCGACGATCCTGCGCAATGGCGAGGATGCGGCGGCGATCGCCAAGGCCAAATATGCCCGGCTACGGGCCGAGGAACTGGACCTCAATTCGCCCAGCAACCTGCTGCTCAAGCCGCTCCAGCCACGGCTGACGCTGGAGATTGACGGGATTTACTGACGGCGCATGGTGCAACCTCTAGTTTTTGTTTCAAAAGGCGCGGCGTTCAAATAGCCTGACGGAGATCGAGGCCCGCCGGGCCGGCCGGCGAAGGATTGAGTATGCGTCTTCTGTTCTCCGCTTTGATCGCAACTTTGCTTCCGGCAACCGCCGGAGCGCAAAACAACCAGACGACTGGCCAGAACGAAATCAAGGCGCTGCTGGAACGGGTGCGTGCACCCATGTACACGGCATCCGGAGCGACGGTGCCGGGAAAGACGGCTACCTATTCATTTTCGGGAACCGGCTGTACCGCCCGACTTGAGGTCAGCTACCCCTCGCACCAGATCGGGACCACCGCGCACGCCGCCCGAACCGAAGCGACCGATTTCCGGTGGGCGACCGTCCGTTCGACGCGCCTCTCCAACAGCGATCAATATGTGGTTGTAAGCGGCCCCGGCCTGCCCGAGCGCGGACGGTATCTCTACGCCGGTGCCATGGCGACCGCGCTCAAGGCCGCCATCGACCGCGTTGTGCGTGCATGCGGCGGCCAGACAAGTCAGCCGGTACTGGTGTCGCCTCCCGCCCCGCCCGCCCCGCCATCGCAGCCCGCGATCAGGATCGAAACCATACCCGGCAAAGGCTACGCCGCCGTTGTGGGCACCTTCCCGGTGACGCAGCTCGCGTCCGTCAGCGATCGGATCAGCGTGCTGGCCAAGCAGCGCTGCGGACGGTTGTCGGCGCGGATGGGCCGCTACAAATATTTCACCAGCACCGACGCGCAAGGCCGCGCCGCGCTGACCCAGTATCGCTCAAGCTTCAGCTGCTATGACCCCGCGACCGATCCCTATGAACGCGCACCCGCCGACTGGAGGCCGAGCGCGCAGGATCAGGCCGACCTGACCGCCTTCGCCCAGCGCTATATGGGCCTGCTCGATCGCAGCGACTACGTCGCCGGCATGCCGATGATGGAGCCAATGCTCGAGGTCGAGAAAGACGAATGGCTCAGCGTCCCCAACATGCTCAAGCAACATGCGGGCGGCCAAGGCCGCTGGACGCTGCAGACGCTCGGCTGGGCGAACAATCCGGAGGGCGCGTCGCATCCGGGGCGCTATGCCTTCGTCAAAGTGACCGGAAGCTATCCCCGGATCGCGGCCTATTGCGGCACCTTGGTCATCTACCGCCAGCGCCCCGGCTCCTACCTGATCACGCAGCAGAATTTGAGCGTGATCCCGGAGAGCTGGATCAGCAGCGGTCGAACAACACGTGCCGAGGCGCTCAAGACCTGCGATAAATAGTCACTCGGTGGGCGGCGGTTCGTCCTGCATCGCCACGCGCACCCGCTCGCGCCCGCGCGTGAAATAGGCGGCATCGATCGCCAGGCTCTCCAGCCGCCAGCCATCGACGCTTTCCCCCACCGCCAGCGTCCGCGCGCTGCCATCGGCGCTCCGCACCAGCGCCACGGCATCGCGGTTGAGCCGCCCCGCAATACCCGTCAGCTCGGGTGCATCGACCGGCGCAGCGTCGCCCTCTGCTGCGGCGAACAGCGGGCGTTCGAACACCCGCGCCGGCGCGGGCAAGGGTGGTGGCACGATCGTCGCGATGACCGTCCGCGCATCGGGTCGCGGCGCGACCGGATACGGATAGAGGGCGATCACCGGCACAAGCGCAGCGACGATCCCCACCGCGATCAGCACATTTCGCTCGATCCGGCTTATCGCCATGCCGCCACCATTTCACCCTCAACCCGCACGCCGCCATCAGCCAGCGCGCTGACGCGCCAGCTGCGAAAGCGGATCAACGGCGTGCCGCGCTCGACCCCGTCGAGCATGGCGATCACCGCCTTTTCCTGCCCGGACAGGCGGACGCGAAGCGTGACGACGCCGGTCTGCGATGCGCCGGGTGCGAGCGCCTCAACCAGCACCCCGGCAGCGGCGGCGCTCGTCCGAACACGCGCGGCAAGGTTGCGCAGGGCAGACGCGCGATTCCCTGCGGCAATGGCAAGGCTTGGGGTCACCGGCGGTCGCACGGGCGCGGGCGCGGCGGTGAGACTTGCCGTGAGATCGGCGCGGGTCTGGCGCGCGGACCACAGTCCCGACAGCGCCTCGGCCAACGGCGCCGCCAGCAGGGTTGCCGCGATCAGCCCCCCGCCCAGCCCCGCCGCCACGCTGGCGCGTCTCATGCGCGCGTCCGCAGCGTCACGACGACACGCGCGTCCTGCGTCCGCCGCTGCCCGCTTTCTCGCAAGGTCCCGAGCAGCGAGTCGCGGCGCAGTGCGCCCCGCAACAGATCGGGGTCGCTGGCCGATATCTCAAACAACAACGCTCCGTCAGCGTCGCGCACGGCCGAAACCAGCCGGGCATCGTCGGGCAGCGCGCGCGCCAGTCGATCGAGCGTCGCGGCCAATGCCGGCTGGCGCGTCGCATCCCGCAGCACCGCCGCCGCTGCCCCCCGTGCCGCCTGTGGCGCGTTGCGGGTCCGCAATTGGCTCGCCAGCGCCCGATTGTCCGCCTCGACCCCCGCACGCAGCATGTGTGCGCCGACGATGGTCAGCAAGGGCCCGAGTGCCACAAGCCCGGCAAGCGCCAGCGCCAGCCGGATGTCCGCAACCGCCAGCTTCGGCCGCACCTGCGCCACACGGGCGGTGCGTCGGACTAGCCGGTCGATCAGGCTGCTGGGCGGCGCGCTCATCCGATCGGCTCTAGCGAAGCGGTCGGCCTCTGCCCAGCGGTCATGAAATTGCCGCGAAAGCGCAACGCGTTCGTCCGCAAACCTGCATCACGCCGTAAAGCGCTGCGGCCACAGCGTTCCTGCACCTGGTCCAAACGGGACCTGGGTTCAGGGGACACAGACATGACCGAACTCACTGCGCACGGCTTCGCGTACAGCGATGGCGACGTCGACACCAACACCAGCGATAATCCCAGCCTCAACGCGATGATCGAACAGCGCTATTCGCGCCGTGCCGCGCTACGCTCGGGCGCCATCGCAGCCTCGACTGCGGTGTTCGGCGGCGCAGTGCTGGCCGGCTGCGACAGCACCGCCTCCAGCTCCGACCCCTTCCCCAACATCATTTCGGTCGGCTCGTCGGGCACGACCAAGGCCGGTCGCGTCGTCACGCTGAACGCCAATGTGACGGACAATGGTGCGATCACCTCGACCTGGGTGCAGACTCAGGGGCCGACGGTCACGCTGATCAACCCGACCTCGACGACGCCGTCGTTCATCGCCCCGGGTGTGTCGAACAGCACGCAGCTGCGCTTTGAATATCGCGCGACCGATACTGCGGGCCAGGTCAACACCCAGAGCGTAACGGTGGGCGTCGACGTCGCCGAATTGGGCTTCACGTCGATCGCCAAGAATCGCAACGACGTCGTCACCGTCCCGGCCGGTTATTCCGTCACCGTCCTGACCCGCCTCGGCGATCCGCTTGCTGCGGGCGTCCCGGCCTACAAGAATGACGGCACCGACACCGATTTCGCCAACCGCATCGGCGACCATGGTGACGCGCTCTACTGGTATGGCCTGTCGGCCGCTGGCGCGCGCGACGACAACAGCTCGGTGCGCGGCCTGCTCGTCCAGAATCACGAGAATCTGAACGTTCAGTATCTCCACCCGGCCGGTCCGACCGCGCCCGGCGGCGTGCGTCCCGAGGCCGAGGCGATCAAGGAGATCGAAGCCCATGGCGTGTCGGTCACCGAAGTTGTCGAAGGCGCCAATCGCACCTGGACTTACGTCCAGAACTCGACGTTCAACCGCCGCATCACGCCGAACACGCCGGTCGTGTTCAACGGTCCGGTGCGCGGGTCGGCGCTTCTGCGCACGCCCTATTCGACTGACGGCACCGCCGGTCGCGGCACGATCAATAACTGCGCCAATGGCCACACCCTGTGGGGCACCAACCTCACCTGCGAGGAAAACTGGGCCGGCTATTTCCGCCGCAGCGGCGACGATGCGCAGCGTACGCCACGTGAACTGGTCGCCCTGCGCCGCTATGGCGTCAGCAGCAGCAGCGGTGGCTATGGCTGGGGGTCGGTGACCGCGTCCGACCCCAGCAACACGCTGTTCCGTCGCTGGGACGCGCGCGCGACCGTCGGCGGCAGCGCCACGACCGACTGGCGCAACGAACCCAACCAGTTCGGCTGGTGCGTCGAGCTCGATCCCTATGACAAGACCAAGGCCCCGCGGAAGCGGACTGCGCTGGGTCGCATGGGCCATGAAGGCGCATGGTTCGGCAGCTTCCTGCCCGGCAAGAAGCTCGCCGTCTATCTGGGCGACGACGCGCGCGGCGAATATTTCTACAAGTTCGTGTCGAACGCGACCTGGACCGCCAGCGATGCACAGGCGACCGATCGCCTCGCCATCGGCGACAAGTATCTCGACGCTGGCACGCTCTATGTTGCCCGCTTCAACGCCAATGGCACGGGCACGTGGATCCCGCTGGTCTTCGGCCAGGTCCCCAACCGCCCGGCCGTCGGCAGCGATCCTGAATATGTATTCGCTGACCAGGCGGATATTCTCACCCACGCCCGTCTCGCCGCCGATGCGGTGGGCGCGACGCGGATGGACCGTCCGGAATGGACCGCGACCAACCCGGTGACCGGTGAAATCTACCTCACCCTCACCAACAACAATGCGAGCCTCCGTCCGATCACCGGCACCGACGCTGCAAATCCGCGCCACTATAACGACCCCAAGGGTGCGTCGAACCAGTTCGGCAACCCCAACGGGCACATCCTGCGCCTGCGTGAGCTGTCCGACGATCCTGCCGCAACGACCTTCGGTTGGGACATCTACCTGTTCGGTGCGGACTCGGCGGATGCGAACAGCGACGTGAACATCTCGGGCCTGACGGCGACGAATGACTTCTCCAGCCCCGACGGCCTGTGGTTCTCGCGCCCGACCAACCCGGGTGGCGTGGCCAAACCGCTGCTGTGGATCCAGACCGACGACGGTGCCTTCACCGATCGCACCAACAACCAGATGCTGATCGCGATGCCCGGGATCACCGGCGATGGTGCGAACGTGACGATCACCAACCGCGGCAATGGCGGGACCACCGGTACCCAGGCCACCCGTCGCGGCGCGCTGGCGACCGATGCGACGCTCAAGCGCTTCCTGGTTGGGCCGATCGGTTGCGAAATCACCGGTGTCGATACCACGCCGGACGGCCGCACCCTGTTCGTTGGCATCCAGCATCCGGGCGAGGACGGCACTCCCGCCGCCCCGGACAGCAGCTGGCCCGCGACCCAGGCGACCGGCACCGCGACTGCAGGCACCCGCCCGCGCTCGGCGGTGGTGGTGATCACCAAGAATGACGGTGGCGTTGTCGGCCTCTGATCCTGTGACCCCAACTGAAAAAGGGGGCGGTCTCGCGACCGCCCCCTTATTTGTACCTGCGTCGATCCCCGATCAGGGGCGGCTACGAATGCGTGCCGTGCCGTCCGGAGTGATCTCGACCACATAGGGCTCCGTGTTATCGCACACGACCCGCCAGCGAATGCGGTCAGCGCGGGTCTCGACCCGGGTCAGTTCGGTGACCTCCTGACAGGTCAACTCGGCATCGCGGATCGCGCGCAGCATTACGCCATCCTGCAGCCGCTTGGGCATCGCGACGATCCGCTTTTGCAGGTCGCTCAGTGCCGCCGGAGCCTTCGACGCCGCCGGATCGGGCACGTTTTGGTCAGAACCGCCGCCGCACCCGGCCAGCAGCACTGCTCCTGCAAAAATTGCCATCATGGTTCGCATCATTCGCACCTCCATGCCGCTAACAACGCCGATCGTCACGGCTTCGATCCGATCATTTTCAGAAACAACCGCGTCGCCCGCTCCACCCGCGCCCGAATCGCCTCGGGTGAGGGCAGTGGCTCCAACCCCAGCTTGAGCCCCATGTCCGCTGCGCCCTTCCACAGCCCGCACAAATCCTGCGCCGCCAGGTTGGGGTCGTCGATCTCCACCTCGCCCCGGCACGCGGCCTCGGCCAGCACCTCGGCGAGCCGGCCGAAACACACGCCCGGCCCGGCTTCGTAGAAGCGGCGCGCCAGCGTCGGGATCTGCGAAATCTCGTTGAGCAACACCCGGTCGATCGCGACATGATCCTCGCTGAACATAAAGGTCAGCAGCGCCACCCCATAGGCGTTGAGCTGGTCCTCCAGCGATCGTTGGTCGGAAACACCGTCGTCGAACACCTCGGCCATCCGCGTGCTTTCGGCGCGGATCACCTCCTCGAACAGCGTCTCCTTGTCGCCAAAGCGGCTATAGACCGTGACCTTCGAAACGCCGGCGGCCTGCGCGATTTCCTCGATCGTGGCAGCGTGAAACCCGCGCGAAAAGAACGCCTGACGGGCGGCCTCGACGATCGCTGCATATTTTGCAGGATCGCGCGGGCGCCCGGCACGGCGGGGTTCACTCCCCGTGCACCCCGTATGAAAGGGGACGGTCAGCGCTGATACGCCTTGGGCAAGGCGCCTTCCTTCGGATCGAAATAGCGCTTGCGCAGCTGGTCCTGGCGCGTCTCGATCGGCTGTTCGACGCCGTCGATAAACACCTGCACCGCCGCCGTCCCGATCTCCAGCGGATCGCCGTCCCACACGACCACGTCGCCGCGACGACCGGGACGCAGCGATCCGTACTCGCCGCCCATGCCCATCGCCTCGGCCGGCTTCGAGCTGATCGTCGCGAACGCCTGACCCCAGTCGAGCCCCGACGCGCCCGGAACCTTGGTCAGCGCGACCAGATTGCCGGCATATTGCTTGATCAGCCGCGCCTGCCGTGCCTCGTCATCGTTGATCATGCCGATGCCGACCATAACCCCGGCCGCCTGCATCCGCCCGATATTCGACTGGGTCGCCGCCAGCTGTTCGAACGAGGCGGGCAGATCCGACAGCGCCGAGGCCAGCACCGGCACCTTCGCCGCCGCGATCTGCCGCGCGACGGTCCAGCCCTCATTGGCACCGACCACCACCAGCATGAGCGCAGGCACCTCGCGCTTGAGGTCGAGCACGACCAGAATGTCCGATGCGCGCTCCACATGGACCAGCAACGGCACCTGGCCCGTCACGACCGGCACCAGCGCCTGCGCGTCGGCGCGGGTCAGCAGCGCGTCCTTGCCGCGATCGGCAAAGCTCGCCGGTGCGCGCGCATAATCGCGCACCTCGAACAGGATGTTCTTGAGCATCGCGATCGCGGCGGGACGGCTGCCACCGGCGCGGCGTCCGCCCTCTTCGCCATAGACCATGAATTGGAAGGCGCGCGGCTTGCTCACCGCATCCATGTCGGCGCCAAGATCGATGATCGCGCCCTGCCCGGCAAAGATCGAACCGCGCGCCTCGGGCGCGACGACGGCGCGGGTGATGCCCTCGGCGCGGTTCAGCGTGATCGCGCTGGTCTTGGGATTTACCGCAGGCGACACGTCGATCGCCGCGTTGAACGGCGAGTTCCCCGCCGCGCTGTCATCGGTTTCGCTGACCCCGTCGACCTCGACGATGCCGACCCGGCTAAAGCCCGCAAACAGGCCCGGCGTGACCCAGCGTCCGCCGGCGTCGATCACCGGCACCCCGGCCGGCACCGCGACGCCAGCGCCCGCAGCGACCACGCGACCGTCGCGCACCACCACCGTGCCGCCCTCGACCGGGGCGGAGCCATCGCCAATGACCAGACGCGCATTGGTAACCGCCACCGTCTGTCCGGCGGCCGGGAGTGCGGCACCGATCGCCGCTGCTGCAATCAGGAGCTTCTTCACTTCACGTCTCCCGATCCGGGCTGGCCGAGTTCGAAATCGGATACCGGCCGCAATTTGGGGTTATGCATGTCGAACAGCAATGCGCCGTCGACCCACACCTTCTCGGGGCGGGTGTAGACGCTGAACGGATTGCCGTTCCACAGCACGACATCGGCCATCTTGCCCGGCTTCAGACTGCCGGTGACCTGATCGACGCCCAGCGCCTTGGCCGGAGTGATCGCGACCCATTTCCACGCAATCTCTTCAGAGATCACGAAACCCGCGCGCTTGGCGGCGGCGCGGACCTTGCCGATTTCCTGGTTGAGCCGCTGGATGCCGTTGGCGTCGTCCGAATGGATCATGCCGCACGCGCCCTCGCGCTCGAGCACGGCAAGGTTTTCCGAGATGGCGTCATAGGATTCCATCTTGAACCCCCACCAGTCCGCCCAGACCGCGGCGCACGTGCCATTGGCCTTCAGCAGATCGGCGATCTTGTACGCCTCGACCGCGTGGTGGAAGGTGCCGACCTTGTAGCCGAACTCCTTGGCCATATCGAGGACGATGGCCATTTCGTCGGCGCGATAGCAGTGGTTATGGACGATGATCTCGCCCGCCAGCACGCCGCGCAGCGTGTCCATCGCCATGTCGCGCGCGGGAGGCTCGCCGCCATTTTCCTCGTATCGGTCCCAGCGCTTCTTATAGTCCTGCGCGCGCGCCCAGGTCTGGCGATCCACCGCGATATTGCCCATGCGGGTCGATGGCATCCGCCCCTTGCCGCCATAGACGCGCTTGGGATTCTCGCCGCACGCCATTTTGAGGCCATAGGGCGCGCCGGGGAATTTCATCCCCTGCATCGTGCGGGCATAGACATTCTTGAGCGTCACGCCGCGCCCGCCGAACAAATTCGCTGACCCCGGCAGGATTTGCAGCGTCGTCACCCCGCCATTGGCCAGCGCGCGCGAAAAGCCGGGATCCTGCGGCCACACGCTGTGCTCGGCCCACACTTCAGCGGTGACTGGCCCAGTCGCCTCGTTGCCGTCCGAATGCGCCTGCACGCTGGGGCTCGGATAGTCGCCAAGATGGCTATGCACGTCGATGATGCCCGGGGTCACATATTTCCCCGCGCCGTCGATCACCGTTGCGCCCTCGGGCGCGGCGATGCTCTGGCCGACCTCGACGATCTTGCCGTCGCGGAACAGCACCGCGCCACGCTCGATCTTGCCGCCCTCGCCATCCAGAATCGTGACATTGGTCAGCAGCGTCGGCACACCCGGATAGGGCTTGTAGGTAGAAGGATAGGGATTGTGGTCATATCCCTTGTTCTTGCCGGGACCCTTGCGTGCCGGTGCTTCCGAAGACGCACTCTGGGGCTTGGTCCCAGCGGTCGCGCTACATGCCGCCAGCGTCGCCGCCGCAGCCGTGCCGATGATAATCCGGATCAACGCCTAAATCTCCCTGTCCGATGCCGCGCGGTCGGTCCGCCGCGCCGTTCCGGCGACGTTAGGGACGAAAAGCGTTGCGCGCAATTTGCCGATTTGCTCCAAGGGTATGAAGCAGTTGCGGGGGGCAAGGGGCAATGACGGTACAGGGCGCAAGCGCCGCTGCACGCGATGGCGCGGCCGCTAAGCCCGCCGCGCCCCCGTTTGGCGATCCTGCAAGCGCGGACGCCGCGCATCGCACGCTCAAGGGCGATGCGAGCATCCAGTTCGACTTCCCGTGGTTCATCCCGGAACAGCGCGAAATGCCCGAATGGCTCCGGGACACGCTCCGGGCACTCGGCAATTTCATCGAATGGGTCGGCGGCGGCTGGACCGTCCTGATGTGGATCGCAATCGCGCTGGTGGTGATCGCGCTTGCCTTCGCGATCTTCCCGCCGCTCCGCGCCTGGCTCGCCAACCGCATGGCTTCGGTTGGCGCAACCGTTGCGACGCCAGGCTGGACCCCCGAAGCATCGGTCGCCCGCGCGCTGCTGGTCGAAGCCGATGCGCTCGCCGCCGCGGGCGACTATGATGCGGCGGTACGTCTGCTGCTCCACCGCAGCGTCGAGGATATCGAACGCTGGCGCGGCGATCCGCTGCGTCCCTCCTGGACCAGCCGCGATATTGCGCGGATCGAAACGCTACCCGATGCTGCGCGCACCGTATTCGGTCGCATTGTCGCCGATGTGGAGCGCAGCCTGTTTGCCGGCCATCCGCTGGGTGAGGCCGATTGGACCCGCGCCCGCGCCGATTATGCCGGCTTTGCGCTCGGCCGATGACCCAAGCCAGCGCCAACCCGTTTCGCACCCGCACGGTGCTGATCCTTGTCGCGGCGGGGTTCATCCTCGCGCTCGGCTTCCTGCTGGTCAGCGCCTATGGCGACCGGCTGGACCGCCAGCGCGGCAATATCCCCAGCCCCGCATCGCGCTTCGCCACCGGCTTTTACGGGCTGACGAAACTGGTCGAACTGGCCGGCGGGAACGTGAGCATGTCGGGCGATCCGGCAGAGCGGCCCGAACAGGGTATCCTGATACTCACCCCCAATGCCGGCACCACGCAAGCCGAAATGGAGGCCGCACTGGAAGATGCGGCCGGGCCCAACGCGCCGGTCCTCGTCATCCTCCCGAAATGGATCGCTGCGCCCCAGCGTGACCAGCCCCGGCTGGAACAGCGCATCGGACTGCTCTCGGTCGAGCGGATCGCGGCCCTGCTCGCCCCGCTGGCGGAAGCGACCGTCGAGCGCGAAAAGCCCGGCGCCCTGATCATCCGCACCAGCCTGCCGATCCCTGCCTTCCGCCCGCCGGAAGACGCGCTCCAGTCGTTGCGCGGCGACAAGCTTTATCCGCTGATCGCCGCACCCGATGGCGGGGCGGTACTGGCGGAGATACCGGGCAAGAACATCTTCATCCTCGCCGACCCGGACCTGATCAACAATCACGGCCTGTCGCATCGCGCCAACGCCCGCGCCGCGCTCGCGATGCTCGCCGGGCTCGACCCACAGGCACCCGGCACCGTCGTCTTCGATACGATGCTTCCTTATGGCAGCGGCGGGCGCAACCTGCTCCAGCTGGCGTTCGAGCCACCCTTTGCCGGGGTCAGCATCGCGTTGCTGATCGCCGCGCTGCTCGCCGGGCTTGCCACCCTCGTCCGCTTCGGCCCGGTGCGGCGCGAACAGCGTGCGGTGCCGTTCGGCAAGGCAGCGCTGATCGACAATATCGTCAGTCTCGCCCGCCGTGCGCGCCGCACGCGCGAGGGGGGCAGCGCCTATGCCGACGCGATCCGCGACTGGGCCGCCCGCCGCCTCGCCCTGCCCCGCACATTGCAGGGCGAGGCTCTCGACGCACAGCTCGACGCGGTCCCGACGACAACCTCCTACACCGCCGCGACCGAACGCGTCCGCGCTGCGACCACCGAAACCGAACTGCTCCACGCCGCACAGGCGCTCGATGATTGGCGAAAGGAAGTAAAGGCATGACACTCGACGACGTCCGCAACCTCGGCACGGCGATCGAAGCCCAGGTCGCCAAGGCCGTGGTGGGTCAGGGGCGTGCGACGCGCCTCCTCACCATCGCATTGCTCTCGGGCGGCCATGTCCTGCTCGAAGGCGCACCGGGAACCGCGAAAACCCTGCTGGCACAGAGCTTCGCGCGCACGCTCGGCCTCGACTTCGGCCGCATCCAGTTCACCCCCGACCTGATGCCCGGCGACATCGTCGGTGCCAGCCTGTTCAACTTCCAGAGCTCGTCGTTCGAGCTGCGCCGCGGCCCGGTGTTCACCGAATTGCTGCTCGCCGACGAAATCAACCGCACCCCGCCCAAGACCCAGGCCGCCCTGCTCGAAGCGATGCAGGAACGCGCGGTGACCATCGACGGCTCGTCCGAAAAACTGTCCGACCGCTTCACCGTCGTCGCGACCCAGAACCCGATCGAGCAGCAGGGCGTCTATCCGCTGCCCGAAGCGCAGCTCGACCGCTTCCTGTTCAAGCTCGCAATCGACTATCCCGATGCCGAGGCCGAACGCGCGATCGTCGCACAGTATGGCACCCGCACCGGCTCGCCGCGCCCCGAAGACAGCGGCGTCGAACAGGTCGCGACCCCCGATGCGCTCAAGGCCGCCAGCGACACGGTGCTGACCGTGCGGCTGGCGGATGAGATCATCGCCTATGTCGTCGACCTGATCCGCGCGACCCGCGATCACGCCGACCTGTCGCACGGCGCATCGCCGCGCGCCGCCTCCGCACTCGCCGCAGCAGCGCGCGCCGCCGCCGCGCTGGAAGGGCGCGACTATGTCATCCCCGACGACGTCAAATTGCTCGCCCAGCCCTTGCTGCGCCACCGCGTCGTCCTGTCGCCCGCAGCCGAGATCGACGGCCGCAGCGCCGACGATATCGTCGCCCAGCTGATCGACCGGGTCGAGGCACCGCGTTGATCGTTCCGACCCAGCGTGCGGTCGCGCTGACGCTGTTGGCGGCGCCGATGGCGCTGCTGCTCGGCGTCGTGCGTCCGGACGGCTGGCTGCTCGCGGTCGCCTGGGCAGCGGGCGTCGCGCTGCTGGTGCTGCTCGACGGGTTGATGGCCCCGCGTGTCCGCGCGGCCGATCTGCGGGTCGAGGGGGCGAGCGCCGTCGATGTCGGTGGAACGGTTGCGCTTGCCGGGGTAACGCCCGGCCTCGCTTACGCGGCGGACATTTCCTCTCCACTAGAAGCTCTCCCCTCCCCCAAGCGGAAGGGGAACACGCTCGACTTCACCGCGACCCGCCGGGGCACCGCACGCTTCTCGCGCATCTGGGCGCGCGCATCGGGTCCGCTCGGACTCGCCTATCGCCAGCGCAGCGCCGCCACCGAAGACAGTATCCGCATCCTCCCCGACATGCGCCCCGTCCGCGAACAGGGGATGCGCCAGTTCCTGCGCAGCCGCCAGTTCGGCACCCGCATCCGCCCCGAAAGCGGCGACGGCACCGAATTCCAGTCGCTCACCGATTTCCAGCCCGGCATGGAGCGCCGCGCGATCGACTGGAAGGCCACCGCCCGCCACCTCTCGCTGCTCGCCCGCGAATATCGCACCGAACGCGACAACAGCGTCGTCTTCGCCGTCGATTGCGGCCGCACGATGAGCGAACCCGTCGCCGGCGTCCCTCGCATTGACCGCGCAGTTTCCGCCGCCCTGCTCGCCGCCTTCGTCGCGCTCAAATCGGGCGATACCGTGCGCCTGTTCGGCTTTGCCGGTCGCCCAACTGCGGATTCGGGCAGCATCACCGGCGCGCGCGGCTTCGCGACGCTCCACCGCACCGCCGCCGAACTCGATTACGGCGCGCAGGAGAGCAACTTCACCCTGTCGCTCGTCGCGCTCGACCAGCGGCTCCAGCGCCGCAGCCTGATCATCCTGTTCAGCGAATTCACCGATCCGACCAGCGCCGAACTGATGCTCACCGCCGCCGCGCGGATGCGCAAGCGCCACCGCCTGCTCTTCGTCCTGTTCCGCGATATCGAGCTGGAGGCGTTTCTTGAGGCGCGTCCGGAAACCGCGGACGACGTGATCCGCGCCAATGTCGCTCACGCCCTGCTGCGCGAGCGGCGGATCGTGATCGAACGGTTGAAGCGGCTCGGCATCGACGTGCTCGAAGCCGGTCCCGACGACCTCGCCCTCGCGCTCGCCGAGCGCTATGTCCGGGACCGCGAACGGCCATGAGCAATACCGTCTTTGGCGTCAGCCAGTTCCGTGCCGAACGCGAAGCCGATTGGCAGCGGCTCGAAGCGATGCTCGACCTGATCGAGAAGAAATCGCCGCGCCGCCTGTCGAGCGAGGATCTGTTCGAACTCCCCCGCCTCTATCGCTCGACCCTGTCGGCGCTGTCCGACGGGTCGATGATCGCCTATCTGGAGAGCCTGTCGACCCGCGCCTATTTCATCCTCTATGGCTGCCGCGACTCCTTCTGGAAACAGCTCGGCGGATTTTTCGCACAGGGCTGGCCCGCCGCAGTGCGTGGGATGGTCCCCGAAATCCTGATTATCGCGGCATTGTTCATCGGCAGCGGCCTTGCCGGCTATTTCCTCGTGCTGGCCGATCCAGGCTGGTTTGGCGCGATCGTGCCCGGCGAGCTCGCCAGCGGCCGCAACATGCAGGCGAGTGTCGAAACCCTGCGCGAATCGATCTATGGCGCGCCCGATCATGACGGCCTCGAAATCTTCGCGACCTTTCTGTTCACGCATAACAGCCAGGTATCGATCATGGCCTTCGCGCTGGGCTTTGCCTTCGGCATCCCCACGTTGTTCCTGATCGCGAGCAACGGGGTGCTGCTCGGCGCCTTTTATGCCGCCTTTGTCTCCAAGGGGCTGGGGGTGGGCTTCACCGGCTGGCTGATGATCCATGGTTCGACCGAATTGAGCGCAATCATCCTCGCCGGGGCGGCGGGGCTGCACATCGGCCGCGCGGTCGCATTTCCCGGCGAACGCAGCCGCCTCGCCGCGGCGGGTGAAGCGGGACGCCGGGGCGCGCTGGTGATGATCGGGGTCGTCATCATGCTGCTGGTCGCCGGCCTGCTCGAAGGCTTTGCGCGCCAGCTGATCACCGCCGATGCAGCCCGCTTTGCCATCGCCGCGACGATGTTCGCGATCTGGGTGGTCTATTTCGCGTTGGTCGGACGCCGTCGCCATGGCTGAGCGCAAGGATCGCCTGGTGCGTGAGCTGGTGACGCCCGAGGGCGCGGTGCTGCATCTGCGCCTCGCCAGTGCCGGGTCGCGCGCGGCGGCATTCACCATCGATGCAGCGATCATGCTGGGAAGCCTGATCGCGGTGACGATCGCGGCGTTCGGCCTGCTGAGCAACAAGGCGTCGCAGCAATTTCTACTTCACCTTGTTCGAAAGCGGCGGGCGCGCCGCGACGCTCGGCAAGCGCGCACTCAAGCTGCGGGTCGTCGCACGCGACGGCGGGCGGCTGACCGGTGGCGCAATTCTCGCCCGCAACCTGACGCGTGAGATCGAGGTGTTCCTGCCGCTGCTCTTCCTGCTCTCGGCGCGGGCAGAAGGGTTCAGCAACCGCTGGCTCACCCTGTTCGGCTTTGGCTGGACCGCGATCTTCATGCTGTTTCCGCTGTTCAACCGCGACCGGTTGCGCGCGGGCGATCTGATTGCAGGCACCTGGGTGGTCGAGAATGAACGGCCCAAGATCGCCCCCGACCTGCTCGCCGATGCCGAGCCCGAGCGGATCGAGCGTTACGCCTTTACCGCTGAAGAGCTTGAGACCTATGGCCAGATGGAGGTGCAGCGGCTCGCCGACATCCTCCACCGCGATGAGGCGGATACGATCGTCACCGTCGCCGGCGTGATCCGGCGCAAGCTCGGTCGCCCCGACCATGGCACCCATGTCGGCGAGGATCGTGCCTTCCTTGATGCCTATTATGCCGCCGCGCGCCGCCACCTCGAACGCCGTCTGTTGTTCGGCAAGCGAAAGCGCGACAAGTTCGATTCGGAGGGTTAAAAGCACGCCATGACCGAACCAAAGTCCGACATTCCCGGCGTAATCGCCCCGCCGCCGCTGATCTTTCTCGGCTATCTGATCGCCGGAATCGCGCTGGAATATCTGGTTGTGAAGACTCAGGGGCTCGATATGCCGGGGTCGCTGCGCTGGACGGTGGTCACGTTGTTCGTGCTAGCGGGCGCGGGGCTGATCATCGCCGCCATGATGCGTTTCCGTATCGCAGGCACCCCCGCCCCGCCATGGCAGCCAACCACCGCCTTCGTCGCCCAGGGCGTGTATCGCTGGACCCGCAACCCGATGTATCTCGGCATGACGCTGATCTATATCGGTCTCACCGTCGCCGCGAATGCGCCGGTCGCCATATGGCTGTTCGTCCCGCTGATCCTGACCATGCACTATGGCGTGATCGTGCGCGAGGAACGCTATATGGCGGACAAGTTCGGCGCCGCTTACGTCAACTATGCGCACAGCGTCCCGCGCTGGTTATAGCCGGCGACCTCTAACCCTCACGCTTCCCGAAGAAATGCTCGACGATATGCTCGGCGATCCGCGCCGGGCGCAGCGTCGTTGCGTCCACGCAGCACCAGCGTGACTTGACCTCGGCCAGCACCACATCGCCACGGCGGATAATCGTCTCGTAGAACGCGCTGACGCCCTGCACCTTTTCCAGCAGCACCGTCGCGACGACCTCGTCATCAAGGAAGGCGGGCTTGCGGTAGGTGATCTCGTGCTTGAGCGCGACCCACAGATGTTTCGCGACCTCTTCCGCCGGGGCCAGCTTCTGCCAATGCGTCAGCACCGCCTCCTGCACCCATTTGAGATAGCTGGCGTTATTGACGTGCCCCATGAAGTCGATGTCCGCAGGATCGACGGGGATGGGCACATCGAACGGAATGGCTGCGCGATTCATGAACTGACCTTAACGTAAACTGGAAGCGGATGCGAGGACTATCCCCTTCGCCAACGCAGATACTGCCCCCATTGATCCCGGTTTCGAATTCACGGTATGGCCGTGGCCAACAATATAAAGGAGGATGCCATGACCCACCCGATCCCCGCACAGGGAAAGCAGATGTTCTCGACCGTCACCGACGACGGCGGCCTCGAACTCACCCTGCGCGACATGCCGGTGCCGCAGCCGACCGGGGACGAGGTGCTGATCCGCGTCGAAGCGACGCCGATCAACCCCTCCGACCTCGCAGTGATGCTCAGCGTCGCCGATTCCAACGCCTTCACCGCGCTCGGCTATGGCGCGCGGGCAGAGATCCCCGAGGGGCTCCGCCGCCATGTCGCGGTCCGCGCGGGCAAGCCGCTGCCGATCGGGAATGAAGGCGCCGGTACGGTCATCGCCGCCGGTGACGATCCTGCCGCACAGGCGCTGATCGGCAAGACCGTCGCCGCGGCGGGTGGCGGCTTCTACACCCAATATCGCCTGCTCCGCGCGCGCGACTGCCTCGTCCTCCCCGACGGCATCGCCGCCGAGGAAGCCGCCTCGTCCTTCGTCAACCCGATGACCGCGCTCGGCATGGTCGGGACGATGCGGCGTGAGGGCTATAAGGGCCTGGTCCACACAGCTGCCGCGTCGAACCTTGGCCAGATGCTGGTCAAGCTGACCCTCTCGGAAGGCGTTCCGCTGGTGAACATCGTGCGCAGCCAGACCCAGGCGCTGCTGCTGCGTGATCTCGGCGCGACCCATGTCGTCGACAGCAGCGCGCCCGACTTCATGGCCCAGTTGACCGAGGCGATCGCCGAGACCCAGGCCTTCCTCGCCTTCGACGCGATCGGTGGCGGCAAGCTCGCTGGCCAGATCCTGACCGCGATGGAGGCCGCAGCCGTCCGCACCAATCCGGCAAACGGCCCCTATGGCTCGTCGACGATGAAGCAGGTCTATATCTATGGCGGCCTCAGCACCGCGCCGACGGAGCTCAATCGCGGGTTCGGTATGATCTGGGGAGTCGGCGGCTGGCTGCTCACCCCGTACCTCATGAAGGCGGGGATGGAGGAAGTGGCGCGGATGCGCGCCAAGGTCGCGGCCGAAATCCGCACCACCTTCGCCAGCAGCTACAGCAACCGCATCAGCCTTGAGGACGCGGTCCAGCCCAGCTGCATCGCCGCCTACAACCGGCGCGCGACGGGGGAAAAGTATCTGATCCTCCCGCAACTTTGATCGCGCTCCGGGAAACCATGCGTTCCCATTTCGTGATTTGAACAAGTCGGGGGCGTCGCGCATTGTCGTGGCGCCCCCGTAACGCAATCCGGAGAACCACTATGCGCATCGTCCTCGCCACCCTGCTCGCCGCGACCGCCATCGCCACCCCCCTTGTCGCCCAGCAGATGCCGGGGTCGAAGGACAAGGCCGCAATCACCGGCGGCAGCTACACCGTCGACGCCAACCACACGCTGGTGAAGTGGGAGGTCAACCATTTCGGCTTCTCGCCGCTGTGGGGCCTGTTCGGCCAGGTCACCGGCACGATGCAGCTCGACCCCAAGAACCCCGCCGCGTCCAAGGTCGATGTGACCATCCCCGTGTCGAAGATGGTGACTGGCGTCCCCGGCTTCACCGCGCACCTGCTGCGCGACGGTAAGGACGGCGGCAAGCCCGACTTCTTCGGCTCGGCACCCGCTGATGCCAAGTTCGTGTCGACCAACGTCACCGTGGACGCGAGCGGCGAGGCCGCGCAGGTCGCGGGCAACCTCACCCTCAACGGCATCACCAAGCCGGTGACGCTCGACGTCGATTTCTACGGCGCGGGCAAGGCACCGGCCCAGATGGGCGGCAAGGAAAATGTCGGGTTCGAGGCTGAGGCGACGATCAAGCGCAGCGACTTCGGCCTTGGCTATGCCGTGCCGCTGGTCAGCGACGAGGTCGAACTGACCATCGCCGCCGCGTTCCAGAAGTAAGGCTTCCGGCCAGAAGTAAAGGTTCAGGCCGCGCGCCGGATCTTCGCAAAGCCTTCAAAGGTGGCGCGAACATTCGGCGACGCGGCCTCCAGCCGCTCGGCGATCTGCACCATCAGAGCGTCTGTGTCGCCGCCCGGCATGCGATGCGCCATCGCCCATTCGCCGAACTCGCGCGCTTCGATCTCACGCCGCGACAGCGTCACAACGGCGCGGTGGCGCGGATCAGCGCCGATCCGTCCGAATGCACGCTCGACCGCCTCGGCCGGCCCTTCCAGTACCTGCAGGAACCGCCGCCCATCGGCGTAGAGAAATCCGGTGACCCCATCGCGTGCGTTATTCCGGCGCGACAGCGTCAGGATCTGAGCAACGTCGATCGGGGCACAATGGGCGGCGCTACTAATGTACATGATTTGTAGCATTTTTATCCTGCTCAGCCCCCGACTCACCCTATGCCGTTCAAATCTTTATAGAATGATATCGCCCCGCGCGGGCCTAGCCGCAGGATTACGCTCTGGACATTTGTTGCGCGTCCGCGCTAAGCGCCACACATAATGTTGCACGACCGCGGCCTCACCCTGCTTCGACTTACCTGCCCTTAGGGCGTGGATTCGCGCGGGCACGGCCTGCGCACACGGCCTAAGGGCAGAGCAAACCCTCCCCCGACCGTCCGTTCGCCAATGGCCGAGCCGCACGATCACCAAAGCGCCGCGCTGGCTCTCCACCGATCTGCGCGACGGCAATCAGGCGCTGATCGACCCGATGGATGCGGAAAAGAAGACCCGCTTCTTCGACCTCATCTGCCGCGTCGGGATCAAGGAGATTGAGGTCGGCTTCCCCAGCGCGGGCGCAACCGAGTTCGACTTCATCTCCGGCCTCGTCCGCGACGGCCGCATCCCCGACGACGTGACGATCCAGGTGCTGACCCAGGCGCGCCGCGACCTCATCGAAACCAGCTTCGAAAGCCTGCGCGGCGCGAAACAGGCAATCGTCCATGTCTATAACGCGGTCAGCCCCGCATGGCGGCGGATTGTGTTCGGCATGGACCGCGATCAGGTCAAGGCGATCGCCACCGACGCCGCGCGGATGCTGCGCGATGGCGCCGCCGCCCAGCCTGACACCGACTGGCATTTCCAATATTCGCCCGAAACCTTCTCCACCGCCGAACTCGATTTCTCCGTCGAGGTGTGCGCGGCGGTGATGGACGTGCTGCGCCCCACCCCCGAACGCCCGCTGATCCTCAACCTGCCTGCAACGGTCGAGGCGGCAACGGCCAATATCTATGCCGACCAGATCGAATATTTCTGTCGCCACATTCCCAATCGCGACAGCGTCGTGATCTCGCTGCACACCCATAACGACCGCGGCACCGGCGTCGCGGCGGCGGAGCTCGGCCTGATGGCCGGCGCCGACCGGGTCGAGGGCTGCCTGCTCGGCAATGGCGAGCGCACCGGCAATTGCGACCTCGTGACCGTGGCGATGAACCTGTACACGCAGGGCGTCGATCCGAAGCTCGCCTTCGACGATATCGACGAAGTGGTGAAAACGGTCGAATATTGCACCAACATCCCGGTGCATCCGCGCACGCCCTATGCCGGCGACCTGGTCTTCACCGCCTTTTCGGGCAGCCATCAGGACGCGATCAAAAAGGGCTTTGCCGCGCAGGACGCGCGCAACGACGATTTCTGGGAAGTCCCCTATCTCCCGATCGACCCCGCCGATCTCGGCCGCAGCTATGAAGCGGTGATCCGCGTCAATTCGCAGTCGGGCAAGGGCGGCGTCGCCTGGGTGCTCGAGCAGGACAAGGGGCTGAAACTCCCCAAGCGGCTCCAGGCCGATTTCAGCCGCCACGTCCAGCGCATGGCCGACGAAACCAGCCGCGAACTCAACGCACAGGACATCTGGGCGACCTTCCAGAGCGCCTATCGCCTGACCGAGCCACAACGCTTCACGCTAGGCGCCTATGACGAAACCCGTGCATCGAATGGCGAACGCATCTTCGCGGGCGCGATCGAGGTGGACGGCGTGTCCAAATCGGTCAGCGGGCGCGGCAACGGCCTGATCTCCAGCGTCGTCGCCGCGATCCGAGAGGGGTTCGGCGTCGATCTCGACATCGCCGACTATGCCGAACATGCGATTGGCCACGGCTCGACCGCACAGGCCGCCGCCTATGTCGAATGCCGCACCGCAGACGGCCAGACCGTCTGGGGCGTCGGCATCGACGAAGACGTCGCCACCGCCAGCGTCCGCGCCGTGCTCAGCGCAGCGGGGGCGGTGGGATAGAAAATGCGATCCTTCCCCGCAAGGGGAAGGTGGCGCCGAAGGCGACGGAGGGGGAGGACGGCTCTGCGGCCCCGGCTCAATCCGATCCCCTTCCTCCCCCTCCGTCAGTTGCGCTGACACCTCCCCCTGGCGGGGGAGGATTAGGGAGCTACTCCATCGCCGCCCCGCGCAGTTTGCGGCAGTTGCTGCCCGCACATCCCGGCACGCTCTTGTAATCATTCATGTCGAACCACAGCACCATCGGCTTACCCTGCTGCTTGGCGGCAATGGCAAGTGCAATCAGGCTTTGCACCTTGGCCGGGCCCTCGCCGAGGTTCATCGCGAAATAGTAGATTGCCTGGGTATGGCCGATCGACGGGATCGGCGCGCATTTGATGTGCATCCGCGCGTCGATCACCGCCACGCTGTCGACCGCGCAAGTGCGCTGCGTATTCGCCTTTGCCTCTGGCACCGCGACAAACGCCGCGCCCGCAACAGCAAGTCCGCCGATCCATTTCAGTCCGCCCATGATCCCTCTCCCAATGTCGCCCTGTGCGATCAAGGAAGCTGCTCATTTCGCGTAGGTCAAGCATAAATGGATTATTGCTCTAGATCAATGTTCTGCAACTTGATCACAGGCAGTGCCTGATGCGCGAATCGCTTTGATCCGCGCGCAACGCGGGGCTAGGTCGCGCAGATGACCCGCTCCCCCCTCGCCCCCGCCGCCTTCCCTGCCCTGCCTGCAATCCCCGGCGTCACGCTCCGCGTCGCCCGTGCGCACTACAAGCGATGGGACCGCTGCGACCTGACCTTCGTGACGCTGGACGCGGGCACGGCAGTTGCGGGCGTCACCACCACCAGCAAATGCCCCTCGCCCGAAGTCGAATGGTGCCGCGACGCGCTCCCGCTCGGCCGCGCGCGGGCGCTGGTGGTCAATGCCGGGAACAGCAACGCCTTCACCGGCAATCGCGGTCGCGCCGCAGTCGAAGCGATCGCAGCGCGGGTCGCGGGGCATCTCGGCTGCCAGCCTTCGGACGTGTTCGTCTCCTCCACCGGCGTGATCGGCGTACCGCTCCCGATCGACAAGGCCGAGGCTGGCCTCGACGCCGCCTTCACCGCCGAACCGTGCGGCTGGGAAGATGCCGCCAACACCATCGGCACCACCGACACCTTCGCCAAGGGCGCGATGACCTCCGCCATCGTCGATGGCCGTACGGTCAATCTGGTCGGGATCATCAAGGGCAGCGGCATGATCGCCCCGGACATGGCGACAATGCTCGGCTATGTCTTCACCGACACCGCGGTCGATCCCGCCTTCCTCCAGCGCGCCTTGTCCGACGCCAACCGCAAGAGCTTCTCCTGCATCACCGTCGACAGCGACACCTCGACCAGCGACACCGTCCTCGCCTTCGCCACCGGCACCGCAGGCAACGCGCCGCTCACCGATGACGACAGCGACGGCGCCGACGCCTTCCGCGCCGCGCTCGCCGACCTCTGCCTCCAGCTCGCCCATCTCGTCGTCCGCGACGGCGAGGGCGCATCGAAGTTCATCCGCATCGATGTCGAAGGCGCCGAAAACGACGCCAGCGCGCACCGCATCGCGCTCAGCATCGCCAACTCGCCGCTGGTAAAGACCGCCATCGCGGGCGAGGACGCCAATTGGGGCCGCATCGTCATGGCCGTGGGCAAGGCCGGCGAACCCGCCGACCGCGACAAGCTCGCCATCACCTTCGGCGGCGTACAGGTGGCGTCAGGCGGCCTCGCGGTAGAGGGCTATGACGAAACCCCCGTCGCCGCGCATCTCAAGGGCCAGAACATCGAAATCGGCGTCGATCTGGGCCTGGGTGAAGGCCGCGCCACAGTGTGGACCTGCGATCTGACCGACGGCTACATCTCGATCAACGCGGACTATCGCAGCTGAGGTCAGCCTGCTATCGGCCCTCCCGCGCGGCTTATCGCGCGTCAGCGACAGGAGGCCATCATGGCACGCATCGACACCTTCGCCGACCTACCCTGCTTTCGAGCGTAGCTCAAAGCGGCGGCGGGGTTATCCCTCCGAAACGCATGTGAAGCGCGGCCTGCGCTTCGTCCATGGTGACGTCGAGCTGATCGAAAAACTCGGTCGGAACGATCCCTGCCCGTGCGGTTCGGGGAACAGATTTCAAGCGCTGCTGCATGCATTCGGGCCGGTTTCGACGGCGCGGAGCGGCATGATTATTGGCGCGATTAGATAGCAGACGGGGGCCGGAAATCCCGGCCCCCGCAATCTCACACCACGCTCTCGATCCACGCCTTCAGCTTGGACTTGGTGTTGATGTCCTGAATGCCGACCTGCTGCGCAACCTTCTGTCCATCCTTATAGACGAACAAAGTCGGGATGCCGCGAATGCCGAGCTGGCCCGGCGTGTCGGGATTTTCCTCGATGTTCAGCTTGGTGATCGTGACCTTGTCGGCCAGCTCCTCGGCCAGTTCTTCCAGGCTCGGGCCGATGATCTTGCACGGGCCGCACCATTCGGCCCAGAAATCGACCAGCACGGGCTTGTCGGACTGCAGCACGTCGGTTGCAAAGCTCTCGTCGGTAACGGCCTTCGCCATGTCTCAAATCTCCTTGTGTTGCTGCCTAACTAGGGTCGGCAGCCGCGCGTCTCAAGCATCGAGTGCCAAGCTTTGTTCGCTGCCGGCGAAGCCCGGCTTGTGCGCCGCGACCAGATCGGCCGGCAGTTCGAACAGCACCGGCCCCGCCGTGTAGAGCAGCCCCGCGACCACCTCCCGCCCCGGAAAGATCACCTCCAGCGCGGCGACATAGGCCGCCATCTGCCGCACATGGTACGGCGGCACCTCGCCAAGCGACCCCGGCGCCCGCCGCCCGGTCTTGAAATCCACCACCAGCACGCGGCTGTCCGTCACCAGCAGCCGGTCGGCGGTCCCCGAAACGACATGCCCGCCCCCGACCACCGCCGCGACCGGCGCCTCGGCCAGCGCCTCCGGCCCGAACAGCGCTTCAAATCGCGGCTCGGCCAGCACCCCAAGCGCGGCGCGCGCCAGCTCGGCCCGCTCGCCCGCATCCGCAACGCCCCCCGCACCCGCCAGCCAGCGCTCCGCCACCTCGGCGCGCCGCTCGGCAGCCACCACCGGCAGCCGCTCCAGCAACGCATGGATCAACCGCCCGCGCTCCGCCGCCGCGCGCAGCGCCGCAGCAGGCGGCGGATCGGCGACCAGATCCTCACCCAGCGACGACGGCGCCAACGGCCGCGGCGGCCTTGCCTCGAGCGGAGCCGCACGCCGCGCCCAATCGGGCACCGCCCCCGCCGCCTCAGCCGCATCCGCAACAACCGCCTTGCGCGGCACGGCGCGGGTCGGCGCGAGCCCGGTAAAGCTCCGCTCCCCCTCGCCCGCTTCCACACCCAGCGCGTCCAGCCCGGCCGCAGCCGCCGTGTACCAGCTCAACTCCGGCGGCCCGTTGGTCGCGCGAGCACCCAGCGCCCCCGCGATCACCAACCGCTCCTCGGCCCGCGTCGCCGCGACGTAGAACAGCCGCCAATGCTCCTCCAGCTCGCGCGCCTCCGCCGCACTCACTGCCGCATCGACCGGCCCGCCGCGCTCGGCCTTGCCGGGGCGGAACACAGGCAGCTTTGCGCCGAAATCGTCCGGCTCCCACTCCACAAAGTCGCCGCGATTGCCCGCCACCGGGTCCGCCGTCGCATCGGCCAGGATCACCAACGGCGCCTGCAACCCCTTCGCGCCATGCGCGGTCATCACCCGCACCGCCGCCTGCGGTTGCGCCGCATCGCGCACGATCTCGACATCGCCCCGGTCGAACCAGTCGAGGAAGCGTTGCAGCGTCGGCGTCGCCACCCCCTCGAACCCCAAGGCCGCCGTCAGCAGCTCCTCGATCGGATCGAGCGCCTCGGCCCCCAGCCGGTGGAGCAGCTTGCGCCGCCCATCCATCGGCCCGGTCAGGATCGCCTCCAGAAACCGGTGCGGCGTCATGAAGTCCGCCCGCGCCAGCAGCCCGAACAGCGGCTCCAGTCGCTCCGGCGTCTGCGTCGCGCGCAAATGCCGCCACAGGCTCCCGCGCTCGCGCATCGCCGCGACCATCAGCTCGTCCTGCGTCCACCCGATCAGCGGCGACACCAGCAAAGCCGCCAGCGACAGATCATCATCCGGCTGCAACGCGAACCGCACCGCCGCGAGCAGGTCTTGCACCGCCAGCGGCGCGTTGAGCCGCAGCCGGTCCACCCCCGCCACCGGCACCCCCTCGGCATAGAGCCGCGCGACGATCAGCCCGGCCAGCTCGCCGCGCCGCCGCACTAGGATCATCACATCCTCGGGCCGCAGCACCCGCCCCTTGCTCTCCAGCTCCAGCGTGCCGATCCACTCGCGGATCTGCCGCGCGATCCGGTTGGCCAGTTCGCGCGTCGCGTCGTCGATCCAGCCTTCCTCATCCTCCGGGTCGCCGCCCGTCACCACCGGCGGCCACAACGTCACCGTCCCCGGCCCCTCGACCCGGCTGGCATGCGGCTCAGGCTCGGCGAATTCGCCCATCCCCGGCGGCGGCAGCGCGCCGATGGCCGCATCGACAAACTCCAGCACCGGCGCGGTCGAGCGGAAGCTGTGCACCAGCGACAGCGTATCCAGCGCCCCCGCCGCGCGCGTGTCGAAATGCGTCTGCGCCGCGCGGAAATTGACCGGGTCGGTCCCCTGAAAGCCAAAGATCGCCTGCTTGTAATCGCCGACCGCAAAGATCGTGCGCACTTCCTCGCCATGCGCGCCCTCGCCGGCAAAGAACTCGTCGGCGAGCGCGCGCACGATCCGCCATTGCGCGACATTGGTGTCCTGCGCCTCGTCGATCAGGACATGGCTGGTCGCCTGATCCAGCTTGTAGCGGATCCAGTCGCCCATCCCCGGCTGTTCGAGCAGCGCCACCGCCTTGCCGATCAGATCATCGAAATCGACCGCCCCCGCCCGCCGCTTCGCCGCGGTATAGGTCGCGGCATAGTCCCGCCCGGCCTCCAATCCCTGCGCCAGACAATCGACATAGCCCGCCCGCGCCACCATCCCCTGCAACGCAATGCACGCATCGCCGAGCGCGGTTGCCAGTTCTGCATAATCCGGTTCGAGTGTGAGCAGCTTGCCCTTGAATACGCGGAAATCGCCGTCCTTCTTCAGGGCAATAAGGCTGAGGTCACGCAGCTGCTCAAATCGCCCGGCGGGATCAGCCGCGAGCCAGCGCTCGGCTATCGCAGCATCCTTGTCTCCGGTCGCCGTTTTCCAGGCGTGGTTGGCATCCGCAAGACGGCGGACGGCGTCGGTGTCGAAATGGTCGTCATCGCACCAGCGCTGTGCTTCGGCCGCGACATCCCCCGACGGCAGCCCGAACGCCCGCCGCAACCATGGCTGGATCCCGCTCGGCATCGCCGCCATCGCCTCGGGCGCGCGTGCGCACGCGCTCAGAAACGCCTCGGCCTTGCCCTCGCCCAGCCGCAGGCTCAGCGCGCCCACCGCGTCGATCACCCATCCGCGCCCCTCACGCTCGGCGGTCACCAGCATCTCCGCCAGCGCCTCGCGCGCCAGCGCCGCTTCCTCGCGCGCCTCCAGCGGCCGAAACCCCGGCGTCAGCCCCGCCTCGACCGGAAATGCCGACAGCAAGGTCTGGCAGAAACTATGGATCGTCTGGATGCGCAAGCCGCCGCCCGGCGCATCCAGCACCTTGGCGAACAGCGTCCGCGCGAATGCGACCTTCTCTGGCGCAATGTCCTCACCCAAGGACGCAAGGTCCTTTGCCACATCCTCACGCTTCGCCCGCACCCAATAGGCCAGCCGCCCGCTGACCCGCGCCGCCATCTCCGCCGCGCCCGCCTTGGTAAAGGTCAGGCAAAGGATCGCCCCCGGATCGACGCCGCGCAGCAACAGGCGAAACACGCGCGCCGCCAGCACCTGCGTTTTCCCCGTCCCAGCGCTGGCCGACAGCCACACGCTCGCCTCCGGCTGCGACGCCGCCCCCTGGCTCCCGGCGAGCGGGGGGAGTGCCGAGATATTAGCGCCGCTCACGGCCATACCATTCGTCCCGGCGCATCAATTGGTCATAATCCGAATAGGGCGCATATTCCGGGTGCAGCTTGGCCGTAAACGCCTCGCCCCCGGTCAGATACCGGCCGGCCGTATCGGCGAACTTCTCTGCTGCATTCGGCACGAAGTCCTCGGGCTTCATCCGCCCATATTTCTCCGCCGGATCGACCGGCGTCGCGACATAGCCGAACTCGCCATTCTTCCGCGCCAGCGACCAATATTCAAAACAGCTTGCCCGCCCCGAAATCCCCGCAAAGCCGCCGCGCTCGGCGATCAGGCCCAGCAGCCCCAGCTGCAGACTATAGCCCGCGCGCACCGCCTTCGTGCTCGGCGGCTGGCCGGTCTTGTAATCGACAATGCCGATCGTCCCGTCGCCCATCGCGTCGATCCGGTCGAACTTGCCGGTCAGGCGCACCCCGGCAATGTCGATCCCGCCCTCCTGCTCCACCGCCAGGATGCGCCGCGCCGGATGCGCCGCCGTCTCGCGCACGATCCAGCGCACCGCCTCGATCAGCCGCGGTTGCCACAGCGCGCGCATCATCGGATGCGCCGCGCGCAGCATCTCCAGCACGCGCGGTTCCAGCGCATCGGGGTCGCAGCCATCGTGCCGCGCCCATTGCTCCAGCGCGTCATGCACCGCCGTCCCGCGCCACGCCGCGCTCGGATCGGCATCGACCGGATCGAGCGGGCGCAGCCGCAGCATGCGCTTGGCGTAAAAGGCATAGGGGTCGGCCTTCAGCCGGTCGACATCGGTGACGGGAATCGATCGCGGCCGGATCGCCACCGGCGGACACGGCTCGGGCCGCGCCACTGGCTTGTGCTCGCCCGGCACATCGATCGCGCGCGCCCAGGCTTCGATCTCACTCGCCCGCTCCAGCCCGCCCGACAGCGCCTCCAGCCGCAGCCAGAAGCGCGACGCAATCGTCGGCGCCCCCGCATCGCGCTTCGCCCGCGTCAGAAGCACCTCGCGCGCGCCCAGCCCCTGCGCCAGATCATGCGCCGCAAGACCGATCCGCCGCTCCAGCCCCGGCAGGCCCAGTTCGCTCCGAATCCGCGGCGCCAGCCACGGATCGGGCGCCGGCAGTCCCGGCCACACCCCTTCGTTCAACCCGCCCAGCACCAGCAGGTCGGCGGCATGCAGTCGCGCTTCGATCACACCCAGGATCGCAAGCCGGGGATGCCCGCCCTGGGGCGGTCGCACCGCCACCTCGTCCATCAATGTCCGCAGCAATGCGGGCAGGCTCGCCGGTGCGATCAGCGCCGGACCATGCACGGCTTCCCGCTCCAGATCGTCGAGCAGCGCCGCCGCCGCGCGCCCATCGACACCCGCCCAGATCCGCTCGCCGCACAGCCGCTCGGCACATTCGCGCAACTGCGCCAGCAACGTGGCAGGCGGCACCGTCTCCGCCGCGAACGCCGCCTCGATCGACTCCAGCAGCGCCGCGATCTCGGCCCAAGGCTCAATCGCCCGCCCCCGCATCCGCGCGTCATAGCCCTCGGGATCGGCCAGATGCGCCGCCACCCCGGCCAGCCCGGCAGGCGGTCGCGGCCCGCGCAGCGCGAGGTCGAGGATGCGCACCTGCTCCAGCCACCCGATGCGCGCCTCGCCCGCACGCACCAGCGGATGTTTGAGCAACGCCAGCAACGCCATCGGCGCAAAGCTCTGCGCCGCCGCCTCGGCCAGCGCCAGCAACAGCGTCCCCGGCGGCAGGATCGCCAGCGCCGACCCGGCGGAATCGTCGATCGCAATGCCCCAGCGCGCGCAATGCGCCGCCACCCGCTTGGCCAGCGCGCGATCCGGCGTCACCAGCGCCGCCGTCCGCCCCGGTTCCTCCAGCGCCTGCCGCAACGCCAACGCAATCCCCTGCGCCTCCTCCGCCGGGGTCGCGACTTCCAGCGCGCGCACCCCCGCCAGCCGTCGCTCGCCCGCGGGCAGGTCGCTCCACAAGGTCGTGCGCTCGGCGGGCATCATCGCGCTCGCAATCGCCTTGCTGCGCGCGGGCGGCGCATCCAGCTCGGTCGCCACGCGCCAGCTCTCGAACTCGCCGCGCTGCACGCCCATCCGGTCGATCAACAGCTTCAGATGGAATTGCGGATGCGTCTCCAGGCTGCGCTTGCGCCGCCCGCTCGCGGGGTCAGCCGGGAACGGCCCCAGCATCGCCCATTCCTCGTCCGCCATCGCCAGATCGACGCCCGGCAGCACCACCTGCCCCTGCGGCAGTCCCGCCACGACGCGCAGCAGCCGCGCGATCGCAGGCGCGCTCGTGGTAATCCCCGCCGCGCAGACAAAGCGCTCGGGCGGTTCCGTGCTCCAGCGCTTCGCGACCCGGTCGAGCAACCGGTTGCGCCGCTCGGCCAGATCGATCCGCCCAAGCTTCTCAAGCGCTTGTGGCCATTTCTCCAATATGATCTCGAACAGATCGAGCGCGCGCTGCCAATGCACCGTTAGGTGATCGAGCAGCACCACATCGCGCAGCGCGCTCGGCGCAATCTCCTCGACCAGCATCTGGTCGAGCGTCCGCCCCAGATCCCCCGCCAGCCGCACCGCCTCTGCCGCATCGACGCTGCGGTCATGCGCCTCGATCAACCGCGCCAGGATCATCCGCCGCTGCAATGGATCGACCGCGGGCGGGATTGGCGCGTCATCGTCGGCCGGATCGAGAAACGGCCCCGCCGCCTCGTCCAGCTCGGGATCGCCGATCGCCACCATGCGCGGCAACAACAACCCGCCCCCGCTCGCCCGCACGAATGCATCGGTGATCGTCCGCTTGGCGCGATTGGTCGGCACCAGCACCACGCCCCGCGCCAGCCGCAACGGATCGCCCCCATGCCGCCGGATCAACCCCTGCGCGAGCGCATCGGCAAAGGCGCGATGCGGCGGGATGGTGAAGAGGTTGAGGCGGGTGGTCATCGGTCGGGAGATCGTAGAAACGCCACGCTGAAACTGCTACCAAAATCCTCCCCCGGAGGGGGAGGGGGACCGCCGAAGGCGGTGGAGGGGTAGCTCACCAAATGCTGCACGGCCCGAAGGAAACCCAGCAACGCGCAAAACACCTGCGCCGAACGATGAGCCTGCCCGAAATCACTCTGTGGCGCGAGCTGAAGAAACGCCCGAACGGACTGCGCTTCCGCCACCAACACCCCGCCGGACTCTATATCCTCGACTTCTTCTGCCCCCGGTTCAAACTCGTCGTAGAGATCGACGGCGAGGCGCACGAATATGGTGACCGCCCCCAGCGCGACGCAGCCCGCGATGGCTGGCTGCTGACCCAAGGGGTCCGCACGCTCCGTATCCCCGCTCAGGAAGTGCTGACCAACCTCGAAGGCGTCGTCCAACACATCGTCACGACGGCCCAAAACTCCTACCCCGGAGGGGGAGGTGGCGCCGCGATGCGGTGACGGAGGGTAGCTTCGTCACGCGACGTCGCCGAGAGGAGAACTACCCCTCCACCGGCTGCGCCGGTCCCCCTCCCCCTCCGGGGGAGGAATGAGATTGGGTGGGTGATACCTCGCAGCGCCTGATTTTCTACGAATTTTAGCCTTACCACCTATGCGCGTAGCACCGCGTGGTTCAAGGTAAGCGATGATCGTATTCGTATTCGCCCTGATGGCAGCTCAGAGTCCTACAATCCAAGCAGATCGTGATTGGCTAGCAAGAGATTTTGCTGCTCGGCGTCTCGTTAGGGAAGAGGCGGCACCCCTGTTCCTTCAGGTGATTGCCGAATGGAAGCGGTGCCTAATTCCACTCACCAAACACATGTCAACGTCAAATGACGCTGCTGATCTGGTAGCCGTGGCATGAGGCGCAGTTGAAGCCCGCCCACTTGCCCCGGCCCAGGAACGGGTGCGACGACTCGGCGTTGCGGTAGCCCACCCAGACGAAGAAGAAATAAAGGGGGACTATATACCTAACTAGCCACGCATCGGAACGAGCGGCGGGTTGGTCCGGCTAGTTGGTGGGATTGAACCACCGATTCCCAAAGTCCATATAGGGAACGGAGAAAGCTATGCCGATACCAGCAGCAAAAGCGATGCGCAGGCTATGCGAACTCAAGGATTGGAGCATCACCAACCTTGAGGCGCAGAAGCTCCTCTATTTCGCACAGATGATCGCGTTGGGTGAACACGAGAGGCCTCTAGTCTCAGGCACGTTTGAGGCTTGGGATTTAGGCCCGGTTCACCCTGACGCCTACCACAAGGCGAAGTTGTTTGGCGCGAAGCCGATCAAGCCTTTCATTTTCAAAACACGCGGCCCCATTCGGGAATGGGAAGGTGTTTTTGAGCGGACGCTAGACGTGTTTGGCGATCTTACCGGCGGACAACTCGTAGCGGAGTCTCATTGGGATCGTGGCGCATGGGCCGCGCATTATCGTCAGGGGGCAAAAGGGGTCGAAATCCCGAATGGAGACATCGCCAGAGAATACCGGGACCGGCTCCACTGATAACCTGCCAGCGGTAAGGCCCGCAGGGAATCTGACACGAGTTGAAAACGTCACGCCCGCAGATTTGCAGGTAGAGGCGCTTCAACGGCGCTTGGAGCAGTCGGAGGATCAACGAAAAGAGGAGCGCTTCTTGTGGTTCTCCTTTTCAGGATTGCTCCTCGTTTCACTGATCTATGCAGGGGTTGGGGTCGCAGCGGGTAGCTTCGCCGGGATCATCTATGTCGCAATGGCGCTCGTGCTGAGCCGCCGCTGGGGTTTTGACGACCTTTTGGGTGCCCTACATGCGGCGAAAGAACTGTTCGGCCCGAAAAATGGCGGCAAGGATGACGAGGAAGCCTAGCCAGTTCACATCGTCAAACCGGCATGGTGTCACTTTCGCGGCAGCGTGAGGCGGTCCAGAAAGTCCAATTGGAGCTTTTCATCGAAGTGCGGATATGCGCGCTTCAGATGATCCTGGAAGGTCGACCAGTTAGGCGAGATGCGCATAAGCGCCTTCAGACCTTCAAGGAACTCCCGCAGCTTCGGATGGCCAACATGGTCGGAGAGCATCTGATGCAGTCGCACCTTGGGCCGCCCCTTGTCGTCGCGCGGAACGATACGCTGTATTTCAGCCAGAACGCCGGGGGCAAAGCGCTCATAGAAGTCGTTCGTCCACTTCCCGACGATTCCGGGACGCTTCTTGATGGATTCCTCGGTGAAGTCCCACCCGTTTAGGCGGAAGATATTCATGTAGAGGTCGTCATCGAAGGTAAGCGCCCATGGCAGCGCTTCAGGGCTGACATACTCGCGAAGAACCTGCTCAAGCACCCGGCGGCGGTTGAGATCGCGAAAGCCGGTGGCTTCGTCGACGAGATCATTGATCGCTTTGTCAGTGAGCGCGCGTAGAAGCTGGGTGCAAGCCTTGGCGATATGCTCTTGGGTTGGCAGCAGCGCCCCAGCGAGCATGGCATCGTGATAGACCCAGCACACCGAAGGTAACAGGGTCGCACGATAGCCGAATGCGCGCACTCCCCGGCGCGTCTCAAAAACGATAGGTTCCGTCGACCTAATCAAGTCACTGGTAATAAACGGAATAAGGTTCTTTGCGCGCAAAAATGGCGGCATCCCGTCGACCGTCGATCCCTCGCCCCCTTTTGCCTTTCCGGCTCGCCCGATGGATTTCAGGAAACCCTCTTGGGTCAGCACGCGCGTGTTGTGGATATCATCCAAAACCGCGCACGGGATTTCGATATTGCCCAAGGGCAGAAAGCCGTCGACCACCGCTGTAGGCACGGGGCCGGTAGTCGCAGGTGCACTTGCGGTCGACACCATGGATTTCGCCACATCGTCGAAATCAGCGTCGATCGGTTCGATATCCTTAGCCATGCGTTAGTTCCTTATAGGTGAGGCGCTTGCCCATCATGCGAGCGATGGTGCCTTCGATGAAAGCCATCGTGCCAGCTTGCGCGGTGTTGTGGCGGAAAGAGAACTCGTTGACGTAGCGGTGCAGATGCTTCGGCGACATGTAGTGATAGATGCCGTAGTGGCCGCGCTTGAGCAGCGCCCAGAAGCTCTCAATGCCGTTGGTGTGAAGGCAGTAGTGGCGGACATACTCGCCAGCGCCGTGATTGACGGTGTGGTGCGTAAAGCCCTTTGAGGTGAGGCTGCGATAGCCCGCGAACTCGTCGGTCACGACCGTTGCGCCAGCGGGCGCGTTCGCTTCAATGAAGCCGACGAGCGTCTTGCCGGTGGTGTCTGCAACCGGCGTGGCGCGGACTTGATCGTTCTCGTCGCGGATGCCGACCACAGCCACCTTGCCGACGCCACCACGGCCCAGATGCTGACGTTTGCTCTCGTGCTTGTTCTTTTCCTTGCCGCCGATGAACGCTTCGTCGGCCTGCAAGTGACCGCCCATGTCGCCATCCGACGAACCGCCAAGCCACGTTTCGCGAATGCGCTGGGCGAGGAACCATGCCGACTTCTGGGTTACGCCCAGCTCGCGCGCCATCTGGGTCGAGGGGATGCCCTTGCGCGCGGTGGTCATCATGTAGATCGCCATCAGCCACTTGTGCAGCGGGAGGCGGCTTTCCGCTAGGACGGTGCCCGTGCGGACGCTGAAATGCTGGCGGCAGTCGCGGCAGCGATAGGGCATCGGCTTTTGGTTCTTGACCGGAGCGACCGACAGGCTGCCACAGTGGGGGCAGGAGACTTCGCCGTTCCAGCGGTTGCGCTCGAAATATTCCCGCGCCGCTTCCTCATTCGGGAACCGCTGGAAGAACTGGTAGAGGCTGACGGTTTCAGGCTTGCTGCTCATGTAACCTAACTAGCCAATCGGAACGGTTCCGTCAAACGATTTTTGGCTAGTTAGGTATATAGTTCCCAAATAAAGCTCCCTCACCCGTCCGCCAACACCGCCTCGGTCGCCGCAATCGCTGGCGGTGAACCCACGTCGAACCACAGCCCCTGATGCACCACGCCGAACGCGCGCCCGGCTTCCATCGCGCGCTGCCAGAACAAATTGGTCGAAAACGGCCCTTCCGGCCAGTCGCGGATCACGCGCGGCGACAGGATCTGCACCCCGGTATAGACGAACGGTGCCAGCCGCCCCGGCTTGCGCCGCCCGACGATCTTGCCGAACGGGTCGAGGTGAAAATCGCCCTGCCCGCCATGACAATGCGCGCGCGCCAGCGGGACGAGCAGCAACAGCGCGTCCATCCGGTCATCGTCCCACGCCGCCGCCAGCTGGCGGATCGCGTCGATCGGGCCGTCGACCCACAGGTTATCGCTGTTGACGCAGACAAAGGGCTCATCGCCCAGCATGTCGCGCGCCTGCACCAGCCCGCCTCCAGTCTCCATCAGCTGCTTGCGCTCGTCGGAAACCAGCACCTCGATGTCCTTCACCCGGTGAGTGACATGCGCCTCCAACGCATCGGCAAGGTAATGGACATTGACCACCGCGCGTTCGACGCCGGCGCTGCGCAGCCGGTCGAACACATGGTCGATCAGCGGCTTGCCTGCGACCTCGACCAGCGGCTTGGGCCGGGTCGCGGTCAGCGGCCGCATGCGCTTGCCCAGCCCCGCTGCCATCACCATCGCGGTGCGCGGCACAGAACCGGCCGGGATTGGCCGGATCGCCAGCGTCTTTTTCGTGCTCACGCCTGCACCACCACCATCGGGTCGCCACGCAAATGCGCCGGGATATTTGCGTCGAACCACGCTTTCACTGGAGCCAGCGCCGGGTGCTGAAGGTCGCGCTCAAGATAGCCCCACACGCGCGGACACAGTCCCGGATAACGCGGCTTGCCGTCGCGCCGCCACAGGCGGGTGAAGATGCCGATGATCTTCGCATTCCGCTGCGCGCCGAGCACATGATAGGCGTCGACGAACGCTTCGTCCGCCCCGGTAATCCGGCGGTACCGGTCGAGCATCGCCGCCTCCAGATCGGGGTGCACATCGCGCCGCGCATCCTGCAGCAGCGAGACGAGGTCATAGGCCGGATGCCCCGCCAGCGCATCCTGGAAATCGAGCAGGCCCAGCGTCTCGCTCCCCTCGATCAGCATCAGGTTCTCGGCGTGATAGTCGCGCAGCACTGTCACCCGCTGGCCGTGCAGCGTGGGCGCCAGCACCGCGTTCCATGCTGCCCGATACCCCTCGACATCGGCATCCACGCCAATCGCCGGGCAATACCAGTCGGTCAGCAGCGCCGCCTCCCGCTGACAGGTCGCGACATCATAGGGATCGAGCTCCGCCGCTTCATGCCCGCGCAACCGGATCAGAACATCGATCGCCGCCTCGTACAGCCGCAACTCGCTCTCGGGCGCAGCGTCCACCGTCTCACGCAGCCGCGCGTCGCCAAAATCCTCGATCAGCACCAGCCCGACCTCAAGGTCTTCGCCATAAATGGTCGGCGCAGCAAAGCCGCGATCGGTCAACCAGCGCGCGATCGAGATGAACGGCCGCGGGTCCTCATGCGGAGGCGGCGCGTCCATCAGGATCGCGCTGCGCCCCGGTGCCTGCACCCGGAAATAGCGGCGGAACGATGCGTCGCCCGCCAGCGGCAGGATTTCGCTGTCCCCCCAGCCGATCTCGGCGAGGAAATGGGGCGCCCGTGCGGGCGGATTCATGTCGGGGGGCGAAATCACGCCGTCGCTCGCGCTTGGGGTCACAGGGGCCATCGGTCCTTCCATGCCGCCGGCACACGCGCTGTCAAGGCGCGCGATCCATCGGTTTCGATCGTCAGTGTCACCACCAGGGCGTCCGCCCAGACGCTATCAGGCAGCCGTTCCGGCCATTCGACCAGCAGCAGCGAATCTGCGCGCCCATCGTCCAGCCCCAACTCCTCCGCCTCGTCCGGATCGTCGATCCGGTAGAGGTCAACATGCAGCACCGGAAAGGCGACCTCTGGCGGCGCATAAGGCTGAACGATCGCATAGCTCGGCGACGGCGCCTCGTCTTCCAGACCCAGCGCAGCGAGCAGCCCGCGTGCAATGCTGGTCTTGCCCGCGCCCAGCGGTCCCGACAGCGCGACGACATCGCCCGGCCGCACCCGCTCAGCGAGCGCACGCCCGAACGCCTCGGTCGCCGCTGCATCCGCCAGCGCGATCATGCGCGTGGAAGCTCCGCAACCACCATCGTCCCCTGCCCCGGCTCAGTTACCAGTGCGATCGTCCCGCGATGCGCCTCGACAAACTGTTTGGCGATCGGCAGGCCGAGTTGCAGCGCGCGCTCGCCGTTGCGGCTGATCCCAGCCTGCGCGAAACGGTCGAACGCCTTGGCCGCGACGTCCGCCGCCATGCCCGGGCCGTCGTCGGATACCACGATCCGCGCCTTCTTGTCCGACCCGTCGATGTGCAGCAGCACGCGACCACCCTCACCCGTTCCGCTCACCGCGTGACGCAGCAGATGTTCGATAATTTGGCGGATGCGGCGGGGATCGCCCTGGATGCTGCCAGCGCTTCCCTGAATGTCGACCGCCAGTTCGATCTTCTTGGTCTTGATCGACGGCTCGACATTCTCGACCGCTGCGCCCGCGATCAACTCCAGATCGACCGTCTCGCGGGCCAGCGCCCCGCCGTCGCGGGTCAGGTCGAGCACATCGTCGACCAAATCGCCGAGCCGTCCGACCGACTCCAGGATTGCGCCCGAATAATCGACTGCCGTCTGCGGCAATTCGCCCGCATAGCCATTGTAGAGCATCTCCGCGAAGCCCTTGATCGACGTCAGCGGGGTGCGGAGTTCATAGCTCATGCTGGCGACGAACGCGGTCTTGATCCGGTCGGCCGCCTCCAGCGCGTCGTTGCGCTCACGCAGCGCATTTTCGATCCGCCGCCGATCGGAAATGTCGAGCATCGTGAACAGCGCGTTGCCATCGGGCAGCGGCACCGCCGCCACCTCGAAGTGCCGGCCATCGGCGAACTCGATCGATCCCCCGCGCTGCTGCCGCTCGACCGTCGCGGCGCGCACCAGATCGCCGATCAGCGACGCGCGACCCGGCTTGGCCAGTTTGCCCGCCGCTTGCTTGGCCAGCGCATCGACCCGCGGATGCGCCGTGATGAATGCGTCCTCAAACCCCCAGGCGGTCTTGAACCGGTTATTCCACAGCTGCAGCCGTCCGTCGGCGGCGAACACGCCCAGCCCCTCGAACAGATTGTCGAACGTCGCCGTCCGCACCCGCAACAGCGTGTCGCGCGCGCTCGCCAGCTGCACCTGCTCGGTCAGATCCTCGAAAATCGTCAGCAGCCCGCCCTCGGGCAAAGGCTGGGCGACTACGCGCAAATGCGTGCCGCCGGGCAGCGTCCAATTCTCCTCGCGCGCGCTCTCCGCCGCCAGGAACCACTCACGCCGCTCATTCTTCCACCCGGGAAAGTCGCGCACCACCGGCAAGCGGTTAGCCTCGCGCATCCGCTCAAGGATGCGGTCGAACTCGGGCCGGTCGGCGAGCCATTCGTTCTTGAGCTCGAAAATGCGCCGGAACGGCTGGTTACAGAATACCAGCGCGCGATCCGGCCCGAACTGCGCCACGCCCGCCGACAGCCGGTCGAACATCGCGCGCTGCGCATCCGCCGCGCGCTTGATGCCGCCGCGTGCCTGTTCCAGCTCCTCAACATCCACGGCAAAGCCCGCGACCCCACCGGTCGGCAACGGCACGTCATGGATGTGCAGCGTGCGCCGCTTGCCACCAATCGTCGCGGGCAGCTTCACCATCTGCGGCGCGTTCACTTCCCGCGCATGCGCCGCGCTGGCAAGCGGCCCGCCCGGTGCCGAGGCATCGACCAGCTCGACGCCGGACGCGACAACCTGCTCGGCATCCTTGCCCTCGACCGCCTCGACATAGGCGTTGTTGACCATCGCGATGCGCAGCTCGGGGTCGCGATACCACATCGGCATCGGCGCCGACTGGATCAGACCGGTCAGCGCATCGAACGCGACGCGATAGCGATCGGCCTCCGCGGCAAAGCGCGCCACTTCCTCGCTCGATTCGGTTGCATCGAGGAACCACAGCACCGCTCCGCCCGGCGCGCGCACTGCATCGGGCGCCCGCATACCGCTGGCAAGCAACGTCCGGCTCGCCCCGCGCACCGGCACGATCATGCGGAACGGCTTGCCCGCCCGCTGCGCCGCGCTGACCTCCTGCCCCAGCATCTGCGCATCTTCGGGCGCCAGGACGGAATCATTGTCGATCAGGTCGGAAAAATGCGCCGGCACAGTGTCGAAGCCGAACAGATTGGCGAGCGCGATCGACAGATCAATCCGCCCGTCCGCCCGCACGATCATCGCCAGCGCCGGCGACCCCGCTGCCAGGGCGAGCAAGCGCGCATTGGCATCGCTCAACCGCGCCGCCCGCGACCGTGCGCGCAACCCGACGAACAGCATCAGCCCGCCAGCCGCGAGCAACAGTGCAAGCGCTGCGCCGGCCAGGGCCGCTGCGGTTTGGGAAATCTCGATCAACGCGCCGGAACCTTCATGACCCCCGCTCTTACGAAGTCGTGCTGTCCCCGGCAACGCCCACAAGCCCGGCGCGGACGGTGATCGCCCATCCTGAACCGGAGCGGGAAGCAACACCGCTCAGCGGAAACAAAAAAAGGGGCGCTCCGATGCTCGAAGCGCCCCCTTTCCGTTCGGCTCTACCGCTTAGTAGCGATAATGATCCGGCTTGAACGGCCCCTCGACCGGCACGCCGATATAATCGGCCTGACGCTGGTTCAGCTTGGTCAGCTTCACGCCCAGCTTTTCGAGGTGCAGCGCCGCGACCTTTTCGTCGAGATGCTTGGGCAGGACGTACACTTCGTTCTTGTACTTTTCCGACGCGGTCCACAGTTCGATCTGTGCCAGCACCTGGTTGGTGAACGACGTCGACATGACGAACGACGGGTGGCCGGTCGCGTTGCCCAGGTTCACCAGGCGGCCCTTCGACAGCACGATGATCTTCTTGCCATCCGGGAACTCGACCTCGTCGACCTGCGGCTTGATCTCGGTCCACTTCATGTTGTTGAGGCCCGCGATCTCGATCTCGCTGTCGAAGTGGCCGATGTTCGACACGATCGCCATGTTCTTCATCGCGCGCATGTGATCGACGGTCAGCACGCCTTCGTTGCCGGTCGCGGTGACGAAGATGTCGGCGCGCGGGGCGGCCTCTTCCATCGTCACGACTTCATAGCCTTCCATCGCCGCCTGCAGCGCGCAGATCGGATCGATTTCGGTCACCAGCACGCGCGCGCCGCCATTGCGCAGCGACGCCGCCGAGCCCTTGCCGACATCGCCGAAGCCGGCGACGCAAGCGACCTTGCCGGCCAACATCACGTCGGTGGCGCGACGGATCGCGTCGACCAGCGATTCCTTGCAGCCATAGAGGTTGTCGAACTTCGACTTGGTGACGCTGTCATTGACGTTGATGGCCGGGAAGGGAAGCTTGCCCTTCTTCGACAGCTCGTACAGGCGATGCACGCCGGTGGTGGTCTCTTCCGACACGCCCTTGATCGCCGCGACGGTCTTGGTGAGGTAGCCCGGACGTTCGGCCAGGAAGCGCTTCAGCGTCGCGACGAAGATCTCCTCTTCCTCGTTCGACGGGCTGAACAGCTCTTCACCTGCCTCGACGCGCGCGCCCCACAGCGCGAACATGGTGGCGTCGCCACCGTCGTCGAGGATCATGTTGCAGGTCTGGTCCTGACCCCAATCGAAGATGCGGATCACATAATCCCAATATTCTTCCAGCGTCTCGCCCTTCACGGCGAAGACGGGGATGCCGGCGGCGGCGATCGCGGCGGCGGCATGGTCCTGGGTCGAATAGATGTTGCAGGTCGCCCAGCGCAGCTCGGCGCCCAGGTCCTTGAGCGTCTCGATCAGCACTGCGGTCTGGATCGTCATGTGCAGCGAACCGGTGATGCGCGCGCCCTTGAGCGGCTTGCTCTCGCCGAATTCCTCGCGCAGCGCCATCAGGCCCGGCATTTCGGTTTCGGCGATCTCGATTTCCTTGCGGCCGAACGCGGCGAGGCTGATGTCCTTGATGACGTATTCGGTCTTGTCGAGCACGGTGGCCACGATCTTTCTCCGGCTAGTGAATTTATCGCCGCGGCATGCCCACGACTGTGCCCGCGCCCCTAGCCGATCATCGCGCAATGCGCAAACGAAACATAAAGATATCTTTATATGGCGTTCTCGACGGCGCTTAACGCATCGCGTTGACAGCCATTTCCTCCACTGGCACCTCTGTTTCCGGAAGGGTTTTTGGGGGCTTATCAATGAAGATTCGGTCGAACACCGGCGCCGCGGCGCTGGCGCTGATGGTCGCGTGCATGGGCTCCGCACCGGCCTTGGCACAGGCGACAAAGACAGAAAAGCTGCCCTCGCTTCACGTCCAGTGCGACGGCAATCCCAACAATATGAGCGCAGGCGAGACGGCTGCACGGCTGATCGGCGCGATCACCCTGCTCGCGCTGTTCGCCCCGCCGCCCGAAAATGCCGACCCCGACAAGCGCAAATTCGGTGCCGAAGGTGTCGCGATCTGCTCGACCCTGATCGACGGCGAAAAGCGCGAGACCAACGACTATCGCCGGGTCAATTTGATCCTCGGCCGCGCGATCCACAAGATCGAGGCGAAGGATTATGATGGCGCGGTCGCCGATGCCGAACTGGCGCGGTCGCAGGCTGAAGCCGCCGGATTCATGGCCAATCCCTATTATGTCCGGTCGCAGGGTCGCGCGTTCGATCTGATCGCTGCAGCTGCCCTGTATCGCGCGGGCAAACCGACGGAAGCGCGCGAGACGGCGCTGCGCAACTTGGGCGAAGCGCAATTCCTCCTCACGCCGTTGCTGAGCGTCCCCGACTATCTGTTGATCGACCCGGCAGAGTCGCCGCGCGAGGCGGAATTCCGCGCGTGGCGGAGCCGGCTGGGCTTCGGCACCGGGGCGCAGGCCGACCGGCTCGAGGAATGGGGCCGCTTTGCCGAAGCCGCCGCCGTGCGTGAGGCACAGGTCGATTTCAACAAGCGCACCGTTCCGGAGTCACGCGGCAGCGCGGTGATCGCCCGCTCCGCCATCACGTTGGCGCTGGCGGGCAATGCCGAACTGTCCGACACCCGCATCGCCGAGGCCCGCGCGAACGCTGAAAAGCGTCGCGCGGCCGGCGACACCGAAAAAGATGCGAGCGAGATCGTCGAGCTGTTGGACCTGCACGGCATCATCCGCCAGACCCAGCGCGGCGAACTGGCGGCGGCGCGGCGGCTATTCGCCGCGCGCTCGCAATGGGTCGCCGCTTCATTCGGCAGCGTGGTCGAGGTCACACGGCGGCTGCGCACGGGCGCCAGTCCCGACGAGCTGATCGGCGGCCTGTCCCGCGCTCCTGAGGCACTGTGGAAGGACCGGCTTGAGACGCGCCGCGCCGAGGCGTTGGCCAAGGACAGCGACAATGCGACCCTGTTCCGCCTGATCCCTTCGGTCGATTCTGCGGCCGCCTATCGCAACCTGTCCAAGCAGGTCTGGCGAACCGACAAGTCGAAGCTGGTGCTTGAGCTGAAGGACGACAGCAAGTCGAAGCTGAAGATGGAACGGATGTTCTATTACGGTGCCGATTTCGACGCGCTATTCCCCGCCTACGCCCTGCACGCGGCGCTGCTCGCCAAGTCGCGCGGGCATCAGGGGTTCACGATGCTCCCGATCGTCGGCGACCGGCTCGTGCTGGCCGCGTTCATCACCGGCAACAAGGGCGACCCCGGCCTGGCCGCCCCGATGTTCGCTGATGCCGAGCAGGTGATTGCCGCGCTATCGCCGGTCATCCCGTCTCCCGAAACAATCCGCGCCGAGCAAAAGGCGAAGAAGTAAGCGCTCAGCCGACCGATGTCCGTGCGCGGACCAGCGCACGGATATCGGCACGGATGCGGAACCCCATCGCGGCAAGCATTGCTCGGCGAAGGACCTCAGGCCGTTCCAGCGCCTGGGGTCAACAGGCGCGGGTCGATTCCGGCGCGGGCAAAGCTGCGCTCCCAACGCTGACCGGCATCGCTCTCGTAGAGCAACGCCGCGTCCCCCGGCACGTTGAACCAGCCATGGCGCGTCATTTCCGCGTCCAACTGCCCCTCGCTCCAGCCGGCATAGCCGAGTGCGACAATCCAGCGCGACGGACCGGTCCCGTCGGCGATGGCGCGCAGCACGTCGATCGTACCCGACAGCGCCCAGCGTCCCGCGACATCGATCGTGTCCTGCCCACCCCAGTCGGTGGAATGCACCACGAACCCGCGGCGGGGCTCAACGGGGCCGCCATAATGAAGCGGCGCATCGGGCGCGACGCCCGGATCGATTTCGAACTGCCCGAGCAGGTCGTAGAGGGTCAGATCTTCCAGCTCATGCCCGATGCCAACCCCCAATGCGCCCTGTTCGTCATGCGCGCACATCGCGATCACCGCCCGCTCGAACCGGGGATCGCCGATTCCGGGCAAGGCGAGCAGGATCTGCCCGGTCAGAAAACGGCTCTCTTCCATCGGGCGCGAACATAGTCCTGCAGCTTCCACTTCGCCACGCTTGAAAATCGCGGCGGCCATGCCACTTGCACGACCAGCCGCAGTTCAGCGCAGGCAGAGGATACCCAGATGACCATCCAGATCGGCGACCGCATTCCCCCCACGACCTTCGTCAAGGCGACTGAGAGTGGCCCCGAGCAGGTTAGCTCGGACGAATTTTTCGCGGGCCGCAAGGTCGCGCTCTTCTCGGTCCCCGGCGCGTTCACCCCGACCTGCTCGGCCCGCCACCTGCCCGGCTATGTCGAGAAGGCGGACGCGCTGAAGGCCAAGGGCGTGGACGAGATCGCCTGCACTGCGGTCAACGACGCCTTTGTCATGGGCGCATGGGCGAAGAGCGCCGATGCCGGCGACGTGACGATGCTCTCCGATGGCAATGGTGCCTTTGCCAAGGCGGTCGGGCTCGAATTTGACGGCAGCAAGTTCGGCATGGGTACGCGCGGCCAGCGTTATGCAATGCTGGTCAATGACGGCGTGGTCGAGCAGCTCCACGTCGAAGCGCCCGGCGAGTTCAAGGTGAGCTCGGCCGAGCATATGCTGGAAAACCTCTAACGGTTCCGGTCGCGCCCCGGTTCGCCGTTGACGGCGGAACCGGTGTGCGGCGAAGCTGTTGTCATTGCCGTAGGGAGAATTCGACATGACCGAAGAGACCAAGCCCGCCACCACCCCGGCGACCACTGAAACCGCCACCGGCGACGAGTCGCTGTTCAGCCAGGCCAAGGAAGCGCTGACCGACGCCGGTGAAGCCATCAGCGAAGCGTTCGACGATGTCGTCGATGCCGCAAAGAAGAACCCTGTTGCCGCCGCCGCCATCGCCGCTGGTGCTGCTGCCGCAGTTGCGGGGGCCGCGTTCGGCGTGAGCAAGCTGCTCGACAAGGACGACGAGAAGTAACAATTTGGGGGGGTGCCGCACCGACCGGCGCCCCCTTTTTCCTGCCATCTTGCCAAAATACGCCGTGCCATTTAGCGATGGAAGATGACACAAGCAGAACAAATCGTCGCCGAGCTGGATCGGCTGCACACCGCCTCCGTCACCCGCCTGCGTGAGGCGCTCGATCTCTATCTGACCCAGGGGATTGCCCCGGATCCGGCGCATCGTAGCGACGGCAGCTTCGCCTATCCCGAAATCCGTGTCCGCTACCGCAACGAAGTCGATCGCCCGACCCCGGCGCGCAGCTTCGGCCGCCTTGTCGAACCCGGCGATTATGCGATCAGCGTCACCCGCCCCGCAATGTTCGCCGCGTATCTGGTCGAGCAGCTGACCCTGCTGATCGAGGATTATGACGTTGAGGTCAGCGCGACCACCGGCCGTCAGGAAATTCCCTTTCCCTATGTGATCGATCCCAGTCATGTGCTGAAGATGGATCAGGTGTCGGTGCTCGAACTCGCCCGGCATTTTCCTGCGACGGAGCTGGCGCATATTGGCGACGAGATCGCCGACGGCAGCTGGATCAGCCAGGACGGAACCCGCCCGCTCGCGCTGTTCGACGGTTTGCGCACCGATTTCAGCCTCGCGCGGTTGCGCCACTATACCGGCACGCCGACCGAGCATGTGCAGCAGTACATCCTGTTCACCAACTATCACCGCTATGTCGATGAATTCGTGCGCTGGGCGGCGGAGCAGGTTGGTGAGGGCAGCCGCTTTACCGGCGTGTCCGGGCCGGGCGGCATCGTGTTCAAGGCTGGCGACGACCCCGAAATGCTGCTGACCGACAGCGCGTGGCGGCGCCACCAGATGCCGGCCTGGCATTTGATGGCCGAGGACGGAAGCGGCATCACGCTGGTGAACATCGGCGTCGGCCCATCCAACGCCAAGACGATTACCGACCACCTTGCCGTGCTGCGTCCCGAGGCGTGGCTGATGATCGGCCATTGCGGCGGCCTGCGCCCCAGCCAGCGGATCGGCGACTATGTCCTCGCCCATGCCTATCTGCGCGACGACCATGTGCTCGACGACGTGCTGCCGCCGGAAATCCCGATCCCGGCCATTGCCGAAGTGCAACAGGCGCTGGCGCGCGCGGCCGAGGCCGTGTCGGGCCAGTCGGGCGAGGAGCTCAAGCGCCGCCTGCGCACCGGCACGATCGTCACCACCGACGACCGCAACTGGGAATTGCGCTTCTCGCGCTCGGCGCTGCGCTTCTCATTGAGCCGCGCGGTTGGCGTGGACATGGAAAGCGCAACGCTGGCCGCACAGGGCTATCGCTTCCGCGTCCCCTACGGCACGTTGCTGTGTGTGTCGGACAAGCCGCTGCATGGCGAGCTGAAACTCCCCGGCCAGGCCAATCGCTTCTACGAACGCGCGATCGCCGAGCACCTCAAGATCGGGATCGAAACCTGCGAGCAATTGCGGCGGGAAGGCGCCAAGCTGCATTCCCGCAAGCTGCGCGCGTTCAACGAACCACCGTTCCGGTAAGTTCGGGCCGAGCGCGCGCTTTTCATTGACGCGGGAAACCGATTGGCGTCAGGTTGGTTACTGACACGAAACCACTGGAGTTGCGTGATGGCGAAAGCCCCGACCACATCGAACGACGGCGACACCCCGACCGAGGCCAAGCCACAAGCCAAGCCGCGCCGGGCGGCAGCGAAGCCGACGGCAAAGGCTGACGAAGCCAAAGCACCCGCCCCGGCCAAGGCAAAAGCTCCGGCGAAGCCCAAGGCCCCTGCAAAGGCACCGGCCAAGGCAAAGGCGCCGGCCAAGCCAAAAGCCGCGCCAAAGCCAGCTGCGGAACCGCCCGCAGCGGTGGAGACGCCCGCAACGCCGACCAAGGCTCCTGCGCGCAAACCGGCCGCTGCCAAGGCTCCGACCGCCGCAGACAAGGCACCGCCCCCGCGCCGCACCGCTGCCACGCGCAAGCCCGCTGCAACCACCAAGCCGCGCGCATCCACGCGCAAACCAGCCGCCAGCCGGCCGCGCGCTGCGGTCGAGGCGGCTGCGGCGAAAGTCTCTTCGGCGGCGCACAACGCAGCGCAAACGGTCACCGACTCCGCCCCCGTGCAGTTCGTTGCCGAGACGCGCGAGAAAATGGGCGACCGCAATTTCTTCGCGACCTTGATCGGCGGGGTCGCTGCGATCGGCGCCGCTGTCGCCGGCATCTTTTACGCCGTGCAGAAGGGCCAAAGCGGGCCCAAGGACGACGCCAAGCCCTCGGGGGCAACCGCGCATCAGGCCGATGGCACCGACAGCTCGGCCTCATTCGCTGCGGGGATCGCTGATGAAGGCACGATCCCGGACACGCTTCCCAGCTGACCGGAACGCAACCGCACAGTTAAGGCCGCCGCGATTCCCTCGCGGCGGCCTTTGTCCTTACCAGCCCTTCGGCTTGCCCTTGTTCTGCTCGTCGAGCCACGCCTTGAGCGGCGCGAAATACTCGACCATCGCCGCGCCGGACATCTCGCGGCTGCCGGTGAACGCCTCCAGCGCGTCGGGCCACGGCTTGGACGCGCCCATTTCCAACATGGCGTTCAGCTTCGCGCCGACTTCCTTGTTGCCATAGAAGGAACAGCGGTGGAGCGGCCCCTTCCACCCCGCCTGATCGCACGCAGCCTTGTAGAACTGGAACTGCAACAGCCGGGCGAGGAAATAGCGGGTGTAGGGCACATTCGCCGGGATATGGTATTTCGCGCCCGGATCGAACTTGGTCTCGTCGCGCTTCACCGGGGGCGTAATCCCCTGGTATTGCAGGCGTAGCGCGTCCCACGCACCCTGATAGCCGCCCGCAGGAATGCCACCCGAGAACACGCCCCAGCGCCATTTGTCGATCAGCAGGCCGAATGGCAGGAACGCGACCTTGTCCATCGCCTGACGCAGCAGCAGCCCGGTGTCCTTGTCCGCGCTCGGCACCTTGCTTTCGTCGAGCAGACCGACCTGAACCAGATAGTCGGGCGTGATCGACAGCGCCGCAAAGTCGCCAATCGCCTCATGGAACCCGTCATTGGCGCCGTCGCGATACAGGATCGGCAGCTTGTTATAGGCACGCTGATAGTAATTATGCCCCAGCTCGTGCTGGATCGTGATGAAGTCGTCCGAATTGACCTTGATGCACATCTTGATGCGCAGGTCGTCGACATCGTCCAGGTTCCAGGCCGAGGCATGGCATTGCACTTCGCGGTCGGCCGGCTTCACGAATTGCGACCGCGTCCAGAATGTTTCCGGCATCGGGTCGAAGCCGAGCGACGAGTAGAAGGCCTCGCCGGTCTTCACCATCTTGATCGCGTCATAATCCTTGGCAACCAACAGCTCGCCAATGTCATAGCCCACATCGCCCGCTCCCGGGGGCGCGACGACATCGTAGATGTTACCCCATTCCTGCGCCCACATATTACCGAGCAGGTCGGCGCGGATCGGCCCGGTCTTGGACTGAACCGCATCGCCATATTTCTCGTTCAGCTTCCAGCGCACATAGGTGTGGAGCGACTCATAAAGCGGCTTCACCTCATTCCAGAGCTTGTCGGTGAGCTTCGCGAATTCCTCCGGCGGCATGTCGTAATTCGACCGCCACATCGACCCGACGTCCTTATAGCCCAGCTCGCGCGCGCCTTCGTTCAACAGCCCGACCGAGCGCTGATAATCCTGCCGCTGTGGTGCGCCGACATTGTCGTGCCAGCTGGTCCACATTTCCTTCAGCTCGTCGGGATTGCGATTGGTGCCCATCGCGGCCTCGATGTCGCTGCCGCTGATCGGTTCGCCCTTCAACGTCCCCTTGCCGGTACCATAGATCGTCTGCATGCCGGTCTGCAGGTTCGACAGCGCGGCCGCCGCGCCATCGCGCGTCGGGGCCGGCGAGGTGATGCGCGAGCGCAGGATGTTCAGCTGGCGCCGTGTATCGGGCGACAGTCCCTGAACCTTGTCATATTTGGCCGCTTCGAGCGCGAAGCGAACCGCCATCTCGGTCCCCTTCGCCCCGCTCTTGGCGACCAGCGCCGACGTGTCGTCATTGATATAGGTGGCGTAGAGCCAGGCAATCCGCGCCGCGTCGAGCGAATATTCCTTATACTCGGCCTCGGCACGCTTCAGGAACGCGTCCGCTGCGGCGGGCGTGGCGGCACCCGCGGGTGCGGCGGCCTTCTGGCTCTGCGCCGAGCCGGGGCTGGCCAGCAGCATGGCAAGCGCGATCGTCGAAATTCCGGTGCGGATCATCAATCCCTCGATTGTTTGTAAGTGGATGGCCGACAACCTGCGCCTGCCCCCGGACGGGGTCAACCCGTCAGGAATGATAGGATTGCATCGGCCAGTTCGGGCCGCGTCACCGCGCTCATATGGTTGCCGGGGATTTCGACGAAGCGCGCATCGGGCAGCATCGCGACGAGGCCGGTGAATGAACCCACCTCGTCATCCTCCACCCCCGCGACCACCAGCACCGGCAGATCAAACCCCGCCAGTGCCTGGGGCGGCGTATCCACGAACGTATCGAGGATGCCGAGCAGCGCCACCGGATCGCCGCCAGTGGTCTTGAGAAACGCCTGCGACATGAACTCCCGATCGCCGCGCACGAAGCTGCCAAAGCCCGTGAGTACGCTGCGAAAAAATCCCGTGCGGCGGCCCGTATCGGTTACCCCCTCATCGCCCAGTCCCGACAGCACGACGCGGCACGGCCGGGGCGCAACGCCGCGCGCCAGCACCCGCACCGTCGTCCGCGCGCCCAGCGAATAACCGCCAAGGTCGTAATCGGTCAGGCCAAGATGCGCGATCAGCGCCTCCGCATCCCGCGCCAGCGCATCGGGCGGATAGGCGGCGGCGTCGTGCGGCCGCGCGCTCTGCCCATGCGCGCGCAGGTCGGGCATGATCACCCGGAAACCCGCCGCTGCCAGCTTCTCCGCCGTGCCATATTTGATCCAGTTGGTCTGCGCGTCGGAGAAAAAGCCGTGGATCAGCACCAGCGGCCGCCCCTGCCCCATCTCGCGCCAGGCCAGCTGCTGGCCGTCGAAGCTCTCGAACATGTTCACTGTGTCGGTCATGGCAGTCTGATGCACCGGATCGCTGCGGCGGGAAAGGCCGCGCACTTGCGTTTGGCGCAATCGTTTCCGTCGCGAAATGCAACTAATAGTAGTGGCACTCTATAAGCATGCTTATTATATCGCGGCTCATGACCGACTCACTTGGTTTTCTGATCAGCGATGTATCCCGCCTGCTGCGCAAGCGCTTCGACGATCGCGCGCGCCTGATCGGGGTGACGCGCCAGCAATGGCGGACGCTGAGCGTGCTCAAGCGGCATGAGGGCAGCAACCAGGGCACACTTGCCGAGCTGCTCGAGGTCGAACCGATCACGCTCGGCCGCATGATCGACCGGCTGGAGGAAGCGGGCTGGGTTGAGCGGCGCCGCGATCCGGGCGACCGGCGCGTGTGGCGCATCCATTTGACCGAGGCCGCTCAGCCAGTCCTGCTCCAGCTCAAGATCATCGCCGACGCCCTCTTCGTCGATGCTGCCGAGGGTATCCCCCCCGCCGATCAGGCCAAGCTCCACGCGCTGCTCGAACAGCTCAGCGCCAATCTCTCGACCGACCAGTCCAATGAGGCCGCAAATGGCTGAAGCCGACCCCCGCATCGAAACCGTGACCTCCGCAGACCCCGCTCCGGTCGAGAAGCCGCGTCGCAAGCTGCTGCGCCCGATCCTGATGTTCGGCGTTCCGCTGGTGGTCATCGCCGCGATCGCGCTGTGGTGGTCGCTGTCCGGCGGCACCGTCTCGACCGACAACGCCTATGTCCAGCAGGACAAGGTGTCGGTCGCAAGCGATGTCGCGGGCCGCATCGTCGAGGTCGCGGTCAAGGAGAACCAGAGCGTCAAGGCTGGCGACCTGTTGTTCCGCATCGACCCCGAACCCTATCGCATTGCGGTCGCCCAGGCGGATGCGGCGATTGCCAGCGCTCAGGTGCAGGTAACGACGATGCAAGCGAGCTATGTTGGCACCGGCGCGGACATTCAGGCCGCGCGCGACCGCATTGCATCGGCCCAGCAGGATTATGACCGGCAAAAGACGCTGATGGACCGCGGCTTCACGACCCGCGCGCGCTTCGAACAGGCGCAGCATGCGGTCGAGCAAGCCCGTGCCAGCTATCAGAGCGCCCTTGCCGGCGCAGAGGAAGCGCGCGCGAAGCTGTCGAGCGGCAGCGCGGTGCCCGGCGTCAACCCCGCCATCGCCGCCGCCCGCGCCCAGCGCGCCAAGGCGCTGCTCGACCTCGAACGGACCGCGCGCCGCGCGCCCGTGGACGGGGTGATCAGCCAGGCCGACCGGCTTCAGGTAGGCCAGATGATGATGTCGGGCCTGCCCGCCGTCACCATCGTCCGCTCCGGCGGGTCATGGATCGAAGCGAATTTCAAGGAAACCGACCTTGCCGACATGCGCGTCGGACAATCCGCCGAAGTCCGCTTCGACGCCTATCCCGGCCTGAAGCTCAAGGGCCATGTCGCCTCGATCGGGTCGCAGACCGGTTCGGAAACCTCGGTGCTTCCGGCCCAGAACGCCAATGGCAACTGGGTCAAGGTGACTCAGCGCGTGCCCGTCCGCATTGCGATCGACGAAAAGAGCCAGCGCCAGCTGATCGCCGGCCTTTCCGCCGAAGTCACGGTCGACACGAGCAAGTAAGCGCCACCCATGGCCAGCGCCGCCGTCCCCGCCGCCGATACGCCCCCTGCCCCGCCCCCGGCAGGTCAGGCGGCGCTCCCCGTCCGCAACAAGGGACTGCTCACGTTCGGCGTGATGCTGGCGACGATCATGCAGATCCTCGACACCACGATCGCCAATGTCGCGCTGCCGCATATGCAGACCTCGCTCGGCGCGACGGCGGACACGATCACCTGGGTGCTGACCAGCTATATCGTCGCTTCGGCCATCGCGATCCCGATCACCGGCTGGGTGTCGGACCGGATCGGATCGCGCAACCTGTTCCTCATCTCGATCGTCGGCTTCATCATCGCCTCGGCCCTGTGCGGGGCAGCGCAGAGCCTCGAGCAGATGGTGCTGTTCCGCATCCTTCAGGGGATTGCGGCCGCCTTCATGAACCCGCTCAGCCAGACGGTGATGCTCGACATCAACGCGCCAAAGGACCAGCAAAAGGCGATGGCGGTGTGGGGCATGGGCATCATGATCGGCCCCATCCTCGGCCCGGTCCTCGGCGGCTGGCTGACCGAGAATTTCGACTGGCGCTGGGTGTTCTATGTCAACCTGCCGCTCGGCGTGATCTGCCTTGCGATCCTGTGGTGGCTGTTGCCCAGCAGACCGGTGCGCAAGCGCGCGTTCGACGTGTTCGGCTTTTCGCTGCTCGCGATCGGCATCGGCGCGCTTCAGCTGATGCTCGACCGTGGCCAGCATGCCGACTGGTTCTCCTCGCCCGAAATCTGGATCGAGACGATCATCGCCGGCACCGCGATCTGGATGTTCGTCGTGCATATGGCGACCGGCAAGAACCCGATGTTCGAGCGCAGCCTGTGGAAGAACCGCAACCTCGTCACTGCGCTCGCCTTCATGCAGGTGGTTGGCGTGGTGATGATGGCGACGATGGCGCTGCTCCCGCCGATGCTGCAGTCGCTCTACGGCTATCCCGTCATCGACACCGGGCTGCTGATGATGCCGCGCGGCGTCGGCGTGCTCATCATGATGGGCCTGTCCGCGCGACTGGTCGCGCGCGGGGTCGATCCGCGCCTGCTCGTCGGCACCGGCTTCGCGCTCGCCGCCTGGTCGCTGTGGGACATGACCAGCTGGACGCTGGAGATGGGGTCGACGCCCTTCATCGTCTCCGGCTTTGTTCAGGGCCTCGGTATGGGGATGATCTTCATGCCGCTCAACGGCATGGCCTTCGCGACCCTCCCCGCGCACCAGCGGACCGAGGCGGCAAGCCTCACCAACCTGTCGCGCAACATCGGCGCGTCGATCGGCATCTCGCTGGTCACCACAATCCTCGCCCGCAGCACGCAGGTCAGCCATGCCGACCTTGCCCCGAATATCACGGCCGAACGCCTCCAGACCCTCGACCCCGGCCTGCTTGCCAATTTCGGCAGCCAGGCAGACGCGCTATTGGCGATGGCCAATGCCGAAGTGACGCGGCAGGCGGCGATGATCGCCTATCTCAACGACTTCCACGCGATGATGATCGTCACGGCAGCGTCGATCCCGCTGGTGCTGTTCCTCAAGCGTCCCAAGGCACCGATCGCGAACGATCCCGCCGCAGCCGGGCACTGATCATCCAGATCAGCGCGCCGAGCAGCGCCAGCGCCATATCCTTGGGCGCGTCGAACATGTCGCCCTGCTGCCCATTATACTGCTCCGCCGCCTCCGGGCTGAGGCCCAGAGTCAGCATCCATTCGAAAATCTCGTAGAGCGCTCCGATCGCCAGCACGGCGAGCAGCATGAACGTCACCGCCATCCGCTGCGTCAGCCGGGCGTGACGCATCCCGGCCTCAACCAGCGGCAGCGCGAAACACAGGCCCGACGCGAAATGCACCAGCCGGTCGAACATGTTCCGCTCAAAACCCAGCGCCGCATCGATGCTGAAGCCGAACACCGCCTGCCCCCAGGCATCGTACGGCACGCTGCTATAGGTCCAGCGCGCGGCAAACAGGTGCAGCAGCACGAAGCTGCACGTCCATGCCACGCTGGCGGTGCTGAACGGCCAGCGCCGCAGCGTCCACCATGCCAGCGGTACGCCCACCACCACCGGCCCCACCTGCAACCATGTGTTCGGCGGATAAGCCGCCCCCACCGCGCTCAGCGGGACGCCCGCAAGGCATGCGAGCAGCCACCAGCGTTGCGCGGCGGGGAGGCCCATCGGGCTCGGCTCAGCCCTTCTTCAGGTGACGACGGCCCAGCAGTTCGGCGATCTGCACCGCGTTCAGCGCGGCGCCCTTGCGCAGATTGTCGCTGACGCACCAAAAGGCGAGGCCGTTCTCAACCGTCGAATCTTCGCGCACCCGGCTGACAAAGGTCGCATAGTCGCCGACGCACTCGACCGGAGTGACGTACCCGCCATCCTCGCGCTTATCGACCAGCATGATGCCCGGCGCCTCACGCAGGATGCTCTGCGCGTCCTCCGCCGACAGCTCGCGCTCCAGCTCGACATGCACCGCCTCGGAATGGCCGACGAACACCGGCACGCGGACGCAGGTGGCGATCACCTTGACCTTGGGGTCGAGGATCTTCTTGGTCTCGACCACCATCTTCCACTCTTCCTTGGTCGATCCGTCGTCGAGGAAGCTGTCGATATGCGGGATCACGTTGAACGCGATCTGCTTGGTGAACTTCCTCGCCTCGGCGCTGTCGCCGACAAAGATGTTGCGCGACTGTTCGAACAGCTCGTCCATCCCCTCTTTGCCCGCGCCGGAGACCGACTGATAGGTCGCGACGACGACGCGCTTGACCGTCGCGGCATCGTGCAGCGGCTTCAACGCGACGACCATCTGCGCGGTCGAGCAGTTCGGGTTGGCGATGATGTTCTTGGCCTTGTAGCCGTCGATCGCCTCCGGGTTCACTTCCGGCACGATCAGCGGCACGTCCGGGTCCATGCGATAGAGCGAGGAATTGTCGATCACCGTGCAGCCGGCAGCAGCGAAACGCGGTGCGTGAACCTTAGTCGCCTCGCTCCCGATCGCGAACAGCGCCATGTCCCAGCCGGTGGGGTCGAAATGTTCGATATTCTGAATCTTATACTGTTTCCCGGTGTCGCCGAAATCGACCATGTCGCCGGTCGAGCGCGAGGAGGCGAGTACCGCCAGCTCGTCGATCGGAAACTCGCGCTCAGCCAGAATGGCGAGCATCTCGCGCCCGACATTGCCGGTGGCGCCTGCGACTACGACACGATAACCCATCAATAGACCCTTTCATGCGGTCGAGCCGCCCGGAATACGGGCAGGCACATAGTCATTCTTCGGTGGGAAGTCAGCGGCCCTGCATGGCCAGCCGTTGGAAATGTTTCGCGGCGGATACCCGGACCGGCGCGACCGGCCTGTCAGTGGCGGGTCGCGGTCCGGGTGGTGATAATGGGCCGTTTTCGAAACATCGCCGCGCCCCTAGCAGCACTATTACGCGCGGGACAGTGAAATTCTTCTTTTCTTACAGCAAAGCAAGAGTTGGGTGCCGATGCGCGGGTTGCGCGGTGGACGGCGGCGCGTCGCCTCGCCTATGACCCGGCACATAAGAGGAGACCCGATCTTGGCCAACCATTTCGTCCGTCCCGACACCCGCGCCTTTCTCGACATGCTCGCTGCGATGCCGCAAATGCCCTCGCCGCCCCAGCCCGAGGCGTATCGCGCGCAATATCTGGCGATGAAGAATCTGGTCGACCTGCCGCTGGGAGAACTGGCGACGATCAAGGATTTTACCATCCCCGGCCCCGCCGGCCCGATCCCCGCCCGCCTGTTCGACGTGCGCGAACGCCGTGAACCCGGCCCGGTCGTGCTGTTCTTCCACGGCGGCGGGTTCGTCATCGGCAGCATCGATAGCCATGCGAACTTCACCGCGGAAATGAGCCGCCAGCTCGATCTGCCGGTCGTATCGATCGACTATCGCCTCGCGCCGGAAAACCCCTGGCCGGCCGCGTCCGACGATTGCGAGGCTGCGGCGCGCTGGGTCGCCTCAAACCCGGCCGAGCTGGGTCGTGCGGTCACGGCGATTGCACTGGCCGGCGACAGCGCCGGGGGCCAGATCGCCGCAGTCGCCGCGATCGATCTGCGCGACGCCCCTGCTGCGGTGCCGGTGATCGGCCAGCTGCTGATCTACCCCGCTGCCGATTTCAGCGGCGACTACCCGTCCGCTGACCATTTTGGCGAAGGCTATTTGCTCACCGCTGAGGGCATGGCGTGGTTCAACGAATGCTATGCCGCCGATGTCGAACATCCGCGCGCCTCGCCGATGCGGCATGCAACGCTGGAGGGGCTGCCCCCTGCACTGGTCCTCACCGCCAGCCTCGACCCGATCCGCGATCAGGGCCGCGCCTATGCTGGCGCGCTGGTAGCGGCGGGCGTGCCGGTCATCTTTCGAGAGGCGGTGGGCAATATCCACGGCTTCATCACCCTGCGCCGCGCGATCCCCTCCGCCCAGGGCGATGTCGCGGGCATGCTCGTCGCGTTTCGCGCGCTGCTGACCGAGGCTGAGGCGAACCGCGTGATGATCCAGGCCGCCGCATGATCGACCGCGCCGCCCTGCCCTATCGCCCTTGCGCCGGGGTTATGCTGCTCAACCGCGAGGGTCTTGTCTTTGTCGGCCAGCGGCTCGATTCGACGCTGGAGGCATGGCAGATGCCGCAAGGCGGGATCGATCCCGGGGAAGATCCGCTCGACGCCGCCTATCGCGAGCTGTGGGAGGAAACCGGCGTCCAGCGCGCGCATGTCGAACTGCTCGCCGCGCCGGAGATCGAGCTGGAATATGACCTGCCCGACGACCTGATCGGCAAGGTATGGAAGGGCAAATGGCGTGGCCAGCGCCAGCGCTGGTTCCTGTTCCGCCTGACCGCCGGGGACGAGGCGATCGACATTGCCACCGCCGAGCCGGAGTTTCGCGCGTGGCGCTGGCTCGACCCGCGGGAGCTTCCGGACGTGATCGTGCCGTTCAAACGCGATCTCTATCTCGACATCCTGCGCATTTTCGCCGAGCCGCTTGGCCTCGAACAGGGGGGTGTACGGTAATGCCCAACCGCACTCGATCTTTGGCCGGGAATCGGATAGTAACCGGTTACATGCGCAGCCCCCTGTCCCTTCTGCTCGCAGCACCGCTGCTGCTGGCCAACGCCGACACGACCGGCACCGCGCCGCAAGAGGCCGCCCCGCCCCCACCGCCCAATCAGTCGGTCGAGCGCTCGTCCGAGGTGAAGGCGATGCTGGAGGCGGCGATGAAGGCGGGCGACGAGGGCGCGGTCAACGCGATCGTCAAATATGCCAAGGCCGCCGACAAGGAGCGCGCCGCCCAGTTCGAAAAGACGGCAAGCGCATGGAAGCGCGAACGCAAGGAAGCGGCCGAACGGCGCCTGCGCGAGGCCAAGTTTCTCGACCTGGTCAAGGGCCGCGCCGAGCTGGGCGGCTATTTCACCACCGGCAATACCGAAACGCTCGGCCTGACCGGCATCCTCGATCTCAAGCGTGAAGCGCTGCGCTGGCGGCACAAGCTGCGCGTGCAGGCCGATCATCAGGAAAGCCTCGGCCAGACGGTGCGCGAGCGCTATCTCGCGGCGTACGAGCCCAACTGGAAGATCGACGACCGCGCCTATGTCTATGGCGCGGCACAGTTCGAAAGCGACCGGTTCCTCGGCTTTGACGAGCGCTATGCGATCTCTGCCGGAGCGGGCTATTCTGCGGTCAAGTCGCCCGCGCTGACGCTCGACCTCGAGCTCGGCCCGGCTTTCCGCTACACCGAGTTCGTCACTGCGCCGACCGAACGGCAGATCGCCGCACGCGGCAAGCTCGACCTGGATTGGAAGATCAGCAGGGGCGTGACCTTCAGCCAGGACGCCTCGGCATTCGTCGAGCAGCAGAACAGCACGATCACCGGCAAATCGGCGCTCCGCGTCAAGCTGTTCGGCCCGTTTTCGACCCAGATGTCCTATGCGGTAAACTATGAAAGCGCGCCACCCAATGGCCGCAAAAGCACCGACACGACGACCCGCGCGTCGCTGCTGGTGGATTTCTGACGCGCCGAACACCGGTATCTTTTGATACTTTTCCGACGCCGGGGGTTCACCCCGCTGAGATCAGCCGATAGACCACCCCCATGGGGCTGAACGCAATCGAAGCCGCCGCCGTCGAGGCGGCCCGCGCCGCACCGATGCTGGCGCAGGTCGAGCGCTGGGTCGCGGTCAACAGTGGCACCCGCAACCTCGATGGGCTGGCGACGATGGCAGGGCTGCTTGCCGACGCCTTTGCCGCCCTGCCGGGCGACCTCGCGCTGGTTGAACCCGCGCCGGTCGAGATGGTCGACACCAGCGGCACGGTGCAATCGCTCGCCCATGGCCGCCATCTGCATCTGCGCGTGCGGCCCGAAGCTCCGGTGCAGATGCTGTTCACCGGCCATATGGACACCGTCTTCCCCACCGATCACCCATTCCAGACCGCGAACTGGCTGCCCGATGGCATCCTCAACGCCCCGGGCGCGGCGGACATGAAGGGCGGGCTGTCGCTGATGCTCGCCGCGCTCCAGGCGGTCGAGACGACCCCGGCGGCGGCGCGCTTCGGCTATGAAGTCGTCATCAACTCGGACGAGGAGACCGGCTCGTTCGCCTCCGCCGCGCTGATCGCGCAGGCAGCGAAGGGCAAGGTCGCCGCGCTGACCTACGAACCCGCGCTGCCCGACGGCACGCTGGCGGGCGCGCGCGGCGGCACCGGCAATTTCTCGATCGTCGTGCGCGGCAAGAGCGCTCATGCCGGTCGCAACCCGCGCGACGGCCGCAACGCGCTGGTCGCCGCCGCCGATCTCGCGCTGCGCCTGTCACAGCTGATGACCGACAACCTGTCGGTGAACCCGGCCCGGATCGAAGGGGGTGGGCCGAACAATGTCGTCCCCGATCTCGCCATCCTGCGCGTCAATTTCCGCCCCGCCTCGCCCGACGCCATCCAGCGCGCCGGAGCAGCCGTCCACGCCCTCGCCGATGCGATTGCCGCCGAACATGACGTCTCGGTCCATGTCCATGGCGGCTTCAACCGCCCACCCAAGCCGCTCGACCCGGGGTCCGAGCGGCTGTTTGGTCTGGTCAAACAGGCCGGCGCCGATCTCGACATCGCCGTCGCCTGGAAGGCAACCGGGGGCGTGTGCGACGGCAACAATATCGCCGCATGCGGCGTCCCTGTCGTCGACACGATGGGCGCGCGCGGCGGCGCCATTCATTCGCAGGAGGAATTTCTGATCGCCGACAGCCTGCCCGAACGCGCCGCTTTGTCGGCACTCACTATCCTGCGCATCATCGAAAAGGGCCGCGTATGACCTTCATCATCCGCCCCGCCCGCGCCGACGACCTCCAGCATCTCTACGAGATGGCGAAGCTCACCGGCGGCGGCTTCACCAACCTGCCCCCCGAAAAACCCGCGCTCAAGACCAAGCTGGAGCGCAGCGCCGAAGCCTTTGCCCGCACCGACGATGCGAAGAAAGACGAGTTGTTTGTCCTCGTCCTCGAAAACAGCGCGACGCAGGAGGTGCGCGGCACCTGCCAGATCTTCACTCAGGTCGGCCAGCGCTGGCCCTTCTACTCGTACCGCATGGGCACGGTGACCAAGCATAGCGAGGCGCTCAACCGCACCTTCCGCGCCGAAATTCTCAACCTCGTCAACGATCTGGAGGGCGCTAGCGAGGTCGGCGGCCTGTTCCTCCACCCGGGCGAGCGCGCCGGGGGCCTCGGCATGCTGCTCGCGCGCAGCCGTTACCTGTTCATCGCGATGCATCGTGCACGTTTCGCCGATCGCATCCTTGCCGAGTTGCGCGGCGTGATCGACGAAGCCGGCGGATCGCCCTTCTGGGACGGCGTCGCCGGCCGCTTCTTCGGGATGAGCTTCCAGCAAGCCGACGAATTCAACGCGATCCACGGCAACCAGTTCATCGCCGACCTCATGCCCCGCCACCCGGTCTACACCGCGATGCTCACCGAACACGCCCGCAGCGTGATCGGCGTCCCCCACCCCTCCGGCCGTGCGGCGATGCGGATGCTGGAGCATGAAGGGTTCGCGTTCGAGAATTACATCGACATCTTCGACGGCGGCCCGACCATGACCGCACGGACCGACCATGTGATGACGATCCGCGACTGCCGGACCCAGCCGGTCGCGGACATCGCACCGGGCGGCGACGCGAGCATCATCGCGCGCGGCACGCTCGCCGACTTCCGCGCCTGCCACGGCCGGGTCACCCGCGGCGACGACGGCGTAACGCTCGACCCCGCCGCCGCCGCATTGCTCGAGGTCGGCCCGGGGCAGGACGTGTGCCATGCCCCGCGTTGAGATCAACTTCGACGGCATCATCGGCCCGAGCCACAATTATGCGGGCCTGAGCCACGGCAACCTCGCCGCGACCCGCAATCAGGGCGCGGTGTCGCAACCCCGCGCCGCTGCGCTGCAGGGGATCGCGAAGATGCGCGCCAATCTGGCGCTTGGCCTGACCCAGGGCGTCCTCCTGCCCCATGCCCGCCCCGACCATCGCTGGCTCGACAGCCTTGCCACCGACTACGCCGAGGCCGCGCCGCACCTCCAGGCGCAGGCGCTGTCGGCCTCGGCAATGTGGGCCGCGAACGCCGCCACCGTGTCCCCCGCGCCCGACACCGCCGATGGCCGCTGCCACCTGACCGTCGCCAACCTCGTGACCATGCCGCATCGCAGCCATGAGTGGCCCGAAACGCTGGCTCAGCTCCGCCTCGCGTTCGCGCATGACGCCTTCCGCGTCCACGGCCCCGTCCCCGCCCCGTTCGGCGACGAGGGCGCGGCCAACCACATGCGCCTGGCACCCGAGCATGACGCGCCGGGCATCGAGATCTTCGTTTATGGCGTTAGCGGCGGCCCCTTCCCTGCCCGCCAGCACCGTGAAGCCAGCATGGCGGTCGCCCGCCGCCACGGGCTGGACCCCGAACGGACCCTGTTCGTCGAGCAATCGGAAGAAGCGATCGCCGCTGGCGCCTTCCACAATGACGTCGTCGCCGTGGCCAACGCCAATGTCCTGTTCGCGCACGAACTGGCCTTTGCGGACAATGACAGTTTCTACGCCGACCTGCGCCACCTGATGCCCCGCGTCGAGATCGTCGAGGTGCCGGCGGCCGAAGTCAGCCTCGCTGACGCGATCAGCTCCTATCTGTTCAATGCCCAGCTGGTGACGCTGCCCGGTGGCGAGACCGGGCTGATCCTCCCCACCGAGGCCCGCAATACACCGTCCGTATGGAGCTGGCTCCAGCGCCACGTTGCCGGCAACGGCCCGATCCGGCATCTGGAGGTGGTCGATGTGCGCGAATCGATGGCCAATGGCGGCGGCCCCGCCTGCCTGCGTCTGCGCGTCGTCGCCGATCCCGCCACCATCGATCCGCGCTTCCTGGTCGATTCAGCCAAGCTCGACCGGATCGCGGCAGTGATCGAGGCGCACTGGCCCGCGGCGATCGCACAGGATCAAATCGGCGACCCTGCACTCATCGCCCATATCGCCGCCGCCCGGGCCGCGCTGCTCGACGCACTCGGGTTCGATCCGGCGAATCTGTCGGGTTAATTGACAGGTAACCATAGCTGTTAACGCGAAACCCGCCAATTCCGTATTTGGCCCGGGTCTTGCGTATCGAATGGCATGCTGTCACGCGTCAAACGCCTCTTCACCATCAAGACCAGATTCGAGGCGTTTGCCGTGATCTACGGCCTTGGCGTCGGGGCGGTTGATCGCGGCATTCACTATCTGGAGCAATATCCCGGCTTTGGCGGATGGCTGCTGTTTGCGGTCTGCCCCATCGCGGTGTTCATGGCGGGCGCGCGGATCCTCGATTCGCTCGATGCCGGGATCGAATAGGCCATTTTATCGGACGGTCTGTCGGGGGACGGACCGGATGGGGGAGATTAGAGTGCGGTTGTTTCGGGGCATGTTCACGGCACTGGCGGCGCAGGCGCTGCTGATCGTGGCGGTGGCGGGCGGGCTGCTGTTGTGGAATGTTTATTCCACCAGCGAACGCGTGCTGCGCGACCGCGATGCAGCGCAGCTCGACGCCTTCGCCGCGCTGGTCAGTGAGGCGGCGGCGGCGGGCAAGCCGTATGACCGCATCGTCGCCGACCTCGACCGGCGCGACCCGCATCTCCTCGGCGGCCGCGTGGCGATCGTGGGGGCGGGCGACCGGCTGCTGGGCGGCCCCGCTGCCGGACCTGTCTTGCTCGAGCGTCCGGTGGTGGTCGATGGCCGCACCGTCGCCACCGCGCGCGTGGTGCGCCCGCCGCAGCTCAGCGACCGCGACCGTGCGTTGCTGCGCGACCATTATATCGGCATCGGCGCGATTCTGACGGGCATCCTCGCCCTGCTGCTCCAACCGCTTCGAACGGATCGAAACGGCGCGTCGCACCTGGCTGGTGATGATCGCAGAAGAGCTGCGCGAGCCGATTGCCTCACTCGGCGGACGCCTTGAAACGTTGCAGGAAGCACTGACCGCCGAACCCGAATTCAAGGCGGCGATCGAAGCCGACCAGAACCGCCTCGCGCGTATGGCCGAAGACCTGCACGCCGTCGCGCTCGCCGATCTTGGCCGCCTCCCGCTGCGCTTCGCCGATGTCGATCCCCGCGCGCTGATCCACAACGCCATCTGGAGCCACGGCAAGCGCGCCGAGGCGGCCGGCGTGCGGCTCGAAACCAGCAACCTGCCCCCCTACACCATCCTGGTGAAGTGGGACGCCGAGCGGATCGAACAACTGTTCGGCGCGCTGATCGAAAACAGCATGCGCTACGTCCCGCGCGGCGGCCGCATCGTCCTTGGTCTCGAAAGCCAGCGCGATGCGTGGCGTCTGATCGTCGATGATAATGCGCCGGGCATCGATGTGCAGCTCGCCCAGCAATTGTTCGAACCCTTCTACCGCGCCAATGCCAAGGACACGCCCGGCGGATCGGGCCTCAGCCTCGCCACCGCCCGCGCGATCGTGGAAGGGCATCACGGCCGGATCGAAGCGAGCAACTCCCCGATCGGCGGCCTGCGCATCACCGTGGTCCTGCCCGCCTCCCCACCGATGGCGTGAGGCAGGAGCGACCGCCCTCTTCTTAGCCCCTCCCGCCTTCGCGGGAGGGGTTGGGGAGGGTCTTCTTCGTCTGTTTCTTCGTAGCGAGCGCCGTCCGCGCCTCACTCAAACTCCAAAATCGCCGCATCCACCGCCAGGCTGTCGCCCGCGGCAAAGTTGATCGCCTTGACCACGCCCGCTTTCTCGGCGCGCAGGATGTTCTCCATCTTCATCGCCTCGACCACCGCGAGCGGCTGGCCGGCCTCGACCTTCTCGCCCTCGCCCACCTCGATCCGCGTCAGCAGCCCCGGCATCGGCGCGAGCAGGAACCGGCTCATGTCCGGCGGGATCTTCTCGATCATGTGGCGGGCCAGCTCGGCGACGCGCGGCGCGTAGACCTTTACGTCATGCGCCGCCCCACGCGTCCGCAGCGTCCATCCGGCACGGGTGCGTTTCACCCCGACGCTCAACAGTTCTTCACCATCGATGCGGAATTGTGCCAGCCGCTGCCCCGGCTGCCACCCCGTGGCAATATCGAGCGGCGCCGCGTCATCTGTGAAACTGACCAGCATCCCTCCGGCATGGCCATCGACGCTGATGTCGAACCTCTCGCCGCCGATCAGCACAACGCGCTCGCTCGAAAGCGTCGGCATCGCAAGCTGCCCCGAAATCTCGACCGCCCGCGCAGCCTGGATCAGGTCCAGCACCGTCGCCACCGCCGCTAGCTTGCGCTGCAGCGACGCGTCGGCCGGCGCGCCCTCGAACCCCTCGGGATATTCCTCCGCGATAAAACCGGTGGTCAGCGCCCCCGACCGGAAGCGCGGATGCTGCATCAGCGCCGACAGGAAATCGATATTGTTGCCCAGCCCCTCCAGCTCGAATCGGTCGAGCGCCGCGACCTGCAAATCCGCCGCTTCATCCCGCGTGTTGCCCCAGGTGATCAGCTTGGCGATCATCGGGTCATAGAACATGCTGACCTCGCCCCCCTCGGCCACGCCATCATCGACGCGGACATAGCCGTCACCACCGACAGCGCCATATGGCGTCTCCTGCGCCGCCGGGGGCGCATAGCGCACCAGCCGCCCGGTGCTCGGCAGGAACCCGCGATACGGATCCTCGGCATAGACCCGATTCTCGATCGCCCAGCCGGTCAGCGTCACCTCATCCTGCGTGAACGCAAGGCGCTCCCCCGCCGCGACGCGGATCATCTGCTCAACCAGATCGAGGCCCGTAATCGCCTCGGTCACCGGATGCTCGACCTGCAGCCGGGTGTTCATTTCGAGGAAGTAGAAGCCGTCGCCGGTCTTGTCGGCACCGGAGACGATCAACTCGACCGTCCCCGCCGAATAATAGCCCACCGCCCGCGCCAGCGCGACCGCCTGCTCGCCCATCTTGCGGCGCATCTCGGGCGTCACGAAGGGCGACGGCGCCTCCTCGACCACCTTCTGGTGCCGCCGCTGGATCGAGCATTCGCGCTCGCCCAAATAGAGGATATTACCATGCTGATCGCCGATCAGCTGGATTTCGATATGGCGCGGCTGTTCGATGAACTTCTCGATGAACACGCGGTCGTCGCCGAACGACGCCAGCCCCTCGCGCTTGGTCGCCTCAAAGCCCTCGCGGACGTCCTGCTCGCTCCAAGCCAGCCGCATCCCCTTGCCGCCGCCGCCGGCCGACGCCTTCATCATCACTGGATAGCCGATGTCGGACGCGATCTTCACCGCCTCATCGGTATCGGCGATCTCGCCCAGATAGCCGGGGACGACATTGACCCCCGCCGCCTTGGCCAGCTTCTTGGACTCGATCTTGTCCCCCATCGCCGCGATCGCATTGGCCGGCGGCCCGACAAAGGCGATCCCCGCCTCCGCGCACGCCTTGGCAAAGCTCTCACGCTCCGACAGGAAGCCGTAGCCGGGATGGATCGCATCCGCGCCAGTCGCCTTGGCCGCGGCCAGAATGAGGTCAGCCTTGAGATAGCTCTCCGCCGCCGGCGCCGGCCCCAGCCGCACCGCCTCATCCGCCATCAACACATGCGGCGCGCGCGCATCAGCGTCGGAATAGACCGCGACGGTCGCAATCCCCATCCGCTTGGCGGTGCGGAACACGCGACACGCAATCTCACCACGATTGGCGACCAGGATTTTCTTGAACACCCTTCACTCCCCTCCCGCTTGCGGGAGGGGCCGGGGGAGGGCCTGTCCGCGCGCGGTGTAATTTGTTGTGAGGGACAGGCCCTCCCCTAGCCCCTCCCGCAAGCGGGAGGGGGATTTCAGTCCAGTTCTCGCCGGATCAACCAACTTCTAGCCGTTTGATAGACTAGATGGATGGCGATCGGCACGCTGACCCACCCTGCCAAGCTGAGATACGCAGCCCAGATCGGCCAGACTGCTCCGTCACCTTCGCACCACGGAAAGCCTTTGCAGTCACCATCGCTGCTGACGAGCAGTTCGATGCCGAAGGGCAGCCATCCAAAGACAAGCAGCAGGCCCACAAGACAGCCAACGACCCTGAGAGCGAGGAGACTCACTCGGCCACCTCAGATCCCGCCCTCACCTCGCCTGCCCCTTATACACCGCCTTCGCGAGTTCTTTTGACGAACGTGCGAGTTGACCGAAGCTCGCCGGAGAGTGCGACAGCCCTCTCGCGACACCGAAAAGTAAGAAAGCGATACCTAGCAAGACGCCAACATAAGTCGGCCCGATAACTATGATGCCCCACTCGGGTACGATCGGGTTAATCCCAAACAGAATCCCGATAAGTGCCATCGGGGCCACTCCGATCAAGAAGCACACGAAGCCCGCGAAATAGGGCCGCATCTTCACCAACAGCTTCCAAACCATAGCCTGGATGCCGAAGAAAATCGCGGCGGGCACCACGATAAAGAACATTATAAAGTCCACTTACTCCGCCAACTCCAGCTCCGCGAGCCGGACAGTCCGCTCAAGCGTCAGCGACGTCCGGCAGTTGATGTTCAGACCTTTGTCCAACGACACGCCCAGGCTGAACGGGAACTCGGCATCGCACTCGGCATCGCGAAACGCGATCCATGCGCGCTGTGCTGCCCGCAGCCGTTCTGCATCTTCGACGGAGCGACTGCGGAATACCGCCAACGTCTTCCACCACTGCACATTGAGCGAAACGTCAGCCTCGTTGTACGCGGCAAGCGCACAGTCGTTCATCTCGGATTGCGTGGTCGCCGTGCTGCAATCCGCGGCAACAAGTCCGGCAAAGGCCAGCGCAAGACTCATCACGCCGCCTTCGGTGCGGGCGCACCACGCAACAGCCCCTCGGTGCTCAAATCCTCGTCAATCTCGGGCCAGTGGATGCCGTAACCAGCCCCCGCCAGCTCCCACTTCGCCCGTTGCTCGACCGTCGCGTGCAACAGGCGCGGATACCAGGCGAGCGGCACCGAAATGGTGCGCCCATCCATCAGATCGACGATCAGGCTGTGCGCGTCGCAGCGGACGTCCAGCACCTGCTCGTCGGTGACTTTAGCCGAAATATTCATGCCACGCCTCCATAAACGCGGTTCGGTTCTGTTCGACCATGGCGACGATGCCGCCAATTTCATGCGCCCGGAATCCGCGACTCTTCGCAACCTCCAGGCTCTCCAGCCAGATCTTGATCGTAGCATCGCCACGATCGACATGCACATGCGGCGGTTCGTTGGGCTCGTGACTATAGAAATAGAAGCGAAACGCCCCGATCCGCAGCAGCGTCGGCATTACTCCGCCGCCTCCAGCTCCGCCTTTACCTCACCCTGCATCGCCCGCATCCCCAGCCGCGCAAACAACGCCGCGTCCTTGTCGTCGCCCGCATTCCCGGTGGTCAGCAGCTTGTCCCCTGTGAAGATCGAATTCGCCCCCGCCATGAAGCACAAGGCCTGCGTCTCATCGCTCATGCTCTCGCGACCAGCGGACAGGCGCACCATAGACTCCGGCATCGTGATCCGCGCCACCGCCACCGTCCGCACAAACTCGATCTGGTCGATCTTCGCCAGCGGCGTGTCGTGCAGCATGTCGCCCAGCACCGTGCCCTTGACCGGCACCAGCGCGTTCACCGGCACGCTCTCGGGATGCTTGGGCAGGGTCGCCAGCGCGTGGATAAAGCCGACGCGATCCGCCCGCGTCTCGCCCATGCCCACGATCCCGCCGCAACACACGTTGATCCCCGCCTCACGCACATGGTCCAGCGTTTCCAGCCGGTCCGCGAACGTCCGCGTCGTGATCACCTCGCCATAGCGTTCGGGCGAGGTGTCGATATTGTGGTTGTAATAATCCAGCCCCGCCTCGGCGAGCTGCGCGGCCTGCCCCTCGGTCAGCATGCCCAGCGTCATGCAGGTTTCCATGCCCATCTGGCGCACGCCCTTCACCATCTCGACGATCGCGGGCATGTCGCGGTCCTTGGGGTTGCGCCACGCCGCGCCCATGCAGAAGCGCGACGAGCCATTATCCTTCGCCTGCGCCGCCGCCTGCAGCACCGCGCGGACATCCATCAGCTTGGTCGCCTTCAGCCCCGTCTCGGCATGGGTCGACTGGTTGCAATAGCCGCAATCCTCCGGGCACCCGCCGGTCTTGATGCTCAGCAGCGTCGACAGCTGCACCTCATCCGCCGCGAAATGCGCGCGGTGGACGGTCGCGGCCTGATAAATCAGCTCCATGAACGGCAGGTCGAACAGCGCAGCGATCTCGTCGCGGGTCCAATCGGTACGGGTGGCGGTCATTATATCTTCCGTTCGTGCTGAGCTTGTCGAAGCACCGTTCTTCCCTCTGCCCACGAAAGACAAGGACTGCCCTTCGACAAGCTCAGGGCGAACGGATGTAGAGGCTTTCACTCCGCAGCCTCCTTTTCGGGCGGCATATTGTGGCCGAGCAGGGTCAGCACCTCCGCCGCCGCATTGACCAAATTGGTGCCCGGCCCAAAGATCGCCTGCACCCCCGCGTCACGCAGGATCTGATAGTCCTGCGCCGGGATCACCCCGCCCGCGATCACCTTGATGTCCGAACGCCCGGCATCGCGCAGATGGCCGATCAGCTGCGGGATCAGCGTCTTGTGACCTGCCGCCAGGCTGGAGACGCCCACCACATCGACATCTTCCGCCAGTGCGAGGTCAGCGGCCTCCTGCGGCGTCTGGAACAGCGGGCCGGGCACGACCTTGAAGCCCAGATCACCGAACGCCGACGAGACCAGGTTCGCCCCGCGATCATGCCCGTCCTGCCCCATCTTGGCGACCAGCATGCGCGGCGCGCGGCCCAGCCGCCGCTCGGTCGCGGCCACGCCGTCCTTCAGCCGCTCCCAGCTCTGGTCCGCGTCATAGGCGCCGCCATAGACGCCCTTGACCGGCGTCGGCACCGTCCCGTGCCGCCCGAACACATCCTCCATCGCCAGGCTGATCTCGCCCAGCGTCGCGCGATGCCGCGCCGCCACGACCGCCAGTTCCAGCAGGTTACCGTTGCCCCGCGCGCCCTCACGCAGCGCGTCCAGCGCCGCCCGGCACGCCGCTTCGTCGCGCTCCGCCTTGACCCGCGCGATCCGCGCCACCTGCGCCTCGCGCACGGCGTGGTTGTCGACGTCGAGGATGTCGATCGGGTCTTCTTCGGCCTTGCGGTATTTGTTGACCCCGACGATCACCTGCTCGCCCCGGTCGATCCGCGCGGCGGTGGCGGCGGCGGCTTCCTCGATCATCGCCTTGGGCCAGCCGGCGGCGACCGCCTTGGCCATCCCGCCCTCGGCCTCGACCCGCTCGATGATCGCCCACGCCTTGTCGACCAGCTCCTGCGTCAGCGCCTCGACATAGTAACTGCCGCCCAGCGGATCGACGACATTGGTCATGCCCGTCTCTTCCTGGATCACCAGCTGGGTATTGCGGGCGATGCGCGCGGAGAAATCGGTCGGCAGCGCGATCGCCTCGTCCAGCGCATTGGTGTGCAGGCTCTGCGTCCCGCCCAGCATCGCCGCCATCGCCTCGATCGTCGTGCGGATGACGTTGTTGTACGGGTCCTGCTCGGTGAGCGACACGCCGCTGGTCTGGCAGTGGGTGCGCAGCATCTTGCTGCGCTCGTCCTGCGCGCCCAGCCGCGTCATCACGCGATGCCACAGCACGCGCGCCGCCCGCAATTTAGCGACTTCCATGAAGAAGTTCATACCGATTGCGAAGAAGAAGCTCAGCCGCCCGGCAAATTTGTCGATGTCGAGACCGCTGGCGACGCCGTACTTCACATATTCCATGCCGTCGGCGATGGTGAAGGCCAGCTCCTGCACCTGCGTCGCCCCGGCCTCCTGCATATGGTAGCCGGAGATCGAAATGCTGTTGAATTTCGGCATGTTGGCCGACGTATATGCAAAAATATCTGAAATGATCCGCATCGACGGTTCGGGCGGATAGATATACGTATTGCGGACCATGAACTCCTTCAGAATGTCGTTCTGAATGGTCCCGTCGAGCAGGCTCTGGTCGACCCCCTGCTCCTCGCCCGCGACGATGAAGAAGGCGAGGATCGGGATCACCGCGCCGTTCATCGTCATGCTGACCGACATCTGGTCGAGCGGAATCCCGTCGAACAGGATCTTCATGTCCTCGACGCTGTCGATCGCCACGCCCGCCTTGCCGACATCGCCGGTGACGCGCGGATGGTCGCTGTCGTATCCGCGATGCGTGGCCAAATCGAACGCGACGCTCAGCCCCTTCTGCCCCGCCGCCAGGTTGCGGCGATAAAAGGCGTTGGATTCCTCGGCGGTCGAAAAGCCCGCATATTGCCGGATCGTCCACGGCCGCCCGGCATACATCGACGCCCGCACCCCGCGCGTGAACGGCGCGAACCCCGGCATCCCCAGGTCGGCGGTTACATCCTCCGCCGTATAGAGCGGCTTGACGTCAATCCCCTCCGGCGTGCGCCACGTCAGGTCGCGGCCCTTCACTTCCTTGTCGGCCAGCGCCTTCCACTCGGCGGGGGTGGGCTTCTCACGCATTTACTTACCCTTGAACTCCGGCGCCCGCTTGCCGAGGAACGCCATCACGCCTTCGCGGAAATCCTCGGTCTTGCCCGCAATCCGCTGATGCGCCGCTTCGACGCTCAGCGTCTCCGACAGCGTGTTGTTGAGCGCCGCCTTGATCTGCGCGCGGATCAGGCCCAGCGCGATGGTCGGCTTGGCGGCCAGCGTCGCGGCGAGCTTGCCCGCCTCCGCCATCAGCGCGTCGTCCTCGACCACGCGTGCGACCAGCCGCGCGTCCTTGGCGTCATCGGCGAACATCTTCTCGCCCAGCAATGCCATTTCCAGCGCCTTGGCCCGTCCCGCCGACTTGGCGACCAGCCAGGTCGCACCGCAATCGGGCACCAGCCCAATATTGCTGAAGGCAAGCAGCAGATAGGCGCTCTTCGCCATCACCACGATATCGCCGCCCAGCGCGATGCCGACGCCCGCGCCCGCCGCCGGGCCGTTGATCGCGGTGACGATCGGGATCGGCAGCTTGGAAAGCGTCTCGGCCAGCGGATTGTAGTGAAACTCCAGGCTCTCCGCCGGATCGACCGGCCCGCGCTCCATCCGCCCGGCCAGGTCCGCGCCGGAGCAGAACGCCCGCCCCTCCCCGGTCAGCAGCACCGCCCGCGCGCCCTCATTCATCGCGCGCAACAGCGACGCGCGGATCAGGTCGAGCATGTCGAACGTCACCGCATTCAGCCGCTCGGGCCGGTTCAGCCGGATCGTCGCGACGCCGTGTTCAAGGCTGTAAAGGACGGTCTCGTCGGTCAATGCGCCTCTCCCTTCGGTGTTTCCATAATCTCGGTCAGCACCCCACCCATGTCGCGCGGGTGGACAAAGAAAATCAACGTCCCATGCGCCCCGATGCGCGGTTCGCCCAGCACGCGCGCGCCCTTTGCCTCGAACCATGCCTTGGCTTCATGGATGTCCGGCACTTCGTAACACAGATGATGCTGCCCGCCCGCCGGGTTCTTCGCCAGAAACCCGTGGATCGGCGAGTCCGCGCCCAGCGGCTCGATCAGTTCGATCTGCGTATTCGGCGTATCGACAAAGCACACCTTCACCCCCTGCGCCGGCAGGTCGAAGGGGTCGTGGATCGTCTCCGCCCCCATCACATCGCGATAGAAGGCGATCGAGTCCGCGATCGACGGCGTCGCCACGCCGATATGGTTGAGCCGGCCGAGCTTCATGAAGTCATTCCACGGTTCAGCATGACAGCCGCGACTCCTTCTGCACCGGCACGAACTTGCCATCGCGATATTCATAGCGTTCGACGAACTTCGCCGTGCCGCTCGCCTGCACCGCGAACGACTTGCCCTTCACGATGTCGGCGATCTTGCCCTCGAGATTGCGCAGCGGTTCGCCACCGAACGTCTTGCCAGTCGTCTCATCGACCGCGCCCTCGTTCGACGCCGAGAGCCACACGCGCTCCGACTGGACCGGCCCATCGGGCTTCAACTCGGTGATCGACGCCCCGCCACACGAATAGCCCTGCGCCGTGTCACCGCTCTCGACATAGATCGCCGGATTGTCGGTGAACTCGTTCGTCACCCGCCACTCCGGCTCCGCACCCCAGCCGGAGCCACGCACCAGCGTCGGCCATTTGCCCGTCACCGCAAACCCGTCACCCTGCGGCTTGAGGTAAGCGATCGCCAGCGCCCCCGAACAGGCATGGCAATCGGACGCGTTCGCGCCGGGACTCAACAGCACTGCGGTGTCGCCGATCCACAATAGCTGGCCCGGCTTCACATTGATGACACCCGCATCGTCCTCCTGCACCTGCGCCGCACCATCCTTGCCATAAGTGGTGCGGAAGGCGAGCTTGAGCTGCTCCGCCTCTGGCAAGGCGCGCACGCCAGACACCGTCGGAGTAGCAGACGGTGTCGGCGCGGTCGCGTTACTGGTTTCGGGTGCCTGCTGGCACCCCGCCAGCGCAATCGCGCCCGCCACAGCGAAACCGATCAGGCCGCTGCGTTTCATGCGCTGTCTCCACGAGCGGGGCCGAGATCGGTTGCCCGATGCAACCAGCAATTCACCGAGAAGCGCGATTCTGCAAAGCCACCCGCGGCCCGGATCGGCAGCACTTCATGCGGGACAAAGGATGGGAACACGGCCAGCCGATTATGAAGCGGCGCGACCAAGATCGGATCCGCATTGCCGATCAGCGGATGGATCGCCAGTTCCCCGCCCGAAAACCCCGCCGGCACCCGGTGCAGATAGTATACACAACTGACCACCCGGACCGAGGGCGCGTCGGAAACTCCGATCCGCGTATCGACGTGGCGTTTGTAAAAGTCGCCGTCGCGATGCGACACGACGCTGGTCTCGGTGCGACAGATCGTGAAGCTGGACAGGCCAAGGTCAGCGCAAAATGCGTCGATCCGAGCATGGATCGCGTCGACCAACGGACTTTTGTCCACTCCCGCCGACTTCGGTAGCCGTAGCGAGGAGCGGTAATCCGTATCCAGCCGACCCGTGCCGTCATTGCCGATCCGCGACGGCGCGAAATGCGGCCCGGCCGTGATCATCTGCGCCAGCATCGCATCCGCAACCTCCGCCGACAGAAAATCGTCAACGACCAGATGCCGAGCGCGCCGCGGCTCAAAGGCAGGCGCGGTGCTCACAGCGGAATATTGTCATGCTTCTTCCACGGATTCTCGAGGCTCTTGTTCCTCAGCTTCCGTAGCCCCAGCGCAATCCGCCGCCGGGTCGAATGCGGCATGATCACCTCATCGACAAACCCCTTGCTCGCCGCAACGAACGGGTTGGCGAACCGCGCCTCATATTCGGCGGTCTTCTCGGCAATCTCCTCGGGCGTGCGCCCGCGAAAGATGATCTCGACCGCGCCCTTCGCGCCCATCACCGCGATCTCCGCCGTAGGCCAGGCATAGTTCAAATCACCGCGCAGATGCTTCGACGCCATCACGTCATAGGCGCCGCCATAGGCCTTGCGCGTGATCACCGTGATCTTGGGCACCGTCGCCTCGGCATAGGCGAACAGCAGCTTCGCGCCGTGCTTGATGATCCCGCTATGCTCCTGCCCGACGCCCGGCAGGAAGCCCGGCACATCGACAAAGGTCACGATCGGAATCTCGAACGCATCGCAAAAGCGGACGAACCGCGCCGCCTTCTTGGACGAATTGATGTCGAGCACGCCCGCCAGCACCATCGGCTGGTTGGCAACGATGCCGACGGTCCGCCCCTCGATCCACCCGAACCCGATGATGATGTTGCCGGCATGCGTCGGCTGGACCTCGAAAAAGTCGCCCTCGTCGACCGTCTTCGCGATCAGCTCGTGCATGTCATAGGGCTGGTTCGCGCTCGGCGGGATCAGCGTGTCGAGGCTGTCCTCGATGCGATCCCACGGGTCGCTGCACGGCCGCTCCGGCACGCTCTCGCGATTGCTCGCGGGAAGGAAGTCCACGAAGTCGCGCGCCGCCAGCAGCGCCTCGATATCATTCTCGAACGCCACATCGGCAACGCCCGACTTCGTGGTATGCGTCACAGCTCCGCCCAGTTCCTCCTGCGTGACGATCTCGTTGGTAACGGTCTTCACTACATCCGGGCCGGTGACGAACATGTACGATGAATCCTTCACCATGAAGATGAAGTCGGTCATCGCGGGAGAATAGACCGCGCCACCAGCGCACGGCCCCATGATCAGCGAAATCTGCGGCACCACGCCGGACGCCAGCACATTGCGCTGGAACACCTCGGCATAGCCGGCAAGGCTGGCGACGCCCTCCTGAATGCGCGCGCCGCCGCTGTCGTTCAGGCCGATCACCGGCGCGCCGACCTTCATCGCCATGTCCATGATCTTGCAGATCTTCTGCGCGTGCCGCTCCGACAGCGACCCGCCGAACACGGTGAAATCCTGGCTGAACACGAAGACGAGGCGACCGTTGATCGTGCCTGATCCGGTGACCACGCCGTCCCCCGGCACGATCTGCTCCGGCATCCCGAAATCGACGCAATTATGCTCGACATACATATCGAGCTCTTCGAACGACCCTTCGTCGAGCAGCACTTCCAGCCGCTCGCGCGCGGTCAGCTTGCCCTTGGCGTGCTGCGCGTCGATCCGCTTCTGCCCCCCGCCCAGCCGGGCCGCGGCGCGGCGGCGTTCGAGTTCCGCGATCGTCGAAGACATGGCTTACTCCCTTGGCCAGCCCCTGCACAGGACACGGGCGAACACGCAAATGCAATGTTGCGAAGTTGCATTGTTCATATCTGCGGATATTGTGAAGCCATGGAACAGCGCCGCCGCCTCTTTGCCGGACACCGCGTCCGCAACCTCCGTCGCCGACTTGGCCTCGCCCAGGCTGCGTTCGCTGCCCGGCTCGGCATGTCGGTCAGCTATCTATCACAGATCGAGAATGAAGATCGCCCGCTCACCCCGCCCGTCCTGATCGCACTGGCCCGCGAATTTCCCGATCTATGGGGTGACGTCGACGGCGACGACAGCACCGCCGAACTGGTCCGTGCGATCGAGGCAGCAACCGATACCAGCATCCCCGCCGCAACGCTGGACGAAGCCGCCGTCCAGCGCGGGGTCGAAAAACACCCCGCCCTCACCCGCCGCATGGTCGCGCTGCACGACGCCTGGCGGCGCGCGCAGGCGCAGTTGCACGTGCTCGACGACAAGGTCGAAAGCGGTGCCGGCCGCGGCGGTGCCTTGCCATGGGAGGCGGTGCGCGACTGGTATCAGGCCGAGGGCAATTACATCGACCCCCTCGACCGCGCGGCCGAGGTGCTGGCCGACAGCTTCGACCATCCCCGCGCGATCGAGGACCGGCTGCGCGGCTGGCACGGCATCGCGATCGACGAAGCGCGCGACGACGATCTGCGCCTGTCGCGCTTCGACGCCCGCACCCGGCGGCTCACGATCAGTGGCGTGCTCCCGCCCGAAAGCCGCGCCTTTCTGCTCGCCCAACGGCTCGCCAGCCTCGAATTTGCAAACGAGATGCGCGTGGTCGCCGAGGCGAGCGGCCTCGTCTCCCCGGCGGCGCGCGAACTCCTCGCGCTCGGCCTCGCCAATTACGCCGCCGGGGCGCTGCTGATGCCCTATACCCGCTTCCGCGATGCCGCGCGCGACCTGCGCCACGATATCGACCGGCTACGCCAGCGGTTCGGCACCAGCTTCGAACAGGCCTGCCACCGGCTCTCCACGCTCCAGCGCCCCGGCGCGCAGGGCATCCCCTTCTTCTTCTGTCGCGTCGACATGGCCGGGAACATCACCAAGCGCCATTCTGCCACACCGCTGGAGTTTGCGCGCTTCGGCGGCGCCTGCCCGCTATGGGTGGTGCATGAGGCGGTGGCGATCCCCGACCGCATTCTGACGCAGCTCGCGCAAACGCCCGACGGCGCGCGGTACGTCATCATGGCCAAGGGGTTGGTCAAACCCTCGGCCAGCTACGACCGCCCCCCGCGCCGCTATGCCGTGGCCCTGGGCTGTGAAGAAACGCATGCGGGTGAGTTCGTCTATGCCGATGGCCTGCGCCCGGGCGGTGTCGCGACCCCGATCGGCACCAGCTGCCGCATCTGTCCCCGCGCCGATTGCGACCAGCGCGCCTTTCCGCCCGCGGCCAGCGAGATCCGGATCGACCCCGACACCCGCGCCGCAGTTCCGTACAGCTTCTAAAAGTCAGTCCGACTCGCGTTCGTCCACCGGGCCATAGGCCGGGTCGGGCTCGCGCCGCTTGCACCGTTTACAGGTGCGATAGCCCTCACGCGTCCGGCTGTGCGTCCAGCGATGGCCGCGAATCAGACAGTAAAGTGAACGAAGCATGAGCATGCGTGCTGCATAGCACAAAATGTTGCCGGAAAATTCAGACATTACGCAACAAAAACAACAAAGCCCCGCCAAGTCAGTGACCTGGCGGGGCTTTGAATGGCGCACCCGGAACGATTCGAACGTCCGACCCTCAGATTCGTAGTCTGATGCTCTATCCAGCTGAGCTACGGGTGCGCAGTGGAGGGGCGCTGATAGAAGCGGTTTTCCCGAAACGCAACCCCGTTGCGCAGAGTTTCTTCGCGGCATACACCCGCCGCGATGCGACACCCAGCCCTCCTCGCGCTACCCTTAGCGCTCAGCGCCTGCAGCACCACCGGGGACGGCTATCCCTCGCTGCTGCCGCGACCGATCGAATCGCGTGACGCGGGAGAGGTGATCCGTCCCGACCCGATCGTGACCCCCGATGCGGCACTCGACTCGCGCATTGCCGAGCGCGTGGTCGCTGCGGAACGCATCGCCACCCGCTTCCGCGCGCTCGCGCTGCAGACCGAATCCCGGGTGGCGGTGGCGCGCGGCGTCGCGCCGGGCAGCGACAGCTGGCTTGCAGCACAAATTGCGCTGGCCGACCTCAATCGTGCGCGCGGTGAGACGGTGGAGATCGTGACGGCACTCGAAGAGACTGCGGCGGAACGGCTTAAGGCCGGTACGCCGCCCTATCCCGCGCTCGATGCCGCCATCGCCAACCTCTCCCGCACCGCGGCCGAGCAGGCGGAGAAGGTCCAGGCGCTGGAAGACGCGCTGGCGAGCTGAATCCCTACGGCAAATCCTTATTCAGGCTGCGCAGTACCGGCAGGATCGTCGCATAATCGTCGGTCCATGGCGTGAACCCCGACCGCCCCTCCAGCTTGCGCCATCCCTGCGCCCGGGCGGTCAGCTGGGCCAGCTTTTGCGGCGAGCGCGACAGCGCGATCCAGTCCGACGTCGCTGCCTCGTTCAATTCCTCGATCAGCGGCGGAAAATAGGTCAGCTGCGCCGCCGACCATCCGCCCAGCGTCGCTGCCCGCTCGACCACCGGCTCCAGCGCCAGAAAACGGTTGGAAATATGGACCAGCAGCAAGCCATCCTTGGCCAATACGCGATCATAGGTTGCAAACGCCTCCAGCGTCATCAGATGCATCGGCACCGCGTCGGAAGAAAAGGCGTCGAGCACCAGCAGGTCCAGGCTTTGCGCCGGTTCGTCATTCAGCCGCACCCGCGCATCGCCCAGCACGATTTTCGCGTCCGGCCGACACTGTTCCAGGAACCGGAACGGCCCGCGCGCGAGGCGAACCACCGCCGGATCGATCTCGTAAAAGCGCCACGACTGGCCCGGCTTGGCGTAACAGGCGAGCGTTCCGGTGCCCAGGCCAACCACCCCGACCCGCGCATTGGGGCCATATAGCGGCGGCAGCGCCTGCATCGCCTGCCCCACCCCCGATCCCGGGACATAATAGGTCGTTGGCAGCTTCAGTCGCTCGGGATTTCCCACCAGCTGCACGCCATGCAGCGTGGTTCCGTGTGCCAGCCGTTTCTGATCGGCAAGGTCGGTGATCGTGTAAACCCCGAAATAGCTGCGCGTGCGCAGATCGCCGTGCCAGCTCATCGCGATCGAGCGGAACCCGCCAAACAGGAACAGCGCGCCCGCCAGCACGATCATGAACGGCACCCGCATGCCAACGGTGAACAGCCCGATCAGCGCAAGCGCGAGATACAGGATGCCCGCCTGCCGTTGGCCAAGGACGTCCGACCCCTGCGACACGCCGAACCACACGATCAGCGCCACCGCCAGCGCGACGGCAAGCACGCGCACCCGCCGCCCCTGCCCCGGCTCACCCCATAGCCGCTGGAGGAACGGCAGCAGCCACTCTTGCGGCACCAGCAGCCCGGCCGCGAGGATCAGGATCGGATATTCATAGGTCCAATCGAACACCAACGGCGCGACCAGAGCCGCAAATACGCCACCCAGCGCGCCGCCGACCGACATGGCGAGATAGAAGCCGGTGAGCCGGTCCGGCTCGGGCCGCAGGTCATACATATGCGTGTGCAGCGCCACCGCGACCATGAACAGCAGTGCGAGCGCCATCAACGCGTTCAGCTCGGGATTGGCATTATGCCCCGCAATCATCAGCCCGCCGAACAACAGGATCGTGATCGGCGCGAACCGGGTCAACGTCACCGCCACCGCCCGCCGAGTCGCGAACGCAATCGTGAAGCTCAGCAGGTACAGGCCGAGCGGCAGCACCCACAGCATCGGCACCGCCACGATATCGGTGGTGAGGAAGCTCGACGTGGCGAGCATCAGGCCCGATGGGACGAACGCCAGCGCGATCCAGTGCGCCACGCGCCGCGTCGACGGCGCGGCGCTGGTGGCATGCACATGCGGCGCGTCCGCCGCCTTGCGCGGCAGCAGCAGCGCGCATGCCGCGACCGCGACGAACACCAGCGCATAGCCGCCGGTCCACAGCCAGCTTTGCGCGTGCAGCGCCATCCCCGGCTCGACCAGCAACGGATAGGCGATCAGCCCGCCGAAACTCCCGACATTCGACGCGGCATAGAGCGCATAGGGATCACGCCCGCCCGACGCCGAGGCGAACCAGCGCTGCAGCAACGGCGCCTGTGCCGAGATCGCAAAGAACAGCGGCCCGATCGACGCGGCGAGCAGCCACGGCACCCACACCGCCGGCTCGGCATCCGCCGGCATCTGCATCGCCATCAGCCCGATCGGCAACCACAGGGCCGCCACCGCCAGCACGCCCAGATGGATCATCGCCTGCCGCCGCACCGGCACGCGGCCCAGCCAGTGCGCATAGGCATAGCCGCCCAACAACAGCGCCTGATAGATCAGCATCGCACTGTTCCACACGGCCGGCGCACCGCCCAGCCGCGGCAGCGCCATTCGCGCGATCATCGGCTGCACCAGGAACAGCAGGAAGCTGCCCAGCAGGATCGTGACAACGAACAACGGGCCGCTCACGCCCTTCAGCCATCCGGGTGCGCCCGGCTGTGGTTCGGCGACTGCTTCGGCGCTCATCGCCTCCCCTTCTCTCTCACGCGGCACTAACCGGGCGAGTGATGCGGTAGGTGACGATATGGCGCAAGGGGTCATCCGCCGCAAAGGCATGATGTTCGAAATCGCCGCCCGCGACATAGGCCATGCCCAGCCGCTCCATCATCGCCCGGCTGGCGGCATTACGCTGCGACGTGATCGCCACGATGTGCGGCACGTCGAACCTGATCCAGCCCCAGTCGAGCACCGCGCGCATCGCCTCCAGCGCATAGCCCTGCCGCCAATAGGTCCGGCCGAGCATCCACCCCGCCTCGATCTGCCCCGCAATCGGGTTCTGCGCATCGCCGCGCTTGAGGCCGCAGAAGCCGATCACCGCATCGTCCTCCTTGCGAAGGACGCTCAGAAACCCCAGCCCCTCGCGCCGATAGCCGTCATGCCGCGCCAGCGCCGCCGCGCTCGCCGTAGCGTCCTTGACCGGCCCCAGATCGGCCATCACCACCGGGTCGGCCCACATCGCGTAGAGCGCCGGATGGTCTGCCTCGACCGGCGGACGCAAGACCAACCGCTCGGTTTCGATCATCCGCCCATCAGCCGCGCGGCATGCAGCGCGTGGTAGGACAGCACCCCGCTGCACCCGGCGCGTTTGAAGGCCATCAACGTCTCCAGCACCAGCGCGTCGCGGTCGCCCGCCCCCGCCGCTGCCGCCGCCTCGATCATCGCGTACTCGCCGCTCACCTGGTACGCGAACACCGGCACTTCGAACCGCTCCTTCACCCGGCGGACGATATCGAGATAGGGCAGCCCCGGCTTGACCATCACGCTGTCCGCGCCCTCGTCGAGATCGAGCGCCACTTCGCGCAGCGCCTCTTCGGCATTGGCCGGGTCCATCTGATAGGTCTTCTTGTCGCCCTTGAGCAGCCCGCGCGAGCCGACCGCGTCGCGGAACGGGCCGTAGAAGGCCGAGGCATATTTGGCGGCATAGGCCATGATCTGGACGTTGACGAAGCCTTCGTCCTCCAGCGCCGCGCGGATCAGGCCGACGCGCCCGTCCATCATGTCGCTCGGCGCGATCACGTCCGCGCCCGCGCGCGCCTGATTCAGCGCCTGCCCGACCAATATCTCCGCCGTCTCGTCGTTCAGCACATAGCCCGCTGCATCGACCAGCCCGTCATGACCATGCGCGGTATAGGGGTCGAGCGCGACATCGGTCAGCACCCCGATCTGTGGCACCGCATCCTTGATCGCCCGGATCGCCCGGCACATCAGATTGTCGGGATTCAAGGCCTCCGCACCATCCTCGGTGCGCAGGTCCACAGGCGTATTGGGGAACAGCGCCAGGCACGGAATCCCCGCCACCGCCGCCTCGCGCGCCTTCGCGACGATCCCATCAACCGACCAGCGCGATACACCGGGCAGGCTGGCGATCGGCTCCTCGACCCCCTCCCCCTCGGTCACGAACAGCGGCCAGATCAGGTCCGCCGGGGTCAACAGCGTCTCGGCGTGCAGCCGACGGCTCCACGCGGAACTACGGGTGCGACGAAGGCGAAGCGCGGGATAATGGGACATGACTTGGCTTTTGGGCCAAGTCCCGCGCGGTCGCAAGCGGTGCGGTGTCGCGGTGCGGTCGACACGCAATCCCCCTCCCTGAAAGGGAGGGGGGTTTGGAAGTTAACCCAGCCGCCCCAGCGCCGCGCTCAGCCGCGCCGCTTCGGCTGACTTCTCGGCATGGTCGGTCCGCGCCTTCTCCACCGCCTCCGGCTTGGCCTTTTCGGCGAAGGCCGGGTTGGACAGGCGTGCGTTGAGGCTGTCGCGCTCCTTCTCGGCCGCCGCGATCGCCTTGGTCAGGCGCGCGCGTTCGGCGTCGAGGTCGATCACGCCCTCGAGCGGAAGGACATAGGTCGCCTCATCCACCACGATCTGCAGCGCACCGCCCGCCGGAGCCTCGCCCTCGGCGCGGTCGACGCGGGCCAGCCGGGCAAGGGCCGCATTCTGGCGCGTCAGCCGCTCCAGCGTGTCGGCATGCGCGTCGCGGACATGCAGCGCCAGCCGCGCGCCCGGCGGCACGTTCAGCTCGGTCCGCGCCGCGCGCAGCTCGCTCACCAGTCGGATCAGCCAGTCGATCTCCTGCGCAGCCTCCGGATCGAGCGCGCGCGCATCCGCCATCGGCCATTGCGCGGTGATGATGGGGTAATCCGGGCGCTCGCCCATCTTCGACCAGAGCTCTTCGGTGATGAAGGGCATGAACGGGTGGAGCATGACCAGGATCTGGTCGAGCACCCAGCCCGCGACCTGCCGCGTTTCCTCGGCACCCTCGGCGCCTTCGGTCTGCAGCACCGGCTTGATCAGCTCCAGATACCAGTCGCAGAAGCGGCTCCAGGTGAACTGGTAGATCGTGTTGGCCGCGCCATCGAAGCGATGGTCGGCAAAGGCGATGTCCATTGCCTGCACCGTGGACACGGTCTCCGCGATTATCCACTTGTTCACGGCAAGCGTGGCGCGTGGAGCCTCGACATGTTCGCTTGCGCGAATCCCGTTCGATTGGGCAAATCGCGCCGCGTTCCACAGCTTGGTCGCGAAGTTGCGATACCCCTCGACCCGCTTCTCATCCATCTTCACGTCGCGGCCCTGGCTCTCCATCGCCGCCATGAAGAAGCGCAGCGCGTCGGCGCCATATTGGTCGATCAGGCCGAGCGGATCGACGACATTGCCCTTGGACTTGGACATCTTCGCGCCATCGGCGGCGCGGACAAGTCCGTGCAGATACAAGGTCTTGAACGGCACTTCTTTCATGAAGTGCAAACCCTGCATCATCATCCGCGCATCCCAGAAGAACAGGATGTCGAAGCCGGAAATCAGCACGTCATTGGGGTAGCGCCCGCCCAGCGTGGGGTCGCTGTCGTCGGGCCAGCCTAGCGTCGCGAACGGCCAGAGCGCGGAGGAGAACCAGGTGTCGAGAACGTCTTCGTCCTGCGTCAGGGCAACACCCTCACCCGCCTGCGCCTGCGCTTCCGCTTCATTTTCAGCGACATAGACGCTGCCGTCTTCAGCAAACCACGCCGGAATCCGATGCCCCCACCACAGCTGGCGGCTCACGCACCACGGCTGGATATTCTCCATCCAGTTGAAATAGGTCTTTTCCCAGCTCTTCGGCACGACCTTGGTCGCACCCGATCGCACCGCCTCGATCGCGGGCTTCGCCAGCGTCGCCGCGTCGACATACCATTGGTCGGTCAGCCACGGTTCGATCACTACGCCCGAACGGTCGCCGAACGGCGTCTGGATCTTGCGCGGTTCGGCGTCGTGTTCGTTGCCGTCCTTGTCGGTCCACGGGACGAGGAAGCCCTCTTCCTTCAGCCGCGCCACCACCTTCTCGCGCGCATCGAAGCGGTCGAGGCCGATCAGCTCGGCCGGGATCAGCCCGTCCGAAGTCTGACAGATCGCCGCCTTGGCATCGAGCATGTTGAGCATGTCGCGCGCCTCGATCCCGGCGCGGCGGCCGACCTCGAAGTCGTTGAAATCATGCCCCGGCGTGATCTTGACCGCGCCCGAACCCAGCTCGGGATCGGCATGTTCGTCGGCGACGATCGGGATCAGGCGACCGGTGATCGGCAGCCGCACCTGCTTGCCGACCAGCGCAGCATAGCGCTCGTCCGTCGGATGCACCGCGACCGCCATGTCGGCCAGCATCGTTTCCGGCCGCGTCGTCGCGACATGGATGAAGCCGCTGCCATCGGCGAGCGGGTAGCGCAGGTGCCAGAACTTGCCGTTCACCTCGCGCGTTTCGACCTCAAGGTCGCTGATCGCGGTGCCGAGGCCCGGATCCCAGTTCACCAGCCGCTTGTCGCGGTAGAGCAGCCCCTGCTTGTGCAGCTCGACAAAGACCTTGAGCACGGCCTTCGAAAAGCCCTCGTCCATCGTGAAGCGCTCGTCGGACCAGTCCATCGAACAGCCGAGGCGACGCAGCTGGCCGGTGATCGCGCCGCCGCTCTCCGCCTTCCACTCCCACACCTTCGCGATGAACTCTTCGCGGGTGAAGTCGGTGCGCTTCTGCTGGCGCGCGTTGAGCTGGCGCTCGACCACCATCTGCGTCGCGATGCCGGCATGGTCCATGCCGACCACCCAGCGCGCGTCCATGCCCTTCAGCCGCGCATGGCGGACCAGGATGTCCTGCAGCGTATTGTCGAGCGCATGGCCGATGTGCAGCGAACCCGTCACGTTGGGCGGCGGGTTGACGATCGTCCAGGGCTGCGCGCCCGGACGCTCGGGCCGGAACAGCCCGTTGCGTTCCCAATGCGCGTACCAGCGCTGCTCGATCTCGGCGGGGTCGAAGGTCTTTGGAAGTTCGCTCATGCCCCGCCCTCTAACGGGCGGGACGGCTTAGGCAAGACTCAGTCCCGTCCCGCGGCGATCCGGGAAATCTCGCGCTGAACCATTTCCTCGACCATGCGCGGCAGATTGGTGTCGAGCCAGTCGCGCAGCATCGGGCGGATCATCTCGCGCACCATCCCCTCCAGCGAGGTTTCGCCGGTGGGAATTGCAGACGCCGAGGACGGTTCGGGCTTCACAACCATCCGCGACAGCGCTTCAAGCGGACCGCGCGTGGCTTCAGCAGTGGTGGGCGACAGGATCGGTTCCGGCGCAGAGTCCGGTGCCACGTCGCGCAGGTCGACGCGCGGCGTCTCGCGCTGAACGGGCGGCGCAGCGCGGCGCGGTTCGGGGCGCAGCGCTTCGCTTGGCGCGGGTTCGTTCAGTTCGAGAATTTCATCATCGGCGGCCGTCGGCGCAGCCGCAGCCGGACGCGCCGGACGACGCGAACGATTCGCGGTCGCGGCATCGCCCTCTTCGGCGATGATGCGTTTGATGGAGGAGAGAATATCCTCCATCGACGGTTCGTTGCTGACGTCCCCCATCATCATTCCTTAACCAGGAATCGCAGTTGCCGCCACCTGTTAGATTTACGGTAGGAATGTCAACTGTTCAGCAAGCGTTGTTCAGCGCGGCTGCGGGTCGACCGGTCCGGAAACAACCGGATTCTGGGCCGGCGTATTGACCGTACGGGTCGCCTCCGCCTCCGGTGCGGCGTTGTCCCGCCAGTCGGACCAGCTGCCCCGAACCCGATCGTAATTAGCGACCGGATCATACAGCGGCCCGCCGTCGAGCCCCAGATCCTCTGCCTCGGCCCGGCCCATCGCCGCCAGCACCGCAAAGCCGGCGACATAGGCGTCGCGCTCCGCCGTGACCAACTGGACCTGGCTGTTGAGCAGTTCCTGTTCTGCGTTGAGGATGTCGAGGATGGTGCGCGTGCCGACGCTGTTTTCGGCACGAACGCCCTCAAGGCTCAGCTGGTTCGCCTGCACCGCGACGCGGCTGCTCTCGATCACGCGCAGTGCCGACTGATAGACGGCATAAGCCGAACGCGCCTGCGCGATCACGCCACGCTCGGTCGCGGTCACCTGCTCGATCGACGCCGATTCGCGCGCCTGCGCCTGACGCACCTGCGCCGCGGGGCGACCGCCCTGGAACAGCGGAATGCTGAGGCTCACGCCAGCCGAGGTCGCAAAGCCGTCATTCTGAACGCCCGCAAGTTGCCCCGCCCCGGGTACAGATCCGAACCGGTTATAATAGTCACCGCCGACCCCGACACTCACCGTCGGCAGGCGGCCCGCGCGGGCGACACGCACGTCATAGCCGCTGGCTTCACGCGCCTTGCGCGCGCCTTCGAGCGCGGGATTGTCGGTCAGCGCGGTCGCTACCGCTTGGTCGGGATTGGCGGGCAGGCCGGGAAGCGGCGGCGGCGGTGCGAGCGTTCCCGGGGCAGTGCCGACCACGCGGATGTAGTTTTCACGGCTGGAAATGAGCCGCGCCTCGGCACCCTGCAGTTGGCTCTGCGCCAGCGCGAGCCGTGCTTCGGACTGGGCGACGTCGGTGCGGGTCAGGTCACCGACCTCGAACCGGTCGCGCGTCGCCTGAAGATTGACGTCGAGCGCGCGGACATTCTGCTGGTTGAGGCGGACCGTCGCCTCGTCGCGGATGACGTCCATGTACGCGGCAACCACATCGGTGAAGAGGGCGGCTTCGACGCTACGCAGCCCGGCGCGACCCGCTTCGACACGGGTCTCAGCCGCCCGGACCGAATTGCGCACAGCGCCGCCCGAAAACACCGGGACGCTCAGGTCGACGCCCAGGCTGCCCTGGCGCGGGACCGACGCGGGCGAGGAATCGGTGTTCGACAGGCTCTCGCTATAGGCACCGGTCGACGACACGCCCGGAAGGCCACGCGAACGCGCGATCGGCACATTTTCGTCGGTCGCGCGCAGATTGGCGCGCTCGGCGGTGATGTCGGGATTGGTGCGATAGGCCCTGACCAGCGCCTCACGCAGCGTCTCGGTCGGCTGGGCGGCTGGCGCCTGCGCCGCGGGCGGCGCGGTCTGCGCCAACGCGGGCAACGTCAGACCGGCAGCGCTCACACCGGCAAGGATCAGGCTCAATCGCATCACGTTCGCTTTCCTCAGAACTGGAACCCGCGCGGCTTGGCAAAACCGGGCAAAAGGGCGCATTCACTGTCGACAATGCTGGCCAGGCCGACGCCGGAGCCGGTGCGCACGCCCGACGCGATGCGGGTCACACCGCGATCGACCACGCCAGCAACCACCCGCCCGCCGTCACGCACCTGATCCGCGAGCGCATCGGGAATAAGTTCGACCGCGCCGTCGATCAGCATCAGGTCATAGGGCGCGTTCGCCGGAGCACCGGCGACCAGCGACCCTTCGACCAGCGTCACCGTATCGCCAAGCGCCGTGCGGGCGAGCGCGACGAGATCGGCATCCTCCTCGACCATCGTCACCTGCGCGCCGATCTGTGCGGCGATCGCTGCGGCATAGCCACCCGCGGCGCCGATCACGAGGATCTTCTCACCCGCCTCGATCCGCGCCTCGGTCAGCAGCAGGCCGGTGGCGAGCGGCGGATTCTGTGCCCGGCCATTGCCCAGCGGCAGCGCGCGGTCGCGATAGGCGAACGGACGCTGCGATTCGGGCAGGAAATCCTCGCGTGCGATTTGCGCCATTGCGGCGACCACACGCGCATCGTTGACGCCGCTGGTGCGCAGCTGGCTCGCCACCATCGCGGCGCGAGCGGCCTGATGGCCCATGGGTTCGGTGGTCGCGGTCATCATCACTCCAGCCCTGTTCGCACAACTGTTATAGTCATGCAATACACTTGTTCGCTCGCGCGCTTGTATCGCGTGCCGCTGCCTACGCCAAGCAAGCTTGCCCGCAAAATTCGCATCGGCGGTTGACACGAGCGTTCGCCCCGCGCACATCGCGCCCTCGCTGTCGAGGCCCGATGGCGGAGTGGTTACGCAGAGGACTGCAAATCCTTGCACGCCGGTTCGATTCCGGCTCGGGCCTCCATTTTACCGTTTGAAGACGTCCGGTAACGTCCGTCAAATGGCTGTTTTCCGGTATTTTTTCTGATATCATCTCCCGCAGCGGTTCGGACGGTTCCACCTGCATCCGGGTACAATGATGGTACGGATGATGGATCGGACCCCGAACATGGATTCGGAGGTCCATCAATGTCGGACGGTGCGAAACGCAAGACGGGTCTGACCGCAAACGCGGTGAAGCACGCGAGACCCAAGAATAAGGATTACAAGCTGTCGGATCGCGATGGCCTTTACCTTCTCGTGAAAACCACCGGCATCCGATACTGGCGAATGAACTACCGCTTCGGCGGACAGCAACGGACATTGTCGTTCGGGCGCTGGCCTGAGATCCTGCTGGGTGATGCGCGCGAGATGCTGCTCGAAGCGCGTCGCCAACTCGCCAAAGGCCTTGATCCGCTGGAGCAGGCAAAGCTGGAAAAGATCGTAAAATCCATCGCTGCCACCAATACGTTTCAGGCCGTGGCAGAAGAATGGCTGGAGAAGATCGAGAAGGAAGGGCTGGCACCGATTACCCTCAAGAAGGCGCGCTGGTTGCTGGCGCAAACCTACCCGGTCTTGGGCAGGCGACCGATCTCCGAAATCACGGCCCATGAACTGCTGCTCGTCCTCAAGAAGATCGAAGCGTCCAAGCGGTACGACACCACCAACCGCATCCGTAGCACGTGCAGCCAGGTCTTCCGGTACGCCATTGCTACCGCGCGAGCGGAGCGTGACATCTGCTCAGACCTGCGTGGCGCGCTCGTCACCCCGCGCACCAACCACCGGGCCGCGATCACCACTGCGGCCGATGCTGGCGCATTGCTACGCGCTGTCGAGGACTACGAGGGCAATGCACTGACCCGGATTGCGCTGCGCCTCCTTCCGCACCTGTTTGTCCGCCCGGGCGAGCTGCGCTGGGCAGAATGGAGCGAGTTTGACTTCGACAAAGCTGTCTGGACGATCCCGGACCACAAGATGAAAATGCGCCGTCCTCACGCCGTGCCGCTGTCACGGCAAGCGTTGGCGATCATCGGCGAGATTCAACACGACGCCAGCTACAGCGGCTTCCTCTTTCCGTCGCTGCGCGCCCTCGACCGCCCGATGTCGGACAATACCATTAATGCGGCTCTGCGCCGTCTGGATTTCAGCAAGGATCAGATGACAGGCCACGGCTTTCGCGCCATGGCCGCCACCCTGCTGAATGAAATGGGCATCTGGAACCCCGATGCCATTGAGCGACAACTGGCACATGCGGACGGCAACTCTATCCGCCGCGCCTATGCCCGTGGGCAGTACTGGGAGGAGCGCGTCCGCATGATGCAGCACTGGTCCGACTACATCGATCAGTTGCGCGACGGCGCGACCATCCTGCGCCCGAAGTTCGGCCACAGCGCGTCATAACCGCCCTTGCCGCGCACGCTCGATCAGAGCGAGCAGGCTGGCCACCGGGACCAGAGTGCACCGGCCGATCTTGACCGTCTCCAGATCGCCCGAAGCTATCAATTCATAGAGCTTGGAACGCCGGATGCCGGTCAACCGGATGGCGTCCGCGATCCTGACGGAGATCGGCTCGAGCGTGGTTGCCATCGCAGCGGGCTGGGTAAAAGGCAGCGCAAGCTGTTCGCCATCGCGCACTGTTGATCCTGCGCGCCGGATCACTCGCCCTGCTCCGGATCGGCATGGGCCACCTTTCGCCTGTGCGCGTCGTGTACCCGGCCGCGGAGGGTCTTGTCAGAATGTTCGAGAAGCAAGCCATCGAGCGCAACGGCAATGAAGGTCAACTGCCGCTTGATGTGCTCGACGTTCTTGCGACCCTCCTCTCGGAACTCCTGCCCTTGAAACAGGTCCGTGACGATAGCGCCGATCCACTGGCTGCGGCTCTGCTTGGCGCGGGTGGCCTCGTCCTGCACCCAGGCAGCGACATGCTTGGGCAGGTAGGTCTGGATCGAAACATTACGTGTCATTGAAAACTCCAGTGATCTGGAGCCTGGCACGCACTGCGAAAGGCAAATTTGTTCTACTTATGTTTAGACCGGACGTCAAGAGGCTTGCGGATGCAGGAAGTCCGCCTTTTTCTCCGCCAACTGATTTGCCGCCGAAGGCTGAATGCATGGCAAGTCAGATTTGACGGAGAAGCTGCCATGTCGAAAAAATGGCATATTATGACTTTATATCATAAGTTTAACCGCTGCGATTTGTCGCGTAGGGTGTGTATTGAACTGTACCCAACTGCGAGGTCGGGACCGGCAGTTTTTCCGATTTTGAAGCTATTTCCTTGCCGCAGTTTCGGTTGGGAGCCGAAAGCTTCGCGGTGATTGAGCCGACGTTCCGCCTGAACCGTCCCCGATTCTATTGAGTTGTCCGCGGGCGTTTGTGACTGAAATGTCGGACGAACCGAAAGGCAGCTGCACGGTTGCGAAATCGGGTTAGCGGCCATTCGGATCAATCAACGCAAAGTGCGGCTATCGACCAACTATCGCCGTTCCCAGTCCGTTCCGGGAACGACCTCATGTGCCGGAGCCCGTCATTCCTCGCACAGCGTTGCTTCTTGGGCCGACCTGACCGATCAGGTGCGCCTGTCACGCGGGAGTGGCGCTGATTTGACAGCACGATTGCGGCGCCTACTCCCAAACCGGCCTTACCTACTATGCGAACTGACTTGCCTGATAACCTCGCTCAGCGCATCGGGCCGATCCTTTTGGATATAGTGACCAGACCCATCCACCCGTTCCAACCGCGATGCGCCGGTTAACGTCAGCCAGCGCTGGGCGAGCTGATGATCAATCTCGCGCAATTTGGCGCCGCCTCCGCCCGAATTGTCGATGGTGCGCAGCAGGACGCGCACGGGCATGTTCAGCGGAGCGGTGGGTAGCTGCGCCAGACATTGTTCCTGCCCGTCAAATTCGCGGCGCATGGTGCGGGAAAAAGTCAGGCGCTTGATCACTTTGAGCGCGGTGGCCTC
>NCEF01000068.1 GCA_002280565.1 Sphingomonas sp. 32-66-10
GGCCCGTTTCGCCACCGATCGCGAAGCCCGCCCCCTCGCCCAACGCGATGGCCTGCTGATCGGCCGTGATCGCAAGTCCGGCAGATTGCTGCGCTATGCGGGGCCGGCCCATCTGCTGACGATCGCGCCGACGCGCACCGGCAAGGGCGTGGGCACCATCATCCCCAACCTGCTCGATTATCCCGGCCCGGTCGTCTGCATCGACCCTAAGGGCGAGAACGCCCGCATCACCGCCCGCCATCGTGCCCGCTACGGCCCGGTCCATGTTCTCGATCCCTTCGGCGTCACCGGGTTGTCGGGGGCCGCCTTCAATCCGCTCCATCGCATCGACGCGCAAAGCCTCGATCTCGCCGACGACTGCATGACGCTCGCCGATGCGCTGGTCTATGATGCTCCCGGTGAGGCCGGCGAGGCGCATTGGAACGAGGAAGCCAAGGCCCTAATCGCCGGCATCATCCTCTCGATCGTCACAAGCGAGCCTGCCTCGACGCGCACCCTCGCCACGCTGCGTGACCGCCTCACCCTCGCCCCCGCCGCCTTCACCGCCCAGCTCGAAGCCATGCAGGCGCATGGCGGCCTCGCCGCCCGCGCCGCCAACCGCCATCTCGGCAAGTCCGATCGCGAAGCCGCCGGCGTGCTGTCCTCCGCGCAGCGCCACACCCATTTTCTCGACAGCCCGCGCATGACGGCGGTGCTGGGGCACTCGGATTTTACGTTCGCCGATGTGAAGGCGCGTGCCACAACTGTCTACCTGGTGCTGCCGCCCGACCGGCTCGCCACCTATGCCCGCTGGCTGCGCCTCATGCTCGCCCAGGGCCTCACCGATCTGGCCCGCGCGCCGGGCATCAGCCGAACGGCCCGTGCTGTTCCTGCTCGACGAATTTGCGGCCCTTGGCCGCCTCGAACCCGTCGAGCGCGCCATGGGCCTGATGGCCGGCTATGGTATCCAGCTCTGGCCGATCTTGCAGGACGTGCATCAGCTTCGCGCGCTCTATGAGCGCCGTGCCGGCACCTTTCTGTCGAACGCCGGCGTGTTGCAGGTCTTTGGGGTCAACGATCACGACAGCGCCAAGCTCGTCTCTGATCTGCTTGGCCAGGAAACGGTCGTTTTCGAGACGATGAGCCGCGCGATCGACGCGGAGGAAACCGGCATATCCTTTGGGTCACAGCATGTCGGCCGTCCCCTGCTCACCCCCGATGAGGTCCGCACGATGCGTGAGGATCTCGAATTGCTGTTCCTCGCGGGGCAGCGCCCGATCATCGCGACCAAGCTGCGCTACTATGCCGATCGCGAGTTCACCGGGAAATATGATCCGGCGTGAAGCCGTTTACACGGCTTCACGCCGGATCATATTGCCAGTCACAATGCTATCATATGTATAGCGGTATTATTGCGTATCGCAA
>NCEF01000069.1 GCA_002280565.1 Sphingomonas sp. 32-66-10
CTCCACCATTCCCGGACGGATGCATGCCTGCGGGCATGACACGCACACCGCCATGCTGGCAGGCGCCGCGCGCATCCTGGCCGCGCGTCAGGCCGATCTTGCAGGCGAAGTGCGCTTCATGTTCCAGCCGGGCGAGGAAGGCTTTCACGGCGCGCGCTTCATGCTGGAAGATGGATTGCTTGGCGGCACGGACAGCTATCCCCTGCCCGAAGCCGCCTTTGCCATGCACATCATGCCGAATGCCCCGCACGGGGTTCTGGGCAGCCGCGACGGAGCACTGCTGGCCGCCGCCGACATGGTGGAGATCACCGTCACCGGTAAAGGCGGCCACGCATCGATGCCGCATGACACGCGCGACCCGGTGCCGGTTGCCTGCGAGATCGTGGGTGCGCTGCAGACGCTTGTCACCAGGCGCTTCAACGCGGCCGAGGCAGTGGTGATCACCATTACCCAGCTCGATGCGGGCAGCGCACACAACATCATCCCCAACGAAGCGCGGCTGCGCGGCACGATCCGCACGCTCTCCCCCGAGAACCGCGCCCGCGTGCGGGAAGAAGTCTCGCAACTGGCGCAAGGCATCGCCGCCGCCCATGGAATGAAGGCCACTGCCGGATTCGTGCAGGGCTTCCCGCCCACCATCAACGACCCGCGCGCCGTTTCGCTGGGCGAAGCGGTCGCGAAGGAGTGCGATGTTCTTCCTGGGCGTCGCGCATGAGGGCGACGACTGGAGCCAGTGCTGCGGCCTCCATTCCAGCCGCATGATGGTTGACGAGGCCGTCCTTCCACGCGGAGCCGCCTTTCTGGCGGGCTGCGCCACGCGTTTTCTCGAACAAGGCTGGAGCTGATTTTCATGGCACATGTTTTCCGCGCCGCGCTGCGGTGCGCGCTTCCCGCTGCCTTTGCGCTCGCTCCCGCCCTGGCCCATGCGGAAGACGCCCCGGCACAGGGGGCAACCTGCCCGGCCGAACGCGCAATCTACACCCTGCCTTCAGAGGACGGCGCGATCCAGGCCGCCTTCATTCCGGCAAAGCACTGGCCTTCCGTCGTATCCGACCTTTATTTCAAGGTCACCACTGGCCAGCGGGACTACTGGTTCTCCTTCGCGGTTTCCAACGGCTATGGCGGAATCACCCTGCTGCCGGTCGAAAACCCCTATGATGCCAAGGCCGAGGATGGCGGCCCCGCCAGCCTCCTGCCGGACGCGGAAACGCCGGAAGATCAGGACGCAGAACTTGAGCTGCTTGCGAAGTTACGCTTCCTCCCGCTCGACCGGGATTTGATGGTGACCGAAAATCCGCCCTCTGCCGGGCAGGACGCACCGCCTTATCTGATGACGCCGGAACTGGGTCAGGCCCTGTGGTATGACGTCACCATGCTCACTGCCGATCCGCAGGCCGAACGCGACACGATGCCGCGCGGCGCCTTCAGGCTCACCGGCTGCCGTGCGGAAGCGCCGGCCAAGGCCTGGCCCTGATCTGCAGGGCGCAAGCCTCAGGCAAAACGCTTCGCTCCGGCAACGCACAGAATCACTGCCGCCGCTGAGGCAATCATCGTCCAGGCTACAGGTTCGTGAAGCACCACGCCGGCTGCGAGCAGCCCGAAAAAGGGCTGCAACAGCTGGAGCTGGCCCACGCCCGCGATCCCGCCCAGCGCCAGGCCGCGATACCAGAACACGAAACCTACCAGCATGCTGAAGACCGAGACGTAGAACAGCCCCGCCCAGGCAGACGTGCCGATCCCGGCCGGATGCGCGGGTACAGCGGCAAGGGCGATCACCGTCATTGGGACGAGTGCCAGCAGCAGCGCCCATGAAATGACCTGCCAGCCGCCCAGCCTGCGCGAGAGGGCGGCTCCCTCGGCATAGCCAAGGCCGCAGACGAGA
>NCEF01000021.1 GCA_002280565.1 Sphingomonas sp. 32-66-10
CATTCGCATGATGATCTTGCGCGGCGAGGGGCCCTCCTTTTCCGCCGGAGCGGATCTCAACTGGATGAAGCTGGCCGCGACGCATACGCGTGAGGATAACGAGACCGACGCCATGCGGCTGGCCGAGATGCTGCGCCGTCTTTACGAGATGCCGCAGATGACGCTGGCGCTGGTGCAGGGCGCGGCGATGGGTGGCGGCGCGGGCCTTGTGGCGGCGTGCGATGTGGCGATTGCCAGGGCGGGAACGCAGTTCCGCTTTTCAGAGGTGCGCCTTGGCCTGACGCCAGCCACGATCAGCCCCTTCGTCGTGCAGGCCATCGGGGCACGCTGGGCAAAGGCGCTGTTCGTGACGGCGGAAGGCTTTGATGCGGCGTATGCGGAGAAAATCGGCCTCGTACATTATGTGGCTGAGGACGATGTGAAGATGGCCGAGCTGCAGGAACATATTGCGCGACTGGTCTTCTCGGCGGCGCCTGGCGCGGTGGCCGATGCAAAGCGGCTGGTGGTGGACGTGACGGGGATGGAAATCGACAATTCCCTGATGCACACGACGGCCAAGCGCATTGCCGCGCGCCGCGTTTCCGAAGAGGGGAAAGAGGGCATTGCCGCTTTCCTTGAAAAGCGAGCGCCCTCCTGGAAGACCTGACGGGCTTCCAGGGTCTCGTCAATCGGGGGAGAGGTCTACATTGAGGCCGAAATTACCCAAGGTGATCTCAAGCGCTGTGACTGGATTGACTCCGGTTAACGCTTCTATCTGTCCTCGGAATATGTACGCCAGCAACGCGAACCCCAGCACCAGCGCGAAAAACAGGTGCCAGCGCCGCGCCAGGGCGAGATTGTAGCTCGACGGGATGGTCAGCCATCCCGGGACGCGGGCAGTGTCGAAAAACCAGATCAGCTTGAACCAGGGCTGGTCGAAATTGGCGCCATATTCGCCCCAATAGAGCTGTCCGTGCGCATTCAGAATCATCAGCCCGCTGCCGAGCAGGATGATCACGCTGACGGCGGTCGTCCAATGCCACAAGCGCGTTGCCAGCGTGTGCCGGCGGATGACGTCGGGGCTTTCCGGTTCGCTCATATCCACCACTTCGCTGGAGGCATCGAAAAGGTTACAGCCGGGCGAAGAACAGGATCGTTGTTCCGGCCGTTACAAGCAAGGTCCAAATTCGCACGACGCGTGCCGACAGGCGCTTGCCGATCGCCGCGCCGCCAAAACCGCCGAGGATCGCGCCGGCCAGCATCGGCAGGCACGCGCGCCACTCGACCATCGCAAAGCCGATAAAGACAAAGGCGGCGGCAAGATTGGCCACGGCAAGCATCAGCGTGCGGATCGCAAACAACGCACGCGGCTCGATATTGGCGAGGAGGCCATAGGTCGCGGTGGTCATCAGCCCCACCCCGCCCCCGAAATAGCCGCCATAAATGCCCAGCAGCCCCTGTGCCCCGATCAGTGTGCGTCGTCCGATGCTCACCCGTGCGTGCAACCAGTCCGCCGCCCGCCGCCCGAACGCCATCACGACGAACGCGAACAGCAACAGCCAGGGGATGATGACATCGAACATGTCGGTCGGGGTCAGCACCAGCAACAGGCTGCCGCCCAGTCCCGCGACGAATGTGATCGTCGCCAGCAGCAGCACCGACAGACCCGCCACCGGTCCGAGCTCGTCGCGAAACCCCCATGCGCTCGCCGCCGCGCCGGGCAATAGCGCGACATTCGACGTCGCATTGGCGATATTGGCGGGCAGCCCCAGCGCGATTAGCGCGGGCAGCGTCGCAAAGGTGCCGCCCCCTGCCAGCCCGTTCATCACGCCACCGACGATGCCGGCAAACAGGGCGAGGAGCAAAGCAGGCCAGTCCATGCAGCGCCCCTAGGCTCCGAGCGATGAAATGCAAAGGCCGTGCAAGGCCGCCGCTTTGGGTAGCTGATTTGTCCCGCCCGCGGCCGGGCCCGCGATGCGCCGCCTAAAATGGCATTGGTGAACAACGAATAGGGATGGGCATTGATGGACGGGCGGGATCTGCTGGCACAGGTACAGGCGGCGATTGGTGCGCATGGGGCGTGGAAGCTAAAGCTCAGCACTGCCGTGTCGACCGGCCGCAGCGATGACGACCCAGCCCTGGTCTGCCGTGACGACCTGTGCCGCTTCGGGCTATGGCTGCACGGCTCGGATATCGGCCCTGACACCCGTCACGGCAAACCCTATCAGGTCATTCGGCGTCTCCATGCCGAGTTCCACCAGAGCGCCGGCGCGGTGCTCGACTTGGTGAAGCGCGGCGATCAGCCCGGTGCCCGTGCGCTCTTTGAGGGGGAGTATACCGAGCGTTCGGCAACGCTGATCCGCGCGCTGACCTTGTGGAAGAGCGAACTTCAGGCGACTTCCGAACTCGCCTGAGGACCCGGCGCCTGCCCCTTGCGCCAGCCCGCAACGCGGTCCAATCCGCCGGGCTGGAACGAGGAGCGCGACATGAAGCTTGATCTGATCGACGTGTTCGGGGCGGACGGAAACACCGGCAATCCGCTGGCCGTAGTGCATGATGCAGCGGCAATGGACGCCGACGCGATGCTCGCGCTCACCCGCTGGCTCGGCTTTTCGGAGACGACCTTCCTGATCCCCGCGACCGATCCCGGCGCGGATTATCAGGTGCGCATCTTTTACCCGGCGGGCGAACTGCCCTTTGCCGGGCATCCGACGCTCGGCACTTGCCACGCCTGGCTGGAGGCCGGCGGCGTGCCGCGCGATCCCAACCGCATCATCCAGCAATGCGGCGTCGGGCTGGTGCCGATCGCGCGCGACGGAGACCTTCTGTCTTTCCGCGCGCCGCCGCTGGTCCGCTCCGGCCCCCTCAGCGACACCGAACGCGTTGAAGTAGCGCGTCTGGCTAATGTGCCTGCAGACGCAATCGTCGATGCGGTGCACGCCAATAACGGACCCGGGTGGCAGTTGCTCCGCCTCCGCTCGGCGGCGGACGTGCTGGCGGTCGACCCGCCCGCACGCGCACCGCTCGGCACCGATATCGGGCTGGTCGGCCCGCACCCCGAAGGCAGCGCAATCGCGTTCGAGGTCCGCGCCTTTTTCACCGACGGCAATGGCCGACTGGTCGAGGACCCGGTGACCGGCAGCCTCAATGCCGCGACCGCGCAATATCTGTTCGACGCAGGGCTGGCGACGGACAGCTACACCGGCGCACAGGGTCGCATGACCGGCTGCGACGGGCGCGTCGAGGCGCGGATCGACGCCGACGGCCATGTCTGGATCGGCGGACGCACGGCCACCGTGGCGCGCGGCGCGGAACTCGCCTGAATCAAAAAGGGCGACCCGTAAGGGCCGCCCTTTTCATTGGTCACTTCGATCGAAAGATCAGAAGCGGAAGCCGACGCCGACGCCAGCGAAGTTCACGTCCGGACCTTCGACCAGGGTGCGGCGATATTCGACCTTGGCGAACACCTTCTCGCCGAGGTTGTGCTGGTAGCCGGCGCCAGCGAACGCGCCGTCGTCGCCGTCAGCGAAGCCGTAGCCGCCGAGCACATAGGCGCGGCCGGCATCGCCAACCTTGGCGCCGACGCGGCCACCGATGGTCCAGAACACGTCGGTGTCTTCGGCGAGAACCTTGTCGGCCCCAGCTTCGACGCCGATGAACGCGGTGTCGCCCAGATCGAAGTCATAACCGACTGCAACGCCTGCGAACGCTTCTTCAGCGCCCTCGGCCCATGCGATACCGCCGCGCACTTCGACGCGGCCTTCGCCGGCAGGAGCGTCCTGCGCGAACGCGGGAGCGGCGACGGTGGCGGCAGCAAGCGCCGCAAGAATAGCAATCTTACGCATAACAGATTCCCCAAGCAGGATGTTGTTTTGGTTTACGCAACATGTCGTTGCGGATGCACAACTAGGCAGCGCGCGCGTGCGTTACAAGAGTAACACGGTCCATTTTTGCAACATTGTAGAAATACCGTGATATATCGGCAACACCACGCTGATCAGCCGAGCGCGGCCTGCTTCTCTTCAGCCAGACGGTCGAGCTCGGCGCGGCTCTTTTTCTCGCTCGCCGTCTTGAGCTGGCCGCATGCCGCATCGATGTCGCGGCCGCGTGGGGTGCGGGCCGGTGCCGAAATTCCCGCCCCGAACACGATTTCCTGAAAGGCGCGAATCCGCTCGGGCGTCGAGCATTCATAGGGCGCGCCCGGCCAGGGATTGAACGGGATCAGATTGACCTTGGCGGGCAACTTGTACTGCTTGATCAGCCGGACCAGCTCGCGCGCGTCGTCGTCGCTGTCATTCTTGTCCTTCAGCATCACATATTCGAACGTGATGCGCCGGGCATTGTTCGCGCCGGGATAGTCGGCACAGGCCTGCAGCAGCTCCTCGATCCCGAACTTGCGGTTGAGCGGCACGATCTCGTCGCGCACTTCCTTGGTCACCGCGTGGAGCGAGACGGCCAGGTTGACGCCGATTTCCTCGCCCGCGCGCGCCATCATCGGCACAACGCCGCTGGTCGACAGCGTGATGCGCCGCTTGCTCAGCGCCAGCCCGTCGCCGTCCATCACGATCTTCAGCGAATCGCGGACATTGTCGAAATTATAGAGCGGCTCGCCCATCCCCATCATCACGATGTTGGTCAGCATCCGCCCCTCGGGCGTGCTCGGCCATTCGCCCAGCGCGTCGCGCGCCAGCATCACCTGACCGACGATCTCCCCGGGCTCGAGATTGCGGACCAGCCGCATCGTCCCGGTGTGACAGAAGCGGCAGTTGAGCGTGCAGCCAACCTGGCTCGACACACACAAGGTGCCCCGATCCGCGTCGGGGATGAACACCATCTCGTAATCCTGCCCGTCATCCGACCGCAGCAGCCATTTGCGCGTGCCGTCGGTCGACACCTGCGCCTCGACCACCTGCGGGCGCGAGATCACGAAGCGCTGCGCCAGCCAGGGCTGCATCGCCTTTGAGATATCGGTCATCAGGCTGAAATCGGTGACGCCGCGATTATAGATCCAGTGCCACAGCTGCTTGGCGCGCAACTTGGCCTGTTTCGGCTCCAGCTGCGCGGTTTCCAGCGCCATGCGCAGATCGGCCTTGGACAGACCGAGCAGGTCGATCCGCCCATCGGCGCGCGGCTTCAGGCTGCGCGGAACGGGCACGGGATCGATGTGCCCGGGGATGGGCATCAGGGGCGACGAGACTGGCTGCATGGCGCGCATATAGCGGAAGTGCCGACACATTTCCATGCCCCGCCCGTCCCGACCCAGCCACGGCCCGCCGAGGAAGGGTTGCGAACGGCCGCCGCGGTCGGGAACCCTATCGCGTGCGCGTCGCTGACGCCTGTATATTCAACGATCTTGGAGTTTTGTTTTGACCTATCTGACCCGCGCGGCGCTGACCGCTGGTTTTCTGTTCGCCGCACCTGCTCTTGCCCAGACCGCCGCGCCTGCGCCCCAGGCTGAAGCGGCAACCCCTGCGCCGATCACCGATGCTGAGGTGACGATGTTCGCAAAAGCCGCGCTCGCGTCCGACGCGGTCTCTAAAGACGCGACCGTTCCAGCGGCGGAAAAGGCAGCCAGGATGACTGCGGCCGTAACCGCCACCGGTCTTGAAACCGCGCGTTTCAACGAAATCGCCAAGCTTGCTCAGACGGACGCGGCGGTCCGTGAAAAGGTTCAGGCGGAAATCATCGCGGTGCGCGACGGACAGCAGGCCACGGCACCGGCGCCGACCCCTACTGCAAGCCCCGCACCGATGCCGTCGGCAAGCCCGACGCCCGGCCAGCAATGATCGGCATGGGCTGTGCGCGCTAGCGCCGCGCGCAGCCCATTGCGGCTGCGTCGATCGCGGTCGCCGCACCCTTGAGCGCATAGACATCGGCGAACGCGCCTCCGCTGCGCGCCACGCTCTCGACGCTCATCGATCGGCTGGAGCGGATCGCGGCGACGATCGCGCGATCGGTACGCGCGTCCGGAGCCCAGGCATCGCTCGCCCCGGCGATCAGCTCGAACCGCCGTTCCCCGATCGCCAGCGTAACCTTGGCGCGGGGATCGCGTGCGCGGCTCAGTCGAATATGAATTTGCCCCCGCGCGCCCGATCGCGGCCAGTTGGCGATGCTCGCAAACGCACCCGCGCGGCCCCGCACGGGCTGACCGATCGCGTAGCAGCGCGCAGGAGCGGCGTCGCGAAACGCGCCCCAGGCGTCGAATACGCCAAGCGATTCGCGCCCCTGCCCCTGCGTGGCGAGCGCCAGTGCAAGGACCAGCGCCGTCACGCCGGCGCCCGTCCGCTACCCAGATGCACGACCGTCTCGCGGCCCTGCTCGACCATCACGACCGATCCCTGGGGCAGCCCCGCGGCAACCGGGGTTGCGAACTCCGGATGTACGTCACACCCGGTCATCACGCCCCGCAGCACGCGACTGGAAATGCCGTGCATGATGATCAACCGGTCGCCGGGATCGTCGTCGGTATCCTTCAGCCAAGCCGACACGCGCGCTGCAATCTCGGCATAGGTTTCACCATCGGGTGCCGGGTGCAGCAGGCCGGTTGCGGCAATGACCGGCAGATCGCCCGCCATGAGTTCCGCATAATAGCGCCCGCCCCAACTGCCCATGCCGATCTCGGTCAGGCGCGGATCATGGCGCGCGCTGTGCCAGTCGAGGCCGAGATGTTCGGTAATCACCGCCAGTGTCTGCAGCGCGCGGCCGGTATCGGACGCCCATAAGGTCAACGCCGGCGTCGGGCCGAGCAGGCCGGCAAGCGCCTGCCCCATCTCATCCGCCTGGGCAAAGCCGGCGCGCGTCAGCGGCGTATGGAGATGATCCCCCTGCAACCGCCGGGCGGCGTTGAACACCGTTTCGCCATGCCGGGCGATGAAGTCGCGTCCTTTCCGCATGGCCAAAGTGAATGCGTGCCCTGTGGCAGAAAAGCAACGGTTTTCCGTGTTTATCCGGCGTTCATGCAACTTGTGCGGCGCAGCGTCATTAGAGCCCCCAGCCCGCAAACGGGCTGAGTTAAGGAGTTTCAGTATGCGTATCGCACTTGCCGCCGCTTTGGCTGCGTCGACCATGATGGCCGCCCCGGCCTTTGCCCAGGACACCGATCCGACCTTCACCGGCTTCCGCGCCGGCGTCGTCGGCGGCTATGATATCCTGCGTCCGGGCAGCACCGAGGACAGCGACCTCGATGGCGACGACCAGAATGTCGACGGTTTCCTTTATGGTGTTGAACTCGGCTATGACATCGGCGTCGGTGGCGCGGTGGTCGGCGTTGAGGCCGAGCTGTCGGATTCGACCGGCAAGGTCGAAGCACGGTCGACCGATCCCAACTTCTTCGGCTTTGGTGAAGTCGGCGCCGGTCGCGACATCTATGTCGGCGTGCGCGCCGGTGTCCTCGCCTCGCCGACCACGCTGGTCTACGCCAAGGGCGGCTACACCAATGCCCGCCTGAACGTGCTCGCGACCGACGGCACGACCGAACTGCGCGAGAATTTCGAGCTGGACGGCTGGCGGATCGGTGCAGGCGTCGAGAAGGCGATCGGCACCAACACCTATGCCAAGCTCGAGTATCGCTACTCGAACTATTCGAACGCGAATTTCGAGTACAGCAACGGTGCGATCACCGAGGATTTTGACATCGACACTGACCGTCATCAGGTCGCGGTTGGCGTCGGCTTCCGCTTCTGAGCGGACTGCCGTCCACAAATGAATGCGGGGAAGGGCTGGAGCGGCTTGCTCCAGCCCTTTTTCACGTTAAGGATATCTCGAACTTCCGACGGCAATTCGGGCGCCGTCAGTTGATTATGGGCGTCCGCCCGGGGGTTTGGAATACACATGAAAGCGACGATCGAACGCGCCACGCTCCTTCGGGGCCTCAGCCACGTCCAGTCGGTGGTCGAGCGGCGCAATACCATCCCCATCCTGTCCAACGTGCTGATCGAGGCATCGCTGGACGGATCGCTCCGCCTGATGGCAACCGATCTTGACCTGCAGATCGACGAAACCGTCCCGGCGGCGGTGGATCAGGCAGGCGCGATCACCGTACCCGCGCACACATTGTTCGACATTGCGCGCAAGCTGCCCGAAGGCTCGCAGGTCGAGCTGACCGCGGCCGAGGGTAAGATCAAGGTCAATGCCGGCCGCGCGAAGTTCGAGCTCGGAACGCTGCCGCGCGACGATTTCCCGGTGATCGCGGAGGGCGAACTGCCCACCGTGTTCGAACTGCCCGCCGAAACGCTCAAGCAGATCATCGACAAGACCCGATTCGCGATCTCGACCGAAGAGACGCGCTATTATCTCAACGGCATCTTCCTGCACGTCGCCGACGACATGCTGAAGGCCGCCGCGACCGACGGCCACCGCCTTGCCCGCGTCACCGTGCCGCGTCCGGAAGGCGCAGAAGCGATGCCCGACGTGATCGTCCCGCGTAAGTGCGTGGCCGAGCTGCGCAAGCTGCTCGACGAGGTTGACGGGTCGGTCGGCGTGTCGCTGTCGGGATCGAAGATCCGCTTTGACCTGGGCGCCGCGATCCTGACCTCGAAGCTGATCGACGGCACCTTCCCGGATTACAGCCGCGTGATTCCGACCGGGAACGACAAGATCCTCAAGATCGACCCCAAGAGCTTCATGCAGGGCGTTGATCGCGTTTCGACCATCGCCACGGAAAAGACCCGCGCGGTGAAGATGGCGCTCGACCGCGACCGGATCACGCTGTCGGTCACCAGCCCCGACAATGGCACGGCCGCTGAGGACGTCCCCGGCGACTATGCCGCGCAGCCGTTCGAGATCGGGTTCAACTCACGCTATCTGATGGACATTCTCGGCCAGATCGAAAGCGATGTGGTCGAAGTGCATCTCGCCGACGCCGCTGCGCCGACGCTGATCCGTGAGAATGACAAGTCGCCGGCGCTTTATGTGCTGATGCCGATGCGCGTCTGACCGGACCGGGAAGGCGCGCCGCGCGCCTTCCCGCCCGCATCGGTCAAAGCTGACCGAGCCCGCGCCGAAAGCCGATCCAGGTCGACACGACCAGATACACCGCCATCACCAGCGTCAGCAGCGTCCAGCTGTCGACATCGGCGACCAGCCCCAGCTTGGCCAAGGTCGCCCAGATGAACAGCACCAGCTGCGCACCCCAGAAGCACACCGCGCCGGCCAGGATCGTTACCTGCCGCACCAACTCGTCACTCGTGCGATACAGCCGCCAGTTGAGCCATGTCTGGATCGCCAGCGCCACCATCACGCCAGCTGCCCCGATCGCCCGCCCATCATCGCCAAGGCCAAGATGCGCCAGCACCGGCGGCGCGGCGAGGATCGGCCCGGTCAGCGCGATGATCACGCCCTGACGCCGGATCGCCAGCATCGAGTCGCGGTCCGGCGGCTCGCCTCCCGGCTGGCGCAACGCCACCAGCCGCCGCCAGCGCTCTTCCGATCCGCTCATCACCAGCACAAAGCCGCCCATGAACAACAGCATGAAGCCGATGCCCAGCGAGGCGAGTTCGGCGATCGTCCACCGCTCGAACCCGGTCGAACCGACAAAACTGGCCATGCCAAAGCCGAATCCGGCACCAATCACGCCGCCGATCAGCGCTTCTATCGCATGGCGACGCCAGCGTTGCCCGCGGGTGAACTCAGTCACGGGCGGGTGCGATCCAGTCATCGAGGAAGATTTCATCGACTGCCACTCCAAAGATTTTCGCCATCCGCAGTGCCAGCGGCAGGCTTGGGTCATATTTGTCCGTCTCGACCGCATTCACGGTCTGGCGCGAGACGCCGAGCAGGCGCGCAAGGTCCCCCTGACTGAGACCCGCCTCTGCCCGTAAGATACGCAACCGGTTGTTCACCGGAACTGTCCAGAAGTCTTGTCCATATGACAAGAGTTCTTGTCATGATTCGCGGCACCCTGTCAAGAGCTCTTGTCACCTTGCGCAATTGCGGCTAATCACTTATTGACATATTTGTCAGTAAGGGCGGTCCATATGGCAACTCAGGCGATCGACTGGAGCAAACCGCGCAAGCGCGAATGGGGGACGGCGCTGACTGCGCTGCGCCGCCTGCTCGCCAATGGCGACGATACGGTGCAGGTGTTCCGCATCATGCGCGCGCTGAATGGCGATACGGTGGGCAAGAATTATCGTCGGCTGCTGATGACTCCGGATGGCGGCCGGATCGCCTATCGCCGGACCGAACTGGCGGAGAAATTTTCCGACCGGTCCTGGATCGATTCGCTGCCCGAGGGCAGCGTCGGGGCCGCCTATCGTGCCTTTCTCGACCGCACCGGCTATTCGGCCCAGGGCCTGGCCGATGTGAGCTACGCCGACGCCGATGTCGAACGCGGCATCGAACATCCGCACGCCTGGTACGGTCGGCGCGAGCGCGACATTCACGATATCTGGCACGTCATCACCGGTTATCAGGCCGACGAACCGCTCGGCGAGGCGTGCCTCGTCGCCTTTTCCTATGCCCAGACCGGCGGCCTTGGCTGGGCGTTCATTGCCTTGGGCGCCGCGATCAAGAGCCTGCGGGTCACCGGATCGCGCAGCTTCGCCAAGGCGGTGCGCGAAGGCTATCGCCACGGCAAGGCCGCGCGCTGGCTCTCGGGCGAGGATTACGAGTTGCTGCTCGCCGAACCGATCGACTCCGTGCGCGCGCGGCTCAACATCGGCGACCCGGTGCTCTACCGCGCGGCGCAGGCGGAGTTGCGCGAAAAGGGTCTGATCGGGATTTAACGCCGCACCCCGCGCATCGGGCTGTCATCCTCAACCGGCGTCAGCACCTTCAGATCCTCGCGCAACGTCTTGCGATCGCGCACCGTCGCCGGCAGCATCAGCACCGCCCCCCGGAAACTCGCCGGACCGAAGCGTTGCAGGCGATATAGCTCCATCGTCTGCCCCGCCTCACCCCGCACCGACAGCCGCAGCAACGTGCCTTTGCCGAACAATTCCGCCGCCGCCTTGGCCAGGTTGCGGCGCGTGCCCTCGGGCTCCAGCGCGGCGACATCGGCGGGCGCCATGTGCATGCGGATCAGCCGCCCGACCTGCGCCAATTCCGGATCGCTCGACATCACGGCTTCCAGTCCGTTGGGGCGCGGGTCGCCCACCGCGCTCAACCGCCAGACCTTGCCGCTGCGGCCACCCACTTCCTCGGTGCCTACGGGGACGACCTGAAATGTGACCACCGGTGGGGGCGTGATCAGCATTTCCCGCCCATCGTACAAGCGCACGACCCGGGTGCCATCCGGGCGCAATTCACCCGACGCTTTCGCCGCCGCCTCTGCCTGCTCGACGCGCTTGCGTTGCGCATCCGCCAGCGCAGACAGCGCCGCCATCACGTCGCCGCGCAATGCCGCGACCGGCTCCATCTTGTATTTGGTCTTGTCGATCGCGACGCGACGCTCGTTCATCAGATAGTCCTGGCCGTCGCGCACGATGATGCCGCGCCGCTTGCCGGCCCACAGCCGCGCATTGCCATCGTCATCGAAGTTGATCGTGATCGCGTCGAGCCGCCCCTCCTTGCTGTAGCTCGCCTCGATCCCGTCGATCACCCGCGTCGCCGGATCGCCCCCGCATCCGGCCGTGCCGAGCAGGATTACCGCCAGAATCAGTCGCTTCATACGTCCCCCCGGCGACATTGGTTGCGCAAATGCTGGTCGGCAGCAAGCGGGAACGCTACAGCCCGCGCATGGCCCTGACCCGCCTCGTCCTGACCGATTTCCGCAACCATCGCGACACGGTACTGTCCCTTGGCCTGACCCCGGGCCCAGGCTTTGTCGTGCTGGCGGGCGACAATGGCGCAGGAAAGACCAATGTGCTGGAGGCGGTCTCGCTGCTCGCCCCCGGTCGTGGACTGCGCCGCGCCCCGCTGATCGAAATGGCGCGGCAGGGTGGCAGCGGCGGGTTCGGGGTGGCCGCGCAACTCGATGGTGAGGTCGAGATCGGTACCGGCACACAGGCTGCAGCGCCCGAACGCCGCATCGTCCGCGTCAACGGCGCCACCGCCGCCGCTACGTCACTCGGCGAGTGGCTGACCGTGCTGTGGCTCACCCCCGCGATGGACCGGCTGTTTGCCGAACCGGCGAGCGAGCGGCGGCGCTTCCTCGACCGGCTCGCGCTCGCGCTCGTTCCTTCCCATGCGCACCATAGCGCGCGTTATGAAGCGGCGATGCGTGAACGCAATCGCCTGCTCGGTGCCGGGGAACCTGCCGATCCCGACTGGCTCACCGCGCTGGAGGCGCGCATGGCCGACCATGGCGCAGCGATCGACGCGGCGCGGCGCACGACCGTGACGCAGCTTGCCGAACGCCTCGCGGCACAACCCGAAGGGCCGTTCGCCCGCGCCGGCCTTGCCATTGAAGGCGATGACGCCGCCGATCTTGCCGCGCGCCTCCGCGCAGGCCGCAACCGCGACGCGGCGGCCGGTCGCACCCTTGTCGGCCCGCATCGTCAGGACCTCGCGGTCACCCATCTCGGCAAGGGCCAGGCCGCGCATCTCTGCTCGACCGGCGAGCAAAAGGCGTTGCTGCTCGCCATCGTCCTCGCCCATGCCGAACTGGTCGCTGACCGGACGGGCCGCGCCCCGATCCTGCTGCTCGACGAGGTCGCCGCGCATCTCGATCCCGCGCGGCGGGCGGCGCTGTTCGAACGCCTGGCCGGGCGCGGACAGGTGTGGATGACCGGCACCGAGCCGGCGCTGTTCGCCGAGGCGGGAGCTGCCACCCGGCTCAGCGTTCGGGACGGCGTGATCCACGCCGCATAACGCCCATTTCGCTTCCGTTTTGTGACGGTCGACCCTATATGCTGGGCATGGCATCAGACGACAACAACACCACCGATTCCGCTCCCAACTCCAACGCCTACGGCGCCGACAGCATCAAGGTCCTCAAGGGCCTCGACGCGGTGCGCAAGCGGCCCGGCATGTATATTGGCGACACCGATGACGGATCGGGCCTGCACCACATGGTGTTCGAGGTTTCGGACAATGCGATCGACGAAGCGCTCGCCGGCCATTGCGACAAGATCATCATCCAGCTGAACCCCGATGGCTCGGTTTCGGTCGAGGATAATGGTCGCGGCATCCCGACCGGGATCCACTCCGAAGAGGGCGTATCGGCGGCCGAAGTCATCATGACCCAGCTCCACGCCGGGGGTAAGTTCGAAAACACGTCGGACGACAATGCCTACAAGGTCTCGGGCGGTCTGCACGGCGTCGGCGTGTCGGTGGTTAACGCGCTGTCGGAATGGCTCGATCTCAACATCTGGCGCGATGGCGAGGAGCATTACATGCGCTTCGCCTATGGCGATGCCGTCGCCCCGCTCAAGGTGATCGGCCCGGCCAATGGCAAGAAGGGCACGCGCGTGACCTTCCTCGCCTCGACCGAAAAGACGCCGGGCGACGGTGGCACGTTCAAGAACCAGATCGAATATGATTTCGACAAGCTCGAGCACCGCTATCGCGAACTGGCGTTCCTGAACTCGGGCGTGCGCCTGTTCCTCCGCGACGCGCGGCACGAAGAGGTCAAGGAAGTCGAACTGTTCTACGAAGGCGGGATCGCTGCGTTCGTGAAGTGGCTCGACCGCAACAAGTCGCCGCTCTTCCCCGAACCGATCTCGGTGAACGGGCAGCGCGACGACATTGGTATCGACGTCGCGCTCGAGTGGAACGACAGCTATTACGAAAACGTCCTCTGCTTCACCAACAACATCCCGCAGCGTGATGGCGGCACCCACCTCGCCGCGTTCCGCGCGGCGCTGACCCGCACGATCAACAGTTATGCCGACAAGTCAGGCCTGTTGAAGAAGGAAAAGGTCACGCTGACCGGCGATGACATGCGCGAAGGTCTGACCGCGATCGTCAGCGTCAAGCTGCCCGATCCCAAGTTCAGCAGCCAGACCAAGGACAAGCTGGTCAGCAGCGAAGTCCGCCAGCCGCTCGAAGCGCTGATGGCGGACAAGATGTCCGACTGGCTCGAGGAAAACCCCGCGCTCGCCCGCGCGATCATCCAGAAGGTGATCGACGCAGCCGCCGCGCGTGAGGCAGCGAAGAAGGCGCGCGAACTGACCCGGCGCAAGGGCGTGATGGACATCGCCTCGCTGCCCGGCAAGCTCGCCGATTGCCAGGAGCGCGATCCGGCCAAGTCCGAACTGTTCCTGGTTGAGGGTGACTCGGCAGGTGGATCGGCGAAACAGGGCCGCGACCGCCATTTCCAGGCGATCCTCCCGCTGCGCGGCAAGATCCTGAACGTCGAGCGCGCGCGCTTTGACCGGATGCTGTCGTCCAAGGAAATCGGCACGCTGATCCAGGCGATGGGCACCGGCATCGGCCGCGATGACTTCAACCTCGAAAAGCTGCGCTACCACAAGATCGTCATCATGACCGACGCCGACGTGGACGGCGCGCATATCCGCACGCTGCTGCTGACCTTCTTCTACCGCCAGATGCCCGAGATTATCGAGGCGGGGCACCTCTTCATCGCCCAGCCGCCGCTGTACAAGGCGACCAAGGGCCGGTCGGAAGTCTATCTCAAGGACGATGCCGCGCTCGACGACTATCTGGTCGAGGCGGGCGTTGCGGGCAACCGGCTGGAAACCGCGTCGGGCACCCGCTTCGGCGACGATCTGGCGGGACTGGTCGATCATGCCCGCCGCATGAAGACGCTGATGCGCTACGTTCCGCGCCGCTATGATTCCTCGATCATCGAGGCGCTGGCGCTGGGCCGCGCGCTCGATCCCGAAGCGACGCGCGAGCAGCGTGGCGAGCGGCTGGCGGCGGTGACGCAGCGGCTCGACCTCACCGATGCCGATGCCCGCTGGACCGCGCGCGTGACCGACGATGGTGGCTTCCATTTTGAGCGCTGGTGGCGCGGCGTGACCGATCACCACATCATCGAGGCTGCGTTCCTGACCTCGGCCGAGGGGCGCAAGCTCCACACGCTCGCCGCCGAACAGGCCGACAGCTATGCGCAGATCGCCAAGCTCGTCTCGGCCAAGATCGCACAGGCCGATGAAGCCGCACCGGTTGCAGAAGGCGAAGAGGATCTGCCCGTGGCGGCTGCCAAGGGCGAAACCCTGGTCGCGCGGCCGAGCGAATTGCTCGACGCGATCCTCGCCTCGGGCCGCAAGGGCCTGTCGATCCAGCGCTACAAGGGACTGGGCGAGATGAACGCGGAACAGCTGTGGGAAACCACGCTCGACCCGTCGAACCGCTCGATGCTCGTGGTGCAGGTCGATCAAGCGGACGTGGCGGACGAGATCTTCACTCGGCTCATGGGCGATGTCGTCGAACCGCGCCGCGAATTCATCCAGGAAAACGCGCTCAGCGTCGCCAATCTCGACGTTTGACCGCAAAATCCAAACAGCGCGGCGCTGGACGGATTGCCGTCCGACGCCGCGTCTGTTTCACCCCCGCACCGAAAGGGGCGGGGACCATGCGGAACATCATCGCCGTTGCATTGCTGACCGCTGCTGCGCCGGTCGCGGCACAGGACGCCGCCCCTGCCCCCGCCGCTTCCGGAACATCGACGATCCTCGCGAGCGGCATGGCGAGCTATTATGGCGACGCCCATGCCGGCAACCGTACCGCGAGCGGTGAGCGGTTCGATCCCGAGGGCATGACCGCCGCACACCGCAGCCTGCCCTTTGGCACCCGCCTGCGCGTCACCGACCCGTCGACCGGGCGCAGCGTGATAGTCCGCGTCAACGACCGCGGGCCGTTTCACAAGGGCCGCATCCTCGATTTGTCCGAAGCGGCCGCGCGCGAGCTGGGCATCGTCCGCCGCGGCCGCGCGGTGGTGCAGATTGCGCTGGCGGACGCGGCAGAGGCCACTGCCACCGACTGATTCCCGTTTCGGGCACGTAAGGGCCATGCTATCGTCGGACCGGGAGGTTCAATGCCATGTCCCTGTTGCTGCTTGCCCTTGCATTACAGTCCGGTGCCGATGACGCGCTGTTGCGCGCCCATCGCGAAAAGACGCGTGCCGTCATCCCATGTGAAAAGACCGCCGATCCGGACGAAGTGACGATCTGCGCGCTGCGTGAGGCGGACAAGAAGTATCGCGTCCCGTTCGTCACCGCCCGCGCGATCGACAACCGGCCTGCCGAGACGGCACGGGTGCTGGAGGACACGATGTTCCAGTGCGGCGTGTCCGGCCCGTTCCTCACGCAATGTGGTGGAATGGTCGGAGTGACCGTCGGTGTCGGATTTGACGGCAAAGTGGTGCGCAAGCGCGAGCCGGCGCCTTAACCCGACCTCACTCGCCCAGGATATGCATCCACATCGGCTCGCCCGCGAGGCTCTGTGAGCCGCGCAGCTTCTCCAGCGCCTGCGCGACACAGCGCTCCGGCCCCTCGTGGGTGACGATCGCGAGCAGCACGCTGCCATCTGCCATCGCGCCGCGCTGGATCAGCGATTCGATCGACACACCCGCATCGCGCATCGCCGCCGCGATCTCGGCCAGCACGCCGACCTTGTCGGGAACGGTAAAGCGCAGATAGGCGCGCCCGCGCCGCTCACCGCTCGGCGCGGCGGGTTCGTTGGCGAGGCTAGCGGCGGGCATCGCGTAAGGCGGACCGAATTCGGTCCGCGCGATGTCGATCAGGTCGGCGACCACGGCGCTCGCGGTGGGACCATCTCCGGCACCCGCACCCTGGAACAGCAAGCGCCCCACGAAATTGCCCTCTGCCACCACCGCATTGGTCGCGCCGGTGACATGCGCGAGCGGGTGGGCGAGCGGGACGAGATGCGGGTGGACGCGCTGAAACAGGCCGTCGCCGTTCAGATCGGCAATCCCAAGCAGGCGGATGCGGTAGCCCAGCGCCGCCGCTTCGGCGATATCGGCGGCGAGCAGATGGCGGATGCCGCCGATCGCGACATCGCCGAACGCCGGCTGCGTGCCAAAGGCGAGGCTGGCGAGGATCGACAGCTTGTGCGCGGCATCGACGCCGTCGATGTCGAAGCTCGGGTCCGCCTCGGCAAAGCCCTTGGCCTGCGCCTCGGCCAGCACCTCGGCAAAGTCGCGGCCCTCTGCCTCCATCTTCGACAGGATGAAATTGCAGGTGCCGTTGAGGATGCCGTAAACGCGGTCGATCACGTTCGCGGCCGCACCCTCGCGCAGCCCCTTGATCACCGGAACGCCGCCCGCGACCGCCGCCTCGAACTTCATCGGCGTATCGGCCTGTTCGGCGACATGCGCGAGTTCGAGGCCATGGTGCGCGATCATCGCCTTGTTGGCGGTGACCAGCCCTTTCCCCGCCGCCAGCGTCGCGCGGGCGAGCGCGAGTGCAGGGCCATCCGACCCGCCGATCAGTTCGACTACGACATCGGCACGCGGGTGGTGCGCCAGTTCGCGCATGTCATCGACCCAGTCGAAGCGGGTGATATCGACCCCGCGATCCTTGCTGCGGTCGCGTGCAGACACGGCGACGATCTCGATCGGTCGCCCTGCACGCCGCGCGATCAGATCGGCATTAGCGTCGATCAGACGAATGACGCCCGCGCCCACCGTGCCAAGGCCAGCCAGTGCAACGCGGAGCGGTTCGGTCATGTCTTCATCCCTGTAAGCGGTAACGGCCCGGGCATCGCCCGAGCCGACTGCGCCGCCCATACCCCCCTCCCTTGCCGGGAGGGGAGATATTTTTTCTATTTCTTCGTCAGCCCGATCTCGGCCAGCCGCTCGGCGAGATAGTCGTGCGCGGTGATCGGCGGCTCGCGCTCCGGATTCTCCGCGGTGACTGTCTGCGGCAGCGCCTTGATCAGGAAATCGGGCGCAGGGTGGAGGAAGAACGGCATCGAATAGCGCGAATGGCCGCGCCGCTCGACCGGCGGATTGACCACGCGGTGGGTGGTCGAGGGCAGGACATGGTTGGTCAGCCGCTGCAGCATGTCCCCGACATTGACGACCAGCGCGCCTTCGGGCGGCTTGACCGGCAGCCATTCGCCATCCTTGTCGAGCAGCTCCAGCCCCGCTTCCTCGGCGCCGAGCAACAAAGTGATGAGGTTGATGTCTTCATGCGCTCCGGCACGGACGTTCGGCGCATCCTCGGTCACCGGCGGATAATGGAGCAGGCGCAGCACCGAATTGCCGTCCGCCACCGCATGATCGAACCAGTCGGGGGCGAGGCCGAGATGCACCGCAATCGCGGAGAGCAGCTTGTCCCCGGCGGTGTCGAATGCGGCGAACAGCTCGACGAACGTCTCGCGGAACCCCTCGGGCTGGTCGGGCCAGATGTTCGGGGACATCAGCTCCGAAAGGCGGTGCCCTGCGGCCAGCTCACGCCCGATATGCCAGAATTCCTTAAGGTCGACATGGGTCGCGCCCTTGGCGATCTCGGTCTTGAACGGGGTATAGCCGCGCGCGCCGCCGCCACCCGCGACGAAATAGCCGCGCTTGACCGCCTCGGGCAGGTCGAAAAACGCCTTGGTCATTGCCCAGGCGCGGTCGATCAGCTCCTGCGGGATGCCGTGATCGGCCACCATCGCAAAACCGAACCGCTCGAACGAACCGCCCAATGCGGCGGCAAAGCCCTCAGGATCGCGCGCCTGATCGGCGAGGCTGACGAGTGGGACCTGGGCGAGAACGGTATCGGGCATTGCAAAGCGACTCCGGGAAACGAATCTCCCTCAAATAGTCGCCTTGGTGACGATCGAACAGAGGCGGGAAATCCCGGATAGTAAGCGCGGGAGGAGCGCGGGTGCCGTGCGCCCCTCCCGCTGCGCCGTCCGCCTACGCGTGGACGGCGGATGGGAGGATCAGTTTCCGGAGACCGTCAACGTGCCACGGCTCTTGGCATCGCCCGTGCTGTCGATCTTGAGCGTATAGGGGCTGCCCGACTTGGTCTTGCCGGTGAGCTCGTCGCGATTGCCGGTTACGGTGAAGCCCGCCCCCTCCATCTGCTCGCGGAACCAGTCGCGCACGCGGGTGGCCTCCGCCGGAGCGTCGAACGTTACCTTGACGCCGCCCGACTGGGTGCCGTCCTGCCGATCATCGATGTTGAGGCTGGAGACGGTCGCGCCGGGATAAAGCTTGACGCCGTCGACCTCGAAATTTTCGGCGCCGATGTTGAATTTGGGCAGCTTGATCGAGCCTTCGAAGCCCGGCGCCTTGACCGAAACCTTGCCGTCCTTGTCCGCCTGGGCGGTGACGGAGCCATTGTCGCCCTCGATCGAGATGCTGGTCCCCTCACCGTTCCCGCCACAGGCGGCGAGCGCGGCCGCGACCGGAAGCACAAGCCAGATTGGTTTCATCACAAAACTCCAAGCGTGTTATTTGAGCAATACACTAGCGCGCTTTTGCGCTCTCGTCAAATCCCGGGGGTGACGCGTTGGTTGCAATGCGGCATGGGCTCCGCATGGACGCGCTTACCCAATCTGCCGAAGCGAAGACGCCGGAAAACCGATCCCCGATCCCGATGGGCGAGTTCGTCGCACTGATCGCGTCCATCATGGCGCTGACCGCGGTGGGCATCGATTCGATGCTGCCCGCCCTGCCCGCCATCGCCGATCAGCTGGGGGTAAGCGAGCCGAACCACCGGCAATATGTGATCACCGCCTTCATGCTGGGCTTCGCCGTCGCACAGCTGGTGCACGGCCCGCTTGCCGACCGCTTCGGGCGCAAGCCGGTGATCGGCGTCGCGCTGGCACTTTATGTGGTGACCAATCTGATCGCGGCGAGCGCCACCAGTTTCGAACTGCTGCTGATCGCGCGCGCGGCCAGCGGCGCGGCGGTTGCCGCCGGGCGCGTGGTCACCGTGGCGCTGGTGCGCGACTGTTTTCAGGGGCGCGCGATGGCGCGGGTGATGAGCCTTGCCTTCATGACGTTCATGATCGTCCCCGTCCTGGCACCCGCCTGGGGCCAGCTGATGGTGATGATGTTCGGATCGTGGCGGCTGATCTTTGGCGGGATCGGGATCGTCGCCGCGCTCGTGCTTGGCTGGTTCCTGATCCGCATGCCCGAAACGCTGGACCCGGCATCGGTCAACCGGCTCGACGTCAAGGAAATTTGGCGCGGCTATCGCCTCATGTTCCGCGACCGCTGGGCCGTCGGCTACACCTTTGCGACCGCCGCCATTACCGGCTGCTTCTTTGCCTTCATCGGATCGATCCAGCAGATCGTGTATGATGTGTTCAAGCGCCCCGAGCTGCTGACTGTCGTATTCGCGTCCATCGCCGGGCTGATGGCGGCGAGCGCCTTTGCCAATTCGCGGTTGGTCATGCGGTTCGGGATGCGCTTTCTGTCGCATCTCGCCATCGTCGCAACGACGGTGCTTGCCGCAATCCATCTCGCAATCATTCTCTTCTATGGCGAGACCTTGTGGATTTTCATCGTGCTGCAGGCACCGATGATGGCGGCGATGGGCCTCGCCAACTCGAATTTCTCGGCGATGGCGATGGAGAATATGGGCGAGATCGCCGGGCGCGCGTCCAGCCTTCAGGGGTTCATCTCGACACTCGGCGCTGCCGTGCTCGGCGCGGTGATCGGTCAATCGTTCGATGGCACCACCGTGCCCCTCTATATCGGCTTCACCACGCTCGGCCTGACAGCGCTGGCGATCGTCTTCGTCACCGAGCGCGGCAAATTGTTTCGTCGCAGCTGACGCCGTCTGACGCACCAGACGGAACCAGCCACCCTCGCCCGCCGTTCGCGCATGCAGTTGAACGCAAGGAGACGGCAATGGGTGGTCATCAGGTGCAGGGTCATGGAACCGGCGACGACGGCTATGACGAAGATGGCTATGACGAAAGCCAGCGCGCAGAGATATTGGAGGCGACGGTCGGCGGCCCGGGCAACGGCACGCTGCTGACCGATCTCCAACCCGATCTGGGTCAAGAGATTGACGATGACGATGAGGAGGATGATGTCCTCATGGTCGCCGACGAAGTGGGCGAGGAAGAGATCGGCGATCCCGACGAAGATGAGGACGAGATCGAGGATTCGCTGCAGGATGATTTCGACAGCAATGTTGTCGACGACGACGATCTGGACGATCCCGAATCGGCGGCGTTGAACCCCTGATCGGCTGCGATTGACAGGCGCGGAATGACAACGGAGCATGGCGACGGGAGGAACCGCGCCATGCCCCGCGATCCGCGCATCGATGCCTATATCGACAAGCAGGCCGAATTCGCCCAGCCGATCCTGACCTGGTTGCGCGACCGCGTGCATGTTGGCTGTCCCGAAGTCGAGGAAGGCATCAGGTGGAGCATGCCGGCATTCAGCCATCGCGGCCGACCCCTAGCGCACATGGCGGCGTTCAAGGCGCATGCGGCCTTCGGCTTTTGGTATCGCGATGCGATTGAGACCGGAAAGGAAGGCGCGGCGATGGGCCAGTTCGACCGGATCGCATCGCTCGCCGACATGCCCGACGCCGCCGCGATGGAAGCGCAGGTCCGCGAGGCGGCTGCACGGATCGAATCCGGCGACATCCCCAAGCGCGCCGCCAAGGAAGCCAAAGCTGAAGCCGAGGTTCCCCCTGCGCTCGCCGAAGCACTGGCCCGCGAACCCGAGGCAGCTTCAGTATTCGACGCCTTTCCGCCCGGCGCGCGCCGTGACTATTGCGACTGGATCGCCGAGGCAAAGCGCGATGCGACGCGCGACAAGCGGATCGCCGACGCAATCGGCTGGATCCGCGAAGGCAAGAAACGCAACTGGAAATATGAGAGCCGCTGAAGACTTGCGCACTGCCTGATATATGGCATGATACAACATCTCGCACCGAGAGGAGGTATCGATGCCCCGTGCTCTTGCCTATCGCCGCGCCGCCGATGACGAACCGTTCAGCGCGCTCAACATCACCCCGTTGATCGACGTCATGCTGGTGCTGCTCATCATGCTGATCGTCACCATCCCCAGCCTGACGCACAAGGTGCCGGTGGATTTGCCGCAGGGTGACGAGACGGCACCGCCAGGCCAGCCGCATCAGCTCGATATCACCGCCGATGGGACGTTATTGTGGGACGGGGCCCGCATTTCGGATGCGCAGCTTCCGGCATTGCTCAAGGCGGGCGCGTCGGCCGATGCACCGCTGCTGCTAAAGACCGATGAAGCGGCACGCTACGAGCGGTTCGATGCGATCCTGGCGCAGGTGAAGCGCGCCGGAGTCAGCAAGCTCGCCTTTGTCGGGCATGAGCGGATGAAGATCGACTGACCCGAACGCCTGTTTGCAGCGCGACGAAGTTGCCGTAAACGTCAACCCATGCAGCGCTTCACCAAAGCCATCACCGCCGCGCCCGAGGACATTGACGAGCTCGGCCATGTCAACAACGCGGTCTGGGTCCGCTGGATTCAGGATGTGGCGGTGGCGCATTGGACCGCAGTCGCCGCGCCCGAGCATCGCGATGCCTATATCTGGGTCGTGACCCGGCACGAGATCGACTATCGCGGCAATGTGGTGGCGGGGGAAACGGTGACCGCCGAAACCTGGGTCCCCGAACCGCCCAAGGGCGCGCGGTTCGACCGGCATATGCGCTTCACCGGTGCCGACGGGCGGGTGAAAGTGGAGGCGGTGTCGACCTGGGCGATGATCGACCGCGCCACCGGACGGCTGGTGCGGGTGCGGCCCGAGATCGCCGCGCCGTTTATGGGCGATGCTTAGCCCGAATTGCGCAGTGCGGTTGCGATCGCGTTGATCGACAGCAGGATGCCCTGTTCGATCTTCGGATCAGTCTCGCCCGCGCGGTGCCGCTTGAGCAGTTCGACCTGCAACAGGTTGAGCGGCTCGATATAGGGCAGCCGCAACTTGATCGAGGTTTCGAGCGCCGGATGCTTTTCGAGCAGCCGCGTCTGGCGCGTCACCTCCAGCAACTGGTCGTGCGTGGTCCGCCACCCATCGCGGATGCCGCGGAAGATTCCCTCGGCCAACGCGCGATCCTCGACCAGCGCGGCATAACGCTCGGCAATGCCCATGTCGGACTTGGCCAGCACCATCTCCATATTCGCCAGCGTCGAGGCGAAGAGCGGCCAGCCCGCCGCCATTTCGCGCAACAGCCCGCGATCGGGGAAGGCCGCCAGTGCCTGTCCCACGCCATACCAGCCGGGCAGCATGACGCGCGCCTGCGCCCAACTGAACACCCACGGAATCGCGCGCAGATCCTCGATCGCGTCGCTTTTCTTGCGGCTCGCCGGGCGACTGCCGATCTTGAGGCCGGCGATCTCCGCGATCGGGGTCAGCTGGCGGAAGAAGGTGGTGAAGCCATCGGTGCCATAGACGAGATCGCGATAGGCCTTGAACGCGGTGGTCGAGAGTTGTTCCATCGCGCCTTCGAACCGCGCGGCATCGGCGTCTGACAGGCGCTGCGGTTCCAGGCTGGCGAGCAAGGTCGCCGATGCCATCGCCTCCAAATTGGTCTGCGCGCTTTCCCGGGTGCCATATTTGGCGGCGATCACCTCACCCTGTTCGGTGATGCGGATGCGGCCCTGCACCGTTCCGGGCGGCTGTGCTTGAATCGCCGCGAAAGATGACCCGCCGCCGCGCCCGACCGCGCCGCCGCGGCCGTGAAAGAGCTGCATGCCGATCCCGGCCTCCTCGAACACCGGGCGCAGCGCGGTCGATCCCTTGCTCAGCCCCCAGGTCGAGGTGAGGTAACCGCCGTCCTTGTTCGAGTCCGAATAGCCGATCATCACTTCCTGATGCCCGCGCTTGCTCGCAATGGCCGCGACCTCGGGCAGCGCGAACCAGGCGCGCATGATGTCGGGACCGGCATCGAGATCGCCGATCGTCTCGAACAGCGGCACCGCCATGATGTGCGCCACCGCCGGCTCGCCGGGGATGTAGAGGCCGGCTTCCTTGAGCAGGACATGCACCTCAAGCAGGTCCGACACCGATTGCGCCATCGACACGATATACTGGCTGATCGCCGCGCGGCCGTAGCGCGCGTGAACCTCGGCGGCGGCGTGGACGATGGCGAGTTCCGACGCGGTTTCGTCCGAATAATCGGCATAGCGGCTGGTCAGCGGGCGCGGGCTGGCCAGTTCGCGGCGGAGCAATGCGATGCGCGCGTCTTCGTCGAGCGCGGTATAGTCGGATTCGACCCCGGCGACCTTGAGCAGTTCGGCAACCACGCGCTCATGCACAGCGCTGTTCTGGCGCATGTCGAGCGTGGCGAGGTGGAAGCCGAAGATATCGACGGCGCGGATCAGGCGGCCGAGCGATCCGCTCGACGCCAGCGTCTCGCCGCCCTGCGCGGCCAACCCCTTGGCGATGGCCGACAGGTCCGCGCGGAACGCCGCCGGGTCGGGATAGCGCTCGCCCTTCAGCGCACCGGGACGCGACGGCGCCTTGCCGGTCAGGTCGCGATAGGTTGCAGCGAGGCGCGCATAGATGCCGGAGATTGCGCGACGATAGGGCTCGTCGCTGCGGCTGGCGGCATCGTCGCCGCTCGCTTCCGCCAGCGCCTGCACCCCGTCATCGATCTGCGCGTGATGCGCGGAGATCGAGATTTCGGCACCCAGTGCATGCACGGCATCGAGATAATAGGTCAGCACCGTTTCGGCCGACCGCGCCATGGTGAGGCGCATCGAATCTGCCGTGACGAACGGGTTGCCGTCGCGGTCGCCGCCGATCCAGTTGCCCGGACGCAGGAAGGCCGGAACGCGGCTCCCCAGCGCACGGTCCCAGCGGGCGTAGAGCGCGGGCAGCGTGGGCAGGAAAATGTCGCGCAGATAGGACAGCGCATTCTCGATCTCGTCGGCGACATAGAGCCGCTCGAAGCGCAGCACGCGGGTCTGCCACAGCAATGCGACCTGCCGCACGATCGCCTCATCGACCAGATCGCCGTCGGGCGTTTCGGTGACGCCCTGATCCTTGAGCCGCATCAGTTCGGCGATGCGGTTGCGGTGGTCGAGCATCGACTTGCGCCGCACCTCGGTCGGGTGCGCGGTCAGCACCGGGGCGACCAGCGCATCGGCAAGCAGCTCGGCGATCCGCTCGCGGCCGATGCCATGTTCTTTGAGCTTCGCGACGGCATGCTCGACATCCGCGCCCGGTTCGGCGGCAATGCCCTGGCGGTCCTCGGCCAGATTGGCGAGCATCGAGAACAGCATGAAGCTGCGCACGAAATCGAGCGTCTCGTCCAGGCTGAGGCTGTCGAGGCCTGGATCGATCGAGTCCGCGCCCGCGATGCCGCGATGCCGGTCGACCGATGCCGAGCGGATATATTCGATGCGCCGGAACAGCGCCTCGCCACCATAAGCGCGGATCACGTCGCCAAGGACGCGGCCCAGAAAACGAACATCGGGATTGTTGGTGATGGGAGGTGCACTGGCCATGCCGCGCGTGCTGCACTGCAAGATGGATCGCGTCAACGAGTCCGTAACGTCAGTTACCATTCGCGCGGCGAGGCGAATTTTGCTTGCGATGACAGCGTTGGCGGGCATCGACAAGCCTTGCACACACCCCTATCGCCGCCCTCAACCAAGGCAATAGAGGACAAGCCAGCCCCATGCAGACCGCCAGCCAGGTTCTCGACCGCGTTCTCGTCCTCGAAATGGTCCGTGTGACCGAAGCCGCTGCCATCGCCGCATCGACGCTGACCGGGCGCGGCGACGAAAAGGCCGCCGATGCCGCCGCCGTGGAGGCGATGCGCGCCTCGCTCAACGAGCTCTACATGGACGGCACCGTGGTGATCGGTGAGGGCGAGCGCGACGAGGCACCGATGCTGTATATCGGCGAGAAGGTCGGATCGGCGCCGGGCAAGGGGCCCAAGATCGACATCGCGCTCGATCCGCTGGAAGGCACCACGATTTGCGCCAAGGCCGGACCCAACAGCCTGGCCGTCCTCGCCATTGCCGAAGAAGGCAATCTGCTCAACGCGCCCGACGTTTACATGGACAAGATTGCGGTCGGGCCGGGCTACCCGCCGAACGTCATCGACCTCGACAAGTCGGTGACCGACAATATCTGCGCGATTGCCGCCGCCAAGGGCGTCGAGCCGCGCGAAATCATCGCCTGCGTGCTCGATCGCCCGCGCCATGAAAAGCTGATCGCGGAGCTGCGCGCGCTCGGCTGCGGCGTGGTGCTGATCGGCGATGGCGATGTCGCCGGGGTGATCGCGACCACCGATCCGGACACGACGATCGACGTCTATATGGGCCAGGGCGGCGCGCCCGAGGGCGTGCTCGCCTGCGCTGCGCTGCGCTGCGTCGGTGGGCAGTTCAAGGGCCGGCTGCTGTTCCGCAACGACGATGAGCGCGCCCGCGCGCGCAAATGGGGTATCACCGACCTCGACAAGCAATATGACCTGTCGGAGCTGGCCAAGGGCGACTGCATCTTCGCCGCGACCGGCGTGACCGACGGGTCGCTGCTTGCCGGCGTCAAGCGCAAGAAAGGCAAGATGACGACCGACAGCGTCGTGATGCGCGCCAGCAGCGGCACCGTGCGCTGGGTCAAGGGCGAGCATCGCATCGATTGATGGGCGTCGCGTTCCTCGACGCCTTTCTGTTGGTCGCGCTGATCGGCGCGTATCTTTGGTACATTCGCGGCGACCGCAGCGGGTGCGCTCCTGCTGACCGGATCGCCAGTTATCGTCGCTGGATGCGCCGCGCGCCGCTGGCGTTCGGGGCGAGCGCGCTGGTGGCGCTGCTGGTCGCGGGGCCATGGGAAACGATCGGAGTCCTGCCGACGGAGTTCGCGCCCTTGGTCCCCATCGCGCGCCGCCTTGCAGGCTTCGGTGGCAATGTCCTCCAGCTCAAGATCGCGGTTCTGGCCGGATTTGCGGGCGGGGCCGTCATCGGGCTGGGGATCGCGTGGTGGCGCGCGCATCGCGGCAAACGTCAGCTGATCGCGGGCAAGTTCGCGGCGCTCCTCCCGCGCACGCCCGGCGAAACCGGCTGGACCGCGACGCTTGGCATCACCGCCGGGGTGGTGGAGGAGCTGTTCTTCCGCCTTGCGCTCCCGCTGTTCGCGGCGCGGGCGACAGGAAACCCACTGCTCGGCGTGATATTGGCGACTGCGTTGTTCGCCTATGCCCATCGCTATCAGGGCTGGGCGGGCGTCGCGGCGTCGGCGCTGGTCGGCGTTACGGTGGCGATCCTTTACCTCGCCACCGGCCAACTATGGTTCGCGATGCTGGTCCACGCGCTGCTCAACCTCAACGCGCTGGTGCTGCGGCCCTTGCTGGTTCCGGTCAGTTCTTCAGCCGCCAGCCGCTCTTGAAGATCCAGCCGATCACCGCGAGGCAGGCGACCAGGAAGGCAGCGGTAAAGCCAAGGCTGATCCCGATCGCGACATCGCCCTTGTCAAAGAACGCCCAGCGGAAGCCGCTGACCAGATAGACGACCGGATTGGCCAGGCTGATCGTCCGCCACGGTTCGGGCAGCATGTTGATCGTATAGAATGCGCCGCCCAGAAAAGTCAGCGGGGTGACGATCAGCGCCGGGACGAACGACAGCTGCTCGAACCCCTTGGCCCAGATGCCGATGATGAAGCCGAGCATCGAGAAGGTCACCGCCGTCAGCACCAGCATCGTCAGCATCATGAACGGATGCGCGATCGGCACGTCGACGAACGCCATCGCGGTGAACAGGATGATCAGGCCGATCGCGATCGACTTGGTCGCCGCCGCGCCGACATAGCCGATTACCATCTCCCACGCCGTCACCGGTGCGGACAGCAGCTCGTAGACCGTGCCGGTGAATTTGGGGAAGTAGATGCCGATCGACGCGTTGGAGATCGACAGTTGCAACAGGTTCATCATGATCAGGCCCGGCACGATGAAGCTGCCGTAGGAGACGCCGTCCAGCTCCTGCATCCGCGACCCGATCGCGCCGCCGAACACGACGAAATAGAGCGCGGTGGTGATCACTGGGGTGACGAGGCTCTGCCAGAGCGTGCGTAGCGCACGCGCCATTTCGAAGCGATAGATCGCCCAGACGCCGTGATGGTTGAATCCCTTCACGCCGCTTCCTCCCGCTTGGTCGCCACAAGGTCGACGAAAATATCCTCGAGGCTCGACTTGGACGTGTCGAGGTCCTTGAACGCGATGTTGAGGTCGCCGAGCTTACGCAGCAGCGAGGGGATGCCGGTGCGTTCCGCCTGCGCGTCGAACGTGTAGCGCAGCCGCGTACCCTCATCGGTCAGCGTCAGCTGCCATTCTGCCAATTCCGCCGGGATCGCCGTCATCGCCTCGACCAGCGCGATATCCATTTCGCGCTTGCCGAGCTTCTTCATCAGCACCGCCTTGTCCTCGACCAGCAGCAGCTCGCCCTTGTTGATCACCCCGACGCGGTCGGCCATTTCCTCGGCCTCCTCGATATAATGGGTGGTCAGGATGATCGTCACGCCGCGTTCGCGCAGCCGGTGGACCAGCTTCCACATGTCGCGGCGCAGTTCGACATCGACGCCCGCGGTCGGCTCGTCGAGGAACAGCACTTCCGGCTCATGCGCCAGCGCCTTGGCGATCAGCACGCGGCGCTTCATGCCCCCCGACAGCTCCATGATCTTGGAATTGCGCTTGTCCCACAGCGACAGGTCCTTCAGCACCTGTTCGATATGCGCGTCATTGGCAGGGCGGCCGAACAGGCGGCGGCTGTAGCGGGTGGTGGCCAGCACGGTTTCGAACATGTCGACCGACAATTCCTGCGGCACCAGTCCGATCATCATCCGCGCGGCGCGGGCGTCGGCGATCGCGTCGTGCCCGCCGACGTGGATCGTGCCGGACGAGGGCGTGACGATGCCGCAGATGATGCTAATCAGCGTTGTCTTCCCCGCGCCATTGGGCCCCAGCAGCGCGAAAATCTCGCCCTTGTTGATGTCGAGATCGACCGCGCCCAGCGCCCGATGCCCCGAGGCATAGGTCTTGCTGACGCCCCTAACAGATAGAATTGGGCGAACGGATAGGATGGGTTGCATGCTTGGCCCCCGCATGTGGAGGGCGGCATCTAGGCACGGGACAAAGGCCGAACAAGGCCGCGCGGATTATTTCCCTTTACGGCGTGCCGTTAGCACCGCTTCTTTCAGAACTTCATAGGGGACCATGCCCGAAATCACCTGATCGCCGATCACCCAGCTTGGCGTTCCGGTAACGCCCAGCTTGCTTGCGACGTCGAGATTGCGTGCGACCTCCGCCTCGACCCGCGCGCTGCCGATCGACTGCTGCGCGCGCGCGGTGTCCAGCCCGGCGGTCGCGGCGGCGGCGTTGATCGACGCCTCGCTCAGCTGGCCGCCCGAATAGAGCGCCATGTGGAACGGCTTGAACTTGCCCTGCTCGGCAGCGGCGAGGCCCCAGCGTGCGGCAACGCGGCTACCCTCGCTCAGCACGGGCAATTCGCGATAGACGATGCGGACCTTGGGATCCTCCGCCACCAATCGCGCGATCATCGGCAGGCTGGCGCGGCAATAGCCGCAGGCATAGTCCATCCACACCGACACGGTTACGTCGCCCGACGGATTGCCCTCCCACGCCCCGGCATAGGCGTCGAAAATCGCGGCGCGGTTGGCGGCGACGGCCTTCCCGCTCTCGCGCTCCTGCAGCCGCTTCATCGCCTCGGGCAGGATTTCCGGGTTTTCGAGGACATAGTTGCGCCCTGCACACCGACGACGACCAAACCGCCGACCACGCCGGACAGCACCAACGTGCCGGCCAGCGCCAGCGGGCTCTTCGCCAGTTTTTCGATCACTTGCGCTTCCTGTCCTGCATCATCGCCTGACCGGCCATGACGATATCCTGCGCACGAATCCAGTCAGGCGTGCCCTGGGGCAGCCCGGCCATTGCCACCTGCGCGCTGGGGATGGCACGGCCGAGATCACCGATCATGCTGGCGCGTTCGGCGGTGGCGAGTGCGGCGCGGGGGCCGTCACCCTTGCGCTCGTACAACATGCCGAGCTGATACCAGGCCCAGGGGTTTTCCTTGTCGCGCACCACCGATTGACGCAGCACCGTCTCTGCCTCGGCCAGATGCGCGGGATCTTCGGTCGCGAGCAGCGCGTGGCCGAAGGTGGTGGCGATCAGCGGCTGGAAATTGGTCTTGGCCGTCGCTGCGCGAAGCGGGGCGAGCGCATCGCGCGGCTTGCCCGATTCGAGCAGGATCTGTCCTTCCAGCTCGAGGAAATAGGGGTTTTCGGGCTCTGCGCGCACCAATGCCGCCGCCTCGCCCGCCGCTTCCTTGGGATAGCCGCCGAGGTGATAGGCATAGGCGCGGGCATAGCGCGCGGGCACGCTGGTGTCGGTCGCGGGATAGCGGCGCAGCGTATCCTTGGGCTCGGTCACATAGCCACGCAGCTTGGCCTGGACGCGTTTGAACCGCGCCTCGATCTGCGGATCGCTGGGCTTGTTCCAGGCGGGATCCGCCTGGAGGTCGGCCGTGAGCGTTGCGACGCGGTCGCCCGACATGGGGTGGCTCATCACATAGCTGGTATCGCTGCCGCGCTTGAGGCCCCAGCGAAATTCCTGCTGCTGCAGCTTCTTGAAGAAGTCGAGCATGCCGCGCCCGCTGACGCCGGCACCGGACAGGAACTTGACCCCGGCGGCGTCGGTCGTCGCCTCCTGCGCGCGGCTGAAGGCAAGATAATTGCCCATCGCGGCGCGCTGGCCGAGTTGCATCAGACCCATGCCGGCGTCGGCCGAGCCGGCCGCCATTGCCGCCGCGCCGAGCAACAGGCTGAGGATCGTGATGCCGGTCGCGCCCTTGCCCATCCGGTCGCCCAAGGGCACGTGACCGCCGGTGATGTGGCCGATTTCGTGCGCGATCACGCCCTGCACCTCATTGGCGCTGGAGGCTGCGTCGATCAGGCCCGAATGGAGATAGACGGTCTGGCCGCCCGCGACGAAGGCGTTGATCGACTGATCGTTGATCAGGACGATGCGGACATTGGCGGGCGACAGGTTCGCCGCCTTGATGATGTCGCGCGACATGTCGGCGAGCAGCGCCTCGCTCTCCGCATCGCGCAGGATCGATTGGGCATAGGCCGGGCTGGTGATGCACAGCAGCAGCAACGCGAACAGGGATACAAGCCGCTTCATGCCGCACATCATGGTGGTTTTTCCCCCGCGATCAACCGTCGGCACGACGGGACGTAAGTTTGCGTTTGTTTCAGCAACGCTGAAACGGCTGCAGCACCGGCCCGCTCCCCCACCTGGCCACCCAGCGGTAGCATCATATGGGTGGCCGGGTGGGGGAGCGGGCCGGTGCCTTGATTCAGCGCAGCTGAATCAAGCTTCAGACGGCTTGGCCCGGGCGCAATGAACCGGCGATGAAAAAAGGGCGGGAGCATCGGCCCCCGCCCCTGTTTTCGCGATCAGGCCCCGAAGGTGCGCTGCCACCAGCCGCCGCGACGCGGCGCGCCGCTATCGGTATTGGCTTCGCCGGCGCCACCATCGGTTGCTTCGGCTTCGGCTGCCACCGGCGCGGCTTCCGCCTCTGCAGGTGCCGCTTCCTCAGCGGGCTCAGCGACGACTGCCTCGTCAGCCTTCTTGCGGCGGCTGCGCTTAGGCTTGGCCGGTGCTTCCTCGGCAACCGGAGCCTCGACCGCCTCGACCACGACTGGCGCTTCGACCGGTGCGGCTTCGGCGGCGGGAGCGTCCTCGCCCTTCTTGCGGCGGCTGCGCTTCGGCTTGGCGGGTGCCTCCTCGGCGACCGGAGCCTCGGCCGGAGCGGCTTCGGCAACCGGCTCGGCGGCGTCCGCTACCGGCTCGGCATCCGCCTTTTTGCGGCGGCTGCGCTTGGGCTTGGCAGGCGCTTCTTCGGCGACCGGCTCTGGCTGCGGCGCATCGGCCTCGACCGAAGCGTCTTCGCCACCCTCGACCGCGCCGTCCTCGACCGCACCGTCCTCGCCAGCGCCATTGCCGCGACGACCCCCACGACGGCCACGGCGACGACGCTTGCGGCCCTCGCTCGACTCGTCGGCAACCGGTGCATCGGTGGCTGCGTCACCAGCGTCACCAGCGTCACGAGCGTCACCAGCATCGCCATCCTCGTCCGCACCCTCGGCGTCCGCATCCTGCTCGCCCTCGACACCCTGCGGGGTATCGCCATCCTCACGGCGACCGCGACGGCCGCGGCGGCGACGGCGGCGCTTGCGGCCCTCACTCTCGGTCTCGGCACGCTCGCCACGGTCACGACGCTCGCGCGGGGCACGAGCTTCGACATCCTCTTCCTCTTCGTCTTCCTCCTCGTCGATCTCGTCGACGATGTCCTCTTCGATCTCCTGGATCGCAGCGGCGAACTTCGGCGCATGCGCCGGTGGCGGCCCGCTGGCCTCGACCGACATGCGCGCGCCTTCCAGCTCGCCGTCCGACAGGATTTCGACGCGGACGCCATAGCGGTCCTCGATCTCGGCGATGTCGGCGCGCTTGTTGTTGAGGACGTAGAAGGCCGCTTCCTGGCTGCAGCGCAGCGTGATGTGCGACCCGCGACCGCGTGCGGCCTCATCCTCGATCAGGCGCAGCGCCGACAGGCCCGCCGACGATGCGGTGCGGACGAGCCCCGTGCCTTCGCAATGCGGGCACTGGCGGGTCGATGCTTCAAGCACGCCGGTGCGCAGCCGCTGGCGGCTCATTTCCATCAGGCCGAACGCGCTGATCCGGCCGACCTGGATGCGGGCGCGATCGTTCTTCAGCGCCTCCTTCATCGCCTTCTCGACCTTCCGGACGTTGGACGAATGGTCCATGTCGATAAAGTCGATGACGACGAGCCCGGCCATGTCGCGCAGTCGCAACTGGCGCGCGATTTCCTGCGCGGCTTCAAGGTTGGTGGCGGTCGCAGTCTGCTCGATCGAGTGTTCGCGGGTCGAGCGGCCGGAGTTGATGTCGATCGACACCAGCGCCTCGGTCGGGTTGATGACGAGATAGCCGCCGGATTTGAGCTGTACCACCGGGTGGTACATCGCCGACAATTGCTCCTCCACCCCGGCGCGCTGGAACAACGGCACGGCGTCGCTGTAATGCTTCACCTTCTTGGCGTGGCTCGGCATCAGGAGCTTCATGAAGTCCTTCGCCTGGCGATAGCCTTCATCGCCTTCGACGATCACCTCGTCGATATCCTTGTTGTAGATATCGCGGATCGCGCGCTTCATCAGGTCGCTGTCACCATAGACAAGCGCAGGCGCAGAGGATTGCAGCGTCTTTTCGCGGATCTCGTCCCACAGCCGGGCGAGATAGTCGAAGTCGCGCTTGATCTCGGTCTTGGTGCGCTGCAGCCCGGCGGTGCGGACGATGCAGCCCATCGACGCCGGCAGCTTCAGGTCCGCCATGATTGTCTTCAACCGCTTGCGGTCGGCGGCCGAGCTGATCTTGCGGCTGATCCCGCCGCCATGGGCGGTGTTGGGCATGAGCACGCAATAACGGCCGGCAAGCGACAGATAGGTGGTCAGCGCCGCACCCTTGTTGCCGCGCTCTTCCTTGACGACCTGAACCAGCAGCACCTGACGGCGGCGGATCACGTCCTGAATCTTGTAGCGGCGGCGCAGGTTCATGCGGCGCTGGCGCAGCGCCTCGACCTGGTCGTCGCTGCCCTTGCGGCCACGGCGGCGACGGCCCTTGCCATTCTCGCCTTCACCTTCGCTGTCGCCATCGGCGGGCTCGCTGCCCTCTTCATCCTCATCGGCGGGGCGCTCGACCACCTCGACGTCGCCATCCTCATCGTCATGGTCGTGATCGTCGCTGTCGTCCGCCTCGCGCAGCGCCGCTTCCTCGGCGGCGTGCTCGGCCTCCTCACGCAGCAGCGCGTCGCGATCTTCCTTGGGGATCTGATAATAATCGGGGTGGATTTCGCTGAACGCTAGGAATCCGTGGCGATTGCCGCCATATTCGACGAACGCCGCCTGCAGCGACGGTTCGACGCGGGTCACCTTGGCGAGATAGATATTCCCTTTGAGCTGCTTGCGCTCGGCACTCTCGAAATCAAACTCCTCGATTCGATTTCCTTTGACGACGGCCACGCGGGTCTCTTCCCGGTGGCGTGCGTCGATCAGCATACGCATGGTCATTATTTGGTCTCCGGGCGCGCCAGGCGGGTGTCAGCCGCGGCGCGCGAACAAGATTGCGCCCCGTCAAAATGGGGGCGCAGGGGTTTGGTGATGCCTCTGCTGCATTGGCACGGCCGGACCCGTGGGTGCCCGCCTCCGCCGCCTCGCGCGCGACCGCCTGAGCGGTGCGATGCGGGATGGACGGAAATTGCCTCATTGCAGCGTCAACCTGAAATTACCGGGCCGATTGGGCCGGCGATGGATACCGAGTGACCCAGATTGGGCTCGGTCGGCACGATGCCTAGCATCGGTGTGACCCCGCGGCAACATTTCGCGTGCGTTGCGCAAATGCGCCCCGCGCCCGGCAAAGCTCTGCCGGTTGCCGGCAAAAAAATGCCGAATCCCGAATTAACCGCATGGCTTCACCGCGCCGGAAGGTGCCGGTGATTATTCCGGTCGGGTCAGGGAGACTATTTTTGTGAGTACACGTGCATGCTTTTGGGCTGGACCCCCCCCAGCCCGGCGCGGCATATCGCCCGGGTGTCTTTTTTCCTGGCCCTTCTCGCCGGCTTTCTGACCGGCGCACCGAGTTGGGCAGGAACCATACGTGCCATCGACGTGCAGTCGAACCGGATCGTCATCCGGTTTGACGAACGGGTCGCCGGTGCCAGCAGCTTCGTCCTTGCGGGTCCGAACCGGATCGCGCTGGACCTGATGGGTGCGCGTCCCGGCGCTGCACCCGACCTTGATCGTGGTCCGGTCGCTGCGGTGCGCCAGGCCGCACAGGGCGATGGCGCGCGCGTCGTGTTCGACCTCGCCCGGCCGGCGATCGTGACCGACGGCAAGTTCGGGGCCGACGGCTCGACGCTGACGCTCGAGCTGCGCACGGTGGACGAGGCGCGCTTTGCTCGCGCCGCTGCGGAAGGCCGACTAAGCTTTCTCCCGCCGTTCAGCTTCGTGCGGGCATCGACCCGGCACAGTTATAGCGTGTCGGTGCCGGTCCCACCCAAGCCGATGCCCTTTGCCATGCCGCGAATCTATGGTGCCGATGACGATCGCCCGCTGGTGGTGATCGACCCCGGCCATGGCGGACATGATCCCGGCGCGATTTCCGCCGATGGGACCCAGGAAAAGGTCCTCGCGCTCAAGATCGCCAAGGCGATCCGCGACGAACTGGTCGCGTCGGGCCGCGTGCGGGTTGCGCTGACGCGCGAAGATGACCGCTATCTGGTCCATCGCGACCGGTTCGAGGTTGCCCGTGCGCTCGGCGCGGCATTGTTCATCTCGGTCCATTGCGACGCGGCGCTGCACCCGGGCGCGAGTGGGGCGACAGTCTACACCCTGTCCGAAGTGGCGTCCGACAAGGAAGCTGCGCGGCTGGCGGCACGTGAGAACAAGTCCGACATTCTGGCCGGCATCGACCTGGCCAGCCAGAATCGCGACGTCTCCTCGATCCTGATCGACCTCACTCAGCGCGAGACGATGAACGCATCGGCCAAGTTCGCCCGTCTGCTGGGGCGCGAGGCGCAGGGGCTGATCCCGGTCAAGGACAATCCGCACCGCATGGCGTCACTGCTGGTGCTCAAGGCACCCGATATGCCGTCGATCCTGTTCGAGGCGGGCTATATCTCCAACCCCGCCGATGTCGCTTTACTCAACACGGCCGAGGGGCGCAGGCGCGTGGCGCAGAGCGTCGACCGCGCGGTGGCGATCCACTTCGCCACACGGATGGCGGCGCGGTAGTCGGTGTCGGCTTCGCCGTGCGGCACCGGCCCGCTCCCCCCGTCGCATCCCCCGCTGGCAAGCGCGCGCATTCCTGCTAAACCCCGCGCGCCATGGCGGACGACACCCAACCCAATTTCGTGCTCAAATTCACGCGTGAGGATGCCGGGGACCGCTTTGCGGTGATCCGCCGCAAATGGTGGTTCAAGGTGCTGGCGTGGCTGGCGCTGCTCGCGGGCGTCGGGACGGTCGTGCTTTGGGCGTTGTTCCTGCGCGACCTGCCTTCGGTCGACAAGTTGCGCAGCTATGAGCCGCCGCTGCCGACCAATATCCGCGCCGGGGATGGCACGCCGCTGCGCAGCTATGCCCGCGACCGCCGGGTCGAATTGTCGTTCGAGGAATATCCCAAGCTGATGGTCGGCGCGTTCCTGTCAGCCGAGGACAAGACGTTTTTCCAGCATAGCGGCGTCGATTATCCGGGGCTGGTGCGCGCCGCGTGGCAGGGGCTGACCAGCGGCGAGACGCCGCGCGGCACCTCGACCATCACGCAACAGGTGGCAAAGAACCTGCTGCTGACCAACGAGGTCAGCTATGTCCGCAAGGCGCGCGAGGCAATCCTGGCGTTCCGCATCGAGAACAGTCTGTCCAAGGAACAGATTCTCGAGCTCTATCTCAACCAGATCGCGCTCGGGCGGAATGCGTTCGGGGTCGAGGCGGCGGCCAATGCCTATTTCGACAAGAGCGTGCGCGAACTGACCATCCCGCAATTCGCCTATCTGGCAATCCTGCCCAAGGGTCCGAGCAATTACATGCCCGAACGGCACGAGAAGCGCGCAATCGAGCGGCGCAACTGGGTGCTCGGGCAGATGCTCGAAAACGGCTATATCGACGCGGCGCAGCACAGCGCCGCGATCGCCGCGCCGCTAGGCGCGGTACCGCGCAAGACGCCCAAGACCGACCCGCTCGGCGGCTATTTCATCGAAGAGGTGCGCCGCCAGCTGATCGACAAGTTCGGCGAGACCGAGGAATCGGGGCCGTACAGCGTCTATGCTGGCGGACTATGGGTGCGGACGTCATTCGATCCCGAGCTGCAAAAGGCGGCGCAGAAAGCGTTGCGCGACGGCCTGATCCGCTATGATCGTGGGCGCGGCTGGTCGGGACCGATGCGCGAAAAGCCGTTCGAGGGCGATGGCTGGCGCAGCGCGTTGCTCAACGAGAATATCGACCTCGATTATGAGGATTGGCGCGCGGCCATTGTGATTTCGAAAACCAGGTTCAGTGCGCAGATCGGCTTCGGCGATGGCGGCACCGGAGTACTGCCGCGCGGCGGTGCGCAGATGCCGGTGCGCGGCAAGGGCGGCACTTCCTTCGCCGCCCTCAAGCCCGGCGACGTCATTGCAGTCGCACCGGAAGGCGGCGTGTTCGGCCTGCGCTCGGTTCCCAAGATTTCGGGCGGGATGGTGGTCGAAGACCCGCGTTCGGGCCGCATCCTTGCGATGCAGGGCGGCTTCGACGCGACGGTGCAGGCGTTCAACCGCGCGACCCAGGCGCAGCGTCAGCCGGGTTCGACGATCAAGCCGATCGTCTATGCCGCCGCGCTGGAAAACGGCATGACCCCGGCGTCGATCATCGTCGATGGCCCGTTTTGCGTGTGGCAGGGCGCGGCGCTGGGCGAGAAATGTTTCCGCAATTTCGGCAATACCCGCGGCGCGGGGCCGCGCACGATGCGCTGGGGCATCGAACAGTCGCGCAACCTGATGACCGTGCAGGCGGCGAACCAGACCGGCATGGACAAGGTCGTCGACCTGATGCAGCGGATGGGCGTCAGCCAGCAGAAATACCCGCCCTACCTATCCTACGCGCTTGGCGCGGGCGAGACGACGGTGATGCGGATGGTCAACGCCTATTCGATCCTGGTAAATCACGGCCGCGCGCTCAATCCGACGCTGATCGACTTCGTCCAGAACCGCCATGGCAAGGTGGTATGGCCGGAAAACTGGCGTCCGTGCGACCGCTGCAACATGCCCGATTGGGACGGCAAGCCGATGCCGCGCCCGGCCAATCGCGCGCGCCAGGTGCTCGACGCGATGAGCGCGTACCAGATGGTGCACATCACCGAAGGCGTGATCCAGCGCGGCACCGCCACGGTGTTGCGCGACCTCAATCGCCCGGTCATGGGCAAGACCGGCACCTCGTCCGGCCCGCGCGACGTGTGGTTCATCGGCGGCACGCCGCAAATGGTCGCGGGCCTGTATATGGGCTATGACACGCCGACCAACCTGGGCGGCTATGCGCAGGGCGGCACCATCGCCGCGCCGATCTTCAAGGCGTTCGCGCAAAAGGCGCTGGAGAAAGAAGACGTCCTGCCCTTCACCGCGCCGGCCGGCATGCGCATGGTCCGCATCGACCGCACCACCGGCAAGCGCGTGTTCGGTGCCTGGCCCGGCACCGACCCCAAGGGCGCAGTGATCTGGGAAGCGTTCAAGCCCGAGAGCGAACCGCGCCGCCGCAGCCGCGGTGAGGAGGAAGCGCCCAAGGCCGAAGTCAAGAAAAAGGCCGTGCAGCGGGAACAGCGCGACAGCGACTTCTTGCAACGCGAGGGCGGAATCTATTAGCGGCACTCGTCGCCCCAGCGAACGCTGGGGTCTTGTGCCTCCCGCCGCTTGCTTGTGGCTTGAGACCCCGGCTCTCGCTGGGGTGACGAATTGTTTGAAAGGTCAGTTACAATGCGCGCCGAAGCGCAGGCATATGCCGACAAGATCAACGCCGCGCTTGCCCTGCTGCGCCGCTTCATCGACTGGGACAAGGCGCTGCGCCGGCTCGACGAGCTGAATGCGCGCGTCGAGGACCCGACCTTATGGGACAAGCCCCGCGAGGCGCAGGAGGTGATGCGCGAGCGGCGTCGGCTCGACGAATCGATCACCGCGACCCGGGCGATCGAGCGCGAGCTGGCCGAAACCGCCGAGCTGATCGAGATGGCCGAGGCCGAGGGCGACGAGGAAATGGCGGTCGAGGGCACGCAGGGCCTCGCCGCGCTCGCCGAACGCGCCGAGCAGGACAAGGTCAAGGCGCTGCTGTCGGGCGAAGCCGACGCCAACGACACCTATCTCGAAGTGCATTCGGGCGCGGGCGGTACCGAGAGTCAGGACTGGGCCGAGATGCTGCAGCGCATGTATTCGCGCTGGGCCGAACGCCATGGCTTCAAGGTCGAGCTGGTCGATTATCACGCCGGCGAACAAGCCGGGATCAAGTCGGCGACGCTGCTGATCAAGGGCGAAAACGCCTATGGCTATGCCAAGACCGAGAGCGGCGTGCACCGGCTGGTCCGCATCTCGCCCTATGACAGCTCCGCGCGGCGGCACACCAGCTTCTCGTCGGTGTGGGTCTATCCGGTGATCGACGATTCGATCGACATCGAGATCAACGAGAGCGACCTGAAGATCGACACCTATCGCGCGTCGGGCGCGGGCGGACAGCACGTCAACACCACCGATTCGGCGGTGCGCATCACGCACGTGCCATCGGGCATCATCGTCGCCAGCCAGCAGGACCGGTCGCAGCACAAGAATCGCGCGACCGCGATGGGCATGCTGAAGGCGCGGCTGTACGAGGCGGAACTCGCCAAGCGCGAGGTGGCGGCGCTGGGCGAATATACCGCGAAGACCGAAATCGGCTGGGGCCACCAGATCCGCTCCTATGTCCTCCAGCCCTACCAGCTGGTGAAGGACCTGCGCACCGGGGTCACGTCCACAGCGCCGTCGGATGTGCTCGACGGGGCTCTCGACCCGTTCATGGCAGCTGCGCTATCACAGCGTGTGACCGGAGAGACGGTCGAGGTGGAGGACGTCGATTGAGACTGGCCGGCGCTGCGTTGTTCCTGATCCCTGCAGCGCTGCTTGCTGCCTGTGACGAGACGCGGCCGCGCCCCCAGCCTCAACCGAGCGAAGAGCTGGCCTTCCCGGCCGCCGACCGACCGGTCGCGCCGATCGTGTCGTCGCGCTGGTCCACCGAAGAAGCGCGCGACCGGCTGAACGAAGCCGATACGGTGATGAACCTCGCCGAAATCCGCCCCGGCACCACCGTTGCCGATATCGGCGCGGGCGAAGGCTATTACACCGTCCGGCTTGCCGCGCGGGTCGGAGCGAAGGGCCGCGTGCTGGCGCAGGACATCGTCCCCGAGGTCCGCGACGCGCTGGCGCGGCGTGTGGCGCGCGACCGACTCGACAATGTCAGCGTGCGGCTGGGCGAACCCGAGGATCCCAAGCTGCCCGACAACAGCTTCGATCGCGTCTTCATGGTGCACATGTATCACGAGATCGAATCGCCTTACGAATTTCTGTGGCGGATGCGCCCGTCGCTGCGCCGCGACGGGCTGGTGGTGGTGGTCGATGCCGATCGCCCGACCGAGAATCACGGGACGCCACGCGCCCTGCTGCAGTGCGAGTTTGCCGCGGTCGGCTACGCCCAAGTGTCGATCCGCGACATGCCCTCGGCCGGCGGCTATCTCGCCATGTTCAAGGCCGAGGGACCGCGTCCTGAACCGTCGGCGATTCGCCCCTGCCCCAATCGCCCGAGCGCCAAGGCGAGCGGCAAGCCGATGGGCGACGAATAAGGGTTAGAGCAACCCGGCGGACCGAAAGCTCCACGTCGCGCCGCCGCGCCCGACCACGACATGATCGACCAGCCGGGTGTCCACCGCCGCGAGCGCGCGCGCGAGTCGGGCGGTGACGTCGCGGTCGGCGCGGCTGGGCCAGGCTTCGCCCAGCGGATGGTTGTGCGCCATCACAACCCGCGCCGCGTCCAGCAGAACCGCGTCGACGACGATCCGGCGCAGCGGCAGTTCCACCGCATCCGCCCAGGGCGACGTAATGCGGCGGGTACCGATCACGGCCCCGCGCGAGTCGCAAAAGGCGAAGACTGCAAGCTCATGCTGCGCATCGGCGATCTCGGCGGCAAGCCGGCTGGCCAGCGCGTCGGGGGGAGCTTCCGGGGAAAGAACGGACAACGCGCCAGCCATCGGGCGAGCGTCGCGCGGCGGCTCTGCCGGGTCGAGCGCAACTGCGTCCGCCATGGTCGGACTTAACACCAAAATGGTGCGACCGTGCTTGGCGGCTCCGGGACGCTCGGCTAGGCTCGCCGCATGCGGCAATATCTCGACCTGATGGAACGCGCGCTACGCGATGGCGCGGAGCAACAAGACCGAACCGGCGTGGGGACGCGCAGCGTGTTCGGCCACCAGATGCGCTTCGACCTCAGCGAAGGCTTTCCGCTGCTGACCACCAAGAAGCTGCATATCCGGTCGATCTTCATCGAATTGCTGTGGTTCCTGCGCGGCGACACCAATGTGAAGTGGCTGCAGGACCGCCGGGTCAGCATCTGGGACGAATGGGCGAATGAGGCGGGGGATCTCGGCCCGGTCTATGGCAAGCAGTGGCGCGACTGGGAGGCGCCGGACGGCCGCCATATCGACCAGATCAAGGAGTTGATCGAGACGCTGAAGACCAGCCCTGCCTCGCGCCGGATGGTTGTATCCGCCTGGAATCCCGGGGAATTGCACGCGATGGCGCTCGCCCCGTGCCACTGCCTGTTCCAGTGCCATGTCGCCAATGGCAAGCTGTCGCTGCAGCTGTATCAGCGCAGCGCCGACATCTTTCTGGGCGTGCCGTTCAACATCGCGAGCTATGCGCTGCTGACGCATATGCTGGCGCAGCAATGCGACCTTGAGGTCGGTGAGTTCATCTGGACCGGGGGCGATTGCCACCTCTACTCCAACCATGTCGAGCAGGCCGAGCTACAGCTGTCGCGCGCGCCGGGTCCGCTTCCCCGGCTCGAAATTCTGCGCCGCCCGCCGTCGATCGACGCCTATGAATATGAGGATTTCGCGCTGCACGATTATGTCGCGCAGCCGCATATCAAGGGCGCGGTGGCGGTTTGATCACCTTTCATCTGGCGCGGGCGGAGAATGGCGTCATCGGAGTCGATGGCGACTTGCCCTGGCGGCTGCCTGCGGACCTCAAGCGGTTCAAGGCGCAGACCATGGGCAAGCCGATGGTGATGGGGCGCAAGACGTTCGCGGGGTTTCCCGCCCCCCTGCCCGGCCGTCGCCATATCGTGCTGACCCGCGATCCCGCCTGGCACGCCGAGGGGGCGGAGGTGGTGCATTCGGTCGCGGAAGCGCTGGAAATCGCGGGTGACGGCGATGTCGCGGTGATCGGCGGAGCGGAGATTTTCGCGTTATTTCTGACACTTGCTGAGCGAATCGAGCTGACCGAGGTGCATGCGTCGCCGCAGGGCGATGCGGTGGTGCCGGCGTTCGGGGCGGAGTGGCGCGAGGTGGCGCGCGAGGATCACCCAGCCGAGGGCGAGCGGCCGGCCTATAGTTTCGTGACCCTCGAACGGCACCCCTGATCGTCACCCCCGGGCTTGTTCCGGGGGCCACCTTGCCGCAACATCCGGTACAACGGATGGGGAGGGTGTCGTGAAAAAGTGGCTATGGGGTCTTTGCGCCCTGATCGCGGTGGCGTTGTTCGCCTTTTTCGCCTTTGCCCCCGGCTATGTCGAACAAGGGATGAATCAAGTCGTCGCGACCAAGTTGCCGACTGTGTCCGATTCCACCCGCAAATTACACGCAGGTCTTCAGATCGCGGACATGCATGAGGACACGTTGCTGTGGAAACGCGACGTGCTGGAGCGCGCGGATCGCGGTCATGTCGACCTGCCCCGGCTGATTGAGGGCAATGTCGCGCTGCAGGTGTTTTCGTCGGTGACCAAGACGCCGAAGAACCAGAATTACGACGCCAACAGCGCCGAGACCGACAATATCACGCTGCTGACGGTGGCGCAGTTGCAGCCGCCGCGCACCTGGACCTCGCTGCTCGAACGCTCGCTGTTCCACGCCCAGAAGCTGGAGCGCGCGGCTGAGCGCTCGGGCGGACGGCTGCATGTCATCCGCAGTCCAGAAGAACTCGATATCCTGCTCGCAGCGCGCGAACTGGGGCAGAAGGCGACGGGCGGGCTCCTCTCGATCGAGGGGCTGCAGAATATGGAGGGCAAGCTCGAGAATCTCGACCGGCTCTACAATGCCGGCTTCCGCATGGCGGGGCTGGTGCATTTCTTCGACAATGAACTGGCCGGGTCGATGCATGGCGAGAAAAAGGGCGGGCTGACCCCGCTCGGCCGCCAGACGGTGCAGCGGATGGAGCAGCTCGGCATTATCGTCGACATCGCGCATTCGAGCCATGCGACGGTGGCCGAAGTGCTCAAGATGGCGAAACGCCCGGTCGTCTCGAGCCATGGCGGGGTGCAGGCGGTGTGCAAGGTCAACCGCAACCTGAGCGACGCCGAGATTCGCGGCGTGGCGAAGACCGGCGGCGTGGTCGGCATCGGTTACTGGGACGCGGCGATCTGCGGGACCGAGCCGGAGAAGGTCGCGGCCGCGATCGCGCATGTCCGCGATCTGGTGGGGATCGACCATGTCGGGCTGGGGTCCGATTTCGACGGCGCGGTGACGACCGGGTTCGATACGGCGCAGCTGGTCTATGTGACGCAGGCTTTGGTCGATCGCGGGTTTACGCCGGAGGAGATTGGCAAGGTCATGGGCGGCAATGTGCTGCGGGTGCTGCGTGCGGGGATGGTGCCGGCTAACTAATCCTCCCCCGCCAGGGGGAGGATTTGAGACTGCACGGCCGTCTGCGCGGCCGCCCCTCCACCACCCGCTGCGCGGGCGGTCCCCCTCCCCCAGCAAGCTGGGGGAGGAATTGCGAACAATTTGATTCCTGGCGTCGTCACCTTATAGCCCCCGCGCATGGAGCGGCTGGACGGAGCGGCTTCGGTCCCTGCGCAGTTGCGCGGCGGGATCGTTGCGCTGGGGAATTTCGATGGCTTTCACCGCGGCCACCAGGCGGTGGTGGGCCGCGCCATGGCGCGTGCGCGCGATGAAGGGCGTCCGGTCATCGTCGCGACGTTCGATCCGCATCCGGTGCGGCATTTCCGGCCCGATACCCCGCCCTTTCGCCTGACCACGCTGGACCAGCGTGAGCGGCTGTTTGCGCAGGCGGGCGCGGACGCGATGCTGGTGTTCGGGTTCGACGCCAGCCTCGCCAGCCTGTCGGCGCGCGAATTTGCGCAGCAGCGCTTGTGCGAGTTGATCGGCGCGGGGGGCGTCGTCACCGGCGCGGACTTTACCTTTGGCAAGGGGCGCGACGGCGATGTCGCGGTGCTGGGCGATCTGGGCGCGGAGCTGGGGTTCAGCGTCGATACCGTGGCGCCGGTCGCGGCGGAGGGTGAGGTGGTGTCGTCGAGCCGCATCCGCGACGCGCTGCGGGAGGGGCGGCCGCGTGAGGCGGCGGCACTGCTGACGCGGCCGTTCGCGATCGAAGGCGTGGTCGAGGGGGGCGCGAAGCTGGGGCGGGAACTGGGCTATCCCACCGCCAATATCCGGCTCGGCGCGTATCTGCGCCCGCGTTATGGCATCTATGCGGTGCGCGGGCGGCTGGCGGACGGCCGCGTGCTCGACGGCGTCGCGAATCTCGGCATCCGCCCGACGATCGATCCGCCAGTCGAGCTGCTCGAACCCTATTTCTTCGATTTCTCAGGCGATCTCTATGGCCAGAGCGTGGAGGTCCAGCTGATCGACTTCCTGCGCGACGAGGCGAAATATGACGATCTCGGCACGCTGAAGGCGCAGATCGCGCGCGATTGCGACGCGGCACGGGAAGCGCTGCGAATTACTTAGCCCCTCCCCTTCAGGGGAGGGGTTGGGGTGGGGCCTATCCTCTGGGCGCGTCGGTCTCGGTGAGACCCCGACGCCCCACCCCCAACCCCTCCCCTGAAGGGGAGGGGCTTGAGATGCTTTCACCTTTCGCAGCTTTCCTCTAATCGGCGCAGACCCATGACCGACACCAACGACACCGCACGCGACTGGCGCGACACCGTCTTCCTGCCGAAGACCGATTTTCCGATGAAGGCGGGGCTTGCCGCCAAGGAGCCGGAGATTCTGGCGCGCTGGGCCAAGCTTGGCCTGTACGACCGGCTGCGCGAGCAGCGCGCGGGGCGTGAGCGCTTCATCCTGCATGATGGCCCTCCTTACGCGAATGGCGACATTCACATGGGCCATGCGATGAACAAGATCCTCAAGGACATCATCGTTCGCAGCCAGTCGTTGATGGGCAAGGACGCGCCCTATGTCGTCCCCGGCTGGGACTGTCATGGCCTGCCGATCGAATGGAAGATCGAGGAAGCGTACCGCGCCAAGAAGCTGAACAAGGACGAGGTGCCGGCGGCGGAATTCCGCGCCGAATGCCGCGCCTATGCCGAGAAATGGGTCGCCGTGCAGCGCGGCCAGTTCGAGCGGCTCGGGATCATGGGCGACTGGGACGATCCGTACCTGACGATGAAGTATGAGGCCGAGGCGACGATCGCCGCCGAGCTTCTGAAATTCGCCGAGAGCGGCCAGCTCTACCGCGGCGCCAAGCCGGTGATGTGGTCGCCCGTCGAGAAGACCGCGCTGGCCGAAGCCGAAGTCGAGTATGAGGACGTCGTCTCGACTCAGATCGACGTCGCCTTCGAGATCACCGAGGCACCCAACGCGCCCGAACTGGTCGGCGCGCATGCGGTGATCTGGACGACCACCCCGTGGACGATCCCGGTCAACCAGGCTTTGGCCTA
>NCEF01000070.1 GCA_002280565.1 Sphingomonas sp. 32-66-10
GCGAGCGTCGTCTTCGCGACCCAGAGCCTCGCCGATATCGAGACGTCGGCGATCGCGCCGGCGATCGTCGAGAGCTGCCCGACACGCATCTTCCTGCCCAATGAGCGTGCGTTCGACCCGCAGATCGCGGCGATCTATCGCCGGTTCGGCTTGAACGACCGCCAGATCGAGATTCTCGCCAGGGCTACACCCAAGCGTGACTATTACTGCCAGTCGCGCCGCGGCAACCGCCTGTTCGATCTAGGGTTGGGCGAGATCGCGCTCGCTTTCACCGCCGCTTCGTCGCGCACCGACCAGCGCCGCATCGCCGAACTTCTCGAAGCCCATGGCCGCGCCGGTTTCGCCGCCGCGTGGCTGCGCGCCCGCGGCCTCGATTGGGCCGCGGATCTTCTCCCCCTCACTGACCAGGAGTAACTGTCATGCGTTCCTCATCGCTCCACCGCTACGCGCTTTCATGCGGCTCGGCCCTGCTGATGGCCTTCGCTGCGGCCCCCGCTCATGCCCAGTTCGGTGGGATCGTCTACGACCCGACCAATTATTCCCAGAACGTGTTGACCGCGGCCCGCACGCTCGAGCAGATCAACAACCAGATAAAATCGCTTCAGAACGAAGCGCAGGCACTGATCAACGATACGAAGAACCTCGCATCGCTGCCGACTTCCGCGCTGGCCGAGCTCCAGTCCCAGGTTCGGCAGACCCAGCAGCTGCTGAGCAACGCCCAGCGCATCGCCTATTCGGTCCAGTCGATCGATCAGGCCTTCACCAGCCGGTATCGCGGCGCGCCGATGTCTGCGACCGACAAGGCCCTGGTCGACAATGCCCGTGCGCGCTGGGAAGACACCGTCGCTGGCTTCGAGGATGCGCTCAAGGTCCAGGCCGGCGTTGTCGGCAATATCGAAGGCTCGCGCGATGCGATGAGCCGGATTGTCGGTTCCAGCCAGGCGGCGTCGGGTGCCCTCCAGGCGGCACAGGCCGGAAACCAGCTGCTGGCGCTCCAAATCCGGCAGCTCGCCGACCTGACTGCGGTGGTCGCGGCGCAGGGTCGCGCCCAGGCGCTCGAAGCGTCGCAGCGCGCCGCCGCGCAGGACCAGGCGCGCGAGCAGCTGCGCCGGTTCCTCGCGCCCGGGACCGGCTACCGGCCGACCCCGGCGAAGATGTTCCACCGCTGAGGCCGGGGCGATGAACGTACGGCTTCCGGCTCGCATAGGAGCCTTTGCATGCCTTGGCGTTGCGATCGCCATGGGTCTGCTCGCCCTGCGTGACGAGCCGAAGCCGTCTTCGACGCCCGTCACCCTCTCGACCGACCTGCCCACAGACCCGCTCCAG
>NCEF01000022.1 GCA_002280565.1 Sphingomonas sp. 32-66-10
AGACCCGATACAGCACCACCGACCCATCGGCCGGCGAGTGCGGACAGATCCTTGAGACCCTCAAGGGACAACCGCCAAGCAACTGCAAATTACAGATCCGAGCCTAAAGCGAGCGTACCAACCGTGTGGCGCAGGCGATCCAGGGCGGGTCGGCAACCACCTGTTGCCGTGCGCCGGGGCCGAGGGGCAAGATGTTGAGCCGCCCCCCTTCCCCCTCATGCGCGATCATGCGGCCGAACAGGAATCGGCCCGCCGGACGCGGGATCAGCACGTCGCGATTGAGCGCCTGACCGAACGCGCCGGGGGCGAGGCGGCGGCACCAGATTTCATCGCCCGCACGATAATCGCCGATGCTTCCCGTCACCATGACCGCCACCAGATCGGCCTCGGCAACCGGCGGCACGACGGTGGCGGGGCGGCGCAGCGCCTGAGCGCCGGCCGAATCGAGATTGGCTGCAACCGGAATGTCGGGCCGATCGGGCAGGCGGACCAGATCGGCCGCATCGACGCCGAGCGCCGCCGCGATGCGGTTGAGCCAGATGACCGATACGGTGCGGGTGCCGGTTTCGAGCCGTCCGATCGTCTGAGCGGTGGTCGGCGGGTCGCAGCGCTGCGCCACTTCTTCCAACGTCAGTCCCTTGGCGCGGCGGACTTCGCGGATCGCGGTGATCAATGGCGGCTCCTGATAACCGATATGGTTAAATCTCTTTCCTACAAGCGTGACGCCATGGCAAGTCCGATTCGCACATGAACAGAGGAGCAGCGGATGCGGGAACTGGTCGAACGCACAATCGAGGATGGCCATGTCGTGCGGAATGTCCCGGCCCGGCGCACGGGTCGGCGGGTCACGGTCAATGACGCCGAATCGCCACTCGCCTGGCTGCGGGCGCGTAATCTGGTCGATGCCCGGCAGTTCGAGGCGGGCGAGCGGCTGCGCGACGACTATGAAATGGCGGCACTGGGGCCGCGCGTGACGATGCGCTGGGATGCGGCACCGGCGGCGCGGCGCGGGGGTGGGCCGAGCACGGGACTCGACCCGACCGAGGCGCAGATCGCGGCAAAGCGGCGGTTCGATGCGGCGATTGCCGCGGCGGGGCGCGGGCTGGCGGATATAGTGTGGCGGGTGATTTGCGCCGGGGAAAGCGTCCCGGCGGCGGAAAAGGCGCTGGCCTGGCCGGCCCGCGCCGGCCGGCTGGTCCTGACGCTCGCGCTCGACCGGCTGGCCGATCACTAACGCCTGCCGTGAGTGGCTAATTCATCAGCAACAGCACATCGGTCGCATCGGCACCGCGATTGGCGACGCGGGCGACGAGCGGGCCGCCGCCCGCAGCAATGCGGCAGGTGAGCAGCGCGCTGCCGCTATTGTCCGTGCAAAGCTGTCGCCCCGTCGCGTCGACGATCGTCAGCGCGACCGGGGCAGCGCCGATGCGGCGGACCGCGATGGTCGCGGCGGTGTGAGAGCTCCGCGAAATCGGCAACGCCCAGGTCGCACCGGCGGGGACCGTCTGGCGGATCGAACTAGGGCCGGAGCCGAGCACGCCGCGTTCGGCCTCAGCCTCGGCCTCGGCAACCTCGGCGAGCAGACGGGGGTCCCCTGCCGCCAGCGATCGGGCCTCGGCGCGCATCTCGCTTCCGCTGACCGGGCGTGGGCGATCTTCGCCACGAACCGGCAGCGCCGCCGGGGTCAATGCGATGGCAAGCAGGCGAAGGGCAGTACGCATCGGATCAGGCCGCGCTGGCGGGGCGGGGGCCGGTCCAGACCGGCGCACCGACGCGGAAGCGGACTTGCGGCGCGGGGGTGGCCGACAGGCCGATGCCGTTGCCGCGATAGCCGACGACCCAGCTTTCCGCGGCGTAGCAACTGCCGCGCGCGGGGCGGGCATAGCCATATTGCACCGCGTCGATCTCGGCGAGCATCGCGGGGTCGCTGCGGGCGAGCAGACGCGCCTCGGCATAGAGTGCGGCGGCGGTGGTCGCACCGGGGGCGAAGACATTGCGGGGAAGGGCGGCAAGCAGCTTGGCAGCTTCGACCATCGCCAGCGGGTCCTGGGCCGCACGGGCATAGCTGGCGAGCTCGCCCGACAGCGCGATGGCGCGCGCGGCGTCGATGTCGGTGTCGGCGGGGTCGACGATGTGGACAATCTTGGTCATCTGGGCCTCCTGTTAGTGTGAGGCCAGTGATGCCGCCGGGGTCAGGTGTTCGCCACTGACGCTTTCGGTCGCGCGGCGAGGAAGCGGCGATAGACCCAGCCGATCCCGATCAAAGCGATGCCGAGGCCAAGGAAGGAGAGGATGCGGAGCAAGCCGTCGAGCGCGGCTGCGTCGATCAGGAACACCTTGAGTGTCACAAAGGTCAGCAAGCCGAGTCCGGCGAGGCGCAGATCCCGGCTGCCCGAGCGGATGCCCAGCGTCAAACCCGCGAGCGCGAGGAGGAGGAGCGCGATTGAATATCCGTAATTCTCTCCAGTTCCGATCGAGCCGGTGATGATGCCGCCATGCGCGGCCTGACGGACGGCGGCGAGAGTCGTGAGCAGGGCGGCGGCGATGGCGGCGCGGGTCGCGATCGGCTGCGGGAGGAAGCGATAGAGCCAGAAACCGGCCAGCGCGACGTGCAGCGCGAGCGGGAAGAGGCTGACCTGCTGCGCCACGAACAGCGGGTTGAGGACGATGAGGTCGAACCAGATCAGGCGGCCCAGCGCGAGGCCGAACAGCGGTAGCGCGATGGCGGGGAGGCGGCTGCGCAGCAGGAAGGCGGCGGCGAACAGGGCGTGGGTGATCGCAGCGCGCTCGATGAAGCCGAGACTTTCGAAACGGGCGTCGCTGGCGATGGCAAGCGGCAGCTTGGCCAGATGGTAGAGCAGCAGCAGCGCGACGGCGGTGCCGATGCCGAGCGCTGTGTTGCGCAGCCGACCGAACAGGCGGGCATCGGGGGCGAGCAGCGCGATGGTGGCGATCAGCGGGACGAGCGCGCGGAACGCATCGGCAAGGGGCGGAAGCAGCGGGGAGGTGACGCCTTCGCCGGACAGCGACTGGGCGAGCAGCAAGGCGTAGTCGAGGATCGGCGCGATCGCGGCGATCAGGACTGCGGCGATGCCGAGTGCGGGCAGCATCAGCAGCGCGCGGTCGCCGGTGTGCCGCGCCCACAGGCCGAGGCCGAGTGTCGCTATGCCAAAGATCGCCCCGATCCACTCGATCGCGACAAGCTGGCCAACGGCGGTGGCGAACAGGATCGCCGCAGTGAGCGCGCCACCGATGAGGCCGGGATCGTGGCTGTCGGTTGCGGCGCGACGGCGCCAGCTGACAACGAAGGCGAGCGCGGCGGCGAAGAGTTCGAGCGCTGCCCAGTGCCAGTCGGCGAGGCGCGATGGCTCAAGCACATTGGCGAGCAGGACCGGTCCGGCGATGCCGCCGAGCGCGATGATGGCCCAGCTGCGCGCGCGGTCGAGCAGGACGAGGCCGGGTACGGCGAAGACCAAGGCGAGGACCGGCGCGGCGATGAAGGTCGCGCCGTGGTCCGGGGCGACCAACGCGGCGGCGAGCAGCACGAGCGACAGGCCGAGCGCGGCGAGTGCGCCGGGCAAATGGCGTTCGTCGCGCCAGGCAAGGATCAGCGCGGCGCCGGCGAGGATGAGGTAGAAGCTCCAGGCGAACCCGTCGAAGGCGAGCGCGGGGGCGAAGATCAACAGCTGGATCAGGCCCGCGACGAGTGGGGCGGTGCGCAGCCAGGCGCTGGTGTACCCAGCCCGCGGGAGCGCGAGCGTGGCGGCAAGCGCGAGCGCGATCACGAACGCGGCCGGGCCAGTCAGTCGGGTTGGCTCCAGCGCGACGAGCAGGAAATTGACCCAGCCAAAGCCGACCAGCGTCGCGGCGAGCGCGAGCCAGCCCCAGCCGCGATGGATGGCGAGGCCGAACAATGCCGCAGTGAACAGGCCGAGGTAAACAAGCAGCGGACCGATTCCGGCGGCATCGTAGCCTGCAACAAGCGGTGCGATGAAACCTCCGGCCAGCGCCAGCACGGCGGTCGGCGGGCCGTGGCGCAGTGCCAGGAACAGGCCCAGCGCGGTGACGCCGATCATCAGGATAAAGGCTGGGAGCGGGCCAATCAGGTTATAGAGCGCGGCGGCAATGTAGAGTGTCGCATAGCTGCTGGCGATGCCGGCGCCGGCGAGCGCCTGGGCGATACGGTGGTCTTCGGCGAGCGCGGGGATGCGGCGGGCGGCTTCGCTCGCGCCGACTAGAATTACGGCGAAGAGCGCGGCGAGGATGGTGCGCACCGCGGGGGTGAGCAGGCCGATTTCCACTGCATAGCGGACAAGGAAGAAGCCCGCGACGACCAGCGCGACCGCGCCGATCCACACGGGCAGGCGTGCGCCGATGAGCGATTCAAGGCTGGGGCGGTCGGCCTCTGGTTCGGGATCGAGTTCTGGCGGTGGTGGCGGGGCTTCGGCGCGCTGGACCGGCGGGGTGATGGCGGCGGGAGCGGGACGTGGTGGCGGTGGCGCGGGCTCCGCCGCGCGTGTCGGCTGGGACTGAGCGCGGGGAGCGCTTTCGAGCCACTCGATCCGCCGGGTCAGGGCGCGCAGCCGCTGGCCCTGCGCCATTGCGACGATGCCGAGCGCCACCACGGCGAGGAACAAGATGCCGTCCATCGCGGATCTTGTGACAGCTTGGCCGCAGTCGCGCCAGAGCGGCTTTGCCGTGCGCAAGCCGAACTGCGGTTGCGCCCGGATGGGGGTGGCGTAGAAGTTGGCGTATGGAATTGAGCTTCACGAAATGTCACGGGTCGGGGAACGACTTCATACTGCTGAATGCCAGCGAGATTGATCTCGACGATGCAAGCTGGGGACGGATTGCGCGGGCGTTGAGTGACCGTGACGGTCCGGTGGGGGCGGATGGGATTCTGCTTCTGACTCAAGGTGATCGTTCATCCGATTTCGGGTTCCGGGTGGTCAACGCGGATGGTTCGGAACCCGAGACCTGTCTGAACGGGTTGCGGTGTGTTGCGCGTGCGGGGTTTGAGGTACTTGGGCTGGATGCGGCGCGGGTGCGGTTGAAGACGAGCGGGGCGCAGGTGGCGCGGGAGGCCGAGTTGGCGCCCGGCGTTTATACGGTGCGGGAGACGGTGGGGCCGGTCGCGACCGATCCGGCGGCGGTTGGCATTCGCGTCGCGGCGCCGGTGATCGACGCGGTGGTGCCGGGGTTGCCGAGCGACCGCGCATTTACCGCGCTCGCCATGCCCAATCCGCATCTGATCGCGTTCGTCGAGCGGGTCGATGTCGAGGAGCTGGTCGCGCTGGGCCAGTGGTGCGAGGCGGGGCCGGAGCTGCTGGTCGATCGCGCCAATGTGAGCTTTGTCGAGGTTCGGGGCTGCGACCTGTTCGTGCAGACATTCGAGCGCGGGGTCGGGCTGACCCATGCGTGCGGGAGCGCGATGGCGGCGTCGGCACATGCCGCGGGGCTGACCGGTCGGCTGCCGTTCGCGGAATGGCTGACGGTGTTCAACCCCGGCGGTCGGGTGCGCGCGCGCGCCGAAGGACCGGCGGGCGACGACGCGGTGACGATCGCGGGCAATGCGACGTTCGAATGGGACGGGGTGATCGAGATCGACCCAGCGACCGGCGCGGCTGGCCCGGTGCGCGTCGTGCGGCGGCGGGAGGATGAGGTTGCCGCTTGGGAAGCCGCGCGGGGTTAGCGATCGCCGCCGCCCTGGTCCTTCGACTTCGCGAGTTCCTTCGCCGTCTGCGGCGGCTCGCCGTCGATCTTGACCAGCGAGTCGAGGCGGCATTCGCCGTCCCTTGGCACGATGATGCTGGCATTCCGGTCGATGCCGCCGATTGCCGGTGACGGCTTGAAGGCGATCCGCGCGGCCCAGGGCAGCCCCTGGCAGGGGGCGAAGAAGGTGCCGCGATACCATTGCCGACCGGCGCGCAGATAAATGATCATGTCGCCATCCGCACGGTAATCGCGGACCGATGACGGGAAGGGGATCCGCGCTTCCTTTGCACGCGGCGGCGCGGCGTCCTGTGCGGTGGCGGGCAGGGCGGTGGCGAGCAGCGCGAGCGGGGCGAGCAACGCGGCGGGGGCGAGTCGATGGGTCATGCTGGCAGCATGGCACAGGCGCGATGAACCCGCGATGGATGAATTACGAACCAAATAGGAACAAAAAGCTTGACATCGTCACGCTCATTAGGTACATAACAGGAACGCTGAAGAATTGCGAGTCGCGGCGCTCGGGCCGCTGAGCGCGACCTTCGGCAGAATTGGAAATCGAGTGAAATCAGGCCGGGGCGGTAACGCCTGTCGGCCCGATTTGCGTTGGGGAGAGGCGAGAATGCCGAAGGGATGCCGCATCAGTCTCGATGGACAGCGGGTAGCGACCGGCAACCGTGCGCGTGCCCGCTGGAGCAGGGCGATGCGAGTCGCGTTCCTCGACCACCTCGCTGCCACATGCCACGTCGCCCAATCGGCTGCCGTTGCGAATGTGGATGTGCATACCGTCTATGCGCACCGGCGCCGCGACGCCCGTTTCGCCGAGCAGTGGGAAGCGGCACTGGTGCTTGGCTATCAGATGGTCGAGACGCTGTTGCTCGGCCATGTGCTCGCGGGCAATCGTGCCAGCGATCACGTCGATACCCACCAGTGCGAACAGCCGCTGATCGATTTCGACGCGGCGATGCGCTTGCTTGCGGCCCATCGCAAGCCGGGCGGGAAGCCGCGAAAGGGCGGTCCCCCACTGCAATTTGCCGACCCTGACGAGACCGACGCCGTGCTGCTCAAGCGACTGAAGGCGATCGAGATGCGGCGCGCGCGCGAGGCGCAATGGGCCGCGCAGGTTGAAGCAGGCAAGGCCGGGTTACTGACGCAGGATGCGGGCGTGGGCGATCCGGTACCGGCACGCGATGCGGTGATCGATCACGCCCCGCTGGCGGAGGCTGCGCGCGATGGCGAGTGATGCGGAGATCGGCGCGTTCATCGACCGGCTGATCGCGCTGCCCGATGAAGAACGTGGCCATGCGGTGCGTGGGATGACGAAGCCGATGCGGCGCGAGTTCCTCGCGCGCTGGAAGCTGTGGGCGCATGGCGGACAGCTGGTGCCGCCGGGCGACTGGCGGGTTTGGCTGATCCGCGCCGGACGTGGCTTTGGCAAGACGCGGGCGGGGAGCGAATGGGTCAACCAGCTGGCGCTGGATGTACCCGAGGGGCGCTTTGCGCTGGTGGGCGCAAGCCTGGACGAAGTGCGGCGGGTGATGATCGAGGGGCAGTCGGGGCTGATCGCGACAGCGCGGTCCGACCGGCAGCCGGTATGGAAGGCGAGCGCGCGCGAGCTGCACTGGCCGTCGGGCGCAATCGGCTTTGCCTATTCGGCGGAATCGCCCGAGGGGCTGCGCGGGCCGGAACATCATGCCGCCTGGGCCGACGAGCTGGGGAAATGGGGGCGCCGGGGCGATGCGGCGTGGGACAATCTGGTAATGGGATTGCGGCTGGGTGAGCGGCCGCGCGTGCTGGTTACGACGACGCCGCGCCCGACGCGGCTGATGCGGCGGGTGATGGCGCTGCCGAGCTGTGTCGAGACGCGCGGGGCGACGCGGGACAATCCGCATCTGCCCGCGAGTTTCATCGCGGCGATGGAGGGGGAATATGGCGGCACGCGGCTGGGACGGCAGGAGCTGGAGGGCGAATTGCTGAGCGATGTGCCGGGCGCACTGTGGACGCGCGCGATGATCGAGGCGGCGCGGGCGGTTGTGGTGGACGAGCCGGTGCGGGTGGTGGTCGGCGTCGATCCGCCGGCGAGTGCCGAGGGCGATGCGTGCGGGATCGCCGCGGTGGCTTTGGACGGCGCGGGGCGGCTCTGCGTGCTGGAGGACGCGAGCGTCAGCGGGCTGTCGCCCGAGGGTTGGGCGCAGGCGGTGGCGGCGTGCGCCGAGCGGCAGGGCGCGGACCGGGTGGTGGCGGAGAAGAACCAGGGCGGCGACATGGTCGAAAGCGTGCTGCGCGCGGCGGCGGTGGCGATGCCGGTGCGGCTGGTCCATGCCAGCCGGGGCAAGGTGGCGCGGGCCGAGCCGGTGGCGGCGCTGTACGAGCGGCGGCAGGTGCGGCACGCGCGGGCGCTGGCGGCGCTGGAGGACGAGCTGTGCGGGATGGTGCGCGGGGGGGATTATGCCGGGCCGGGACGCTCGCCGGATCGGGCCGACGCGCTGGTGTGGGCGGCGTGGGAGTTGGTGTTCGGGTGGAAGGGCGAGGTGGGGGTGCGCAAGCCGTGAGATCGGCTCTAGGCGATGCGGTCGCCCCTCGCTAAGCCACGCCCCATGTGCGTGCTGGCGTTGGCGTGGGGGATGCATCCCAATTGGTGGTTGGTCGCCGCGGGGAACCGTGACGAGCGGCATGCGCGGGCGACGGCGCCGTTGTCGCGCTGGATGGCGCCCAAGCCGGCCAACACCCCGGTCATTGGCGGGCGCGATCTGGAGGCCGGGGGGACCTGGCTGGCGGTGAACGAGGCCGGGCGGCTGGCGGCGGTGACCAATGTGCGGGGTGAGGCGGCGGACCCGGCGCGACTGTCGCGCGGGGCGCTGGTGACCGATATGCTTGCTGGCCATGAGCCCGAGGATCTGAACGCGTATAACCCGTTCAACCTGATCGCGGTGGATCGCGACGGGCCGCTCTATCTGTCGAACCGGCCCGATCCGGTGCGGCGGCCGTTGAGCCCGGGGATGCATGGGCTGTCGAACGGGTTGTTCGATACGCTGTGGCCCAAGACGATCCGGGTGCAGATGGGGCTGCGCGCCTGGCTGGAGGCGGGGAGTGCGGCGCTGGAGCCATTGTTCGCGGTGCTGGCGGACGAGCGGCCGGCAGGGGCGGCGGAGCGCTATGAGCCCGATCCGCATGAGCCGGTGGATTCGCCGGTGTTCATCCGCAACCCGGTCTATGGCACGCGCTGCAGCACGGTGGTGACGGTGGATCATCTGGGGCGCGGCCGGATTGCCGAGCGGCGGTTCAACGCGAGCGGACTGCTCGAGGGTGAGAGTGTTTTGAGTTTTACGTGGGCGTGATTTGCGGGTTTCGGTGCCGCCAACAAAGGACAAGGCGATGACACCTCGGGAGCTGATCGGCGTGGCCGAGGTGCCGGGCGGGGAGCCGTTGCGGCTGGTGCGGCATGGTCGCGACTTCATCATCATGCTCGAGCGCAACGAGCTCATGTCGAGCCGGATGTGCGGATCGGAAGAGGCGCTGGCGGAGATGACGCTGGACCGGCTGAGCGATCCGGCGAGCGCGCGATTGTTGATCGGCGGATATGGCATGGGGTTTACGCTGCGTGCGGCGCTCAAGCGGCTGGGGCCGAAGGGGTGGGCGTGCGTGGTCGAGCTGGTTCCCGGCATCATCGAATGGGCGCGCGGTCCGATGGCGGAACTGGCCGATGGTTGCCTGGACGATTCCCGGACGCAGCTGGTGATGGGCGATGTCGGGGCGGAGATTGCGCGGAGCCGGGGTAGCTGGGAGGCGATCCTGCTGGATGTCGACAATGGCCCGGACGGGCTGACGCGCGACGCCAATAACGGGCTGTACACGATGCGCGGGCTGGAGCGGGCGCGGGCGGCGCTGGCGCCGGGCGGGGTGCTGGCGGTGTGGTCGGCGGGGCCGGACCCGGCGTTTGCGCGGCGGATGCGCGATGCGGGGTTCGAGGTTGAAGAGGTGCAGGTGCGGGCGCGTTCCAACGGGAAGGGGCCAAGGCACGTGATCTGGTTCGGAAAGAAGCGCTGACGAGTCTTTGAAACGCGCAGACGCGCGCGCCATCCCGAGTTTGTTCGATGCGCTGACGCGCATGCGGCGCCGGCCCGCTCCCCACCCGGCCACCCAACGACAGTGTATTCTATGGGTGGCCGGGTGGGGGAGCGGGCCGGCACCGCCCCATCGCCGTGAGGCGATCAAAGGAGAAAATACATGAAATGGTTCGGGCGGAAGTCCGGGCGCGAGGGTTCGCGTCCGGTGTTGGCGCGTGGGCAAAGCGCGGGCGCGGTGCTGGGCGAGTGGCCGCAGAGTTACGAGGCGCAGGTGCGGGCCGGCTATGCCGCCAATCCGGTGGCGCAGCGGGCGGTGAAGATCATCGCCGAGGGGGTGGCGGGCGCGCCGGTCGAGGCGAGCGATGCGGCGCTGCTCAAGCTGGTTGCCGCGCGAAGCCAGGGGCAGGAGCTGGGGGCGACGCTGGCGGCGCAGTTGCTGTTGCACGGCAATGCCTATGTGCAGCTGCTGGGCAATGGCGCAGGGGGCGTGGCGGAGCTGTTCGCGCTGCGGCCCGAGCGGGTGAGTGTGGAGACCGATGCCGGGGGATGGCCGGTCGGCTATCGCTATCGCGTCGGCGGGAGCGTTAGCGTGATCGCGGCGGAGGATGCGGCGGGGCGGCCGCAGGTCCTGCATTTGAAGGCGTTCAACCCGGTCGACGATCATTATGGGCTGGGGTGCCTGGGCGCGGCGTCAGGAGCGATCGCGATCCACAATGCGGCGACGCGTTGGAACAAGGCGCTGCTCGACAATGCCGCGCGGCCTTCGGGTGCTTTGGTGTACGAGCCGGGGGATGGGAGCGCGCTATCGCCTTCGCAGTTCGAGCGGCTGAAAAGCGAGATGGAGGCGGGATTTGCCGGCGCGGCGAATGCCGGGCGGCCAATGCTGCTGGAGGGCGGACTCAAATGGCAGGCGATGAGCCTGACGCCAGCGGACATGGATTTTGTCGGGCTGAAGGCGGCGGCGGCGCGCGAGATCGCGCTGGCATTCGGGGTGCCGCCGATGCTGATCGGCCTGCCCGGCGACAATAGCTATGCGAACTATCGCGAGGCCAACAAGGCGGTGTGGCGGATGACGATCCTGCCGCTGGCGGACAAGATCCTGACCGAATTGGCGCAGGGACTGGTGCCGTGGTTCCCCGACGCGCGGCTGTGGGTTGCGGTCGACAAGGTGCCGGCGATGGCGGAGGACCGCGAGCGGCTGTGGCGCAGCGTCAGCGGGGCGGAGTTCCTGACGACCGAGGAGAAGCGCGCGATGCTGGGGATTGGCCCGGAGATCGGGTCGTGAGCGCGCCGGTGGACGGCAAGCTGTTGGCGCAGCTGATCGCGCAAGGGTCCGCCGAAGGCGCGGACATGGCGACGCTGCGCGCGGTGGCGGAGGAGGCGGGCGAGCTGGGGGCGAGCCGGGCGCTGGCGCGGCTGGGGCTCGACGACCTGCATGCGGGCAAGGACATGGGTGAGCTGCGCGAGCTTTTGGAGGCGTGGCGCGATGCGAAGCGGTCGGCGGTGAAGGCGGTGGCCGGGTGGGTCGTGCGGATGCTGCTGGCGTTGCTGGTCGTGGGGCTGGCGGTGAAATTGGGTTTTTGGGGGGTGGGGAAGTGAATGGTCCTGACAGGCCCTCCCCCGATCCCTCCCGCAAGCGGGAGGGGAGTGTGCGGTTTGCTGGTTATGCGGCGGTGTTCGATGTGCCGGACCGGGGTGGAGATGTGATCCGGGCCGGGGCGTTCGGGACGCGGGTGCGGCGGGTGCCGTTGCTGTGGCAGCATCGTGGGCAGCCGGTCGGCGTGATTGAGGCGATCGGTGAGGATGCGCGCGGGCTACGCGTGACCGGGCGGGTCGAGGTGCCCGAGCTGGCGGTGTTGGTGGCGCAGGGGGCGGTGAGCGGCCTTAGCTTCGGGTACCGGACGGTCAAGGTGCGGCAGGGGCGGTGGCGCGAGATCGAGCGGCTGGAGCTGTGCGAGGTGAGTTTGGTGGCGCGGCCGATGCAGACCCTGGCGCGGGTGCATGCGGTGGAGGCGGCGCGAACTCAGTTTAACGAAAAGGTGCCCGCGATGGCGTAGAGGAAGAGGATCAGCGCGATCATCATGGCAATGCTGAGCCGGACGCGGTTCGACAGCGCGATGGCGATCAGCAGGCCGAAGATCACGACATTCTGGAAAATGTAGGTTGAGACCTTCATGCCGTTCGCGACGCCGAGCACCGCCGGAATTTCGAAGATCATCAGAGTCAGCCCGGCGACAATCGGTGCCCCGGCGATCCATCTGCGGTGCGCGAGAAAATAGGCATCAAGGTCGGGCCATTCCTCCGCATCGCGGGGAAAGGCGACCACAGCGGCGATGAAATAGACAATCCCGACAAGGCAGAAGAGCGTCATCGTGCCGAGGCCGAGCGGGATGCCCTGAAACTTGTTCCAGGAGTCGAGGAAGGTCATCATGATGAAGATCAACAGCACTGCGCTGCTGAGCGGGGTGAGCAGCCCCCAGCGCGGGCGCACACGGGCGCGCAGCAGTTGCGCGAAGCCTAGAAACAGCTCCGCGACGGCGAGGCCGAGCAACAGGCCGAAAAAGACCATGAAGAACTCGAACTGGCTCATGCGATCGCTCCCCGAAGCGTAGCTTAGGGGCGATGTGCGGTTTCGCAACAGCCGCCTAGCTTAAGCGGCGGGCGTTGGCGCGGACCTTGCGGCGGTAGTGGGCGAGCGCCTTGCGGGTGGTGGCGGCGGGGCTCATGCCCATGGCGCCGGTCATCATCGCCATCTGCAGTTCGAACGCTGCGGTCATTTTTTCAGAGACCATTAATTCGGCTTCGCGCTGTGCTTCGGGGCCGCCCTGGGCGATCTTGGTTGCGCGCAGGCCGATCACGGCGGCAGATTCCCAGCCGAGTGACCAGGCGTCGAATCCGGCGTTCATCCAGCTTTTGTTCGATCGTTTGGACATTTGGAATTCCCGGCGTGACGGTGCGTCGCGGTCCCAACGATACAGGATCGCCGATGGGCCCGCATGGGCGTCGATATAGCGGACAGCCAGTTCATTTTTGAGACGACGGGGTTCGCCTGACGCGGGCCCCCTCCACCATCGCTTTGCGATGGTTCCCCTCCCCGTTCCGGGGAGGACTTTCTGTTGGAACGGGAGAATATCATGGAAACGAAGGCGGATGTCCTTGAACAGTCGTTCGAGGCGGTGGAAGCGGCTGGGGTGCCGGTGGCGCGGCCGCTTCAAAGTGCCGACGCGCAATCCGGCCAATCCGGGTGGCTGGGGTCGATGGCTCGGAATTTCACCACGCGATGTACACGACCGGCTCGGGCGGGACCGAATACCGACCGATCAGCATCGATGCGCCGTTCGACAACGCCGACTGGGGCTATGACTCCGGCACAAGTTTTCAGGCGGTAAGTTATGCCTTCGCTGACGGATATCGAAACGTACACGTTTCCTTTGCCTGGGCCGGAACGTCGACTGAACAGAAGCAGATTTTCCTGTCCAATCAAGTGCGCGTCAATCGGGACGGCAATGGCAGCGCCTCGCTGTATCAGCAAAATGTCGGCGGCGCGCTGGTGCCGCTGCCCTTTATCAGCGCGCAAACGACCAGCCGATTCGCCCTGCCCTTGCTGCATGCCAGGCAGGCGCAGAAGGAATTGTTCCACAATGAGGCAGTGGTCGGGATCGACACGCTGCTGCACCCGGACGTGCAGGCGGTAGGCGTCGATGCGCCGCCCGCCACGCCCGAATCGGGCCAGGCGTGGATCGTGGGGGATGCGCCAACCGGCGACTGGGCCGGGCATGCGGGAGAAATTGCGTGCTGGACCGACGGGGGATGGCGATTTGCAACACCGCGAACGGCGATGGATGTTTGGGCCGAATCGCTCGCCCGGCGCGTGCGTTATCGCGCGGGGGCCGGCTGGCAGATCGGCGTGATCACCGCCAGCCGGATCGAGATCGAAGGGGTCCAGGTGATCGGCCCGAAACGGGAGGCCGTTGCCACGCCCGCTGGCGGTGCTATCGTCGATGAACAGGCGCGCGATGCGATCGGGACAATCCTCGATGCGCTGCGGGCGCACGGGCTCATCGCTAGCGCCGAACTGTGACGTTGCGGCAACAGTCCCCGGATTTTGTTCGCTTGCGCGGAAACTTTCCAGCGGTTAGGAAGTTAGCGCTGTCCGAAGTGGCAACTAAGAAAGGGGATTAAGATGCGGAAGCTTGCCGTAACTCTGGCACTTGCTTCGACCGCGCTCACCACGCCCGCCCTCGCACGCGACGACGCGTGGTATGTGGGCGTCGAAGGCGGTGCGATGATCGTCGAAGACATTGATTACGATATCGGCGCTGCGGCGTCCGCTGGCACCGTCGACCATGAATATGGTTGGGACGTTGGCGGCACGATCGGCTACGACTTTGGCGGTTTCCGCGCCGAAGCCGAAGTCAGCTACAAGCGTGCAGGCGTCGATGGCTATCGCTCGTCGCTCACCACGCCGGCCTACACGGCGAGCGGTGCGCTTTCGAGCGCCGTGGCGGGCAGCTTTAGCTATGCTGGTGGCACTTCGAGCGCGCTCAGCTTCATGATCAACGGCATGCTCGACTTCGGCGAAGATGATGGCCTTCAGGGCTTCATCGGCGGCGGTGCCGGCGTTGCTCGCGTCAAGGCTGACTATGCGCTCAACACCCGCGGCGCGTTCCTGGACGACTCCGACACCGTCTTCGCCTGGCAGGCGATTGCGGGTCTGCGTCAGCCGCTGACCGACACGATCGACGTTTCGCTGAAGTATCGTTTCTTCAACGCAGACAACGTGAAGCTGGTTGACGTGACCGGTCGCACCTTCGACGGTCGCTATCGTTCGCACAGCCTGCTCGGTGGCGTGACGTTCAACTTCGGTGAGCCGGCTGCTCCGCCGCCGCCGCCTCCGCCGCCGCCTCCGCCGCCGCCTCCCCCGCCGCCTCCGCCCCCGCCGCCGCCGCCGCCGCCGGCTGTGTGCACCCCGGGGCCGTACATTGTCTTCTTCGAGTGGGACAAGTCGGACATCACGCCGGAAGCAGCGGGCATCCTGGATAACGCCATCTCGGCTTACCAGAGCTGCGGCAACGCGCAGGTCATGCTCGCCGGTCACGCTGACCGTTCGGGTGCAGCCAGCTACAACGTCGGCCTCTCGCAGCGTCGTGCGGACTCGGTCCGTTCGTACCTTTCGGGCCGCGGCATTCCCGATGGCGTCATCGGCACGGAAGCGTTCGGCGAAAGCCGTCCGCGTGTCGACACCGCCGACGGCGTGCGCGAACTGCAGAACCGCCGCGTGGAAATCACTTACGGTCCGGGCTCGGGCATGTAAGCCGCGCGGTCCACTCTGTGGATCGACAAGATTTGGGGAGGTCGGGAAACCGGCCTCCCTTTTTCTTTGTACTTGCCCGGCCTCGTTGCGCTTGATTGCTTGCGTAAAGGCGGGCCTTCCGGCCCTATCGAAAGATGAGCTCTTCCGCCCATATGCCCGTGGCAGTTCGACCGCGCGATCCGATGCGGTTCGCTGAACATGGTGCCGAACGCCTCGACGTCGCAGCCCTGCCGATGCTCAGCGAGATCGAGCGATCGGTTGCCGCCCTGCCATGCGATCGCCCCGGAGTGCGCCTCACTGGCCTTTCGGGGCTTTCCGGGCTGCTCGGCCCTGATGGCGGAATTGGGTCGCAGGTCGCGCAATTCTGCAACGGTGCGCCGCAGCACGTCCGCGCGATCTTGTTCGACAAGACCCAAGCGATCAACTGGTCACTGCCATGGCATCAGGACCGCACGATCTGTATTCGCGAACGTCGCGACGTGGCGGGATTTGGGCCGTGGACGGTCAAGTCCGGCTTGCTCCATGTCGCCCCGCCGTTCGACCTGCTCGAACGAATGGTGACGATCCGTGTCCATCTGGACGATGTGCCCGCCGACAATGCGCCGCTCCTGATCGCGCCCGGCTCGCACCGGTTTGGTCTCGTCCGCGAAGATCGGATCGAGGCGGTCGTCGGCCAATGCGGGGTTCATGCCTGCACAGCGTTGGCGGGTGATATCTGGGTCTATGCCACCCCGATCCTGCACGCATCCGCCGCCGCCGCAATCCCGCGCAGGCGGCGCGTGCTGCAGGTGGATTATGCGGGATTCGATCTGCCCGGCGGCCTCCAATGGTCAGGCGTCTGACGCGGCTATGGCCGAGGGCGCATCGCCCAGCGTCAAAGTCCCAGCGAAAAGATGGTTGCCGTCAGGGGCGGAGCGGGAGGCAGATCAAAGTGGGAGCAAGCAGACGACTTCCCCCCCCCTCTTTCCTCCTTCACCTGACGCAGCGGACCTGATGCATAGGCCCCGGATAGGCCGACAATGGTGAAGCCAAGTTCGACCACAGCATTGAGGCGGGGCAGCCCGGCAAAGGTTTCACCCAGAATATGCCGACAGCCTGAAGCGCGGGCATGGTCGATCCGTGCCACGTCGAGCAATCGGCTCAGCCCCTGTCCGCCATGCGATCGCGCGACGACCAGTCGCGTCATTACAGCAATCGGTCCGGCCAGATCGGCCGGCAACACGCCTTCGTAAATCTCCGCGCTCGGTGCATCTGCCAACCGGTCATGGATGGTCAGCCGCGCCGCCGCGACAATCCGCTCACCATCGCGAATCGCCCAATGGCAGGCGGTGGCGTCGTGCGAATCCTGCCATTCGGCGATATCGGGAAAATAGTCGGTCCGGCTCCGCCACGCTGCAACGCGAAGGCGATAGATCGCCGCGAGATCTTTGGCCGACTCCACGCGTTCGACGATAAAAGGTCGTGGCATCAGGCCGTTCGCCAAACCGCTATCGAACACTGCCGTCCCCATTGCCACACGTGGCCGCGCTACCATCACATCGCAGCAAACGCGACGGTCGCTTTCAGATGATTGGCGTCAGCGAAGGTTGCCGTCACCCAGCGCCGTCGCCAGCCAATCGGGGACGATCGCATCGCCCAGCGCCTCGACCCGGCGATGTTCGACCATCAGGGCGAGATCGGGATAGGTGGCGCGGGTGCGGTCGCCCGGTTCGCCGAGCGGCGCGACGACCAGGCGGCGGTTGACCTTGGCCCGCCAATTCATCCGCGCGGTATTCTCCTGCCCCACATAGCAGCCCTTGGCGAAGCTGACGCCGTTCAGCTCGGCGGCGTTGCATTCGAGCCAGAGGGTCTTGTCCTGGCCGACCTCATTCGCGCCCTCGGTCACGCCGAGCCGGAGGCGATGTTCGAGCCAGTCGGATGCGGCTTCCCCCTCAGCTTCCCCCAACCAGCGATAACCAAGTGCGGCCAGTCGCGGATCAGCTACGCCCTTTCCCGACTCCCGCGACCAGTGAACCCCGCCCTCGGCGGCCGCGATCGTGATCGGGCGGCGCAGGCGGTAGATCGACAGGCGGCGGATCAGGGCGTCTCGCTGGCTCGCCTCACAATCGATCAGAATGTCAGCATCGTCAGCCCATAGGATGAAGTCGAACAACGCCTTGCCCTGCGGCGACAGCAATCCCGCCCAGAGCGGCGCATTCGGCTGCACCGCGTTCACATCCTGCGTCACCAGTCCTTGCAGGAAGCCGCGCACATCCTCCCCGGAAACACGGATCAGGGCGCGGTCGGGGAGCAGGGTGGCATCACTCATGGCGAACAGGTAGGAGGCGCAGCAGGCAAGCGAAAGAGGCTGACATGGCGACGTTCGATCTGAAGCTCACCGGTGGCACGGTGCATCTGCCCTCCGGCCCGGCGCAGGTCGATATCGGGGTGCGTGACGGCAAGATCGTCGCGATCGGTGCGAGCGGGGACGCGGGCGAAACGATCGACTGCACCGGCCTCGACATACTGCCCGGCGTGATCGACAGCCAGGTCCATTTCCGCGAGCCGGGGCTTGAGGCCAAGGAAGACCTGGAATCCGGCAGCCGCGCCGCCGTGCTGGGCGGGGTGACCGCGGTGTTCGAAATGCCGAACACCAAGCCCAATACCGACAGCGCCGATGCGGTGAACGACAAACTCGCCCGCGCGAAGGATCGCATGTGGTGCGACCACGCCTTTTACGTTGGCGCGACCAACAGCAATGCCGAGCATCTGGCCGAGCTGGAGCGGATGCCGGGCACGGCGGGGGTCAAGATCTTCATGGGCGCGTCGACCGGCGATCTGCTGGTGTCGGACGACGCCAATCTGGCGCGGGTGCTGGCGAGCGGGCATCGCCGCGTGGCGATTCATGCCGAGGACGAGTTCCGCATGAATGATCGCGAGGGCGAGCGGGTGACGGGTGATCCGTCCTCGCACCCGGTGTGGCGCGACGACGAGAGCGCGATTCTGGCGACACGGCGCATCCTGAAGCTGGCGCGCGCGGCGCGGCGGCGCATCCATGTGCTGCATGTGACGACGCCGGCGGAGCTGGAATTGCTGAGCCAGCACAAGGACATCGCGACGTGCGAGGTGACACCGCAGCATCTGACGTTAGCGGGCGAGGACGCCTATCCGCGCCTTGGCACCTATGCGCAGATGAACCCGCCGATTCGGTCGGCGGCGCATCGCGAGGGGCTGTGGCACTGGCTCAATCAGGGCGTGCCCGATGTGCTGGGGTCGGACCATGCGCCGCATACCATCGAGGAGAAGGCCAAGCCTTATCCCGCCAGCCCGAGCGGGATGCCGGGGGTGCAGACGCTGTTGCCGCTGCTGCTCGACCATGTCGCCAAGGGGCGCACGACGCTGGCGCGGCTGATTGATCTCACCAGCGCAGGGCCGCAGCGGGTGTTCGGGCTGGTCGGCAAGGGGCGGATCGCGGCCGGATACGACGCCGATTTTACCGTGGTTGATCTGAAGAAGCAGTGGACGGTCGAGGAAGACTGGCTGGCGTCGCGCTGTGGCTGGTCGCCGTTTACCGGGGATACACTGACGGGGAAGCCGATGGGCACGATCATTCGCGGGCGGCGGGTAATGTGGGACGGGCAGCTGGCGAACGCGGCGCATGGGCGGCCGGTGCGGTTTGAGGCGGTGGAGTTCGGGTGACGCTTTAACCCCTCCCCTCAGGGGAGGGGGCGAACTTATTCCGCTGCCTCGGCGACCGCCTCCCGCTCAGCCTGCTGTCGCATCCACATCTCGGCATAGGTGCCGCGCAGTTCGAGCAGCTCGGCATGCGTCCCCTGTTCTGCGATCTGGCCGTTCTCCAGCACCACGATGCGGTCGGCGTTGACCACGGTGGACAGCCGGTGGGCGATGACGATGGTGGTGCGGCCGCGCTCGATCGCTTCGAGCGTGTCGAGGATCTCCGCCTCGGTGCGGGAATCGAGTGCGCTGGTCGCTTCGTCGAGGATCAGGATCGGCGGGTTTTTGAGCAGGGTGCGCGCGATGGCGACGCGCTGCTTTTCGCCGCCGGATAGCTTGAGGCCGCGCTCGCCGACGCGGGTGTCGTAGCCGTCGGGCATCGATTCGATGAAGCCGGCAATCGCTGCGCCGCGGGCGGCCTGTGCGACCTCATCCGGCCCCGCGCCTTCGCGGCCATAGGCGATGTTGTAGCCGATCGTGTCGTTGAACAGCACTGTGTCCTGCGGCACGATGCCGATCGCGGCGCGCAGGCTGGCCTGAGTCACCTGTGAAATATCCTGCCCGTCGATCGTCACGCGCCCGCCGGTGAGGTCGTAGAAGCGGTAGAGGATGCGCGCGAGGGTGGACTTGCCCGCGCCTGAGGGGCCGACAATCGCGACGGTCTGGCCGGGGCGGATGACGAGATCGATGCCCTTGAGGATATCGCGTTCGGGGTCGTAGCCGAAGCGGACATTCTCGAACCGCACCTCGCCGCGATCCACGGTCAGCGCCGGCGCGCCCGGTGCGTCCTTCACCTCGGCCTGGGTGTCGATCAGGTCGAACATCGCGCCCATGTCGATCACGCCCTGGCGGATCGTGCGATAGACCCAGCCGAGCATGTCGAGCGGTCGGAACAGCTGGCTGAGCAGGGTCGAGACGAACACGACATCGCCTGCGGTGAATTCACCGGTGGACCAGCCCCAGGCGACCACCGCCATGCCCGCGCCGAGCATCACATTGGTGATCAGCGATTGGCCCATGTTGAGCCAGGCGAGCGAATTCTCCGACTTCACCGCCGCCTTGGCATAGGATTCGACCGCGCGTTCGTAGCGGTCGGATTCGCGCTGTTCAGCGCCGAAATACTTCACCGTCTCGAAATTCAGCAGCGAGTCGACCGCATGCGCGACCGCGCCGGTGTCGAGGTCGTTCATCTGCTCGCGCAGCTTGGCGCGCCAGTCGGTGACCCAGCGGGTGAAGGCGATGTAGATGATGACCATCGCCATGGTCGACGCGACCAGCCACATGCCGAACTTGCTGCCGAAAATCTGGAGGACCAGCGCGAGTTCGAGGATCGTCGGCGCGATGTTGAACAGCAGGAAATAGAGCATCGAATCGATGCTCTTGGTCCCGCGTTCGACTACCTTGGTCACCGCGCCGGTGCGCCGTTCAAGGTGGAAGCGCAGCGATAGCTGATGCAAATGGCGGAAGGTGACGATGGCCAGCCGCCGCGTCGCGTCCTGCCCGACCTTTTCGAACACGGTGTTGCGGAGGTTGTCGAACACGGTGGTGAACAGCCGCGCGGCGGCATAGCCAATCACCATCAGGATCACGAACGTGATGACGCCACGCTCGCCGCCCCCTTGCTGACTTGGCGCCATCGCATCGACCACGGCCTTGAGCGCATAGGCCGCGCCATAGACCTGTACGACCTTCGACAGCACGACCAGCGCCAGCGCGCCGATGATGCGCGCCTTCAGCCCCGGCTGTCCGTCGGGCCAGAGATAGGGGAGGAAGCGCCGGAGCGTGGCGAACAATGGACGTTCGCCGCCGGAGCGGGCGGTATCAGGAGGCATTGCGGCTATCTTGGGCCTCAGCCACCGGGATGCAATGAAACAAAACGCACCCGCCATCCGTTGAAAGGGCGAGGAGCGAGATGATGGACCCGGTTTTCTACGTGATGGCCATTCTTGGCTGCGGCGACTTCCAAGAGCAATGCCAGCAAGCCCGGATCGAGCCAGTCCGGTATCAGAGCGCGGCGCAATGCCAGGCGGCGATGGCGCAGGTGCTGCCGCGTCACACCGACCTGTCCTATCCGACGATTGCTGCGACCTGTCAGCGGCGCGGCGAACAGATGGCGCGCAGCGAGGCCAAGCCGCGCCATCACTGACGCTTGGTTACCGCGGACGCGTCCAAAGTTCTGACGCGCGCGGGCGCTGCGCATAGAGCGTTCCGCGCATGGCGGCCTGACCGAACGCGCGGGCGATCCAGCCGATTTTCTGTGCCTTCGTCGTCCCGGCCCGATGGTCCCAGGCGTGATCGCCCCGAGCAACCACTTCCCGGGCGATGTCCCCGTAAATCCCCGCCGCAGCCAGCACGGCCCAGGCGGAACGGAAGCCGAGTGCAGGCGTGCCGAGCCGTGCGCTGTCCTCATGCGCCTGCGCCAGCTCCCCGAGCCACCGCGCCATGACGGTAAGCCGCGAGCGGAATGGCGGTTTCATATGCTGGCCAGGCGGAATATCCATTTCGACCAGCCAGTCCATCGGCAGGTAACAACGGCCGATGCGGTCATCCGCCTCGATATCGCGCGCGATATTGGCAAGCTGAAAGGCGAGGCCGAGGTCGCAGGCGCGGTCGAGTGTCGCCTCGTCCTGCGGGTCGACCCCCATCACCACCGCCATCATGCACCCGACCGCCCCCGCGACATGATAGCAATATTGCAGCAGGTCGTGCTCGGAGCGGGGAAACCAGCCTTTGGCATCCAGCGCGAATCCATCGACCAGGTCATGCGCGAAGCGATGCGGCATGCGCGTTTCGGCGGCGACGATGCGCAGCGCCTCGAACGCCATCTCGCCGGTCGGTTCGCCCGCCAGCGCCTTGTCGGTCAGCGTACGGATGCGCGCGAGCGCGGCGGCGGGGTCTTCGACCACACGGGCGTCATGGCCCAGCTCCTGTCCATCGGCGATGTCGTCGCACGCGCGGCACCAGGCATAGAGCAACCAGGCGCGCTCGCGCGTGACCGGATCAAACAGCTTGCTTGCCGCCGCGAAGCTCTTCGAGCCCTTGGCGATACTCTCCCGCGCGGCCGCCACGACGGCGTCGCGGCTCGGCGCGGGAAGGGTCACAGGTCCTTGCTGCCGATCTGGCCGACCGTCTGGGTCGGAACATGCGCCGCCATCTTGGCGAGCAGTGCGTCGAGCTGGTCGTCGATGATCAGGATCGACTGGTGCTGCGGGCGCAGAAAGCCGACCTCGCCCATCTTGGCGACGAATTCGATCAATCCGTCATAATAGCCCGCGACGTTGAGCAGGCCGACCGGATTGGCGTGATAGCCGATCTGCGCCCAGCTCATCGCTTCCCATAATTCGTCCATCGTGCCCGTCCCGCCGGGCAGGGTGATGAAGCCATCGGACAGGTCGGTGAAGGCCTGTTTGCGTTCATGCATCGTGCGCACGACGTGCAGCTCGGTGCAGCCGCGATGCGCGACCTCGGCATCGACCAGCGCCTGCGGGATCACTCCGATCACCTCGCCGCCCGCTTCCAGTGCGCTATCGGCGATCGCGCCCATCAGGCCGAGCCGCCCACCGCCATAGACGACGCCGATGCCGCGTTCGGCCAGCGTGCGGCCGACGAAGCGGGCATTTTCGATATAGACCGGGTCCGCCGGGGTGGCGGATCCGCAATAGATGGCGAGGCGCTTCACACCTGCTCCTGTTCCAGCATCAGCGCGGCGGTCGCCTTGGCGCTGCCGACCACGCCCGGAATGCCCGCGCCCGGATGGGTGCCGGCCCCGACGAAATAAAGATTCGGGATCGAATCGTCACGATTGTGCGCGCGGAAATAGGCGCTCTGCGTTAGCACCGGCTCCAGGCTGAACGCACTGCCCAGATGCGCGGCAAGGTCCTGCGTGAAATCGGGCGGCGCATAGCTGAACTTGGTGACGATCCGGTCATGGATGTCGGGGATCAGGCGACGGCCGACTTCGTCCAGGATGCGCTTTTCGAGCAGCGGGCGGACCGTGTCCCAATCGACCGGCGCCTTGCCCATATGCGGGACGGGGGCGAGGGCGTAGAAGGTCGAATGCCCCTCCGGCGCCATCGACGGATCGGTGATGGTGGGATGGTGCAGGTAGAGCGAGAAATCCTCGCTGACCACGCCATGCTTGTAGATGTCGTCGAGCAGCCCCTTATAGCGCGGGCCGAACAGGATCATGTGGTGCGGGATGCCGGGCCATGTGCCCTTCACCCCGAAATGCACGACGAACAGCGAGGGTGAGAAGCGCTTGCGCTCAAGCTTCTCGGCGGTGCGCTGCGCACTGCGCGAGCCCTTGAGCAGGTCGCGATAGCTGTGGACGATATCGGCGTTGCTGGCGACGGCATCCGCCTCGAACCGCTTGCCTGATTTCGTGCGCACCGCAGTGGCGCGCTCGCCCAAAGTCTCGATTTCCTCGACGCCATCGCCCAGCACCAGCGTGCCGCCGAGCCGCTCGAAATGCCGGACCATCCCCGCGACCAGCCGGTTGGTGCCGCCCATCGCGAACCACACGCCGCCGTCGCGCTCCAGCTTGTGGATCAGCGCATAGATCGCGCTGGTAGTCATCGGATTGCCGCCGACCAGCAGCGTGTGGAATGACAGCGCCTCACGCAGCTTCTCGTTCTTCACGAAGCTCGACACCATCGAATAGACGCTGCGCCACGCCTGATATTTCATCAGCGCGGGCGCCGCCTTCACCATCGAGGTGAAGTCGAGAAACGCGACATGGCCGAGCTTTTCATAGCCCTCGCGATAGACCCCGGCCGAATAGTCGAGAAAGCGGCGATAGCCGGCGATGTCGGCAGGATCGAGCTTGGCAATCTCCGCCGTCAGGATGCTGTCGTCGTTGGTGTAATCGAAATTGGTCCCGTCGGGCCAGTTGAGGCGGTAGAAGGGAGAGACCGGGGTCAGCGTCACATCGTCGGCCATGCGATGGCCCGATAGCGCCCACAATTCCTCCAGCGCTTCCGGTGCGGTAATGACGGTGGGACCGGCGTCGAAGACGAAGCCGTCTTTCTCCCAATAATAGCCGCGCCCGCCGGGCTTATCGCGCGCTTCCACCACCACGGTGTCGACGCCCGCCGATTGCAGGCGGATAGCCAGTGCCAGGCCACCAAATCCCGCTCCGATCACGACTGCACGCTTCATTTGCTCGACCCCCTGATCGCCGCGAGCGCGCGCTTGACCGGCACCGGCGGCTTGCCGGCGAGAACACGGGCGCGATCGAATAGGCTGGACTGGCCGCTATAGAAGCGAGCGACGAGCCCTGCGTCCAAGCGATAAAATCGTTCAAGCACGCGATAGCGTTCACCCGGCTCGGCGGCGCGGAACAACATCGCACTGAGCATGCGATAAAAGCCGCGCTGGCGCCAGGCGCGGCGGGCATGACCATAGGTCAGGTCGTGCAGCGCCGCGCCGGACAGGTCGCGGGCATTGCCGATCAGCGCGGCGAGCCGCACCGCGTCGGGCAACGAATAGCCGGTGATCGGCTGAAACAGCCCGGCGCGCATCCCGGCCTTGGCGACGCGATTGCCGCCCGACTTCCAATATTCTTCGAAATCGCCACCCAACGGAATGGGCAACGACCCCGCCTCCTCGCGCATCACGCCCTCGACGACGATGCCGCGCGCGCTCGCCCACGCATCGATCCGCTGGGTGTAGGCGGCAACGTCGATATCGGGCGTGTCGCTGTAATAGGTGTCTTCGAGGAACAGCCGCGTTGCCGCGAAGGGCAGCGCATACATGAAGCGATAGCCGTCGATCTGCGCGACGGTCGCGTCCATGATCACCGGGCGCTTGAGCGCATGCGGCTCGGCCAGCGCCAGTTCGCGCCCGACGAATTTCTGCCAGCCCAGCTCGAGCTTGGACAGGTCGGCAGGACCGCGGCAATCGATCACCCCGCCCGCCTCGATCCGGTCGCCATCGGCAAGCACGACCGCACGCGCGCTGGCCCCCAGCACCTTGCGCCGGGTCATTACCGCACCCTCCGGCATCGCGGCGCGCACCACTTGGTCAAACCGATCGGATTCGATCGAATAATAGGCCGATTTCAGGGTGCGGGCGTGCGCGGGGAAGTGGACGTCGTAGCTGGTCCAGCCATAGGAAATCAGTGGGGCGACCAGCCAGCGATCGGCGGGTGCCACGTCGCTGGCGAAGAACGACCAGAGATGGTTGCCGCCAATGCTCCGCCCGCCCTCGATCAGGCGGACGTCGAGCGTCGGATGTTTGCGGCGCAGCGCGAGCGCGATCAACCCGCCGGAAAGTCCCCCTCCGACAATGGCAACGTCGCAATGGATGATCGCTGGCATCGCCGCCGCCTAGCGGATCGACGCGCACGGTAAAAGCCCCGCTTGCTGCGTGCGCGAACCTTTCCGTCGCGCCCGCGCGTTGCACTGCCGCAATCGAGGAGCGTGACGATGCGGACGGCGATGGTGACAGGCGGAGCGCAGGGGATCGGGCGCGGCGTGGTCGAGCGGCTGCTGGGCGAGGGCTGGGCGGTGATGGCAATCGACCTCGACCGGGTTGCATTGCGCGAGCTGGCCGACGCGCACGCGCCGCGACCGCTGCTGACGCACCAGGCCGATGTCGGCGACGAGGCGGCGGTGGCGGAGCTGTTCACGGCCTATGCGGCGTGGCGCAAGGAGATCGGCGCCGACGGGCTCGACCTGCTGGTCAGCAATGCCGGGATCGCCGATCCGGTCAGCGGCCCGATCGAAAAATTGAGCCTCACTGACTGGCGGCGCTGGCAGGACAGCCATGTCACGGGCGGATTCCTGATGACGCGCGGAGCCGTGCCGCTGCTGCGCGAGGGTGGCGGGTCGATCCTGTTCATCGCGTCGACCCGCGCCTTCCAGTCGGAACCCGATACTGAAGCCTATGCCACGGCCAAGGGCGGGCTGGTCGCACTGACCCATGCGCTTGCCGTTAGCCTGGGTCCGGACATCCGCGTCAACGCGATCTGCCCGGGCTGGATCGAGACCGGGCCATGGCAGAAATCATCGGTGCGATCGGAGCCGGAGCACCGCCCGATCGATCGCAAACAGCATCCCGTGGGCCGCGTCGGGACCCCGGACGATATTGCCGATGCTGTGCTCTACCTTACCGATCATGCCGGGTTCACGACGGGTCAGGCGCTGGTGATCGACGGCGGGATGAGCCGGCGGATGATCTATGCCGACTAATCTCCATTTCGCGCAAACCGGCCCTTGACCACGAGTCGCGCGCCGTGCTGTCATAGACATGTCACGGCTGGCGGCGAATAAGCCCCGGTCGCGAGCGACGCGCGGCGAGAGAGGGGGATCATGTACCATCCCGATCTGATCCGACATCCGGAAGGGTGCCCGGCGCTCGTGCTCAACGCCGATTACACGCCCTTGTCCTATTATCCACTCAGCGTCTGGCCGTGGCAGACGGCGATCAAGGCGGTGTTCCTCGATCGCGTCGACATCGTCAGCCATTATGAGCGTGAGGTGCGCAGCCCGACGGCGTCGATCAAGCTGCCGAGCGTGATTGCGCTCAAACAATATGTGCGGCCGTCGCAATTCCCGGCGTTCACGCGCTTCAACCTGTTCCTGCGCGACAAGTTCGAATGCCAATATTGCGGCAGCCACCGCGACCTGACGTTCGACCATGTCATCCCGCGCGCGCAGGGCGGGCGGACGACGTGGGAGAATGTCGCGACCGCCTGTGCCCCGTGCAACCTGAAAAAGGGCGGGCGCACGCCGAAACAGGCGGCGATGCCGTTGTTCATGCCGCCGATCCGCCCGACCAGCTGGCAGCTGCAGGAACATGGCCGCCGTTTCCCGCCCAATTATCTGCACGATACGTGGCGCGACTGGCTCTACTGGGATGTCGAGCTGGAGGCGTAGAGCTTCCCCACCACTCCATTGTCACCCCGGACTTGTTCCGGGCCCCACTGCGCGGCAAGGTCGGTCTTGCAGGCTCTTGCGATGCGCGCGGCTGAGTGGACCCCGGAACAAGGCCGGGGTGACGATTAGGGGTGAAGCGGAATGACGGGATTCACGGTCGATCGGCGGACAGCGCTGGCGCTTGGTGTTGGCGGCGCGGCGAGCCTGGCGCTTCCCGCCTGGGCGCAGCAGGCCGCGACCCTCGATACGGCCGTCGATTCCATCGTCGCCGGCTTCATGCGCGCGTTTGAGACGCCAGGTATCGCCGTCGCTGTGGTGCGCAAAGGGGAGCCAGTCTGGCTCAAGGGCTATGGCGTCCGCACCATGGGCCGCCCCGGACCGGTCGATACCCACACGCGCTTTGGCATTGCGTCGAACAGCAAGGCGTTCACCGCCGCCGCGCTCGCGATGCTGGTCGAAGAGGGCAAACTCGGCTGGGACGACAGGCTGACGCAGCATATGCCCGAGTTCAAGATGGCCGACCCTGCGGTCACCAGCCTCTTCAACGTGCGCGACCTGCTCGTCCACCGCTCGGGGCTGCCATTGGGGGCGGGCGACCTGCTCTATTTCCCGCGCTCCAACCGCACCGTGCAGGATGCGGTGCGCGCGCTGCAATTCCTTCAGCCGGTGCGCCCGTTCCGCGGCGGCTATGATTATGACAATATCCTCTACATCGTCGCGGGGGCGCTGATCGAGGCGAAGTCGGGAATGAGCTGGCGCGACTTCATCCGCACGCGGATGCTCGAACCGCTCGGCATGGCCGATGCGGTGCCGTCGCTGGAGCTGCTCAAGACCAGCAATGTCGCGGGCCGCCACGCGCGGCTGGGGCCGCCGGTGCGCGGGGTCGGACCGATGCAAGTGATCGAACCCGATGAATCGCCGGTCGTCGACGCCGGGGCAGGGATCAACGCCAGCATCGCCGATGTCGCCAAATGGCTGGAGGTGCAGCTGGCGCTGGGCGCGCTGCCCAATGGCAAGCGCCTGTGGAGCGCCGACAGCGCAACCACAATGTGGACACCCCAGGTCGTGGTGGCGTCGAGCGATGGCCCAACCGCCCTCAACCCGGTGCGGTCGATCATGCAGGGCTATGCGCTCGGCTGGTTCGTCCAGGATTATCGGGGTCGTCGCCTGATCAGCCATTCGGGCGGGTTGTCGGGGCAGGTGACCCAGACCGCACTGATCCCGTCCGCCGGGATCGGCGTCGCGGTGCTCAGCAATACCGAAGACAGCGTGTCAGGTGGCATCCGCAACGCGCTGCTCGACCATCTGCTCGGTGTGCCTGCCTATGACTGGGTCGCCAATTATGTGGCGCGCAGCAAGCTTGCGACCGAAAGTGCGGTGGCCGCGCTGGGCGATGGCGACGCCCAGCGACCGGCGGGTGGCCCCAGCCTGACGCTCGCCGCCTATGCCGGGCGCTACCGCGATCCCTGGTATGGCGATATCGTTGTCACGGAACGCGGCGGCGCCTTGTCGATCGACTTCGCGCCGCACCCGCAATTTGCCAGCCGGCTCGAGCCATGGGGCAAGGACGCGTTCCGCACGCGGATGACGCCGGGCAAGGGCGAGGACGCGGTCATCAGCTTCGTCATCGTGGACGGCAAGGTCACCGGGGTCACGATGAAGGCGCTCTCCCCGCTCGCCGATTTCAGCTATGACTATCATCATCTGGCATTTGTGCCGGTGGAGTGACGTGATCGAATCGCGATGACCATGACGGACAGGGCGCAGATGGGGCGCGGCGGAGCGTGGGGTGCGTGCGCCGTCCCGACCCGCACGCAGCTTGCCCAAACTGTTTTAGCGGCGTAATACAGTGTCCGGCCCCATGCGATACGATACACTTTACCCCGAAATTCCGGACGCGCGCGGCCCTGCTGCCCAGCCTCAGCCTGTCGGTCCCGGCGGAGCCGTTCCGCCGCTCGGTGACTATACGGTCAATCTGCCCGTCATCGTGCGACGTCGGAAATGGCGGTGGGTGCCGCGGATCCTCGCCGGGCTGATTCTGTTGTTCCTCGCGGCGGTCGCCTGGCTGGTGTGGACCGCACCGCTCAGCAAATCGCTCGAACCGCCGGTGCCGCCGTCGATCACATTGCTCTCGGCCGAAGGCACGGCGATTGCGCGGACCGGTGCGGTTGTCGGCAAGCCGGTCGATGCGGCGCAATTGCCCGAGCATGTCGTGCAGGCGTTCGTCGCGGTCGAGGATCGCCGGTTCCAGTCGCATTGGGGCGTCGATCCACGCGGCATATTGCGCGCCTTCGTCAACAACATGTTCACCGACAATGGCCGTCAGGGTGGCAGCACGATCACCCAGCAGCTGGCAAAGAACGCCTTCCTCAATTCCGATCGCACCTTTGGCCGGAAGTTTCAGGAGGTGCTGATCGCCTTCTGGCTGGAGGCGTGGCTGACCAAGAACGAAATTCTCTCGCGCTATCTGTCCAACGTCTATTTCGGCGACAATCAATACGGCCTCGACGCTGCCGCGCGCCATTATTTCAGCCGCCCGGCGACCGACCTGACCACCGCTCAGGCCGCGATGCTGGCTGGACTGGTCAAGGCGCCGTCGCGGCTCGCTCCGTCCTTGAAGACGCTGCCCAGCGGCACCTATTTCGCCGACTGGGTCCTGCCCGAGGCGCGCGACCGTTCGGGCGAGATCACGACCAACCAGACCGTGACCACGACGCTGGAGGCGCGGATGCAGCGCGCGGCCGAGCGTGCGGTCCGCAATGCGGCGTTACGCAAGGCTCAGGTCGCGATCGTCGCGATGCGCCCCGATGGCCGGGTGATCGCGATGGTCGGCGGCAAGAATTACGCCGCATCGCCGTTCAACCGCGCAACCCAGGCCCAGCGCCAGCCGGGATCGACCTTCAAGCTGTTTGTCTATCTGGCCGCCTTGCGATCCGGCATGACCCCGGATTCGATCGTGCGCGATGAGCCGATCACCCTCGGCGACTGGAGCCCGAAGAATAGCGACGGGCGCTATCGCGGCCCGATCACGCTGCGCGAAGCATTTGCCCGGTCGAGCAATGTTGCCGCTGCCCGCCTGACCCAGCGGGTCGGCGTGTCGGCAGTGATCCAGGCCGCGCGCGATCTGGGGATCGCCAGCCCGATCCCGAACGAGGCGTCGATCGCGCTCGGCACGTCGAGCGTGTCGCTGCTGGAGCTGACCGCCGCTTATGCCGCCATCGCCAGCGGCACCGCTCCGGTCCGCCCGCGCGGACTTGCAGACACGGACGCGCCCGGCTGGGCGGCGCGGCTGACCGGCTCGGTACGATCGCTGTCGCGCCGCGAACTGGACGGGATGCGCGACCTTCTGTCCGCGACGGTCACGGGCGGCACGGGGCGCTCCGCGGCGCTGGCGATCGACACCTTCGGCAAGACCGGGACGACCCAGGATAATCGCGACGCGCTGTTTCTCGGCTATGCCGACGGGATCATCACGGGCGTGTGGATGGGGAATGACGACAACAGCCCCAATGGCGGCCTGGCGGGCGGCGGTGCCCCGGCACGGGTGTGGCGCGATTTCATGAGTCAGGCGCTGGGCGTCACGGCGCGTCCGCGACCCGAGCCGGTGGTCGAGAATGTCACGGACGTGCTGGTCGAGGACCCGGATAATTTCATCGAGGACGGCATCGAGCTGGAGGGCAGCTTTGGTGGGCGCGAGCTGGGCGTCCGCGTCAACCGCGACGGCAGCATCGAAATGACCCGCCCGCGCCGCGAGGGTCCGCCCGAGGATGAGTTCGTCGAAGAGCCGCGCGACCGCGGTCGGCGCGACGAGCGGCGACGCGAACAGGTACCCGAGGACGAGTTCTAGGCGGGAATTTCCGCGCCGTCCCAGGCGAAGCATTTCCCGCTGTCGACCGGCTTCAACCCCTCGATCACATCGAGCAGTTGCAGCGCCGCGCGCTCCGGATCGAACAGCTTGCCCGGCGCGACCGTCCCGCGAAACGGCTCCGACAGGCGCGTATCCACCGTCCCCGGGTGCAACCCGACGACGATCGACCGGTCGTTGCGACGCGCCGCGTCGATCGCGAAGTTGCGGATCAGCATGTTGAGCGCCGCCTTGGACGCGCGATAGCCGTGCCAGCCGCCCAACCGGTTGTCGCTGATGCTCCCCACGCGTGCCGACAGCGCCGCGAAGACGGGGGTGCCGGTGCGCGGCAGCAGCGGCAGGAAATGCTTGGCGACCAGCGCGGGGCCGATCGTGTTGATCGCGAACACGCGGGCCAGCCAGTCGGGATCGAGGTCGCGCAGCGCCTTTTCCGGCCCGCGCTCGCCTTCGCCAAGGATACCGGTCGCGACGAACACCAGCGACGGCGGCGACCCGGCCGCGACCCGCGCTGCGGCGGCTTCGATGCTCGCCTCATCGGTGAGGTCGAGATGCCCGTCGCCGCGCAGCGACCGGCCGAAACGCCACACCTTGGCATGCGCCGCTTCGTCCTCCAGCGCATCGGCGAACGCGCGTCCGATCCCACCGCTCGCGCCGATGACGACTGCGCTCCCTGCGCTCACAGGTCGAGCTTCTCGTAATCCGACGGCGGGTTGATTCCTTCCATCCGTTCGGCGAGCAGCGGGCGGAAGCTTGGGCGGCTCTTCATCCCGACATACCAGCGCTTGGCCTGCTCATGGCTCTTCCAGTCGATCCCGCCCAGATAATCGGCAACGCTGATCTGCGCTGCGGCGGCAAGATCGGCGAGGCTCATCGTCGCACCGCCCAGCCAGGTGCGGTGGTCGAGCAGGAAATCGATATAATCGAGATGCGCGACCGCGGCCTTCATCGCCTCGCGCAGCGCGCCGCTGTCGGGCGTCGCGCGCTGGACGATACGCTTGATCATCCGCTCGTTGAGCAGCGGCCCGGTGATATCGCGGAAAAACTGGTTGTCGAACCAGCTGACCAGCCGCCGGATCTCCGCGCGGTCGGCCGCGCTGCCGTTGAGCAGGGCGGCCTTGCTCACCGTTTCCTCGAAAAACTCGCAGATCGCGAACGAATCGATCAGCACGACGCCGCGATCGTCCGCCATCACCGGGGTCTGCCCGGCCGGGTTCATGTCGAGAAACTCGTCGCGCCGCGCCCAGGGCGATTCGCGCACCGGCTCATAGCCGACGCCCTTCTCACCGAGGACGAGCCGCACCTTGCGCGAGAAGGGGCACAGGGGGAATTGGTAAAGCTGCCACATGCGATAGCTTTAGGCGGCGGGGGATAGTGGCGGCAAGGGACGTCGCCAAATTCCTCCCCTGCATCGCAGGGGAGGGGGACCGGCGCGAAGCGACGGTGCAGCGGCGGCGGCACAGACGGCCGTGGGCAGCTCGGCAAAAATTCCGCCGTCTTCGCGGCGGCCCCTCCGTCAGCGCTACGCGCTGCCACCTCCCCCAGCGAGCTGGGGGAGGAATCGAGGCCTACTCCGCCGCGACCATCTCCACGCTGTCATCCAGCGGATGCGCCAGCCGGGTCAGCATCTCCTTCGGCACCACCTGCCAGAAATGGCCGCGCACTCGGTCCCAATCCTCGATCAGGCCGCGCGACCATTTGCTGTCGGTGGCTTCGGCATGGTCGGTGATCAAGTTCTTGAGCACCGCTTCCCAGTGCAGCGAGGACAGGCGCTGCCACACGATGCTGTCGCCATTGGCGCGCGCGTCGAAGCTGCCGCTTTCGTCATAGATGAACGCCATGCCGCCGGTCATGCCCGCGCCGAAATTGGCGCCGACCTCGCCGAGCACCACCGCGACGCCGCCGGTCATATATTCGCAGCCATTGGCGCCACAGCCCTCGACCACCACCTGCGCGCCCGAATTGCGCACGGCGAAGCGCTCGCCCGCCTGACCTGCGGCGAACAACCGGCCCGAGGTCGCGCCATAGAGCACCGTGTTGCCGATGATCGTATTGTCCTGGCTGGCAAGCGGCGAGCTGACCAGCGGGCGGACGATGATGGTGCCGCCCGAGAGGCCCTTTCCGACATAGTCGTTGGCGTCGCCGAACACTTCGAGCGTCACGCCCTTGCACAGGAATGCGCCGAGCGACTGGCCGGCCGATCCGCGCAGGCGGATCTGGACGTGACCGTCGTTGAGCTTCGACATGCCGAAGATCTTGGTGATCTCGCTCGACAGCCGGGTGCCGACCGCGCGGTGGGTGTTGCGGACATTATAGGCGAGCTGCATTTTCTCACCGCGTTCGAACACGGCGCGTGCGTCGGCGATGATCTGCGCGTCGAGGCTGTCCGGTACCGAGTTGCGGAACGTGTTGAGCGAGAAGCGCCGCTCATGCTCCTCAGCATCGACCTTGGCGAGGATCGGATTGAGGTCGAGGTCGTCGAGATGCTCGGCACCACGGCTGACCTGACGCAGCAATTCGGTGCGGCCGATCACCTCGTCCAGGCTCTTGCAGCCAAGCTTGGCGAGAATTTCGCGGACTTCCTCGGCGATGAAGGTCATCAAATTGATGACCTTTTCCGGCGATCCGGTGAACTTCTGGCGCAGCCGCTCGTCCTGCGTGCACACGCCGACCGGGCAGGTGTTGCTATGGCACTGGCGCACCATGATGCAGCCCATCGCGACCAGCGAAAGCGTGCCGATGCCGAATTCCTCGGCACCCAGGATCGCGGCGATCACGATGTCGCGACCGGTCTTGAGGCCGCCATCGGTGCGCAGCCGGACCCGACCGCGCAAGCCGTTGAGGGTCAGCGTCTGGTTGACCTCCGACAGCCCCATTTCCCATGGCGTACCCGCATACTTCACGCTGGTTTGCGGCGACGCACCGGTCCCGCCGACATGGCCGGCGACCAGGATCACGTCGGCGTGGGCCTTGGCGACGCCCGCCGCGACGGTGCCGATGCCAGCGCTCGACACAAGCTTGACGCACACCCGCGCGCGCGGGTTGATCTGCTTGAGGTCGTAGATGAGCTGCGCCAGATCCTCGATCGAATAGATGTCGTGGTGAGGCGGCGGCGAGATCAAAGTCACGCCCGGCGTCGAATGGCGCAGCCGCGCGATGAACTCGGTCACCTTGAACCCGGGCAGCTGCCCGCCTTCGCCGGGCTTGGCGCCCTGTGCGACCTTGATTTCGACCTCTTCACACGCGCCGAGATATTCGGCGGTGACGCCGAAGCGCCCGCTCGCGATCTGCTTGATCGAGCTGTTGGCGTTGTCGCCGTTCGAATAGGGCTTGTAGCGGACCGAATCCTCGCCACCCTCGCCCGACACCGCCTTGGCGCCGATGCGGTTCATCGCGATTGCCAGCGTCTCATGCGCTTCGGGCGACAGCGCGCCCAATGACATGCCCGGCGTCACGAAGCGCTTGCGGATTTCGGTGATCGCCTCGACCTGATCAATGCCAACGCCCTCGGCCGGGAAGTTGAACTCCAGCAGATCGCGCAGATACACCGGCGGCAGATCGCGAACCCCGCGCGAGAATTGCAGATAGGTCGAATAGCTGTCGGTCGATACCGCAGTCTGCAGCGTGTGCATCAGCTGCGCGCTGTAGGCATGCGTCTCGCCGCCATGGCGCTGGCGGTAGAAGCCGCCGATCGGGAGCGTCGCGACTGCGCCGTCATAGGCGGCGTCATGGCGCATCGTCGCGTTGAGGTGCAGCGAGGCATAGCCTTCGCCCGAAATCTTCGCGGGCATGCCGGGGAAGAAATCGTTGACCAGCGCGCGCGACAGGCCGACCGCCTCGAAATTATAGCCGCCACGATAGCTGGAGATCACCGCGATCCCCATCTTCGACATGATCTTGAGCAGGCCTTCGTCGATCGCCTTGCGATGGTTCTTCAGGCATTGTTCGAAGGACAGGTCGCCGAACAGGCCGCGCGCATGGCGGTCGGCAATCGCCGCTTCGGCGAGATAGGCGTTCACCGTGGTCGCGCCGACACCGATCAGCACCGCATAATAATGGGTGTCGAGGCATTCGGCGGTGCGGATGTTGACGCTGGCGTAGGAGCGCAGCCCCTTGCGCACGAGGTGCGTGTGCACCGCCGCCGCCGCCAGCACGCCGGCAATGGCGATGCGATCTGGGCCGACGGCTTCGTCGGTCAGGAAAATCTCGGTCTTGCCCGCGCGCACCGCCTGTTCGGCCTGCAGCCGGATGTCGGTGATGGCTGCGCGCAGCGTCTCCGGGCCGCCACCGGCCGGGAAGCTATAGTCGATCTCCGCCGCCTGCACGCCGAAATAGCTCTTGAGCCGCGCCCAATCGCCATTGGTCAGCACCGGACTTTCGAGCACAAGCACCTTGTTCGCGGTCTCTGCCGTATCCAGGATGTTGGCCAGATTGCCGAAGCGCGTCTTGAGCGACATCACATGCCGTTCGCGCAAGCTATCGATCGGCGGGTTGGTCACCTGGCTGAAATTCTGGCGGAAGAACTGGCTGATCAGGCGCGGCTTGTCGCTGATCACGGCGAGTGGGGTGTCGTCGCCCATCGACCCGACCGCCTCCTTGGCGTCGGTCACCATCGGCGAGAGGATCAGCTCCATATCCTCCAGCGTCTGCCCGGCCGCGACTTGACGCCGGGTCAGCTCGGCGCGGGTCCATGCCGGCGCCGCATCGGCGGCGGCGGGCAGATCGTCGAGCCCCATGAACTCGCCGATCATCGACGCGTAATCATATTCCCCGGCGATGCGGTCCTTCACCTCGCCATCGGTGTAGAAGCGCCCTTCGTCCAGATCGACCGCGATCATCTGCCCCGGCCCCAGCCGCCCCTTGGCAACCACGGTCGTTTCAGGAATCTGGACCATGCCGGTCTCCGACCCGACCACCAATAGGCCGTCGGAGGTGCGGGTGTAGCGCAGCGGGCGCAGCGCGTTGCGGTCGACGCCGGCCACGGCCCAGCGGCCATCGGTCATCGCGAGCGCGGCGGGGCCGTCCCACGGCTCCATCACGCTGGCGAGATATTTGTACATCGCCAGATGCTTGTCCGGCATCGCGTCGATTGCCTGCCACGCCTCGGGCACCAGCATCAGCTTGGCGGTCGGCGCATCGCGGCCGGAGCGACAGATTGCCTCGAACACTGCGTCGAGCGCGGCGGTATCGGACGCGCCCGCCGGGATCACCGGCTTGATATCCTCCGAATGCTCGCCGAACGCCGTCGCCGCCATTTTGATCTCGTGGCTCAGCATCCAGTTCTTGTTGCCG
>NCEF01000071.1 GCA_002280565.1 Sphingomonas sp. 32-66-10
GAAGCGGCTGCGCCGGAATATCGAAATAGACATTCTTCTCTTCCTTCGCCTCGGCCGCATATGGCGCAATTACGACAGGAATAAAGCAGGCATATTTCAGCGCGGAAATCAGCGACCTGTTCGACATGAAATTCTCCGTTGCCCCGGTAATGGAGGAATTTGGGCTTCAACCATCATGACGAGCGGGGCAGACCTCTCCGCCAAGCCGATCAGTTATTTTTTCGCGTAAGCAGAAAACCCTCGTCGACAGGCGAGGCCTGGATATCGAGCGTGGCGTCGAGCGCTTCGAAGAAGATCGTGGGATCGGTCGAGGTGAAGCGCCCGCCGACCCGGATCGCCCCCAGCGCCGGATCGGCAATGACGATCTTGCGCTCCAGATAGCGGTTATATTCGCCGATCGCGGCAGAGAGCGGCTCGTCCTGAAAGAGGATTTCCCCGCTCTGCCAGGCCAGCGTGGCGGCGACCTGCAATTCGGAAGCCGCACTGATGCGGGGCCCGGCATCGGTGAGGCTGAGCATGCGATAGGCCCCAGCCGCCTCAGGTCTGGCGTCGCTTCCTTCCACCTGCCCTGCGCTGCGCGCCTCGCCCCGCAGCACCATCACGTCGATCCCGCCCGGCATCAGCCGCGCATTGAACAGCCCGCTGGTCAGGCTGATCTTCACATCCTCCCCTTCCAGCAGGAGCGGCGGGCCCTTGGACGAGACCTCCAGCGCCATTTCCCCCCGTTCGAGGCGAAGAATGCGCTTCCCGCCCTTCACGCGCCAGGCGACCGAACTGTCCGTGTTGAGCGCCAGCAGGCTGCCGTCGGGCAGGCGCAGCTTGCGCGTCTCCCCGATCCCGGTCTCGACCCGGTCCCACGCATAGGCTCGCGAAACCGCCATGCCGCCCCCGGCGAGCACGATAAGGCCCGCCGCACCGGCGGCCCGCATCATGGCCCGGCGCGAAAAGGAAAGGTCTGCCCGCGCAGCGCCCTGCTCCGCCTCCAGGCCGATCCCGGGGCCGACCTTTTCCCATGCGGCATAGGCGCGCGCGAAAGCCAGCGCATGGGCCGGGCTGCGGCCTCGCCATTCTTCGAATGCGGCAGGATCTACCGTGCCCAGATCGTGCCGTGCCACCCATTCGGCGGCTTCCGTGGCAAGGCGATCGGGCCCGGATCGGCGTGGAAGATCTATGTTTCCGCTCCCATGCAGGGCGGGCTCCCCGCGAGCCCTTCTATAAGGGGACGAGCGGGAAGCGCTTTACCGCCAACTGTCCGAAAAAATATTTCAGCCTTGGGCGACTTCGTCCCGCTGCAGCGCGTCTTCGGCCTGGGGTTCGGCCGT
>NCEF01000023.1:0-4627 GCA_002280565.1 Sphingomonas sp. 32-66-10
ATAATGGTGCGTTCTACCCGATCAATGGACTGGGGCTTCCCCCGCTGGCGCGCTTATGGCGCCGAGCGCGAGGCGGTTAAGGTGCGGCTATGCGATCGCCATGGCTGTGACAAACCGGGGGATCGGCCCGCACCCAAATCGCCCAACAGCCCGGAGCGCTGGTATTTCTGCGAAGAACATGCTGGCGAATACAACCGCAACTGGAATTATTTCGAAGGCCTGACCGCCGAGGAAGCCGCCCAGCGCGAGGCGGATGAGCGCCGCACCGCGGACGGCTATTCCGAAAGCAAGCACAATGCCTGGGCTGGCCCGGGCGACGGCTCGCGGTCGCGCGACGAGATGCGCGCGCTGGACGTGCTGGAGCTGGAACCGGACGCCACCTTCGAAGCCGTGCGCACGGCGTGGCGGCGGCTGGCCAAGTCGAACCATCCCGATATCCGTCCCGGCGATGCCGAGGCGGCGAAGCGGTTTCAGGCGATCCAGGCCGCCTATGAAGTGCTGCGCGCTGCCGAAGAGCGGCGGCAATGGCGGCCGGATTGAAGGCGCGTGTTCGGTCCAACTGGGCGAACGCGGTCCTGGTCTGCGCCAAATGCTCCAAAAGGCTGGATGGCGGGTTCGGGCCCAAGGCGCGGCAGCCGCTTGGCAAGGCACTGCGCAAGCATCTTCATTTGAAGAAGGGGCGAAAGGCCGCGGCGGGAATCGTCGACGTCAAATGCCTGGGCGTCTGTCCGCGCGGTGCGGTGACCGTCGTGAATGGTGCGGCGAGCCGTGAATGGCTGCTGGTGCCGGCCGGAGCCGATCTCGATGCGGTGGCCGATGAACTTGGTCTGGGCTGATCGCGCCCGCTTGCGCGCGACGGCGGGTGCGTTAGGGTTCGCGCCGTGACGCCGTCATCGCCCTCCGCAATCCTCGCGCGCAAGCGGCTGGCCGATGCGCTGATTTCGGTCGGCCGGGGCGACCGCGCCGCGCTGGCGGAGGTCTATAATCTGACCAGCGCGAAGCTTTTCGGGATTTGCTTGCGTATCTGCGGGAGCCGGGAGGAAGCTGAGGACGTGGTGCAGGAAGTCTATGTGAAGGTGTGGCAACGGGCGGGGCGCTTCGACCCCGAACGCGCCAGCCCGATCACCTGGCTTGCCGCGATTGCCCGCAACAGCGCAATCGACCGACTGCGCGCGCGTCCGGCAACCGCAGCTGCGTCGATCGACGCGGCCGTGATGGTCGCCGACGACCGTCCCTCGGCCGACGCCATGATCGAGGATGCGCAGGAGCAAGGTCGCATGCGCGCCTGTCTCGAGGCGCTGGAGGCACGCGCGTCGTCGGCGATCCGCGCCGCGTTTTTTGGCGGGCTCACCTATGCCGAGCTGGCTGAGCGTGACCGGGTGCCGCTCGGGACGATGAAGACGTGGATCCGCCGCGGCTTGTTGCAGTTGAGGGCGTGCCTGGGCGATGGTTGACCCGATGGACCTTCCCGACGAACGCGAACTGCTTGCCGCCGAGCTTGCGCTGGGCGTGCTCGAGGGCGACGCGCTGGCAGCCGCCAACCGGCGCCTGCTGACCGACGCCCCCTTCGTCGAAGAGGTCGAGGCGTGGCGCGAGCGGCTGGCGGGCATGGCGCTCGACGTCCCCGACGAAACACCACCAGAACAGCTTTGGAACCGGATCGAGCAGGCGATCGATGGTATTGGTCCTGCGCCCGTGGTCGATCTGGTGCCGCGTCGCCAGTTGCGCCGCTGGCAGTTCGGCACCGCCATCGCCGGCGCAGCCGCCGCTGCGCTCGCGGTCATGCTCGTCATCCCGCGCACCGAACCATCGATCACCGCGCCGCCGACACAGGTCGCGGCGCAGCCCGCCATCGTGGCGCAGCTGCGCGGCGAGGGGGAGGGGCCGCTCGTCGCCGCGCGCTACGATCCGGCAACCGCGCAGCTGCGGCTGGTTGCCCAGGACATGGGCGCGGATCAGCGCGTGCCTGAGCTGTGGATCATCCCCGAGGACGGTATCCCGCGCTCGCTCGGGGTCATTCGGCCGGCCGGTGATACGCAGCTCGTAGTCGCCGAAGGGCATCGCTCGATGATGCATGACGGCGCGACGCTCGCGATCACGATGGAGCCGCGCGCGACTGCGCCGCATCCCGCGCCAACCGGCCCGCGTGTCGCGGCAGGAAAAATTTTCGGCATCTGACATCCGGCGCGCATCCGCGTCCGTATCTCCTGCGCAACCCGGTCACGATGCGGCCGGGCACTGCCATGAAAGCAGGAGGATGTATGAAGTTTCGTACCTCGCATTTCGCACTGGCACTCGCCGGAGCCGCGCTGGCGACTGGTTCGGTTGCCGTTGCCGGTCAGACCAAGATGGTCGGCGGTGCCGCCATGTACCCGACCAAGGATATCGTCGATAACGCGGTCAATTCGAAGGATCACACGACTCTGGTCGCGGCGGTGAAGGCCGCTGGCCTGGTCGATACGCTCAAGTCGCCTGGACCGTTCACCGTGTTTGCCCCGACCAACGCCGCGTTCGCCAAGCTCCCCGCCGGCACCGTCGACACGCTGCTGAAGCCGGAGAACAAGGGCACGCTGACCGCCGTGCTGACCTATCATGTCGTCCCGGGCAAAATGATGGCCGCGGACATCGCCGCCAAGGCAAAAGCAAATGGCGGCAAGCTCGAGCTGACCACCGTTCAGGGTGAGAAGATCACGCTGTCGAAGCGCGGCTATGGCTGGATCATCACCGATGCCAAGGGCGGCACGTCGAAGATCACCATCGCCGATGTGACGCAGAAGAACGGCGTGATCCACGTGGTGGACTCGGTGCTTCTGCCCTGACCGACCCCCGTCGCGCGGGTTTTTACCCGGTCCCGCGCGGCACCCCGCCGGTGTTGTTTCCCTCTTTAACCATCGGCGGGACTACCGCCCGCCCGGCCACTGTCTCTCAGGCCGGGCGGGTACGGTTGAGCCAGCGTGCAGTGCGCGGAAAGCGCGGCAGGATCAGCCGATCGAACACGAACACGACGATCAGTGACAGCGCGAGCATTGGCAACAGCGCCGCCATGACCAGCGTCATCGCCGCCACCCCGCGCAGCTTTGCGTCAGCTGGACGCGGCGGCGCGCCAAGTGACCCGTCGGGCCGGCGCCGCCACCACATGACAACGCTGCTTACCGCCAGCAGCATCAGCGCAAGCGCGGTCAACACGCCGACCAGCTGATTGATCCACCCGAACAACTGCCCTTCGTGCCAGGCGATGCCATAGCCGATCACCCGATCGATCGGGTGCTTGTCGGCAAAGCCGCTGCGCGCGGTTACGTCGCCGCTCATCGGGTCGAAGGTGACGGTGCGCGCAATCGGGCGGTTCTGCGTTGCGCTGGTCAGTTTCCAGACATTGCCATTGGGCGGCCCGAACTGCGCGGGCGCGCCGGGCGGGGAAAGGATCGCGGGGGCGGGCACGCCCTCTGCCTGTGCGCGCGCCACCATGTCGGTCAGCGTCATGCCCACCGGCACGGGCTTCCCACTCGCCGCGGCGCGTAGCATCGCATCATGGTCATGCTCGGCATGCAGGTCGACGCCGCCTTTCCATTGCTGCGGCCCTTGCACCAGCCCCAGCTCCGCGCGGACTGCGCGGAATGCCGTCGCCCAGCCATCGGTCCAGGGCAGGCCGGACACGAGCAGAACCAGCGCAAGGCCGGACACCCAAAATCCCGTCACCGCATGCAGATCGCGCCACAGGACGCGCCCGCGCGCGCCGAACCTCGGCCACAGCACGCCCGCCAGTCCCCGCCCGCGCGGCCACCACAGATACAGGCCCGACAGGATCAGCAGGATCGCCCAGCTCGCGGCAATCTCGACCAAAAACCCGCCCCATTGGCCAAGCAGCAGCGAGCCGTGGATGCGTGATACGGTCGCTGCGATCCGCGCCTCGGGATCGTCGATCGCGATGACCGCGCCCTGCGGCGACACGGCAATGTCGCGCATGCCGCCGTCGGCTAATCCGACATGGATCACGGCGGCGTCACCTGTCGCTGCAGGCAGGCGATAGCTGTGGAAGCGCGCGCCCGGCACCGCCGCCAGCGCCGCCTTCAATTGCGCGTCGGGCGTCACCGCCCCGGCGACCGACAGGCCGCGCCAGTCGCGCTCCTGCCACGCATCGAGCTGCGGCTTGAACAGATAGATCGCCCCGGTCAGCGCCAGCAGCAGGATGAACGGCACGACCAACAGCCCGGCATAGAAATGCCAGCGCCAGATCGCGCGGTAGAGCCGCCCCGCCTCCGCGCTCATGCGGCGTAGCGTTCCGCCGTGGCGCGGATCAGTGCGATCATGTTGGGGATGCCCTGCGTCCGGTTGGAGCTGAGCTGGTTGCGCAGGTCGAAGGGCGCGAGCGCGCCTTCGATATCGGTCACCAGAATCTCGCCCGGCGCGCGATCCTGCACTGTCAGCAGCACCAGCGCGATGATCCCCTTGGTGATTGCGGCATTGCTGTCGGCTAGGAAATGCAGCGTCCCGTCGTCGCGCACCATGGGATAAACCCACACCGCCGCCGAACAGCCGCGCACCAAGGTCGCGTCGGTCTTGAGCGCATCGGGCATCGGCTCCAGCGCCTTGCCGAGGTCGATCAGCAACCGGTAGCGGTCGTCGGCGT
>NCEF01000023.1:4728-61279 GCA_002280565.1 Sphingomonas sp. 32-66-10
GCAGCCATGTGCGGCCCCTAGGCTCGTCTGACGATAGTGGAGAGCGTGGATGCTGAGATTGATCGGGCTGGGACTGGCAACGACGGTATTGGCGGCACCCGCGCCCGCGCGACAGTCGCAACCGGCTGTGATGACCCAGCGCGACGTCGTCTATCGCACCACCGATACCGGGCCGCTGCACCTCGACCTCCACCGCCCAAGCAGCGACAAGGGCAAGCGCGCACCGGTGCTCGTCGTCATCCATGGCGGGGCCTGGGCGCGGGGCGAGCGACCCAAGGGCTGGGCAGGCTATCGCCGCTTCGTCGATGCCGGGTTCGCGGTGGTCAGCATGCAATATCGCCTGTCCGGACAGGCGCGCGCACCTGCGGCGGTCGAGGATGTCCGCTGCGTCATGGGCTGGATCGCACGCGCGGCGGAGCGCGAAGGGCTGGACCCGCGGCGGATCGTCCTGCTGGGCACATCGGCGGGCGCACATCTGGCGCTGATGGCGGCCTATGTCGACGCCAGCGAGGGCCTCGACCCGGCCGAATGCGGACCCGCGCCGCGCGCCGCTGCGGTGATCGACTTTTACGGCCCGACCGATCTGCGCCCGCAATCGCTCGGCGCGTGGAACAGCCCCTCGATCGGCAAATGGGTCGGGGAAGGGGAGGCGGGCGCCGCCATGGCCGCCCGCATGTCGCCGATCGCCCGCGTCCGTCCGGGCCTGCCCCCGGTCTTCATCGTCCATGGTGATGCCGACCCGGTGGTCCCGCTCGCCGCATCGACCGCGCTGAAAGCCGCGCTCGAACGGGCGACGGTGCCGACCGAACTCCATGTCGTGCCGGGCGGGGTGCATGGAAAATTCGGTCCCGAGGTTCAGGACCGGCTGATGGCCGATGCAGTGACCTTCCTGAAGCGCCACCGCGTGATCGACTGAGCCCCTAAAGGGGTGGGAGCGGCGTCTGCAGCTGCCGCTCCCATGGTGCAGTGGCGGTGGCCTCCCAACCTGTCCGCCGCTGCTCCGGGGGCTCGTTAAAGGTCCACGCCTGCGGCGATCGCCTCAAGCTTGCGGATGCGTTCCTTCAGGTCCGCGATCTCGATCCGTGCGCCGGCATTGCCCTGCGCGGCGGAAGCCGTTTCGCCCGGGTGCACCAGCGACAGTTCCTGCCGCTTGAGTGCCAGCCAGCCGCGCCATCCGGCGAGGCCCGCTCCGGTCACCATGCCAAGGCCAGCAAGGGTCGCCAGCGCCATGACCATGTAGAAATTGGGGTCGGTCATCACATCCTCCTCCGGTTCTGACCGGACTTCAGTTGCGGTCGTCGCGCAGCTTCTCGATTTCGCGGTCGAGGCTGACGCTCGAATGATTGTCGGTGATCACCCGCTCCAGCACCGCGATACGGTCCTTCAGCGTGCGCACTTCCTGCTCCAGACGGCGGGCTTCGGCGCTCGCCGCGGGATCATGGGCGACATAATCGTTGCCGCGGCCATCCTTCTGGATGCCCATCTTGGCGCGGACGATGTTGCCGACGGTTACGATCGCTACGATCATCACCACCATGAACGCCCATTCCATACCCTGCCTCCTGTTCGTGTAATCTTGTGTTGGCCCCTGGGGGCTTATTCGGCCGGCTGAGCCGCCGCTTCGCGCGCCAATCGCTCGGCGCGGCGCGCGGGGCGGTCGCGCATCTCGGCCATCGTGACGCCGATCGCGCCAATGACGCCCAGCACCGCGAAAACTCCGATCAACATGGTAGATACTCCCTCACAAATTTCGTTGGTTCAGTTCACCGGCCGGTCGTCGCGCAGCCGTTCGATCTCGTCGGCCAGGTCGACACCCTTGTCGGTGACGATCCGCTCCAGCACCCGCACTCGCTGCTCCAATCGCTCTGTATGCGCCGCATATTGCGCGGCCTTCTCGGCGGTTTGTGCACTGAGCGCCGATTCCGGCGATCACCGGGATGCCGACCACGATGAAGAAGAAGCCGAGGATGAAGCTCTGCTTATCGCCCATCGTCCGGTCCTCAATTCTTGCCCAGCCGCAGCGCTTCGATCTCGCGATCCAGCGCGTGGCTGCTGTCGGTCACGATCCGCTCGACATTGGCGAGCCGGTCCTTGACCGACCCCAGCTCGGCGCGGAGCTGGGCGTTTTCCTGGCTGATCAGCTTGATCCGCTCGATCATCTCTTCATTCTTCTGCGGATAGACCGCCTGGCCCCAGGCCCCGTCGAGCGGGTAGCCATTCTTGATGCGGAGCCAGGTGGTGAACATCCACCCGATCATCCCGGCCACGCCGACGATTGCGATCGTGGGGGCCAGCGCGCTGAAGAATTGTATCTTTTCCATGTTCTCGTTCCTTCGTTCAGCGCAGGCGGTCGATTTCGCGGGCGGTCCGCTCGGCGGGGTCGGTGGCGATGCGTTCGAGCACCGCGATCCGCTCCTCCAACCGGCTGATCTGCCCGGTCAGCCGCTCATTCTCGTTCGTCAGCAGCTCGATCTTGCGATCCGCCTGGGGGTTTTCCTTGGTGGTCGTCCCCATCCATTCATTTTCGATCGGGTATCCGTGCTTGGCGCGGATCCAGGTCGAAGCGAGCCAGCCAAAGGTCGTGATCGCGATGATGGCGATGACGAAGCCCGGTCCACCCCAGTTCATGTCCAGTCTCCCTGTTCGGATCGGCGCGCGCTCAGCGCAGGCGTTCGATCTCGTCGGCGAGCTGCGTGTTGCGGCTCGTGTAATAGGTCTCGATGTCGGCCATGCGGCGATCGATGTCGCGCAGCTTGGAGCGGACTTCCTGGGTCGAGCGGCGCGGATTGGCGCGCACGCCCTGCCAGAATTTTGCATCCTCGGCATTTTCGTAGAGGCCCATCGGCTTCTGCGACACGACCATGGCGAGGCCGATATAGACGAAGAACATCAGCGGGAAGGTCGCAAAGGTCAGGACCAGGAAGCCCAGGCGGATCCACAACGGGTCGACCCCGGTATAGTCGCCCAGTCCTTCACAGACGCCGAGCCATTTTCCGTTGACCTTGTCGCGATACAGTTGGGTGCGGCTAGCGGACATTTCAGTTCCTCCGTGCGCGTTCATAGTCGGGGAGTTCGCGGGCCGGCGGCGTGTCATTGCCGCGCAGGCGGAACTCGGGATTATCGGCGGCGATGATCCGCTCGATGGTGTGCAGGCGATCCTCCAGGCGACGCGCCGTATAGTGCAGCTCGTCCAGCAGGCTTTCGTCTTCGCCGGTCAGCGTCTTGGCCTGCTTCCACTTGGTGACATAGTGGAGGATGACCCAGGGCATGCCAATGAAGAGCATGCCGACGACGACGATCGGGACCAGGATATCTTCCATGGCTTAGCTCCCTTTGTTCAGACGCGCCTTGAGCGCGGCCAGCTCGGCATCGACCTTCTCGGCCGACTGGAGCTCGGCAATCTCTTCCTCCAGCGACTTCTTCGGCGCGCCCAGCGCCAGCGCATCGGCGCGGCCCTCGGCAAAATCGACGCGACGCTCGAGCAGGTCGAAGCGGCTGAACGCGTCGTTGACCTTCGACCCATGGGTCATCTCGCGCAGCTTGACGCGGTTATTGGCGCTTTCCAGGCGGGTCATGATCGCATTCTGGCGGGCACGGGCGTCGCGCAGCTTGGTCTGGAGCTTGGCGATATCCTCTTCCGACGCGCGCAGTGCATCGTCGAGCACCGCGATCTCGGCATTCAGCTGATCGCACATGTCATACGCCTTCTGACGTTCGACCAGGGCGGCTTTCGCCAGGTCCTCGCGGTCCTTGCTCAGCGCCAGCTCGGCCTTTTCGGTCCAGCTCATCTGGAGGTTTTCCAGCTTGGCGATGTGGCGGCGCATTTCCTTCTGGTCGGCGATGGTGCGGGCCGCGCTGGCGCGGACCTCGACCAGCGTCTCCTCCATTTCGAGGATGATCATGCGGATCATCTTCGCCGGGTCTTCCGCCTTGTCGAGCAGGTCGGTGAAGTTGGCGGCGATGATGTCGCGGGTGCGAGAGAAAATGCCCATCTGAACTTAGCTCCTTGGAAACTCGTGCCGCCGGGCGGACTAGGGGGTGCCCGCCCGGCGGGATCGCTTACGCGATGGCTCGGGTGGAAACCGCGACCCCATCCGTCGCCGTGACGGCGGGGCCGGCCACGGTTGCCAGGCTGGTGGTGCTGACGATCAGGGTGCAGACCAGCGCCGCCAGCGTCGTGCGAAAGCTGTTGTGGCCCTTATACATTGTTTCCATCCCTCAATTTCTTCGTGTCGTTGCCGCCCTTCGCGGCATGCCAGGCACATTGCACGGGGCGTGCCAAATCGGTTTAGCCGCAGTTTTCCGCCATTTTCAGCCCAGACGGGGACGTGGTCGAAACTTCGCACTTGCCAAAACTTGGGAAAATATCCCAAGAGTTCGGCATGGAGCGCACCACCCATGTCGTCGGCCAATCGGGCGCCTTTCTCGACGCGCTCGAACTTGCCTCGCGCGCGGCGGCGCTGGACCGTCCGGTGCTGGTGATCGGGGAGCGCGGGACCGGCAAGGAACTGGTCGCCGAGCGCCTCCACCGCCTGTCCCCGCGCTGGGATCAGCCGTTGGTCGTGATGAACTGCGCTGCGCTGCCGGAAACGCTGATCGAGGCCGAACTGTTCGGGCATGAGGCGGGATCGTTCACCGGCGCGACCAAGGGCCGGCCCGGGCGGTTTGAGGAGGCCGATGGCGGCACCCTGTTCCTCGACGAGCTCGGCACGCTCAGCATGGCGGCGCAGGATCGCCTGCTGCGTGCGGTCGAATATGGCGAGATCACCCGGATCGGATCGTCACGCCCGATGCGCGTCGATGTCCGCATCGTCGCCGCGACCAATGAGGATCTGCCCGATCGCGTCGAGAAGGGGACCTTCCGCGCCGACCTGCTCGACCGGTTAAGTTTCGAAGTGGTGACGCTGCCGCCATTGCGCGCCCGCGCTGGCGATGTGCTGGTGCTTGCGGAGTTTTTCGGGCGGCGCATGGCGGCGGAACTGGGGCTGGAATGGCAGGGCTTTGGCCCGACCGCGCTCGATGCACTGACAACGCATAGCTGGCCGGGCAATGTGCGCGAGTTGCGCAATGTCGTTGAGCGTTCGGTGTATCGCTGGGACCGGTCGGGCCCCGTGGACGCGATCCAGATCGACCCCTTTGCCTCACCCTATCGCCCCAGGCCGATGCCGCACAGCATCCCCGGCAACGCCGCGCCGGTTCAGTTGACGACGGAAGAACCCGGCCCGCTGCCGCGCGGCGAGGACGACCTGTCCGGCGACTTCAAGAGCCGTGTCAGCCGCTTCGAACGCGAACTGCTCAGCCGCGCGCTTTCGGAAAACCGTTTCAACCAGCGCGCAACCGCCGAAGCGCTGGGCCTCAGCTACGACCAGCTCCGTCACGCGCTCAAGCGCCACGACCTGCTCAACGCGGGCGGCTGATCGCCCCACTCGATCCTGCCCGCAGAAAAATTTGTGCGGCATTCATGGGCGTCATGCGTTAGGCGGTCGCGAACCAAAAAACGGAGGGACATCCCATGGCGTTCGAACTTCCCACGCTCCCCTATGCCAAGGACGCGCTCGCGCCGACGATCTCGGCCGAAACGCTCGAATTCCACTATGGCAAGCATCACAAGGCCTATGTCGACAAGACCAATGGGTTCGTCGCGGACAAGGGGCTCGAAGGCAAGTCGCTGGTCGAGGTGATCAAGCATGCCAAGGAAACCGGCGACAAGGGCCTGTTCAACAACAGCGCACAGATCTGGAACCACAGCTTCTACTGGTTCGGCCTGACGCCGGAAGCCAAGGAGCCGACCGGCAAGCTCGCCGAGCTGATCGAAGCCAAGTTCGGTTCGAAGGAAGAGCTGGTCAAGCAGCTGATCGCCGAATCCACCGCGCATTTCTCCAACGGCTGGGGCTGGCTGGTGCTCGACGGCGACGAGATCAAGGTGACGTCGCTTCACGACGCCGATACGCCTGTGGTCTATGACTATAAGCCGCTGCTGACGATCGATGTGTGGGAACACGCCTATTACATCGACTATCGCAACGCGCGCCCGGGCTATCTCGAAGCGATCACCAAGATCATCGACTGGGACTTCGTTGCCGCCAATCTCGACGGCGAAGGCGTCAGCCGCGCCGACCAGGCCGGCTGATCCAGCGGATCATCGATTGAAGAAGCGGGTCGGGGGAAACCTCGGCCCGTTTTGGTTTCAGGTAGTTCGAACTCTTTCGTCGTCCCGGGCTTGACCCGGGACAGGGCGTCTTCAGCGTGTTCAGGAAAGGCAGCCCGGCCCCGGATCAGGTCCGGGGCGACGAACGGGTCACTGCTCCGGCGGCAGCGCCTTGTCGACGATCTCGCCATCGGTCTTCAGCCCATGGCGCAGCAGCAGCGGCACATTGCCGATCGCGAACAGCAACGTCAGCGGCACCACGCCCCACAGTTTGAACGCGACCCAGAAATCCCAGCTCTGCGTGCGCCAGACGATTTCGTTGAGCACCGCCATCACGACGAAGAACGCCGCCCAGTTGACCGTCAGCAACTGCCATCCGCGCGCGGTCAACCCGGGATAAGCGCTCTCGAGCAGCATCTGCAGCAGCGGCTTTTTGGTGATCAGGCCATAGATGAGCACGATCGCGAACATCGAATAGACGAGCGTCGGCTTGACCTTGATGAACGTGTCGTTGTGGAACCACAGGGTCAGCCCGCCGAACACCAGCACCAGCACCCCCGAAATCCACAGCATCGGGGAGATATGCCGCGTCTTCCACAGCGACAGCCCCATGGCGAGGAAGATCGCGACCATGAACGCCGCCGTCGCCGCGAGCATCCGCGTCAGCTGCGGCCCGCCCATGAAGCTGTTCACGGCAAAGAACATCGCCAGCGGACCGAAATCGATCAGCATGCGCAGGCCGGGGGAGGGGGCGGGTTTGCCCGAGCTCTGGGGCGTCGTGGATTCGGTCATGCACTCACTCTACAAATGGCGCGGGGCTTGTCGAAGAAAACTGGACGCGGGGCGCTCAGCCCTTGGTCAACGCCTCCACTCCGGCGATGATCCGCGATACTTCGCGCGGGTCAAATCCGCGCAGGTCGTCGACCTTTTCGCCAACGCCGATCGCGTGGATCGGCAGGCCGTATTTCTCGGCCGCCGCGACCAGCACGCCGCCGCGCGCAGTGCCGTCCAGCTTGGTCATCACCATGCCGGTCACGCCCGCAACCTCCTGAAACACCGCGATCTGGTTGAGCGCATTCTGCCCGGTGGTCGCATCGAGCACCAGCAGCACGTCGTGCGGCGCAGCGGGATCGAGCTTGCCGAGCACGCGGCGAATCTTGGCGAGTTCGTCCATCAGCTCGCGCTTGTTCTGCAACCGCCCGGCGGTGTCCACGATCAGCAGGTCGATGCCCTCGGCAGTCGCGCGGCGCAGCGCTTCATGCGCGACCCCTGCGGCGTCTCCACCCTCGGCCCCCGCGACGATCGGCACGCCGATCCGCTCGGCCCAGGTGCGCAGCTGCCCGATCGCGGCCGCGCGGAACGTGTCGCCCGCCGCGACCATCACCTTCAGCCCCTGATCCTTCAGGATCGCGGCGAGCTTGGCGATTGTCGTGGTCTTGCCCGATCCGTTGACGCCGATCACCAGCATCACCTGTGGTCGCGCCTTGTCCGTGATCAGCGGCTGGGCAACCTTGGTCAGCACCTTCTCGATCTCGTCGGCAACGACCAGCCGGATGCCCAGCTCCTCTATCCCGCGCTCGACCTGTTCCTCGGCCAGCCGGTTGCGGATCCGTGCCGCCGTCGCCGGGCCCAGGTCGGACGCGATCAGCGCCTCCTCGATCTCGTCGAGCGTCGCATCGTCGAGCCGCCCGGCGCCCAGCCCGGCGAGATTGCCGACCAGCCGGTCCGACGTCTTCTTGAACCCGCCGAGCAACCGCTCGCGCCAGCTGGGGCCGCTCATGCCTGCACCCCGATCAGTTTGCCGTTCTGCACGTCCGTGATCTTCACTTGTTGTACCGATCCAATGTCACTCTGCGGAAGCATGACCTCCGCGAAATTCTCCGCATGCCCGCGATCCCCCGGCCGCTCGACCAGCACCCGCTGCATCGTCCCGATCAGGCCGCGCAGCCAGTCCGCCCGCCGCGCCGCCGCCCGCGCGCGCAACGCCGCCGCGCGCGCTTTCGCCACGCCCGGCGCAACCTGTGGCATCCGTGCCGCCGGCGTGCCCTCTCGCGGGCTATAGGGAAAGATATGCGCGTGCACGATGTCGCAATCGTCGATCAGCGCGAGCGTATTCGCCGCCATACCCTCATCTTCGGTCGGAAAGCCCGCGATCAGGTCCGCGCCGATGGCAATCTCCGGCCGCGCTGCCTTCAGCCGCTCGACCAGCGCCACCGACTGCCCACGCAAATGCCGCCGCTTCATCCGCTTGAGGATCATGTCGTCGCCCGCCTGCAGCGACAGGTGCACATGCGGCAGCACGCGGCGCTCCTGCGTCAGCAGCGCGAACAACCGGTCGTCAATCTCGATCCCGTCGAGCGACGACAGCCGCAGCCGCTCCACCGCCGTATGCGCCAGCACCCGCTCGACCAGTTGCCCCAGCGTCGGCGCGCCCGGCAGATCGGGGCCATAGCTGGTCAGGTCGACCCCGGTCAGCACGATCTCGCGATGTCCTGCTGCGACCAGCGCCTGGACCCGATCGATCACCGCGCCCGCCGGCACCGACCGGCTGTTCCCGCGCCCGAACGGGATCGCGCAAAAGGTGCAGCGATGGTCGCAGCCATTCTGGACTTCAACAAACGCGCGGACATGCGCGGAGAAACTCGCGGCCAGGTGCGGCGCGGTCTGGCGCACGGCCATGATGTCCTGCACCAAAGCCGCATCGTCGCGCGCCCACGATGCCGGGATCAGCTTTTCGGCATTGCCGATCACCCGGTCCACTTCGGGCATCGCGCCGAACGACGCCGGGTCGATCTGTGCCGCGCAGCCCGTTACCACCAGCTGTGCCGAGGGTCGCGCCCGCCGCGCCCGACGGATCGCCTGGCGCGTCTGGCGGACCGCTTCGTTGGTCACCGCGCAGCTGTTGACGACAACCACGTCGCTGGATCCCAACAGCGCGCGGATCGTTTCGCTTTCGGCAAGGTTGAGCCGACAGCCAAGGCTGATTACTTCAGGTGCGACAATGGAGGACGACATGGCAGGCGATCTAGAGACGCACGGGGTCGAAGTCCATGCGTGCGCGAAGGCGGTGCTGGACTATTGGTTCGACGAACTGAAGCCGCAGCAGCAATTCGCCAAGGACGATGCGCTGGATGCGGAGATTTCGCGCCGCTTCGGCCATGCGCGCAACGTCGTGCTGGCAAGCGGCGCGGCGGGATGGCGCGATAATCCGGATGCGCTGCTCGCGGCGGTGATCCTGCTCGACCAGTTCAGCCGCAACATCCATCGCGGGACGCCCGAAGCGTTCGCCGCAGACCCGCTCGCGCTCGCGCTGACGCTGGAGGCGATCGGCAAGGGCTGGGACCGCGACATGCCGCCGGAGCGCGCGACCTTTCTCTACATGCCGCTGATGCACGCCGAAAATGCCGAGGCACAGCGGATGTGCCTCGAGAAATTCACGGCGCTTGGGCGCCCCGAAAATCTCCGCTTCGCCATGGACCATGCGGTCGTGATCGAACAATTTGGCCGCTTCCCCAGCCGCAACGAAGCGCTCGGGCGCGAGTCGACTGCGGAAGAGCTGAAGTATCTGCAGCGTCCGGATGCTGGGTGGTAATCAGCCCGGGTGAGCCTCCAGCCAGATGTCACGGCGCGCGAACAGTATGCCGTCCCCGGTCCGGTCAAGCCGCACGATCCCGTTGCCGCCGCGCAGCTCACACGCTTGGCGATAAGCGGCGGTGACTCCGAACTCCCCATCGAACACCACATCGTCGATATAATAGGGCCGCTTTCCCGGCTCGCCGACGAACAGGTGAATATGTGCTGGGCCGGCCATGTCGGGATAGGGCGCAGGCTTGATCGTGCGAAAAGTGTAAACGCCGTCTACCCCGGTCTTTACCCAGCCGCGCAGTCGTCCGTGGCGGCGGCTCCATTCGGTTTCTTGCGTGCCATTTGCGTAGAGCCCGTCCCGGTTGGTGTGATGGGCGTAGAGGACGACATCTTCCGCAGGTGTGCCGTCCCGCGAAAGGACGCGGCCGGTAAGCGTCATCCGCTCGCCCGGCTCCTGCGCCGATGCGAGCTGGAGTGTTGCGGAAAGCGTATCTGGCCTGCGTTCGGCGACCGCGTCGCAGCCTTCACAGGCATAGAGGTCGGCGCGCACCTTGCCGCGCTCGGGTTCGGTTGCGGCCGAGATCCCGCGGCAAGCGATCAAAGTGCTTGCGCCGCCTGCTAGGGCGAGCAGCGCGCTGCGCCGGTCGATGCTCATTGACTTGCTCCTGCTTCCGCTCCCAAGTTTGCCAGCTTACGTCAATCAGAGAGGAAGGGAAGTGTGACCGGAGATCGCTATGCACTGCCGGCACGGCTCCTTCACTGGCTGGTGGCGATCGGTGTCGTCGTGCAGATCGGGCTCGGGTGGGCCTCCGAATGGACTGAGCAACGCGAAGCCAGCTTCCAGCTCATCTATAATCACTATCAGCTTGGGGTCATTTTGGCCGGGTTGATGGTGATGCGCATCTTGTGGCGCGCGGCCATGGGCGCGCCGCCGTCCGATCTGGGCGAGCCGATCGCACGACGCCGCACCGCGTCGGCGGTGCATTGGGCACTCTACACGCTGCTGTTGACGATGCCGATCAGCGGCTATGTTATCTGGATTTGGATGGACGCACCGCGCGAGGTACTGGGACTGTTCGAGCTGCCACGCCTGTTCGTGCCGCCAGTTGAGGACGAAACCTGGCGCGCCAATGCCTGGTATGTCCATGTGTACAGCAGTTGGGCAGTGGTCGCTCTGGTGGTCGTCCATGTCGGCGCGGCACTGTGGCATGAACTGGTGCTGCGGGACCGACTGATCCGGCGGCGGATGTAGCCCGCTAACGGGCCAACCGCTGGTCCTGGATGATCGCCGGCTGTTCGAACGCGTCGGTCACGACCGGCTCAACCGGTGCCTGCACCAGCAGGCGGCGTTCGGCGAGCAGGCGGCGGGCGCCGCTGACCGACAGCGGCTTGCCATAATGCCAGCCCTGCGCCTTGGCACAGCCGAGCGCCTTCAACCGCGCGGCGATCGCCTCATCCTCCACGCCCTCGGCGGTGATCGGCAGGTTGAGGCTTTCGCCCAGCGACACGATCGCGTTCACGATCGCCGCCGAATCGGCGCTCTCGTTCAATGAGATCACGAAGCTCTTGTCGATCTTGATCCGGTCGAACGGCAGCGCGCGCAGATGCGCCAGCGATGAATAGCCCGTCCCGAAATCGTCGAGCGCCAGCCGCACGCCCTGGTTCTTCAGGCTGCCGACGATCGACTGGGCGAGCGAGAGATTGTCGAACAGCGAGCTTTCGGTGATCTCGATCTCCAGCCGGCTCGCCGGGAAACGCGTCTCGGTCAGCACCTTGATGATCTTTTGCGCCAGCCACGCGTCGCGCAGCTGGATCGGTGAGATATTGACCGACAGGCTGAGCGAGCTGTCCCAATCGCGTGCGGCGTTGAATGCCTGATGCATCAGCGACAGCGACATCTCCGCGATCAGGCCGGTTTCCTCGGCGATCGGGATGAACAATTCGGGGCTGATCAGGCCGCGCGTCGGGTGTTCCCAGCGCGCCAGCACCTCGAACCCGATCAGCTTGCCGGTCTGCAGGTCGACCTGCTGTTCGAAATAGGGGACGATCTCGCCGCGCGGGATCGCGGTGCGCAGGCCGTTTTCCAGCTCGTTGCGGGTCTGCAGCTCGCGCTCCATCGAATGGTCGAACCAGGCATAGCGGTTGCGGCCCGATTTCTTGGCGACATACATCGCAATGTCCGCCGATCGCATGAGCGAATCGACCGACTGGCAGTCAAAGTCCGACCGTGCGATCCCGACCGAGCAGCTGACGTGCAGCCGCAGCCCTTCCGCCTCGAACGGCTGCGCCATCTGCGCGACGAGCTTCTCGGCGATCCGTTCGATCAAGTCGGGATGCTGCGGATCGAACAGAAAGGCGCACGCGAATTCGTCGCCGCCCAGCCGCGCGGTCAGCGCAATCGGCGGCATCGCGCCGGCAATCTCGCCCGCCGCCGCGCGCAGCAGCGCGTCGCCGACGGCATGGCCGTGCATGTCGTTGACCGTCTTGAAATGGTCGAGGTCGATGATCATCATCGCCATTGCCTTGCGCCGCTTCTGCCCGCGCACGAACATTGCCGCGCCTTCTTCGGCCAGGCTGCGGCGGTTGAGAAATCCGGTCAGCGGGTCGCGGCTCGCCAGCATCTGCGCGCGCTCCTCGGCGGCGGCGCGGATGCGCACCTCGTTGCTCAGGCCGCGATGGCGGCGCCAGCCGAACAGGATCAGCGCGACGTTGAGCAGCAACGCAATAACGAGGGTGCGATCGGCCGGGGCCGCACCCTCCAGATAATGGCGCAGCGTCTTGGACAGCACCGAACTGCCGGTCCCGACGAACATCAGGATCGCGGCGACGCTGATCGCACCCGTGATCAGGTCAGATCCCGCGCCGCTGCGTTCGGTCCGATCGTTGTCGATGTCCAGCGGCATGCCGGAATTGCTCCCCTTCATACGAGCCGGGGATATCCCATACCGACCGTGTAGAAGGGGTTAAGGCAAACGCAGGAAGAGGGTTAACGCCGCGGCAGTTGCACTTATCTTGGTTTGTCGCTAAGCGCGCTCCCGACCGTTCTCACGAACGCGACGACATATGCCCCCGGGCAACGCTGGCTGACGAGGTTTCGTCCGCCGGCGTTTTATGCGTTTCGGACGTGAGAGCAATGGGAGAAGCGAGTGTTTGACAGTCTGAGCGAACGGCTTGGCGGCGTATTCGACCGTCTCAAGGGCCGTGGCGCGCTGACCGAAGCGGATGTGCGGACCGCGATGCGCGAAGTGCGTATCGCGCTGCTCGAGGCTGACGTCGCGCTGCCGGTCGCCCGCCAGTTCGTCGACGGCGTCACCGAACAGGCGGTGGGGCAACAGGTGCTGCGTTCGGTCACGCCGGGGCAGCAGGTCGTCAAGATCGTCAACGACGCGCTGGTCGCGATGCTCGGCCCCGATACGGCCGAGTTGCAGATCGACGTCACCCCGCCCGCGGTGATCATGATGGTCGGCCTGCAGGGCTCGGGCAAGACCACCACGACCGCCAAGCTCGCCCGCCTGCTCAAGAAGCAGGGTAAAAAGGTGATGATGGCGTCGCTCGACGTCAATCGCCCGGCGGCGCAGGAACAGCTCGCGGTGCTCGGCACCCAGATCGAGGTCGCGACCCTGCCCATCGTGGCGGGCCAGCAGCCGGTCGATATCGGCCGTCGCGCGATGCAGGCCGCCAAGCTGCAGGGCTTTGACGTCCTGATGCTCGACACCGCAGGCCGCCTGCACGTCGACCAGCAGCTGATGGACGAGATGAAGGCAGTTGCCGACATTTCGCGCCCCCAGGAAATCCTGCTCGTCGTCGATTCGCTGACCGGCCAGGACGCGGTCAATGTGGCGCAGAACTTCAGCGATCAGGTGCCGCTGACCGGCGTCGTGCTGACCCGCATGGACGGCGATGCGCGTGGCGGCGCGGCGCTGTCGATGCGCGCGGTCACCGGCAAGCCGATCAAGTTTGCGGGCGTCGGTGAAAAGCTCGACCAGATCGAGCCGTTCCACCCCTCGCGCGTCGCCGGCCGCATCCTCGGCATGGGCGACGTCGTGTCGCTGGTCGAAAAGGCCGCCGCGTCGATCGAGGCCGAAGACGCCGAGAAGATGGCGGCGCGGCTGGCCAAGGGTCAGTTCGACATGAACGACCTGCGCGGCCAGCTTGCGCAGATGCGCCGCATGGGCGGCCTCGGCGCGCTCGCCGGCATGATCCCGGGCATGAAGAAGGCGCAAGGCGCGGTCGAACAGGCCGGCGGCGACAAGATCCTGCTGCGCATGGACGCGATCATCACCTCGATGACCGTCAAGGAACGCGCCAAGCCCGAACTGATCAACGCCAAGCGCAAGATCCGCATCGCCAAGGGCAGCGGCACGACCGTTCAGGACGTGAACAAGCTGCTCAAGATGCACCAGGAAATGTCCACCGCCATGAAGCGGCTCAAGAAGATGGGCGGCCTCAAGGGCATGCTGGGCATGCTCGGCAAGGGCGGCATGGGTGGCCTTGGCAATGCGCTCGGCGGCCCGGCGATGGGCGACATGATGGGCAAGATGGGCGGTCCCGGTGGCGGGCTGCCCGGCCTGCCCGGCGGGGGCGGCGACATCCCGCCTGAACTCGCCAAGTTTTTGAACAAGAAGAAGTAATCGTTTCAACGCTTTGAATTTACAGAAGGAAGATTAAATGGCTCTCAGCATGCGTCTGTCGCGTGGCGGTTCGAAGAAGCGCCCTTATTACCGCATCGTCGTTGCCGATGCGCGCTCGCCCCGCGACGGCAAGTTCATCGAGAAGATCGGCACCTACAACCCGCTGCTCGCCAAGGATGACGAGAAGCGCATCGTGCTCGACACCGATCGCGCGAAGCATTGGCTGAGCGTCGGCGCGCAGCCGACCGACCGCGTCGCCCGCTTCCTCGACGTCACCGGCGTCAAGGAGCGCGCTGCCAAGAACAACCCGAACAAGGGCAAGCCGGGCGAGAAGGCCGTCGAGCGCGCCGAGGAAAAGGCCGAGAAGCTGAAGGCTGCCGAGGAAGCCGCCGCTGAAGCCAAGGCCGCTGCTGAAGCCGCCGCCGCTGCCCCGGCCGAAGAGCCCGCCGCTGAAGAAGCCCCGGCTGCTGAAGAAGCTGCTGGCGAGGAAGCTCCGGCTGCCGACGCTGGCGAAGAAAAGGCCGAGGGCTGATCCTTGGCTAAGGACACCCCCGTCACGCTCGCCGTCATTATCGGCGCGCACGGCGTGACGGGGGAGGTCCGCCTCAAGGTCTTCGCCGAAGACCTGTCGGTACACCGCCGCTTCAATGGCGGTGCGCTGACGCTCAAATCGGTCCGTCCCGGCAATAACGGCGCGATCGCGCGCTTTGCCGAAGTGACCGACCGCAACGCTGCAGAAGCGCTGCGCGGCACCGAACTCACCGTCACGCGCGACGAACTCCCGCCGCTGGGCGAGGGCGAATATTACCACGCCGACCTGCTCGGCCTGGCCGCCGTGTCGGAAAGCGGCGACCCCATCGGCACCATCGTGACGGTCGAAAACTTCGGCGCGGGCGACGTGCTCGAAATCGAAAAACCCGACGGCAAGCGCTTCATGGTGCCGATGCGCGTAGAAGCCGTGCCCGCATGGGATGCGATGACGCTGACGATCGCCGACGGCTGGGCAGAATAGAGCGAGCGAGCTCAATTAATCCCCATATATTCAGTCCATTAAACGCGCTCGACGCGGCGATCGCGGCTGCGCTTCATCCAACGCGTGAGCAATGCGCTTTACATATCCAATAAGTTATATATCCATATGGCTATGGATGAGTCGCTCGATCTTGCTTTCGCCGCCCTGGCCGACCCCACCCGCCGCGCGATCCTCGCACGGCTGGCCAAGGGGGAGGCAACGGTGTCCGAACTCGCCGCACCGTTCGCGGTCAGCCAGCCAGCTATTTCCAAGCATCTCAAGGTGCTCGAACGCGCCGGCTTCGTCGAAACCGCCACCGCCGGCCAGTCGCGTCCGCGCCGCCTCAATCGTGCCGCGCTTGCGCTCCCCGCCGACTGGCTCGACCGGCTCGGCGCCGACTGGGATGCGAAGTTCGACCGCCTCGACGCCTATCTCGCCACGTTCAACGATGGAGACCCCGCATGACCGACGCCACCGTGACTCCCGAATTCACGATCCAGCGCACCTTCAAGGCCCCGATCGACCGCGTGTTCGACGCCTGGGCCGATCCGGTGCAGATGGCGCGCTGGTCGGGGCCGGAGGGGACGCAGGTGACCGTGCTCAGCGGCAATATCGCCACCGGTGCAACGCTGCACGCCCGCTCCGACGCGGCGGATGGCGCTGTGCTCTACACGCTCTGCGACTATCGCACGGTCGATCGCCCCGACCACCTCGTCTATGATCAGAGCTTCGCCGACGCCGAGGGCAACGTCGTGCCGTGCCCCTTCTTCGACGCCTGGCCCGCAACGCTGCGCACCGATATCCGATTCGAAGCGGTCGAGGGCGGCACGCGCATCACGCTGCGCTGGATTCCGGTCGATCCGACGGCGGAACAGGCGGCCAGCTTCGTCGCGGCGATGGACTCGATGACCGGCGGCTGGAGCGGCAGCTTCGACAAGCTCGACAGCTACCTCGCGGCGTAACGTGCGCAGGGGTTTGCGTGCGGGGCGGATTTCTGGTTGGCTGCACGCCATGAAACTTCGCCTCGCCGCTGCCCTCGCGCTCGCCCCGCTGCCCGCGCTCGCCCAGACCCCAGCGGGCCAGATCCCGCCCGCTCAGGTCACCGAGATTGGTGACCATTTCGCCAAATATCGCGACCAGAACCCGACCCCGGGCATGATCTATGTGGTCATCAAGGACGGCAAGCCGGCGCTGTCCGCCATGGTCGGCACCCAGACGCCGGGCGGCGCGCCGGTCACGCTCGACACCCGCTTCCGCATCGCATCGATGAGCAAGGCGTTCACCGCGCTCGCAATCCTCAAGCTGCGCGACGAGGGGCGGCTGGTCCTCGACGACCTCGCCGAAAAGCACATCCCCGAAATGCGCGGCTGGACATATCCGACCAGCGACAGTCCGCGCATCCGCATCCGTGACCTGCTCGCCCATGTCGGCGGCATGGTCACCGATGATCCATGGGGCGACCGGCAACAGGTGCTGAGCGAGGCGCAGTTCAGCGCGATGATCGCGCAGGGCGTGCCGTGGAGCCGCACCGGCGGCATGGCGCATGAATATTCCAATTATGGCTATGCGCTGCTCGGCCGCATCATCACCAATGCCGCGGGCGAGCCGTACCAGCGCTATATCGGGCGCACGATCCTGCAGCCGCTCGGCATGACCGCGACCACCTATGACATCGCACAGGTGCCGCGCGACAGGTTCGCGCTCGGCTATCGCTGGGAGGATGAGAAGTGGGTCGCCGAACCGGAAATGCGCGACGGCGCATTCGGCGCGATGGGCGGGATGATCACCACCGCCAATGATTACACGAAGTGGATCAGCTTCCTCCTCTCCGCCTGGCCGCCGCGCGACGGTGCTGAAACCGGCCCGGTCAAGCGCGCGACGGTGCGGGAAATGGTGCAGGGCCTCAATTTCGTTCGAACCGGCCCGCGGCGCGGCGCGGGGGAGGGCGACACCTGCATCCTTGCGACCGCCTATGGCATGGGCATGCGGATCACCCGCGACTGCGACCTCGGCACCGCGCTCGAGCATGGCGGCGGCTATCCCGGCTATGGCAGCTATGTCGTGCTGGTGCCGGAGCGCGGCGTCGCCGCCTTCGCCTTCACCAACAAGACCTATACTGCCCCCGCCGTGCCGGTGTGGCAGTCGCTCTGGTCCTTGGCGCGGGCAGGGGCGGCGGACCCCCGCGCGGTGCCGCTGAACCCGCTGCTCGCCCAGATGCAGGACGCCGCCCGCGCCGCCTATGCCGCAGGCGACCTCAAGCCGCTCGACGGCAAGCTGGCGATGAACTTCCTGATGGACCGCGACGCCGCGCACTGGCGGACGGAATTCGCGCGGATAAAGGCCGTGCTGGGCGATTGTCCCACCGCCGAACCGCTCGACCCGACCGGTAATCTGTCGACCTATCTCCGCTGGAACTGCGCCAAGGGAAAGTTGGACGGGCAAATCCTGCTCGCCCCGACGAGCCCGCCGACGATCCAAGCGCTACGGTTCGTGCCGCGGCCCGACTAACCCCCACCGTCGCCCCGGCCTTGAGCCGGGGCCGGGCTGTCTCTTTGACCTCGAAAAAGAAGCCCAGCGCCGGGTCAAGCCCGGGGCGACGGGTAGAATGGGTGCGTCGTCGGTCACCCCAACCATTGCCGACGTAGCCCAGATCGAGCAAGATCACGGATATGCCGGAGTGGTCATTATACGTTGCGCTTGTAATCGCCTTTTTGTTGGCATTGATCGTCAATGCTCAGGTGCAGTTGAGCAGCACGCGAAAAGGTGATGGTTTGATCAAAATGTGGCTCAAGGGTGGTCTGGCTGGCGGAGTGGCCATGGTCGGCTTTATTGCAGTGTTTCTAGTGCTGGCTAACCTCGTGAATGCGCTCGCTGGTTAGTTTGGATTTTCGCGCTAACAGCGGTCCTTCAGTCTCGCCGCATTGCAGCGCATAATACAGCTTTCCTACAAGCTCCCATCCGGCATATCTAAACGGTCCAATGCCGAATCCGGACGCCCTCCTCGGCTTTCAGCGCGCCGTCGCCACCCCGCCCAAAGCTGACAGGATCGCGCGCGTTTCCCTTAACTTCGTCAGTTTCCGCGTGGCACCTACCGCCAAATCGCTCGCTGCGCGCTCAGCATATTCCGGATCGTCGTCGACGCGACCCCCGCCTGACCCATCGCATTGCTGATCTGGTCCAGCCCCTTCACCACATCGCCCGCCGCGAACAGGCCGGGGATGCTGGTGCGCTGGTGGTCGTCGACCTCAAGGCACCCCTCCTCGGTCGCCGCCGCGCCCGCTGCTACCGCGAGGTCGGAGCGGATGCGCGACCCCAGCGCCGGGTAGATGCTGTCGAACGTCATCCGCCCCTGCGCGGTATCGAGCGCAATCCGATCGCCCTCGATTCCATAGCCGCCGCACGGCCCATCCACCCGCGCGATCCCGGCTTCCTCCAGCTTGGCGACACACGCCGCGTCCAGCCGATGCTCAACATCCGGCGCGATCAGCGTCACGTCGCGGGTAAAGCCGCGCAGGAACAACGCCTCGCGCATCCCATGGTCCCCGGTCCCGATCACGCCCACACGCGCGTCGGTCACCTCATAGCCATCGCACACCGGACAATAGCGCAGCAGCCCCCGCGCCAGCGCCGGATCATGCACCGCATCCTCCAACCCCTCGGGCCGGTGATTGATCACCCCGGTTGCCAGCAACACCGACCGCGTCGCCACCCGCCGCTCGCCCGCATGAACGATAAAACCCTCATCGACCGGCTCGATCCGCGTCACCTTGGCCGGCTCACGCACCGCGCCGTAGAGCTCGGCCTGCGCCAGCATCCGCCGCAGCAGTTCCACCCCCTCAATCCCCTCGGGATAGCCGGCATGATTGTGCGTGCGCGGGATCAGCGCCGCCCGGCTCGACCCGCAATCGAACAGCCGGATCGACAGGTGATAGCGCGCCAGATAAATCGCCGCCGTCAGTCCGCCCGGCCCCGCGCCGATGATGATGCAATCTTCCATGCCCGCTCCCTTGCCAATTGGCGTCCAAGCGGCGAACAGGCGCGATGACCTTCGCCGCGACCGTCTTAACGCTTTACCCGGACATGTTTCCCGGCCCGCTCGGCGCGTCCATCGCCGGACGCGCGTTGAACGAGGGGAAATGGAGCCTCGATACCGTCCAGATCCGCGACTTCGCGACCGACAGGCATCGCACCGTCGATGATACGCCAGCCGGGGGCGGGGCGGGGATGGTGCTTAAGCCCGATATCCTCGCCGCCGCCTGCGATTCCGTCGGATACGACCGTCCGATGCTGGCGATGACGCCGCGCGGCGCGCCGCTGACGCAGGACCGCGTGCGTGCGCTCGCCGCCGGTCCTGGCGTGTCGATCCTGTGCGGCCGGTTCGAGGGGTTTGACGAACGATTGTTCGACGCGCGCCCCATCGAACAGGTGTCGATCGGCGACTATGTGCTGTCGGGCGGCGAGATGGGCGCGCTGGTGCTGCTCGACGCTTGCATTCGGCTGCTTCCCGGCGTAATGGGCGCGCCTTCCAGCGGAGTCGAGGAAAGCTTCGAAAGCGGACTCCTCGAATATCCGCAGTACACCCGACCCGTCGAATGGGAAGGGCGCACGATCCCGCAAGTGCTGCGATCGGGGGATCATGCGCGGATCAACGCCTGGCGCAAGCACCAGGCCGAGACCGATACACGGCTAAGGAGGCCGGATCTTTGGGAGCGCCATGAGGGCGCTCGGGTCCAGTCTCCCTCTGGCGCGCGGCGCGAAAAGGAATGAGAGCCATGAACCTGCTCCAGCAGATCGAGGCCGAGAACGTCGCAAAGTTCTCCGCCGACAAGAAGATCCCCGAATTCCGCCCCGGCGACACCGTCCGCGTCGGCGTGAAGGTCGTCGAAGGCGAGCGCACCCGCGTTCAGGCCTATGAAGGCGTCTGCATCGCCCGCGCCAACAAGGGCATGGGCAGCAACTTCACCGTCCGCAAGATTTCGTTCGGTGAGGGCGTCGAGCGCGTCTTCCCGCTCTATTCGCCGAACATCGACAGCATCGAAGTCGTCCGTCGCGGCGTCGTGCGTCGTGCGAAGCTCTATTATCTGCGCGGTCGTACCGGCAAGTCGGCACGTATCGCCGAGCGCCGCGACCCGCGTCCGGCCAAGACCACCGAAGCCGCCGAATAATCGGCTTCCGGCAGGAACAAGCGCGGGGCGCGGGGCGAAAGCTTCCGCGCCCCGTTTGATTCCGGGCCCTGCGGCACTAAATTGGTCGGGTGACAGCCCGATCCGCCGCCTTTGCCGCCCAGGACGCCCGGACATTCCGGGCGGCGGCGCTGTGGATCGCCCTTCTTGTCGCACTGGCCTCCGCGCTGCTCAGCAGCGGCCCGCCGCGCACCGTGGCGTTCGGCTCGGCCTTCAACCCCGCGACCACGGTCGATGCGCTTCGCCCGCTGCGCGCTGCGCCGCGGATCGTCGCACCAGAGGTCCGGCCCGACCCCGATCCAGTTGCGGGAGCCGGTAACGCCACGCTCTCAAGTGCCGCGCCGGCGCAGATCGTCCCGGCCCCCGCTGCGATCGCCGCGCAACCGTCCGCGGTCGCGTCCGCCCCGATAAGCCCGTCCCACCCGCCGCGTGTCGGCAACCCGCGCGCGCCCCCTGTCGCCTGACATTCCCCGTTCGCGCTTCGGCGCGGTTTCAGGAGCAATGTCATGAACAATGCGCACGACAAACGGCAGCCCTGGTGGTTTGCGCCGATCGTCTGGAGCGGAGTGGCGGCCAGCACGGCGGCCGCGGCGCTCGTGATCGGCGGCACCAGCGGCTGAACGCACTGCCCGGGCCGTATGTTACGGTCCGGGCCACAACCGGGACAGCTGCCAGCCTATGCACCACACACCGCTGATCGCCACAATCGTGGCCGGACTCGTCATCGCCTTCATCATGGGGGCGATCGCCCACAGACTGAAGGTTTCGCCGATCGCGGGCTATCTGCTCGCCGGGATCATGGTCGGGCCGTTCACGCCCGGCTTCGTCGCCGACGGAGATCTGGCCGCCGAGCTCGCCGAGATCGGCGTCATCCTGCTGATGTTCGGCGTCGGCCTGCACTTCTCGCTGCGCGACCTGCTCGCGGTGCGCAAGATCGCGGTGCCCGGCGCGATCGGCCAGATCGCCGCCGCGGTGGTGATGGGCATGGGCCTGTCCTGGACGCTGGGCTGGGACCCGCTCGCCGGGTTCGTCTTCGGCCTGGCCCTGTCGGTCGCGAGCACGGTGGTGCTGCTGCGCGGGCTGCAGGGGTTCGGCATCGTCGATACCGAACGCGGGCGGATCGCGGTCGGCTGGCTGATCGTCGAGGATCTGGTGATGGTCCTCGCGCTGGTGCTGCTGCCGGTGCTGGCACAGGTGGTGAAGAGCGACGGCCCGATGACGTGGGGCGCACTGCTGGTGCCGCTGGCGCAGGTCGGGTTCAAGGTGACCGGCTTCCTCGTCGTCATGCTGCTGGTCGCGCGGCGGCTGATCCCGTTGGCGCTGCACTGGGTGGTCCATACCGGATCGCGGGAGCTGTTCCGGCTTGCGGTGCTCGCCATCGCGCTCGGCGTCGCGTTCGGCGCGGCGGTGGTGTTCGACGTGTCCTTCGCGCTGGGCGCTTTCTTCGCCGGCATGATCCTGGGCGAAACGCCGCTCAGCCGTCAGGCGACCGAGGAAACGCTGCCGCTGCGCGATGCGTTTGCGGTGTTGTTCTTCGTGTCGGTCGGCATGTTGTTCAACCCGGCGGTGATCGTGGAACAGCCGCTGCCGCTGATCGCGACCTTCCTGATCATCGTGGTCGGCAAGTCGCTGGTCGCCTATGCCATCGTCCGTGCGCTGGGCCGCACGCACCGGATCGCGGTGACGGCCGCAGCCAGCCTCGCCCAGATCGGCGAGTTCTCGTTCATCCTGGTCGGGCTCGGCGTATCGCTGCAGATCTTGCCGCCGGAAGGGCGCGATCTGGTGCTGGCGGGTGCCTTGCTGTCGATCCTCGCCAACCCGTTCATCTTCAACGCCTTCGTCCCGCGCCGACAGGAACAGACCGACCCGATCGAACCGCCGCTCGATACCGGCGACCGGACGGGGCATATCGTGCTGGTCGGCTATGGGCGGGTCGGCAAGCTGATCGCGCGCGACCTGCTGGCGCGCAAACGCCCGTTCATCCTGATCGAGGATCAGGCGGACATCGCCAATGTTGCGAAGGAGGCGGGACTCGACGTCGTGCGCGGCAACGGCGTCGATCCCGAAGCGCTGAAGGCCGCCGGCGTCGACCGCGCGGCGAAGCTGCTGATCGCGATCCCCCATGGGTTCGAGGGCGGCGCGGTTGTCCAGGCGGCGCGCGAACTCAACCCCGGCATTGCCATCGTCGCGCGCGCGCATTCGGACGCCGAGGTCGAACATCTCGAAGCGCGCGGTGCGGGCGATGTCGTGGTCGGCGAGCGCGAGATCGCCAGCCGCATGCTCAGCCTGTGCGCGGCGCTGGCGGGGCGGACCTGACCCCACTTCTTGTTGTACTTTCTCAAACCCCTCCCGCGAGCGGGAGGGGGCCAAGAAGGGAATTCACCCGTAACTCACAATCTCGAACTCGATCCCGTCGAAGTCGAAAAAGTAGAACCGTCGCCCCGGCTCATAATCGTCATGGCCGAACGGCTTCAGCCCCGCGGCAGCGACCCTGGCCTCGACGCCATCGAGATCGTCGACCACGAAGCCGACATGGTTGAGCGGCTGCCCTTTGGGATAGCGCCGCTCGCCCTCGACCGGCGGGGCGTAGAGCGCGAGGTAGCTGCGGTCGTCGCCGACATGGATCGACGTGCCGCCATCGCGCGCGGCCCCCTGCCAGCGGATGTGCCAGCCGAACAGATGCTGGATCAGCTTCGCGGTGCGCGCCGGGCTGGTGACGGTCAGGTTGGCGTGTTCGATAAAGGTCGTGGGCATCGCTGTTTCCTTGCGGTTTGCGGAAGTGCCCGACTCCGCTACAACCTCAACATAAGTTGAGGTCAAACGGAAAATGCGCGGCAACGAACTGCTCACCATCGGCGAACTGGCGGCGCGCACCGGGCTTAGCGTCTCGGCGATCCGTTTCTACGAGGGAAAAGGGCTGGTCGCGCCGATCCGCACCAGCGGGAACCAGCGCCGCTTCCTGCGCTCCGACATCCGCCGCCTGTCCTTCGCGCTGATTGCGCAGAAGCTTGGGCTGACGATCGAGGAGATCGCGACCGAGCTGAACCGCCTGCCGCACGGCCGCACCCCGAATGCGGCCGACTGGGCCCGCATCAGCCGCCATTTCCGCGCCGAGATCGACCGCCGCATCGCGCTGCTGGAGCGCACGCGCGACAAGCTGGACGGCTGCATCGGCTGCGGCTGCCTGTCGCTCAAGAAATGCGGTCTCTACAATCCGGGCGACGAAGCAGCGTTTAGCGGCACGGGGCCGCGCTATGTGCTGAGCGACGCGGTTGCCGCCGAGACTTTACCTCGCCCCCGGGAAGCCCGATAGGCGTCGGCACAGTGATAACGATGGACGGGTTGCAGGATGTGGAAAGCGGCGTTGGGCGCGATGGCGTTGTTGTCGGCGGGGGTGGCGATGCCGGTTGAGGCACAGCAGGTGGCGGGCAGCGACCTGACGCTCGAGCGCGTCTTCGCCAGTCCCGACCTGGCCGGCACCACCCCGCGCGCGCTGCGCTTGTCGCCCGATGGCACGCTGGTCACGGTGCTGCGCAACCGCCCCGACGACAATCAGCGCTTCGACCTGTGGGCGATGGACACCGCCACCGGGCAATGGCGCATGCTGGTCGACAGCCTCAAGCTCGGCACCGGCGCGGAACTGTCCGAAGCGGAGAAGATGCAGCGTGAGCGCGCGCGCATCGGCGGCAGCAAGGGCATCGTGGCCTATGACTGGGCACCCGATGGCAAGTCGATCCTCGTGCCGCTCGACGGCGACCTCTATCTCGCCACGCTCGACGGCAATGTCCGTCGCCTGACCGCGACCGAGGGCGGCGAGCTGAACCCGGTGATCAGCCCGCGCGGCGGCTATGCCAGCTTCGTGCGCGACCAGAACCTGGTCGTCCTCGATCTCGCGAGCGCCAAGGAAATGAAGGCGACGACCGAAGGCAAGGGCACCGTCCATTTCGGTGAGGCCGAGTTCGTCGCGCAGGAAGAAATGGGCCGCCGCACCGGTTACTGGTGGGCGCCCGACGACACGCGCATCGCCATCCAGCGCTTCGACGAAAGCCCGGTCGGCATCGTCAGCCGCGCCGCGATCGGGGCGGAGGGCACCAAGATCTACGACCAGCGCTATCCCAAGGCGGGCACGGCAAATGTGCTGGTCGATCTCTATGTCATGAACCCCGACGGGTCGGGCCGGGTCAAGGTCGACCTCGGCACCGAAACCGACATCTACCTCGCCCGCGTCGACTGGACGCCCGATGGCAAGACCCTGCTCGTCCAGCGCCAGAACCGTGCGCAGACGATGCTCGACATGCTCGCGGTCGATCCCGCCACCGGCGCATCGCGCGTGCTGTTCAGTGAGAAGTCGGGCGAACGCAGTTGGATCAACCTGTCCGACGCCTATCACCCGATGCAGGACGGCAGCCTGATCTGGTGGTCGGAGCGCGACGGCCATGGCCATCTCTACCGCTTTAAATCGGGCAAGTGGACGCAGCTGACCAAGGGCGACTGGGAAGTCGCCGACATCGTCGGGGTGGATGAGGCGAGTGGCCGCATCACCTTCACCGGCAACAAGGACGGCGTGCTCGAACGCCACCTCTACACGGTGAACTTGGGCAAGCCCGGCGTCGTGACCCGCATCACCGAACCCGGCTGGTGGCACGGGGCCAGCGCCAACGGCACGGCGAGCAAGATCATCCTCACCCGCTCCAAGAGCGACCAGCCCGCGCAGGTGATGCTGACCGACGCGGTGGGCAAGCGCCTCGCCTGGGTGAACGAGAACAAGGTCGCGGGCGACCACCCCTATGCGCCCTATCTCGCCAGCCATCAGCAAAAGCAGTTCGGGACGATCAAGGCCGCCGATGGCACCGTCCTGCACTGGGAGATGATCACGCCCAAGCTGGAGCCGGGCAAGACATACCCGGTCTTCTTCCACCATTATGGCGGCCCGCATTCGCAGCAGGTCAGCCGCGCATGGGGCGGTGCGCTCCAGCAATATCTCGTCGATCGCGGCTATATCTGGTTCGTGCTCGACAATCGCGGCGCGGCCAATCGCGGCAAGGCGTTCGAGGATCACCTGTTTCAGGCCATGGGCGGGGTCGAGGTTGAGGATCAGCTCGCCGGTGCTGCCTATCTCAAGACCCTCGATTTCGTCGATGCGGCCCGCATCGCAACCTATGGCTGGTCGTACGGCGGCTATATGACGCTCAAGATGCTCCAGGCCGCCCCCGGCACCTTCGCGGCCGGCATCTCCGGCGCACCGGTCAGCAAATGGGAGCTGTACGACACCCATTATACCGAACGCTATATGGGCGACCCGCGCCAGGTGCAGGCGGCCTATGACAAGGCCAACACCGTCGCGGATGCCACCAAGATCGCCGATCCGCTGCTGCTGATCCACGGCATGGCCGATGACAATGTCGTGCTGGAACATTCGACCGTGATGATGGCGAAGATGCAGGGTGCGGCGGTGCCGTTCGAGACGATGCTCTACCCCGGCCAAACGCACCGCGTCGCGGGTCCAGGCATCAGCGTGCATCTGTGGACCACGATCCTCAACTTCCTCGACCGCCATATGGGCAAGGACGCACCGCCCGCGAAATGAATTGACCATCCAGTGGCTCCGGCGCACCCTCTTTGTCTGACATGGCGGGGAGGGGGAGCATGAAGCCACTGGTCGCAGCAGCGCTCGCAGTGACGCTGGCAGCCGGACCTGCAGCGGCGGAACTGACCCAGTCGGACGCCGCTGCCTTCGTCTCGACCCACCGGCTCGTCGTCGCCGCGCCGCCTGAAAAGGTGTGGGACACCATCGCGCGGCCTGCGCTGTGGTGGAGCAAGGATCACACCTACTCAGGCGACAGCGCAAACCTCAGCTGGGACACCCGTCCAGGCGGCTGCTGGTGCGAAAAGCTCGATGGTGGCGCGGTCGAACATGGCCGCACGCTCTACGCCGTGCGCGGCAAGACGCTGCGCCTGTCCGGCGCATTCGGTCCGTTGCAAAGCGGTGCCGTCACCGCGACGATGACCTTCGCACTGAAGCCTGAGGGGCAGGGGACTGCGCTGACCGTCACTTATGTCGTCGGCGGCTTCCACCCGGCCGGCCTCACCACGCTCGCCGCGCCGGTCGACGGCGTGATCGCCGCACAGATGCCGGGCCTGAAGGCCGCAGCGGAGCGTGCCGAATAGGGCCATCGGCACCATGCTGACCGCTTGGCCACTGCCCAGCTTTGGTGTATGGCAGTCGGACCGATTTTTAACCCGGCCCGGTGCTTGACAGTGCGGGCCGCGGTGAATATGTCGCCCATCTTCCGAAACACCGGCCAACGGCAGCGTGCGTGCGCGTCTGCCGCGCGCATGCGTTTCGGGTCAACGCTACGAGATGGGGCTTGCTGCCATGCACGCCCCGTGGAGCTGGGAGAATTTGGTTCATGGCACGTATTGCGGGCGTTAACTTGCCCACCAACAAGCGCGTTCTGATCGCGCTTCAGTATATCCACGGCATCGGCCCGGCAAAGGCCAAGGAAATCACCGAAAAGCTCGGCATCACCGTTGAGCGCCGCGTGCAGGACCTGACCGATTCGGAAGTGCTGCAGATCCGCGAAACCATCGACGCCGACCACACGGTCGAGGGCGATCTGCGTCGTCAGACCGCGATGAACATCAAGCGTCTGATGGATCTGGCCTGCTATCGTGGCCTGCGTCACCGCAAGGGCCTGCCGGTTCGCGGTCAGCGCACGCACACCAACGCCCGTACCCGCAAGGGCAAGGCGAAGCCGATCGCCGGCAAGAAGAAGTAAGCCGCTGGGCCGTTTTGCGACGGCCCGCCTGCTTCGATTTTCGAAGGATTACTGAACAATGGCACAAGCACCACAGCGTCTTCGCCGTCGCGAACGCAAGAACATCACCGCCGGCGTCGCCCATGTGAACGCCAGCTTCAACAACACCATGATCACGATCACGGACGCCCAGGGCAATGCGATCAGCTGGTCCTCGGCCGGCATGATGGGCTTCAAGGGCTCGCGCAAGTCGACCCCGTACGCGGCCCAGGTCGCTGCCGAGGACGCGGGCCGCAAGGCTGCCGAGCACGGCGTCCGTACGCTCGAGGTCGAGGTGAAGGGTCCGGGTTCGGGCCGTGAGTCGGCGCTTCGTGCGCTGCAGGCGGTCGGTTTCCAGATCACGTCGATCCGCGACGTGACCTCGATCCCGCACAATGGCGTTCGCCCGTCGAAGCGTCGCCGCGTCTGATTTACCTTTCCGCTTCGCCTGCGGTCCGGGAAGCCGGGCCGGGGTGGGGCGGTTCTCTCTACTGGCAGGATGCACCCCCCATCCTGCCCAACCCAGGGGAAGCCTGTGTCTGTCAATGCAAAGAACTGGCAGGAACTTAAGAAGCCGAACGGCCTTGAGAAAAAGGGCGGCGACGGCAAGCGCAAGGCGACGTTCGTCGCCGAACCCCTTGAGCGTGGTTTTGGCCTGACGCTCGGCAACGCGCTGCGCCGCGTATTGCTCTCGTCGCTTCAGGGCGCCGCGGTCACGTCGATCAAGATCGAAAACGTCCTGCACGAGTTCAGCTCGCTGGCCGGCGTGCGTGAAGACGTCACCGACCTCGTGCTCAACGTGAAGCAGATCGCACTGCGCATGCAGGGTGAAGGCGCCAAGCGCCTTCAGCTCAGCGCAACCGGCCCGGCGGAAGTCAAGGCTGGCGACATCGCCGTGTCGGGCGACATCGAAGTGATGAACCCCGAACTGGTGCTCTGCCATCTTGACGATGGTGCGACGCTGAACATGGAACTCATCGCCGACACCGGTAAGGGCTATGTCCCGGCCAGTGCCAACCGTCCGGCCGACGCGCCGATCGGTCTGATCCCGGTCGATGCGCTCTATTCGCCCGTCCGCCAGGTCAGCTACAAGGTCGAGAACACCCGCGTCGGACAGGAACTCGATTATGACAAGCTGAGCCTGTCGATCGAAACCGACGGCACCGTCACCCCGGAAGACGCGCTCGCCTATGCCGCGCGCATCCTTCAGGACCAGCTGGCGCTGTTCGTCCACTTCGACGATTCGGCGATCACCCGCAGCGCGCCGGTCGGCGTCGCCGCCCAGTCGACTGCGTCGGAAGGCAGCAGCGACACCGCGACGATCAACCGCTACCTGCTCAAGAAGGTGGACGAGCTCGAGCTGTCGGTCCGTTCGGCCAACTGCCTCAAGAACGACAACATCATTTATATCGGCGACCTGGTCCAGAAGACCGAAGCCGAGATGCTGCGCACCCCGAATTTCGGCCGCAAGTCGCTGAACGAAATCAAGGAAGTGCTGTCGTCGATGGGTCTGCGCCTCGGCATGGAAATCCCGGGCTGGCCGCCTGAGAACATCGAAGAGATGGCCAAGAAGCTCGAGCAGGAAATCATGGGCTAAGCGTCGCCCCGGCGAAGGCCGGGGCCGCCATGTCGCTTGGCGTGGCACTTTGCTCATAGCGGCCCCGGCCTTCGCCGGGGCGACGGATTTTCGGCAGGCGCACCGTCCCTGCCTGGTCCGGGGTACCTGATACGGCCCCCGAACGAACTGAAAGGAAATACCATGCGTCATAAATACGGCGGTCGTAAGCTTCAGCGCACCTCGGCACATCGCATCGCGCTGTTCCGCAACATGTCGGCCGCGCTGATCAAGCATGAGCAGATCACCACCACCGTCGCCAAGGCGAAGGAACTGCGTCCCTACGTCGAAAAGCTGGTCACGCTGGCGAAGAAGGATGGTCTTTCGAACCGCCGTCTTGCGCATGCGCGTCTGCTCGACGATGCGCAGCTGGCAAAGCTGTTCGATGTGCTTGCGTCGCGCTACGCCGACCGCAACGGCGGCTATACCCGCATCATCAAGACCGGCCCTCGCGCTTCGGACGCGGCGCCGATGGCGATCATCGAATTCGTCGACCGCGACGTCTCGGCCAAGGGCCAGGATTCGGGTCCGGTGATGGGTGACGAGGATTTCGACGAAGCCGCCTGATTTCGGGCACTTCATCGACCAGAGCTGGGGCGGTCGCACGACGGTGCGGCCGCCCCTTCTCGTTTGGGGCGTTGCCCGTCCTTCAAATATCCTCCCCCGCCAGGGGGAGGTGGCGCCGAAGGCGACGGAGGGGGGGGCCGTCATGCTTAACTTGTTTCAGCATCCACCGTTCGACAAGCGACGGAGTGGCAGGCGGCGGGCTGGCGCTGAAACAGGTTCAGCGTGCCGCCCGAAAGGGCGTTACCACCTCACCGGCAAACCCCCTTCAACCCGCGTCCATGATGATACCGCACGTCGCGCGGCAAAAACTGCGGGAACCGGCACGCGAACAGATGCACCCGCCGCGCTCCGGCAAAGATCGCGGGCGCGCTGCCCGCCGCCTTCACGTCATAGCTGCCGACTTGCCCCTTGGCGCAGTCGAAATAGGTCTCGCGCGCGCGCAACGGTGGGCCGGTCACGCACATGAACACCACCAACCGCTCGGTGCAGCGATTCTCCAGCGTTCCGATCGTCCCGCTGGCGGGCGCAACCGCGCGGATGCAGCGACTGGCATCGGCAGCGGGATCGGCTTGCGGCGGCGCGGCGAGAAGCAGGGCAAATAGGATCATCGCCGCCACTTTGCCATGCTCGGCCACCCCAAGCCAATGTTGCGCCCCCGTAAGAATCACTGAACTTTGGTGGGGCGTCCAGCTCCCCATCTATCGTGTCACGGAAGAACCGACGGAAATCCGCCGATCGCCGATTTGGCACGCGCCCTGCAACCAATGCGGCGCAGGAGGATCTGATGAAGAATACACGCGGAACTGGAGCTGGCAACGCGGTGGCACTCGCCTTTGCAACGCTCCCGCTGATGGTGATGAGCTGGGTCGCCTATGAAAGCGCGCTGACGTCATTTGCGTGACTGTCGTCCAAACGGCGCGTGATTGTCGCGCGCCGGTCGCGTTGGCGTCCTGTCACGGTCGCAAACCGGTCGCGTCAGCCCAAAACCCCCGCTTTTTCGTCAGGTTCGTCGGACCGCCCGCTTGACCCCACGCAGTGTGGCAATAGGGTAAGGCGCTTCCGTTTCAGGAGATACCAATGCGCCGCGCGTCGATTCTCGCCCTGCCGCTTTTGTTCGTTACCCCCACCGCATTCGCCAGCCCGGAGTCCGCGCCGACCATGACTGCACCGATCACCTATCCCGACACCCGCCGCGCTCGGTCAGTCCCGCCGTGGCCGAATGGGTCAAGGCGCAGAACAAGGTCACCGACGCCTATCTCGACACGCTGCCCGGTCGCGACGCGTTCAAGGCGCGTCTGACCAAGCTGTTCGACTATGAGCGCTTCGGGATGCCGTATCGTAAGGGCACGCGCTATTTCTACTCGCGCAACTCGGGTCTCCAGAACCAGGCTGTCCTGTATGTCCGCGATGGCCTCAATGGCGAAGGCCGCGTCCTGATCGATCCCAATAGCTGGGCGGCGGACGGCGCGACGGCGCTCGGCGAATGGCTGCCGTCTGAAGACGGCAAGCTGCTTGCCTATTCGATCCAGGATGGCGGCAGCGACTGGCGCACGATCCGCGTCCTCGACGTTGCGACCGGCAAGGTGCTCGACGACAAGATCGAATGGGCCAAGTTCGCCATGGCCGCGTCCTGGGCCAAGGACGGATCCGGCTTCTACTACTCGCGCTATCCCGAGCCGCCGGCCGACGCCAAGTTCCAGGCGCTGAACGAAAATCACCGCATCTATTTCCACAAGCTCGGCACGCCGCAGAGCGCCGACCGCCTCGTCTATGAAACCCCGAGCCAGCCCAAGCAGAGCCATTATTCGGGCCTGACCGACGATGGCCGCTGGCTGGTGATCTACACCAGCGAGGGCACCGACAACCGCAATCTGCTGCACGTCATCGACCTCAAGGACCCGGCGGCCAAGCCGAAGACGATCATCGGCGAACTGACCAATGACTGGTCGGTGATCGGCAATGTCGGATCGACCTTCTATATCTCGACCAACAAGGATGCGCCGCGCAGCCGCGTCGTCACCATCGACGTCGCCAGCGCCGACCTGACCGCACGCGAAATCGTGGCACAGGATGCAGCGGTGCTGGGCGGCGCGTCGATCGTCGGCGGCAAGCTGATCCTGTCCTATCTGGTCGACGCCAAGACCGAAGTGCGCCGCCATGCGCTCGACGGCAAACTGCTGGGCAAGGTGACGCTGCCAGGCATCGGCACCGCAGCGGGCTTTGGCGGCGAGCCGGACGAGAATGAGACGTTCTTCGCCTTCACCAGCTTCAACTATCCCACGACCATCTTCCGCTACGACGTCGCGACCGACAAGGCGACGGTCTGGGCGCAGCCCAAGGTGGCGTTCAACCCGACCGACTATGTCGTCGATCAGAAATTCTACACGTCAAAGGACGGCACCCGCGTGCCGATGTTCGTGGTGCGCAAGAAGACGACGACCGGCCCGGCGCCCACGATCCTGTGGGGCTATGGCGGGTTCAACATCGCCTATACGCCGGCCTTCTCCGCTGCGCGGGTCGCATGGATGGAGCAGGGCGGGGCGTTCGTCCTCGCCAACATCCGCGGCGGCGGCGAATATGGCAAGGCGTGGCATGATGGCGGCCGCCTGGCCAACAAGCAGAATGTGTTCGACGACTTCATCGCCGCCGGCGAATATCTGATTGCGCAGGGCGTGACCAAGAAGGACGGTCTGGCGATCCAGGGTGGGTCGAATGGCGGCCTGCTCGTCGGCGCGGTGGTCAACCAGCGGCCCGACTTGTTCGCGGCGGCGATGCCCGCGGTCGGCGTGATGGACATGCTCCGTTTCGACCGCTTTACCGCTGGCCGCTATTGGGTCGACGATTATGGCTACCCTTCGAAGGAAGCCGACTGGAAGCGACTGCGCGCCTATTCGCCTTACCATAACATCCAGTCGGGCAAGACCTATCCCGCGATCCTGGCGACGACGGCCGACACCGATGACCGCGTCGTGCCGGGCCACACCTTCAAATACACCGCCGCGCTGCAGGCCGCCGACATTGGCCCCAAGCCGCACCTCGTCCGCATCGAAACGCGGGCCGGGCATGGCGCGGGCAAGCCGACCGACAAGGTGATCGAGGAGACGTCCGACCTCTACGCCTTCGCAGCCAAGTGGACCGGGCTTGAGGTCAAGCCGGTCGAGTAATCCGGGCTCCGGGGCAGGGCGGCGGATCGTTCCGTTACCGCTTTCTGCCCCGGATTGCCGAAGCTATCATCCTGCGAATCGCAAGGGGGCTTTCGGTGAACGGATTCTGGACGGTGCTGGCCGGCGCATTGGCGACCGGTGGGGCAATGGGTGGCGCACAGGCGGGGCAGACCGAGGTGGTCGAAGTGCCATCGCCGCCGCCACCGCCGGCCCCGGTTGCGCCCCAGCCTGCGACCGCGGCGGACTATCCGGCGTGTGACGGCTATCCCGTCCCCAACCCGAAAAAGAAGCTCAACCCTGGCGAGAAACAGCCCGAGCATCGCGGCTGGGGCGGCCTCGGACCGAATTACGGCATCCGCCTGCGATCATTTGGCGTGCAGGGCAGCGCAGCGTGCGAGCGGACGCTCGCCGACCCGATGCTCGTCCCGGAGTTCCGCAACCGCCGCCTCTCGCTGCTCCGCGCTCGCGCGCTGCACGAATTGGCCGAAAAGAGCGACGCCACTGCCCTGGCCACGCTGGACGAATTCGACACGTTTCACGCGACCTATGCTACGACAGAGGAGCTTGCCGCATCGCGTCTGGGCAGCGACGCACTGCGCGCCATCGCGTTGTATCGTACCAAGAAGACGGCAGACGCGCAGAAATTGCTGGATTCGATCGTCGCGCGGCGCCCCTATTCGCCCAGCGTGCGGCGCCTGGCCTCGGCGATCCGGCTGTTGTTCGACACCGATCGCGGCAACCGCATCGCGCAGTTGCGCGAACAGGCATCGTACAATCCGAACATGCTTCGGCTCATGCTGATGATCGCCCTGCAGACCGGCGATTTTGAAAATGCCGCGCTCTATGCCGAACAGATCAGCTTCGACCTGCCCAAGGGCCGGGGCGGCTGGACGCTGAGCGGCGAGGCGGATCGCAAATATGAGGAAATTGAGGGGCGCGCGGCGATCCGGGGCGCCCGAGCCTATGCGCTGCTCGCTTCGGGCAAGACCGAGCAATCGGCGAGCGAGCTGAAGGCTGCGCGTGACGAGGTGGCGTTTGCCGTCGAACCTCCCCCGCCACGCCCCGATGGGCGCAAGCAGCCCAAGCGGGTCGAGGAGGATTATCGCCGCCGCGTCGCGGCCGGGGACAAGGCCACCGCAGTGCTCGACGACTGGTCGCGTGCCATCGCCTTGCGATTGCGTGCCGGCAAGTTGACGATGAAGGCGCTCGCCGCCGAGCCCGAGCGGCCGCGCGGCGAGGCGCTGGTTGTCATGTCGGACCTGATCGCACAGCTGCGGGCCGATGATCCTGCAGAAGCTCGGGCAATCGATGCGACGATCGACCAGATCCGGCGGATGCAGGACGTGAGCACCACGCGGATGCTGCAGCTGGGCTTTGCCGATCTGGTGAAGCTCTTGCCGCGCGGTGAGCATGCCGCTGGCAAGCCCAAGATGCGGGACGAGGGGAGCAATTTCTGGCGCACCGATATGGAAGGATATCGGGTCATGAAGGGCGACGATCCCCAATTGGTCAATCTGCGGATGGGCAGCCTGTCGGCGAGCCCGGCGATGGTCGAAGAGGCGGCGATGCTGGTTGCGGCGGACCATGTGCGCGGCCTGGGCAAGGATGCCTTCATCATCGAGAGCGCGTTGCTGGTCGAGCGCACGGTGACCTACGGCTATCATCGCTACAGCGCCGGGACGCCACAGGGGTTTGAATATCGCCTGTTGATCCGGCCGATCAGCCTGGCGGCAGGCGAAGAACCGTCGCGGCAATGGCGGGCGATCAAGGTGGCCGATGTCCGCGCCGCACTGGCCGAGAAATATCCGCCGGCGCAGTGATCGCGAGGGTTAATGCGGACCCACGTAGTATCCCGACTGCATTTTCCCGATATGGGCAACCCGCCCGGCGCATGGCAGGCATGGCAGCATCGAGCGGAGAGTTGCCATGTCCTCCTACCACGAGATTGCCAGCGCGGATGACGCGACGAACGACGCGCTGCCCGCCGGTTCGGGCTTTCTGATGGTCGTGTGTGGGTCGTTGCTGTTCTGGCTATTCGTCCTCTTCCTGTTCAGTGCGGCTTAAGGCACGCGGGTCACCTTCAGGATCCGGATTTTCGGGCTGAGCATCTGGCCCTTCATCACGCCTTCGCCCGCTGTGGGTGAAGTGGGGGCGTCGAGAATCTTCCACACCACCTCCATCCCCTCCACCACCTTGCCGAAGGCGGCATAGCCGAGATTGTCGCCGGGCCGCGTCGGATCGGCGTCGAGCGAGGGCTGGTCCCCGACGCTGATCGTGAACTCGCCGCGCGCCGTTCCGGGGGCGAGGCGGGCGGTGCTGATCGCGCCATTCACATGCTTCACGCCGGTTTGCGTGGTCGGCTCGTGCTTGATCGGCGGCAGGATGCGCTTGGGGTCGTTGTCGATCCCGAACTGGATGAAGCCGAATTTGTCGGCGACCTTCACCGTCCGGTAGAAGGCGATGCCGTCGAGCCGCTTCTGATCGGCATAGCGCAGGAAATTGCGCGCGGTGAGCGGGGCGCGCTGCGTCTCCAGTTCCAGCACGATGCGGCCGAAGCTGGTGTCGAGCGCGACCTTTTGCGTTGCCGGTTTGGGCGCCGGGGCAGGGGTGGGCGTCGGCGTAGGCGCGGGCGCCTCCTGCGCCACGGCGGAGAGGGGAAGCAGCAGGGCTGCGGCGAGCAGGGTGCGGCGCAATGTCATGCCGCCAGTCTGCCCAGCCGCGCGCCGCCCTTCAACCGGCTTTCGTCCACAACAGAATCGCTTTGCTGGCGGCGGATGTGACACCACCCATGTTGCCTTAGGCGGCGCTGCCCCCCTAGATGCAGCGCCGTGACCCGCTTCCCGGGACTGAACAGGATTCTCGAATGACCGCCACCCACTCGACCCGCATGCTGATCCTCGGTTCCGGCCCGGCCGGCCTGTCCGCCGCCATCTATGGCGCGCGCGCGGGGCTGGCGCCGATCGTGGTGCAGGGCATCCAGCCGGGCGGCCAGCTCACCACGACTACCGATGTCGAGAATTACCCCGGCTTTCGCGAAGTGATCCAGGGCCCGTGGCTGATGGAAGAGATGCAGGCGCAGGCCGAGCATGTCGGCGCGCAGATGATGTATGATTCGATCGTCGAGGTCGATTTGTCGCAGCGCCCGTTCCGCCTGATCGGCGATGGCGGCACCGTCTATTCGGGCGACACGCTGGTGATCGCGACCGGCGCGCAGGCCAAGTGGCTGGGGCTGGAGAGCGAAGAGGCGATGAAGGGCAAGGGCGCGTCGGCCTGTGCGACCTGCGACGGATTCTTCTATCGCGGCAAGAAGGTGGCGGTGATCGGCGGCGGCAATACCGCGGTCGAAGAGGCGCTGTACCTGACCAACCACAGCCATGACGTGACGCTGATCCACCGCCGCGACACGCTGCGCGCCGAAAAGATCCTGCAGGAGCGGCTGTTCGCCAATCCCAAGATCAAGGTGCTGTGGAACAAGGAAGTCGTCGAGTTCGTCGGCGGCGGCGATCCCGAGGGGCTGGTGGCGCTGAACCTGAAGGACCGCGTGACCGGCGAGGAATCGCGCATCGATGTCGAGGGCGGCTTTGTCGCGATCGGCCATCACCCGGCGACCGAGCTGTTCCGCGGGCATCTGGAGCTGGACGAGGACAGCTACATCACCGTCGAGACGGGGACGACGCGCACCAGCGTGCCCGGCGTGTTCGCGTGCGGCGACGTGATGGACAAGGTCTATCGCCAGGCGATCACCGCAGCCGGCACGGGCTGCATGGCTGCGCTGGATGCCGAACGCTTTCTGGCCGAAGCGGATTTCGAGGCCGTTGCTCAGGCTGCGGAGTGATCCGCGGAAACTGACGAAGTTAAGGACAACGCGCGCGATTGTGTCAGCATTGGATGACGAAGCTGACGGAATGCGCGGGGTGTCATGCGTGCGCGGGGTGGAAGCTGACACTTGGCTGGCCCCGTAAACACGCGGTCGCGCGGCTCCGTTGTTTAGGAATAGGCAGGGCTGGGCGAGTCGGCGGTGCATCGACCAGTGTATGCGCTTTTCGGGGTTTTGTAGGAAAGCCCTTACCATTCACTTCGTCGCCCGGGCTTGACCTGGGGCCGGACTGCCTCGTGCGGTTGACCAGAAGCCTTGCTCCGGCTCAAGGCCGGCGCGACGGTGAGGTTGGGTTAGACCTTCCCCAAATGCGTGATCGCCACCCGCGTGCCGGGGGCGGTGTCCGTCACGATGACGGTGGCGTCGAGCTGGTTGGAGAGGGCGTCGACGATGCCGGTGCCGAGGCCCGGTTTCTTCGCCTCGTCTTCGGGGGGCATGCCGATGCCGTCGTCGGTGACGGTAAGCTGCCATCCCGTCGGCCGGCTCCAATATTCTACGGTGATGCAGCCAGCCTTCGCGGGATCGGGGAAGGCGTGTTTGAGCGCGTTGATAACCAGTTCCGTGACGATCAGGCCGAGGCTGACCGAGACGTCGGCGCTGGTGCTGGTGTCATCGACGATGACGTTGATCCGCGTCACGCTGTGGTCGAAGATCATCGATGCGCCGATGCTGTCGCACAGGTCATTGAGATAGGCGCGCAATTTTACGTCGCCCGGTGTGCCTGCGGCCAACTGACGCTGGAGTGTGGCGATCGACATGACGCGGTGGTGAGCATCGTGGAGGTGGAGGCGCGCCTCATCCGATTGGACGCGGCGGGCGCTTTGCATCAGCACGCTGGCGATGATCTGGAGGCTATTGGCGACGCGGTGCTGCAATTCGCGCAGCAACACGTCCTTTTCGCGTTCGGCGGCGGCCCAAGCCTTCTTCGCCTTGCGGATCGCCGTCACATCGAGCACCGCAAGCGCCATCCGCCGCTGATCGGCGCCGTCGATCTCAAGGAGGTGCGCGTTGAGGATCAGGTACAAGGTCGGTTGGCCGGTGCGGATCAACTCCATTTCATAGGCATCGATCGCGGCATTGCCCGTTATTGTCGCGCGTAACAGCGAGCGGAGCTGGGGCGCCGCCCATTCGCCGTCGCCAAGGGCAGACAAATCCGCGCCGACCACCTGCGCCGGATCCAGTTCGAACGCGCTGCAAAAGGATCGGCTGGCGGCCTCCACGCACAGATCCTTGTCCAGCAACAACAACGGCGTTGCAGACGAGATGACGAGCGCAATCCCCAGACTGTTGGGGAGCGGCGGCAGTGACGGCGCGGAACGCATTGGCATGGCCCAACAAGGCCGGAGGTTCGCGGTAAGCGATCCATCCCCGGGGTAGCGACGTCGAGACGATTGAAGACTGGGAAAATCTGCCCAATGGGATCGTAGCACGCTTACGGGGGCGGCCCTAACTTATTCGGGCGCGAGGGCCGCGTGCACCTGATCGGTCAGCCATGCCTTGTCCGCTGGGCGGGCGAAGCTGTGGCTGTCGGTGGGGCAGGTGGTTAGGGTGTGGCGGGTGCGGGCGGGGGCGAAGGCGGGGCTTTTCCAGTGATCGGCGAAGGCCAGGGCGGTGTTGTCGCGTTCGGCCAGCAGGATCGTCACCGGCACCTTGGTGGCCGCCAGCGATGTTGCGAGGCGGGCGGGGAGGCTGGTCGGGGGTTGAGACTGTTTCGCCGACGCCTTGGCCAAGCCATTGATTAGCTTGCGGATATTGACGTCGCCCGTGAGCAGGCGGAGGAGTTCGCGGGGGTTCTTCAGCTTTTCGACATACCGTGAGCGGATCGCGGCGGCGGGGGGCAGGTCGTTGCCCTCCGCGCTCGGCTCGATTGTCCAGGGGTTGGTGAGGATCAGGGCGTCGATCGGTGCATCGGCGTGGAACAGGATCAGCGCGCCGGCGGCGTCGCAATTGCCGAACGCGACGACGCGGGTGAGGTGTGGGGCTTCGCGGCGGAAGGCGCTGGCGGCTTCGAAAATGTCCTGCGCTGTAGATTCGAAGCCGTTGTTATCCCCGGATGAATCGCCGATGCCGCGGCGGTCGTAGCGGAATACCGGGTGACCCGATGCGGCGATCGTGGCGGCGAGTTCGGCCATGCCGCGATGCGCGCCGATGCGGATTTCGTTGCCGCCCGAGACGATGAGCAGGCCGGTGGTGCCGGGGGCCTCGTCGAGCGTGGCGGCGAGGGTTTCGCCGGCGCAGGGGAAGCTGATCAGGCGGCGCATGTGGCGATCCATTGGGCAATGTCGTCGGCGACGGCCTGGGCGAAGGCGGGGTCGTTATCCGGCTCGGCGCGGCGCCACAGCGGGCTGCCGGGGAGCTTCACGTCGGCGGGTTTGGCTTCGGTGGCGAGGCGGACGGTGCGGGTCTGCTCGGGTGACGGCGTGGCGTCGCTGAGCTGGGCGAGCAGGGTCGGGCTGACCCGATTGCCGGCGAGTTCAACCGGAGCGGTGGCGGTGTCGAGGCTGGCGGGATCGAACGGCTCGCCGGATTCGCGTGCCGATGCCTGGCGTGCGCGGATGAGTTCGCGGCGCAGGTCGGCTCCGGTCATCGGGGAGAGGTGGGTGCGGGCGGTGACCAGCGCCTCGCCGTCGAGCAGGGCGCCGCTGCGGATGGCGAGGGTTAAGGCGGGCGTGTTGAGGCTGGCGACGGCGGCGGCGAACGCGGCGCGCAGCCTGATGAGATCTGTTTCGTGGGTCGGCATCAGGCTCTCGCCCTGGCCCGGCAGGTCGGGGAGTGCGCCCGCGATGCCGCGCTCCGCCAGCGCGCACAGGATCGTCACCGCAAAGGCGCGGGTGCGGTTGGCTTCTTCGAACAAGGGGAGCGCGACGACCACGACCGGGCCGGTCTCGGGGCCGAAGCGGAGCATCGCTTCGCGGCCCTCGGGCCAGTCATAGGCGTCTGCGCGGATCAGTTGAGCGCCTTGGACGCGGCGAACTGGACCAGCGCGCCGAAGGTTTCGAGCATGTCGCCATCCACCTCATCATCGTCGATGATGATGCCCAGGCGATCCTCGATCTCGGTCAGCACGCCGGCGACCGCCATCGAGTCGAGTTCGGGGAGCGCGCCGAACAAAGGCGTCGCTTCGTCGAAGGTCGCGGCGCGGGCGGCGTCGATGCCCAGCACATCGCGCAGCACGCCGCGCACGGTTTCTTCGACTTCATTGTATCCGTCAGGCTGCACGGCCCCAAATCCCCGGTTGTTTTGGCGCCCGTTACGCTCTGGACGCGGCGATGCCAAGTGCTGCACCTGCTAAGCGATAATAGACACTGGATCGTTAACCGATGCGGGATATGCAGGCGCGATGGTGGAACTTGACCCGACCCCTTACCCGATCGATGCGCTGACGACGCGCGGTTTGCCTGACGCCGTGGCGCTGGAGGATCGTGCGGGGACGCTGAGCTATGCGCAGCTGGAGGCGGCGGTTGCGGCGCTGGCGTTGTGGCTGCGAGCTCAGGGGCTGGGGCCGGGGGATCGGGTTGCGACCTGGCTGCCCAAGACGCGGCATGCGTGCGTGATGCCGCTGTCGGCGGCGCGGGCGGGACTGGTGCATGTGCCGGTCAATCCGGTGCTCAAGCGCGCGCAGGTGGCGCATATTCTGGCCGATAGCGGGGCGCGGCTATTGCTGACGCAAGGGGCGCGGGCGGGGACGCTGGAGGATGGCGATGTGCCCGTTGGTGGCGATCCTGTATACTTCAGGGTCGACTGGACGGCCCAAGGGGGTGATGCTGAGCCATGCCAATTTGTGGCTCGGCGCGATCAGCGTCGCGCATTATCTGAAGGTGGCGGCGGACGACCGCGTGCTGGGCGTGCTGCCGCTGAGCTTCGATTATGGGCAGAACCAGCTGCTGTCGACCTGGGCCGCGGGGGGGCGGGTGATCCCGCTGGACTATCTGACCGCGCGCGATGTGATCAAGGCGGTGGACCGGCATGACGCCACCACGATTGCGGGGGTGCCGCCGCTGTGGACGCAGTTGCTGGAGGCGGAGTGGCCGGAGGCGGTGGCGGCGAAGCTGAAGCGGCTGACCAATTCGGGCGGGGCGCTGACGATCGGCATGGTGCGGGGGTTGCGGGCGCGGTTTCCGGAGGCGGACCTGTATCCGATGTACGGCCTGACCGAGGCGTTTCGATCGACCTATCTCGACCCGAGCCTTGTCGATGCGCATCCCGAGTCGATGGGGCGGGCGATCCCCTTTGCCGAGATCATGGTGGTGCGGCCCGATGGGACGCGCGCCGATCCGGGCGAGGCGGGGGAGCTGGTGCATGCCGGGCCGCTGGTGGCGCAGGGCTATTGGCAGGATACGGAGCGGACCGCGCTGCGCTTCAAGCCCGCGCCGGCCGAGTCCAGCTATGGCGGGATGGCGGTGTTTTCAGGGGACACGGTGGTCGAGGGGGCGGATGGGCTGTTGCGCTTCGTCGGGCGCGATGACGAGATGATCAAATCGTCGGGCAACCGGATCAGCCCGACCGAGGTCGAGGAAGCGGTGCTGGCCGGCGACGAGGTGCGTGAGGCAGTGGCGCTGGGCGTGCCCGACCCGCGGCTGGGACAGGCAGTGGTGGTGATTGCGGTGGCGCGGGGTGCGGCCGAGGCGGCAGAAGTGGCGTTGCGCGAGCGGTTGCGGCGCGAGCTGCCGGCGTTCATGCAGCCGGTGCGCTATGTCTGGCGCGAAGATTTGCCGCGCAATGCGAACGGGAAGATGACGGCATGAAGCCGATGGGGCCGATCCCCCCCTATTTTACGGGGCAGGGCGGGGAATTGCAGATCGCTGGGCGCGCCGCGAGTGACTGGGTGGCGCAGGCGGGGACGCCGCTGTTCGTCTATGACACGGCCATCGTACGCGAGCGGTTAGGCCAGTTGCGCGCGGCGCTGCCAGATGCTGTCGAGATCCATTTCGCCATTAAAGCCAATCCCTTACCGGCGTTTCTGGAAGTCGTTTCGCCGCTGGTCGGTGGCCTTGATGTTGCGTCCGGGGGAGAGCTGGCCAAGGCGCTGGCGGTCAAGGAGGCGGGGCACATCAGCTTTGCCGGGCCGGGGAAGCGTGATGTCGAGCTGGAGGCAGCGATTGTCGCCGGGGCGACGCTGAACCTTGAATCGGAGGGCGAGGCCGACCGCGCGCTGGCGATCGGCGCGCGGCTGGGCGTGACGCCGAAGCTGGCGGTGCGGGTCAATCCGTCGTTCGAGCTCAAGGGTTCGGGCATGAAGATGGGCGGGCGGCCATCGCCGTTCGGCATCGATGCGGTGCGGGTGCCGGCGCTGGTCAAGCGACTGATCGCTGCGGGGGCGGACTGGCGGGGGTTTCATATCTTTGCCGGGTCGCAGGCGCTGGACAGCGACGCGATCTGTGAGACGCAGGCGGCGACCGTCGGGCTGGCGCGCGAACTGGCCGAGGCGGTGGGCGCGAAGGCTCCGCTGGTGAATATCGGCGGGGGGCTGGGCGTGCCCTATTTCTCGGGCGATGCGCCGGTGGATATCGGGCTGGTCGGGGCGCGGCTCAGCGAAGTCCTCGAGCCGGATCAGGCCTATGCAATCGAACTGGGACGGTGGATCGCGGCGGAATGCGGCGTGTATCTGACGCGGATCGTCGATCGGAAGGTCAGCGGGGACGAAACGTTCCTGATCTGTGACGGCGGGTTGAATCATCAACTCGCCGCTTCGGGCAATTTCGGGACGGTGGTGCGACGCAATTATCCGATCGCGGTTGCGGACAGGATGGGGGACGAGGCGACGGAGACCGTGTCGCTTGTCGGGCCGCTCTGCACGCCGCTCGACCGGCTGGGGGATAAGGTCGCGCTGCCAGAGGCGCAGGTGGGCGACGTGATCGCCGTTTTCCTCGCTGGAGCCTATGGCGCAAGTGCGAGCCCGGCGGGCTTTCTGGGCCATGGTCCGGCGGCCGAAATCGTCGCTTGACCTGACGTCACGCCGCCAGCGGCCGCGTTCCTAACGCAATCTTTACCTCCCGCCGCCATAGCAAAGCGGTTGTTCGTGCACGTCGTCCCGGGACGCCGGGACTGCGCGAGCGTCAGGAGGTTCGATTGTGATGCGTTTGGGACATGCCGGCAAGAAGTTGGCGCTTCCGCTGATGATGGCGGCGGCGCTTTCGGGCTGTATGGGCGGCGGAAATCGTCCGGAGCTGCCGCCGACCACCTTTGTCGCGAGCCGTGAGGGGCCGGGCGAGGAATATGTCATCGGCCCGCTCGACACGCTGCAGATCTTTGTCTGGCGCAACCAGGAATTGTCGGCGGAGGTGCAGGTTCGCCCCGATGGCCGCATTACCACGCCGCTGGTGAGCGACATGCCGGCGGTGGGCAAGACGCCCGCCATGCTGGCCGATGACCTGAAATACGCGCTGGGCGAGTATATCAAGGACCCGATCGTGTCGGTCGTGGTCAAGAGCTTCTCGGGCACGTTCAGCCAGCAGGTGCGCATCGTCGGTGCCACCGAAAAGCCGGCGTCCTTGCCCTATCGTGCCAACATGACGCTGCTCGACGCGATGATCGCGGTGGGTGGCCTGAGCGAATTTGCGGCGGGCAATCGCGCGCGGCTGGTCCGGTACGACAAGGCGACGGGCAAGCAGCGCGAATACAAGGTGCGCTTGTCCGACCTGCTGAAGAATGGGGACACCAGCGCGAACGTCCGGCTGGAGCCGGGCGACGTGATCATCATTCCCGAAAGCATGTTCTAACCAGACGGAGACCGCCCGGTGGGGGGATTGTGGGACGAGATCAGGACGGCACTTCACGGCGTGTGGCAACGCCGCTGGATTGCCATGGCCGTCGCCTGGGCCGTGTGCCTGGCGGGATGGCTGGTCGTGTCGCAGATCCCCAACCAATATGAGAGCCGCGCGCGCATCTTCGTGCAGCTGCGTTCGATCCTGCCCGGCGAGGGCATCGCCACCCAGCAGGAACAGCAGAAGGATATCGATCGCGTCCGCACCACGCTGGCGAGCGCGACCAATCTGGAAAAGGTGGTGCGCGGCACCGACCTGGCCAACACGGTCGCAACCGACCGCGACGTTGCCGAACGGGTTGCAGGGCTGCAGAAGAAGATCAAGATCACCGCGCAACAGGACAATCTGTTCGAGATCACCGCCACGGCGGACAGCGGCAAATTGTCGCGCACCATCGTCCAGAAGCTGATCGACATTTTCGTCGAGGATAATCTCGGCACGATCCGCGACGAGGCGAGCCAGTCGCTCCAGTTCCTCGACCAGCAGCTCGCCCAGCGGCAAAAGGCGCTGCAGGAGGCCGAGGCGAAGAAGGCCGATTTCCAGAACCGCTATCTCGGCTCGTTGCCCGGCACCGGCACGCTCGCCGAGCGGCTCTCGGCGGCGCGCGCGCAGCTGGCGCAGGTCAATCAGGAGCTGGCAGCGGCGCAGAGCGGCCTTGCTGCGGTCAATGGCCAGATGGCGGGCACGTCCGCGACGGTCGCAGGAGCAGGCGGCGGTGGCGCGGTGGCTGGGCCGGCACGGGCGCGGCTGGCAGCGATCCAGGGGCAGCTGACCGAGGCGCGCGCGCGCGGCTGGACCGACAGTCACCCCGATGTCATCGCGCTCAAGAGCCAGTTGTCAGCGGCTCAGGGCGCGGCGAAGCGCGAGCCGGTCTATTCGGGCGGCGGCGGCGGCGCGAGCGCCAACCCGCTCTACCTGAGCCTCAAGGCGATGCAGGCCGACAAGTCGGCGCAGGTCGCCGCGCTGACCAACCGCAAGGCGCAGATCGAGGCCGACATGGCCGCGATCGACGACAAGATCGCGGGCGATCCTGCGGCGGCGCAGGAACAGGCCGAGATCGACCGTAATTATCAGGTGATGAAGGCGGCGTACGACAAACTGCTCGCCGATCGCGAGCAGGTGAAATTGCGCAGCCAGGCGGCGGGCCAGGCCGATGCGGTCAAGTTCAATGTGATCGATCCGCCGACCGCGCCGCGTTCGCCAACCGCGCCCAACCGACCGCTGCTGCTGACCGGCGTGCTGATCGTCGGGCTGGGTGCTGGCGTGGCGGTAGCGTTCGGTCTGAGCCAACTCGCGGGGACGTTCCCGACGACGGCGCGGCTGGAAAAAATGAGCGGGATGCCGGTGATCGGATCGATCGGCGAAGTCGTTACGAGTGCGCAGACCGCGCTGCGCCGCAAGCGATTTCAGATGTTTGCAGCGGCGACCGCCGGACTGGTCGTCGCATGGGTGGCGCTGCTGGGGCTGGAAATGCTCCAGCGCGGCATGAGCGCGTGAGGGGCAGGCCATGAACGACCAGACTCCCAAACGCCTTGGCGGATCGCTGGTGGAGCGGGCGGCGGCGCATCAGGCGTTCGTCCAGCGCCAGGCTGCACAACAACATGCTCCGGCGCAGCAAGCGGCTGTGGCCCCGGTGGCCCCGCCGGTGCCGAAGCCGCGCCATGACATTCCGGTATTCGGCGCAGTGGAAGCGCCGCGTGCGCCGCTGGTCCGGCCTGAGCCGGTCGCTGCAGCGCAACCTGTCCAGGAGCCGAGCACGCGTCGGCGCGTGGCGATCGATCGCAAGAAGCTGGCCGAGCATGGCATGCTGGTTCCCGGCGCGACCGTGACCGCGCTGGCCGAGGAATTCCGGCTGGTGAAGCGCCAGTTGCTGACCACCGCGCGGCAGATTCGTGCGGCCGGGGGTGAGGGCGCCGATGACCGGTCGCGGATGATCCTGGTCTGCTCGGCCAAGCCGAATGACGGCAAGACATTTTGCGCGATCAACCTCGCGCTGTCGCTGGCGGCGGAAAAGGATGTCGAAATCCTGTTGGTCGATGCCGATTTCGCCAAGCCCGATGTGCTTCAGCGACTGGGCGCGCCGGATGGCCCGGGGCTGCTCGATGCGCTGTCGGGTGGGGTCAAGGATGTCGAGGACTGCGTCATCGACACCGATGTACCGCAGCTGTCGGTCCTGCCCGCAGGCACGCGCAGCGTCGCCGACACCGAGTTGCTCGCCAGCGCGCGGGCACATGCCATCCTCGACGGGCTGGCAGCAGCCAATCCGCGCCGCATCGTGATTTTCGATTCGCCCCCGATCCTCGCCGCGTCGCCCGCCAGCGCGCTCGCCAGCCATGTCGGGCAGGTGATGCTGGTGGTCCGCGCCGACCGCACGCGTGAGAACGAACTGCGCGACGCGGTCGGGCTGCTCGACGGGTGCGACCATATCCAGTTGTTGCTCAACAGCGTTTCCATTCAACCGGGCGGGCGCCGCTTTGGCAGCTATGGCGCCTATTACGGGGAACCCGACCAATGAGGCTGTTCGCCGCGGCATGTGCCGCCACCTGCCTGATCGCGGCTCCGGCCGTTGCGAAGGACAAGAGCAAGTCGATCACCCCCTATGTCGATGCGGGGCAGGTGCTGGTCGCCGACCTTTCGGGCGGGGGCGAGGTGCTGACCTACTCCACCATCGGTGCGGGGGTCGATGCGTCGATCCAGACGCGCCGGGTCGAGGTGCAGCTGTCGTATAAGTACGAGCGCCGCTTCGACTGGCAGAATGACGTGGCCGATCAGGATACGCATAGCGGCCTGGCGCGCGCAGCGGTGAAGGTCGCGCCGGGCTTTACGGTTGAGGGCGGGGCGCTGGCGACGCGCGCGCGCAGCGACATTCGCGGCGATGCGCCGACCAATCTGGCGGGCAATGTCCGCAATGTGAGCCAGGTCTATTCGGTCTATGGCGGGCCGACCTTCCACACCGGCAATGGCCCGGCGAGCGTCAGTGCGGCCTATCGCTTTGGTTATACCAAGGTCGAGGCACCGACGATCTCGTCGATCGACCCTGCTGCGCCGCCGGTCGATGTATTCGACAGTTCGACCAACCATCTGGCGCAGGTGCGCGCGGGGGTGAAGGCGGGGACGTTCCTGCCGGTCGGTCTGAGCGTTGCGGGTGCGTGGCAGCGCGAGGAGATGAGCCAGCTCGACCAGAAGTTCGACGGCAAATATGGCCGCGCGGATGCGGTGCTGCCGATCGGTCGCGGCCTCGCGATCGTCGGTGGCGTGGGCTATGAAAAGATCGAGATCACCCAGAAGGACGCGCTGCGCGACGGGACCGGTGCGATCGTGCGCGACGGGGCGGGGCGCTTCGTCACCGATCCGGCGTCGCCACCGCGGATCGCGTACGAAATCGAAGGCATCTTCTGGGACGCAGGCGTGCTGTACAAGCCCAATGCGCGGCTGATGCTGGAGGCGCGGGCCGGGCGTCGCTATGATTCGATGAGCTATACCGGGTCGCTGCAATGGCAGATTTCGCGGCGGTCGGGGTTGCAGGTCGGGGTGTATGATTCGGTGCAGAGCTTTGGCCGCCAGCTGGCCAGCGATCTGGCCGCGCTGCCGACCAGCTTCAATGTGCCGACCGATTCATTCGGCGATCAGTTCGATGGATGCATCTTCGGCGACAGCGGCACGGCGGCGGGCGGGTGCCTGACCAACGCGCTGGGATCGGTCGCCAGCGCCAACTACCGTGCACGCGGGATCACGGGCGTGCTGGCGATGAATTCGGGCCGCACCACGCTGGGGCTGGGCGCGGGCTATGCCAACCGGCGCTATCTGGTGCCCGCAGGCAGCTCGGTGCTGGCCGGAAGCAGCGACGACACCTATTATGCCCAGCTGTTCGCATCGCGCGCGCTGAGTGGCCGGTCCGGGGTGAACGGCAATATGTTCGTCAACTATTATCAGAGCGGCATCGCCGGTGCGCCGGGCGTGTTCGGCGGTGGTGCGGCGGGGTCCTACTATCACAGCTTCGGTCCGCTGAGTGCGGTCGCCTCGCTCGGCATCTCCAGCTTCGAGGTCGATGGCGAGGGCAGCAACACCCAGGCACAGGCGCAGCTCGGCCTTCGCTACGGTTTCTGAAGGTTTTTGGTCCAGGGATGGCAGCATGTACGACGACCATTACGGACTGAGCGGGCGACCGTTCCAGCTGACGCCGGATCCGGCGTTCTGGTTCGATACCGCCACGCACAAAAAAGCGATGGCCTATCTTGGCTATGGTCTGAGCCAGGGCGAGGGATTCATCGTCATTACCGGCGCGCCCGGTGCGGGCAAGACGACGTTGGTCGGTCACCTGATGGAGACGATCGACCCCGAATTGCTGCACGTGATCAAGATCGTGACGACTCAGGTCGAAGCCGAAGACCTGTTGCTGATGGTCGCGGCCGGTCTGAACATCGATGGCACGCACCTGGCCAAGGCGCAGCTGCTCGCGGCGATCGAAAAGCAGCTGCACGCGGTCGCGCGGCAGGGGCGGCGAACGTTGCTGATCGCCGATGAGGCACAGGCATTGCCGCTGGAGAGCCTGGAAGAGCTGCGCATGCTCTCCAACTTCCAGGCGGGCGGCTATCCGCTGCTGCAGATTTTCCTGCTCGGCCAGCCCGAGTTTCGTGCGCGCCTGTCCGATCCGCGGCTCGACCAGCTGCGCCAGCGGGTGATCGCGATGCACGCGCTCGACCCGATGGGCGCGGATGAACTGGAACCCTATCTGATCCACCGGCTGTCCTGCGTCGGGTGGCGGGGCAAGCCGCGCTTCACCAATGATGCGGTCGCGGCGATGTATCGCTGGTCGGGCGGGATTCCGCGCAAGGTGAACCTGCTCGCCGGGCGGGTATTGCTGCTGGGCGCGATCGAGGAGATTACGAGCTTCACCGGCGCGGATGTCGAGGCGGTGATCGCCGATCTGGAAGGCGATCTTTCGGGGGCGATGCCGCCGTCCGCGCCGGCACGTCCTGCGCCGGTTGCTGCTCCCGTGCCGGCCCCGCCCGAGGCCGCCCAGGCGGCGCGCGAGGCGTTGCGGCGCGAGGTTTCGGCTCCGGCCGCGCCTGCTGCGGCACCGCCACCTGCGCCGGTCGTCGATGCCGATCTGGCGGCGCGATTCGCGCGGCTGGAGGCGCGGATCGAGGAGCAGGATGCGGCGCTGCGCCGCGTGCTGACGCTGATGGTGGATTTCATCGAGGTCGAGGATGCCCGGCCGACGCGGCGGGGAGCCGCTGCCTGACGATGGTCGCCAACGCCCTTTCGGTTGATGTCGAGGACTGGTTCCAGGTCGGCGCGTTCGAGACGGTGATCGCGCGCGACGATTGGGCCGCGCTGGAGCACCGCGTCGAGGCGAATACCGACAGGGTGCTGGCGCTGTTCGGCGAGGGCGGGGTCAAGGCGACGTTCTTCACCCTGGGCTGGGTGGCGGAGCGCTATCCCGCGCTGATGCGGCGGATTGCCGATGCCGGGCATGAGGTGGCCAGTCATGGCTGGGACCACCAACGCGTGTTCACCATGGGGCCGGAACAGTTTCGCGCCGATATTGGCCGCGCGCGCGCGGTGCTGGAGGATGCGACCGGGCAGAAGGTGAGCGGATACCGCGCGCCGAGCTTTTCGATCGATGTCCGCACCCCCTGGGCGCATCAGGTGCTGGCGGAAGAGGGCTATGCCTATTCATCGAGCGTCGCGCCGATCGGGCATGATCATTATGGCTGGGCCGATGCGCCGCGCCGCGCCTATCGGCCGGTGGCGGGGAGCGACCTGATCGAGCTGCCGGTGACGACTGCGCGCTTTCTGGGGCGTGAAGTGACGACCGGAGGCGGGTTTTTCCGCCTGTTACCGGGCAGCGTGGTGCAGGGGGCGATCCGCGCGATGAACAAGGGCGGCCAGCCGGCGGTGTTCTACTTCCATCCGTGGGAGGTCGATCCGGGCCAGCCGCGCGTCGAGAATGCGCCGTTCAAGTCGAAACTGCGGCATTACAGTCGGCTGGGTGCGATGGCGGGGAAACTGCGGACGCTGTTCGCGGCGCATCGCTGGGACCGCACCGATCGGGTGGCGGCGGCAGAGGCAGCCTTGCTCGATCGCGCTCCGGCACTGGAGGTGGCGGCATGAACGCACCGATCCAGCTGCGCCCGCTGACGCTGCGTGTCGCTGACCTTGGCGATACGATCGATCGCGCGCGGATCGGCGCCTATGTTCATGAGCATGTCGATGCCACGCCGTTCCACCTGCCCGCGTGGAGCGCGGCGGTGGCCAAGGGGTGCGGGCAGCGCAGCCATTATCTGGTCGCGGAGCGCGGCGAGCGTGGCATCGTCGGGGTGATGCCGCTGACCGAGCTGCATTCGCCGCTGTTCGGACGGGTGCTGGCGTCCGCCGGGTTCGGTGTGGGCGGCGGCATTCTCGCTGACAAGCCGGTGGTGGCCGAGGCGCTGGCCGAGGCGTGCTGGGCACTGGCGCAGCGGCTGAGCTGTCCGAGTGTCGAAGTGCGCGGCGGGCCGCGGCCGGGGCCGGAATGGAGCGTGGACGACAGCCATTATCTGGGCTTCGCACGTCCGCTGGCACAGGATGACGCCGCCGAACTGCTCGCTATTCCGCGCAAGCAGCGCGCCGAGGTGCGCAAGGCGCTGGACACCGACCTGAACGTGTCCGTCGGGCGCGACCCGGCCGATGTCGCGGCGCACTATGCCGTATATGCAGAATCGGTGCGCAATCTGGGTACCCCGGTGTTTCCGCGTGCACTGTTCACGGAAGTGTTGCAGGAGTTTGGTAGCGCGGCTGACGTGTTGGTCGTGCGGCGTGAAGGTAAAGCGGTGTCCGCTGTGTTGAGTCTGTATTGGCGGCGAACGGTGTTTCCCTATTGGGGTGGCGGCACGGCGGAGGCGCGCCGGTTGCGCGCCAATGACCGCATGTATTTCGAGCTGATGCGTCATGCGCGCGAGCGGGGCTGCACCCGATTCGATTTCGGTCGGTCTAAGGTCGGGACAGGGGCGGCGGCGTTCAAGAAGAATTGGGGGTTCGAGCCCCAGCCGCTGACCTATTATGACCGCGTGGCCGATGGCGCGGCGATCCGCGACGCCAATCCGCTCAACCCCAAATACCGGTTGCAGGTCGCAGTCTGGAGCAAGTTGCCGCTCGCCATCGCCAACCGCGTGGGCCCGTGGATTTCGCGGGGGCTCGGCTGATGGGTGACATCCTGTTCCTGGCGCATCGCGTGCCGTTCCCGCCCGATCGCGGCGACAAGATCCGCGCGTTCAACATCATCCGCTATCTGAGCGAGCGCAAGCGGGTGCACCTGATCGCGTTTGCCGACGATCCCGCTGACCTCAAGCGCAAGTCCGGCCTCGCCAAGCTGACCGGCAACCGCCAGATCGTGTGGCGCAGCAAGCCACAGGCGCTGGCGGGAGTGCAGTCGTTGCTATCGCATCGGCCGGTGTCGTTGACCGCGTTCGACAATGCCGAAGTGCATCGCGCGGTCGATGCGATGCTGGCGCGGCATGCGATCGACACGATCTACGTCTTTTCCAGCCAGATGGCGCAATATGTGCCGCTGCGCCCAAGGCAGCGTGTCGTGATGGACTTTGTCGACATGGATTCGGCCAAGTTCGCGAGTTATGGCGAGACCAGCCGGGGCTTTACCGGATGGATGATGCGGCGCGAGGCACGGCTGCTGGCCGCGCATGAAAAGGCGATTGCCGCGCGTGCCGATGCCAGCTTGTTCGTCAGCGAAGAGGAAGCACGGCTGTTCCGCCAGCGGACCGGGGCAGAGCGTGTCCATGCAGTGTGCAATGGCATCGACACGAGCATTTTCGACCCCGGCGCGCAGTTCAAGCGCATCGACACGATGGGCGAGTTGATCGTGTTCACCGGCCAGATGGATTATCGCCCGAATATCGAAGGCGTGACCTGGTTCGTCGAGACGATCCTGCCGCATATCCGGCTGCGCCACCCCAAGGCGCGCTTTGCCATTGTCGGGCGCAAGCCGACCGACGCGGTGCAGGCGTTGACCAAGCATCCCGGCGTTACCGTGACCGGTGAGGTTGCGGATGTCCGCCCCTGGTTGCAGGCAGCATCGGTGGTGGTCGCACCGTTGAAGCTGGCGCGCGGGGTCCAGAACAAGGTCCTGGAGGCGATGGCGATGGCGCGGCCGGTGGTGGCTTCGGCGGCGGCGGCGACGGGCATCGACCATGGCGGCACGATCGAGGTGGGCCAAACGGTTGGCGAGATCGCCGATGCGGTCACGCGCATCCTGGCCGACCCGAAGACCGGCGCGGAGTTCGGTGCGCTCGCGCGGCAGCGGGTGATCGACCATTATAGCTGGGATGCCCGCCTGTCGGCGCTGGACGAACTTCTGGGGCTGCGCGGCCGCAACGACCGCCGCACGGCCCGCCCGGCGGCAGCCTGAACATGGCGAGCGCGGCGGTTCCGGTCGCGGCGGGCCAGCCGCTGTTCGATACGGTGTGGCAGCGGCATGCGGCGATGTTGGCCGGTGTGTGGGCGCTGCTGCTGATCCTGTTCCGCGGGGATGTCGGCGATCTGGCTACCATTTACTGGACCAATACCACATTTGGCCATTGCCTGTTCGTCGCGCCGGTCGTCGGCTGGCTGGTGTGGCAACGGCGGGTGGACCTGGCCAAGGTGCCGCCCGCCGCCTGGTGGCCGGGGCTGGTCGTGGTTGCGGGCGGCGCGGGGGCGTGGATGCTGGGCGACGCGGCGGGAGTCGCGCTGTTCCGGCATCTTGGGCTGGTCGTGATGCTGCAGGGCGCGGTCGTCGCGCTGCTCGGGCCCAATGTGGTGCGCGCGCTGGCGTTTCCGCTGGCCTATATGATCTTTCTGGTTCCGTTTGGCGAAGGGCTGGAAAAGCCGCTGCAGGACCTGACCGTCGCGATCCTCGTGCCGTTGCTCGACCTGTTCGGCGTGCCGGCGCATGTAGATGGCGTGCTGATCACCACCCCTAATGGCTATTTCGAGGTGGCGGAGGCGTGTTCGGGCGCGAAGTTCGTCATCGCGATGATCGCATACGGGGCGCTGGTGGCGAATGTCTGTTACACCAGCTGGCCGCGACGGGTGGCGTTCATGGTGGTTGCGCTGGTGGTGCCGATCGTCGCGAACGGCGTGCGCGCGTTCGGGACGGTCTATGCCGCCTATCTGACATCGGTCGAGGCGGCCACGGGGTTCGACCATATCCTCTATGGCTGGGTGTTCTTTGGCGCGGTGATGGCGGGCGTGCTGGCGATCGGGTGGAAGTGGTTCGACCGCGATCCGGATGCGCCGTGGTTCGATCCCGCCAAGCTGCAGGCGCGCTGGCCGGGGACGGCGAAGATGCCGGCGGTGGTGGCGCTGGTTTCGCTGACAGCGGTGAGCCTGTTCATGGCCTGGGCCGGGGTGATTGCCGCGCGCGCGGATACGCTGCCGGCGAAGGTCGTGGCGCCGCAGGTGGCGGGGTGGACGCAGGGGCCGCTGAGCACGCGTGCGGTGTGGAAACCCAATTTTCCGGGCGCGGACCATTTCGTGATGACGCGCTATTCCGACGGCATGGGCGCGCACGTCGATCTGGTGATCGCCGTCTATGCCAGCCAGCGCGAGGGCAAGGAGCTGGTCGGGTTCGGGCAAGGCGCGATCCGGGAGAATGACAGCTGGGTGCGGATCGAGGATCTGCCCGAGCTTGAGGGCGGTGCGGCGCTGCGGATGACCGCTCCGGGACCGGTCGAGCGCGAGGTTGTGACCTGGTATCGCGTTGGCGACGTGGTGACGGGCAGCCCGTCGCGGGTGAAGGCGGAGACACTGAAGGCCAAGCTGCTCGGCGGGCGGCAGCGCGCGGTGGCGGTGATGGTGTCGGCGGAGAAGACCGACCTGCCGACGCGGGCGGCGATCAAGCGGTTTCTGGGGGCGATGCCGCCGGTGGATGAACTGGCGGATCGGGCGGCGGGAGTCGATTGAGCGGCGAACTGGTGGCTGTGCTCTTGCACCGGCGCGTCATCCCCGCGAAAGCCGTGCGACGGAACCGGGCGGGGAACGACTGACTGATGTGCGGCATAGCTGGCCTTTACTATCCCGGAACGCCCAAGCCGGTGGACGCGGCGCGGGTGCGGGCGATGTCCGATGCGCTGGTGCATCGCGGGCCGGACGGGGCAGGCGTGTGGACCGGGCCGGGCGTTGGCCTCGGGCATCGGCGGCTGTCGATCATCGACCTGGCGGGTGGCGGGCAGCCGATGGCGACGCCGCAGGGCGATGTCGTCGTCAGCTTCAACGGCGAAATCTATAATTTTCAGGAGGTCCGCGCTGAGCTGGAGGCGAAGGGCGCGGTGTTCGTCAGCCATAGCGATACCGAAGTGCTGCTGCATGGCTGGCGCGCGTGGGGCGTGCGGGTGCTGGAGCGGCTGAACGGGATGTTCGCCTTCGCGCTCTATGACGCGCGCACGCAGTCGCTGTTGCTGGCGCGCGACCGGATGGGGGTGAAGCCGCTCCATTATGCCGAATTGTCGGACGGGGCGGTGGCGTTCGCGTCCGAGATCAAGGGGTTGCTGGCGCATCCGCTGTTCCGTCGCGCTCCGGATTTCACCGCGGTCGAGGATTTTCTGGGTCTTGGCTATGTCCCTGACGATGCGAGCGTGCTGGCGGGGGTGAAGAAGCTGCCTGCCGGGCACTATCTGTTGCTCGAGCGCGGCAAGCCCGTGACCGCGCCGGTGAAATGGTGGGACATCGACTTTTCGCAGCGGGCTAAGGGATCGGCGCGCGATCTGGAGGCGGAGCTGATCCACCATCTGCGCAGCGCAGTGCGATCGCGGATGATCGCGGATGTGCCGCTGGGCGCGTTCCTGTCGGGCGGGGTGGATTCGAGCGCGGTGGTGGCGCTGATGGCCGAGGCGAGCCGGGCGGCGGTCAAGACCTGTACCATCGGCTTCGACGAGGCGGGCTATGACGAGACCGCGCATGCCGCGCTGATCGCCGAGCGCTTTGCCACGCAGCATCGGGTGAAGACCGTCGCGGCGGATGATTACGCGCTGATCGACACGCTCGTACATCATTTCGATGAGCCGTTTGCCGATGCCTCGGCGCTGGCGACGTACCGCGTGTGTGAACTGGCGCGCGAGAGCGTGACGGTGGCGCTGTCGGGCGATGGGGCGGACGAGGCGCTGGCCGGGTATCGGCGGTATAAATTCCACGCGGCGGAGGAGCGGGTGCGTTCGGTGCTGCCCTCGTCGGTGCGGGGTCTGTTCGGAGCGCTCGGGCGGGTTTATCCCAAGGCCGACTGGGCACCGCGGCCGCTGCGCGCGAAGACGACGTTGCTGGCGTTGGCGGATGAGGGCGGGGCGGCCTATGCCAAGGCGGTCGGGGTGACGACGCCGGGGGTGCGGTTCGGGCTCTACACCGATGCCGCGCGGGCGACGCTGGGCGATCATCGCGCTGAACAGCGTTACGTCGACACGATGCGGGAGGCTCCGGCGCGGGATGGGCTGGACCGGGCGCAGTACGCCGATTTCAAGCACTGGCTGCCCAGCGACATCCTGACCAAGATGGACCGGACCAGCATGGCGGTGAGCCTGGAAGCGCGCGAGCCGCTGCTCGATTATCGCTTTGTCGAGTTCGCCGCGACTCTGCCCGCGTCGATGCGGATCCGGGGCGGGCAGGGCAAGTGGCTGATGAAGAAGGCGCTGGAGCCGTATCTGCCCAAGGACATTTTGTACCGCCCGAAAATGGGGTTCGTGACGCCGGTGTCGGCGTGGTTCCGCAAGGCGCTGGCGGAGGAGGCTGCGGGACTGGCGCGATCGCGGGTGCTGGCCGGGAGCGGGTGGTTCGAGCCCAAGGCAATTGCGCGGCTGGCGGAGGAGCATCGGTCGGGCCGCGCCGAGCACGGTCGGACGCTGTGGCAGCTGATGATGCTGGAGCGGAGCCTCGCGCGGCTGTTCCCGTGATCCCTTAGCGTTCGCCGGATTGAGGCGCGCAATGCCGATTGTCACGATGCGCGGTAAGTCGTAGCGTCATAGTAACGATCCTTGGGATGGGGCGGCACCTATGGCCTGGCATTCGGTTCGCGTGATCCTTACGACGATCGCCCTGGCTGGGCTGATCGCCGGGCCTTCGACGGTTCCGGCACGGGCGGGTTTTGCCGATAATTTGCTCCAGAAGCTGCGCCCGGTCCTGTTGCAGATCGGGGTGAAGCCCGATGAGATCGAGATGGCGGCGTTCACGATTTCGCGGCCGACCGAAGCATCGACCGTCTATGCCCGTGCCGCCGCGCAGGATTATCCGTTCTTTGCACTGGTCGGGGCGGCGAAGGCGGCACGGGGCAAGACACTGCCCAAGATCGACGTGTTCACCTACGCCAAATGCGTTTTTCCGATCACTGCGGTCGATGGCGTGTTCGATCAGGCGTCGAACAAGATCAGCAGTGCCAAGGGCAAGGCCGACACCAATGCAGCGATGCAGTCGGCAGCAGACTTTGCTGCGGCCTATGCCCAGGCGCAGACGAATGAGGCGCGCGAGGAAGCCAAGCGGCAACTGGCCGAGGCAGTTCCCTATTTCGGCGATATCGAGACGATCTGCCGCTTTGCGTTTGAGACGGATTTCCAGATCGAGAAGGACATTCAGACGCTGGCGTCGGCCAAGGTGCGGCTGGTGCGCGACGTCTATGCGGCGATGCGCGAGGGCGATGTTGTCACCGGGGTCAAGCTGCTGATGACGCTGGGGGCCAACAAACAGGTCGCGTGTTCGCTGGTCGACCAGGCGGTGCTCGGCGGCTTGATCGGACGAACACCGATCCTTGGCCAGCTGGCCAAGGGAGCGTGCGCCGGGTTCGTCGGGACAGTAATCGACGGGATCAACGGATTGATCGACGGCGGGGTCGGGCTGGCGGAGGCGGGGGTCAGCGCCGCCTATCAGGGCGGCAAGAAGGTCGTCTGCACCGTCTATGGCTATTTCGGATCGGGCTGTTCCAAGGCCAAGGCGCCACCGCCCCCGCCCACCAGCGTGCAGACCGCGAACGCCTTTGCCGCGCAATATTGCGCCCCGATGGGGGGCACATTGAGCGTCAAGTTTCCGGGCGGAATCGCCGAATCGAACCTGCAGGCGCAAACGCCGTTCGAGTTCACCTGCAAGGACCTGACCTTTTGCAGCAAGCGTCCAAATGGCCCCTATCAATGTTCGACCGGGGCCGAGCGTGCGGCGTGGTTCGCGCAGCAGGAACAGTTGCTCGCTGCTGAATT
>NCEF01000072.1 GCA_002280565.1 Sphingomonas sp. 32-66-10
GGTATAATCGACCGACAGGGCCCACAGGCGGATGATGTCCGCGCCATATTGCTCCATCACCTTCAGCGGGCTGACGGTGTTGCCGAGCGACTTGGACATCTTCAGGCCCTTGGCATCCATGGTGAAGCCGTGGGTCAGAACCGCCTTGTAGGGCGCATGGCCGCGCGTGGCGCAGCTTTCCAGCAGGGAAGACTGGAACCAGCCGCGATGCTGGTCGCTGCCTTCCAGATAGAGGTCCGCCGGCGGGCCTTCATAGCCTGCGGGGCGCAGCAATTCGGGCCAACGGCCGCTTTCCAGCACGAAGGCATGAGTGCTGCCCGAATCGAACCACACGTCCAGAATGTCGGTGATCCGCTCGTAATCCTCGAGCTTGTAATCACTGCCGAGCAGGGTCTGCGCGTTCTCGTCGTCCCAGGCATCCACGCCCTGTTCGCGCACGGCGGCGACGATGCGGGCATTGACGGCGGGATCGTTGAGATATTGGCCAGTCTTGCGATCGACGAACAGCGTGATCGGCACGCCCCAGGCGCGCTGGCGCGAAAGCACCCAGTCCGGGCGGCCTTCCACCATCGAACGGATGCGGTTCTCGCCCTTTTCGGGCACCCAGCGCGTGTCGGAAATGGCCTGCAGCGCCACTTCGCGCAGCGTGCCGCTATCGGCGGCAACCGCCGCAGCCACGGCGCCGCCAATCCCGTCGAGCGGGGCGACCGGGAATTCCAGCGTAGCCAGCGGCTTGTCCATCGGCACGAACCATTGCGGCGTGCAGCGGAAGATCACCTTGGCCTTGCTGCGCCAGCTATGCGGATAGGAATGCTTGTAATCCGCCGATGCGGCGCGCTCGTCGGTGCGCGGCAGCCACGCCCAGTCCTCGCGATAGCGGCCATCGGCCTCCACCACGAATTTCGGCTCGATCCCATGCGCCTTGCACAGGTCGAAATCGTCCTCGCCATGGTCGGGCGCCATATGGACGAGGCCGGTGCCGCTGTCGGTGGTGACGAAGTCGCCGGGCAGGAAGGGGCGCGGTTCGGCATAGAAGCCGCCGAGATGATGCATCGGATGGCGGGCAACGGTGCCGGCGAGTTGAGCACCTATCCACCAGCTATCACCTTCGGGTCGGGCAGGCGTGTCGAAACCTCGGCCAAGCCGCTTTTCTAGTTCTTCGACGAGACCCGCTGAAACGAGGAGACGCTTATCTCCATCCACAACCATCACGTATGGGACCTCCGGCCCATAGGCCAAAGCCTGGTTCACCGGGATCGTCCACGGGGTCGTCGTCCAGATCACCGCATAGGCGCCGATCAGTTCCTTGATCGGGCTATCGGTGATCTCGAAGGCCACATCGACCTGAGTGGAGGTGATGTCCTCATATTCCACCTCGGCCTCGGCCAGTGCCGTCTTCTCAACGGGGGACCACATCACCGGCTTGGCGCCGCGATAGATCATTCCGGCTTCCGCGAATTTCAGCAGCTCGCCCACGATGGTGGCTTCGGCCTGGAAATCCATGGTCAGATAGGGATGGTCCCAATCGCCATTCACGCCGAGGCGCTTGAGCTGTTCGCGCTGCACATTCACCCAGTTCTGGGCATAGGCGCGGCATTCGGCGCGGAATTCCTTTGCAGGAACCTCGTCCTTGTTCTTCTTCTTCTTGCGGTATTCTTCCTCGACCTTCCACTCGATGGGCAGGCCGTGGCAGTCCCAGCCGGGCACATAGGGCGCGTCCTTGCCCAGCAGGCTCTGGGTGCGGACCACCATGTCCTTCAGGATGTGGTTCAGCGCATGGCCGATATGCATGTCGCCATTCGCATAGGGCGGGCCATCGTGCAGGATGAACTTATCCGCGCCCGCGCGGGCGGCGCGCAGCTTTTCATACAGCCCATCGGCCTGCCAGCGCGCAAGAATGCCCGGCTCCTTCTCGGGGAGGCCGGCCTTCATC
>NCEF01000073.1 GCA_002280565.1 Sphingomonas sp. 32-66-10
TGGGCGGAACGACAGGCACACCCGGAACAGGGCGAGCTGACCGTGGCACAGGCGCTGGAGATCGAGCGATCGGCACTGCAACCGATGCTGGGGCCGTTCGACGGCTTTAACGAGAGCGAGCATGCCGTGACCGGCACCTGCCTGATCAGCTTCGATCGCAACCGCTACTCGGTTCTCTCGACGGTGGCGCGGCGGACGGTGCAGGTCCGGGCCTATGCCGACCGCATTGTCGTGCGCTGCGGCGAGGAGGTTGTCGCCGAGCATCCCCGCTACTTCGGGCGCAACCGCACGATCTATGACCCCTGGCATTATCTGCCGGTGCTGGCCCGCAAGCCTGGCGCGTTGCGGAACGGTGCCCCCTTCCAGGACTGGGATCTGCCACCGGCGCTTGCCCGCCTGCGCCGCAAGCTGGGTAATGGCGACGATGCCGATCGTCGGTTCGTCCGTGTGCTGTCGGCCGTACTGACCGATGGCCTGGAGCCTGTCGAAGCCGCTGTGCATGAGGCACTGGCGACGGGCACGGCAAGCGACGACCTGATCCTCAACATCCTGGCACGACGCCGGGAACCCCCGCGTCCGCTGACGATCATCACCTCCGAAGACAGCGCCTTGCGCCATCCGCCGATCGCCGACTGCGCCCGTTACGACCAGCTGAGGACCTTCGATGCAGCGGCATGACATGATCGAGGCCATGCGCGGCCTTGGCCTCAAGGGCATGGCGGGCGCGTTCGACGATGCCGTCACCACCGGCCTTCAGCGCCAGCGCACCACCATGGAGATACTGACCGACCTCCTGCGAGCGGAGGCGACGCATCGTCATGCCGCGTCGATCCGATACCGGATGGCCGCTGCCAGGCTGCCAGTCGTGAAGGACATCGACGCCTTCCGGTTCGAGGGCACACCCATCAACGAGGGGCTGGTGCGTTCATTGCACAGCGGCGCGTTCCTGCCCGCACGGCGCAATATCGTCCTGGTCGGCGGCACAGGCACAGGAAAGACCCATCTGGCCATCGCCATCACCGCCAATGTCGTCCGTTCCGGTGCCCGAGGCCGCTACTTCAACACGGTCGATCTGGTGACCCGCCTCGAAGAGGAAGCCAGGATCGGCAAGAGTGGCGCTCTCGCCGCCCAGCTATCCCGTCTCGATCTGATCGTACTCGACGAACTGGGCTATCTGCCGTTCGCCCGATCGGGCGGCCAGCTGCTGTTCCACCTGATCAGCAAACTCTATGAGCAGACCAGCGTCATCATCACCACCAACCTCGCCTTT
>NCEF01000024.1:0-903 GCA_002280565.1 Sphingomonas sp. 32-66-10
AGAAGCGGGTTTGCCTATCAGCGCGATCGCAATCAACGGGAGGAAAATCCACACAGCAAGCATCAAAACGGCCAAGGCAATCATAACCTTAACGCCCGGTGGTTGGCTGGGTGAAGACATTCTTGCTCCTCAGTTTGAAGCCATAGTCATACACATTGGCAACTGACCCATCAAAAGAAAATACGCGAGCGCCTGATCGAGGCGGCAGTTTGTTTTCACTATCTGCACAAAAGCTGCGGGCCTGAGACAGACTGGCTGCCGCAGATAGTATCCGCATTACTTGCGGAGCCCTCTTGCGATGTTGGACCCCATATGTTCTCATGCATCCCATTCTGCACGGTCTTTGAATCCGTCGATCGCACCGCCGCAGGACGTCGGCCGCTCTTGGCACGAAACTGACACGCCGCCTGACACACCCGCATTATTGTCAGTTTCGGCAGCCGCCACCCTCGCCCAAAGCTCACAGAATGAACCGAGCTCCGAATACCTTCGTAAGCTTTGCCGACCCTTCACCCGGCCACACCCGCACCGCGCCGGCGGCGCGCGATAGTGTAAAGCCAGTGTAACTGTTCGCCGCCCCGCCGCATCTTGACTTATGGCAACGTTGCTGCCATATCGCGGCGCAGCGAGGCGTTATGCAGCGTGATCGGGCTGGGGTTTATCCTGCGGCTCCGGCTCCGCCTCGGTTGATTGCTCGGCTTCCCATATCACGCGGGTCGTCATTTTTTGACCCCGCCTGCGCGCGCGCATTCCGCATGCGCGCTGGCCGTTATGCAAAGAGACTCCATGACCAAGTTCAATACCCTCGGCCTGTCCGAGACCACGCTGGCTGCGCTGTCGGCAAAGGGCTATACCGACGCGACCCCGATTCAGGCGCAGTCGATCCCGGCGCTGCTCGAAGGG
>NCEF01000024.1:908-71904 GCA_002280565.1 Sphingomonas sp. 32-66-10
GAAGGGCGCGACCTGCTCGGCATCGCCCAGACCGGCACCGGCAAGACCGCCGCGTTCATGCTCCCCTCGATCGAGCGGCTCGTGGCGTCGAACAAGCGGGCGCAGCCGCGCGGTTGCCGCATGCTCGTCCTCGCGCCGACCCGCGAACTGGCCAGCCAGATCGCGCAGAGCGCCCGCGACTATAGCAAGGGCACCAAGCTCAGCGTCGCGACCGTGTTCGGCGGCACCTCGATCCACAAGAACAAGACCGACCTCGCGCGCGGCGTTGATATCGTCGTCGCGACCCCGGGCCGCCTCGTCGACCTGATCGAACAAAGCTATGCGATCCTGCTCGGCATCGAAATCCTGGTGCTGGACGAGGCCGACCAGATGATGGATCTGGGCTTCATCCACGCGTTGAAGCGCATCGTCCGCGAGCTGCCCAGCAAGCGTCAGACCCTGTTCTTCTCGGCCACCATGCCCAAGAGCATCCGCGACCTCGCGACCCAGTTCATCAAGGATCCGGTCGAGGTGAAGGTGACCCCGGTCGCCACCACCGCCGAGCGCGTCGAGCAGTTCGTGACCTTCGTGAACCAGGCGGAGAAGCAATCGCTGCTGACCATCGCGCTGCGCGACGAGGCGATCGACCGCGCGCTGATCTTCACCCGCACCAAGCATGGCGCCGACCGCGTCGTGAAGCTGCTGGCGGCCAGCGGCATCGCGTCGAACGCGATCCACGGCAACAAGAGCCAGCCGCAGCGCGAGCGTGCGCTGGGCGAGTTCAAGTCGGGCAAGGTCAAGGTGCTGATCGCCACCGACATCGCGGCGCGCGGCATCGACGTGTCGGGTGTCAGCCATGTGTTCAACTTCGAGCTGCCCAATGTCCCGGACCAATATGTCCACCGCATTGGCCGCACCGCCCGCGCCGGCGCGACCGGCATCGCCATCAGCTATTGCGCCGATGACGAGCGGCCGTATCTGCGCGACATCGAAAAGCTGATCCGCCAAAAGGTCGCGATCCAGCCGCTACCCGAGGATTTCCTTGCGGAATCGGCCCGCATCAAGTCGAGCCGCGGCCCGATCCCGGTCAGCCGCGACGAGATGAACGGCCGCAACGGCCGCACGATGCAGGACCGCAACGCCCATCACCGCGCCGCCCAGCGCGACCGCGGCCCGCGCGCCAATCCGACTGGCGAGCGCCGCGAAACGCTCGGCACCGCCGCCCCGCGCGCTGCTGAAGGCGCCGGTGCCGGCGACAAGCCGCGCTTCTATGGCCCGCGCAAAAAGAAGTTCACCCCGCGTCCCGCCGGTGCCGGTGGCGGTGGCGGCCAGCGCAGCGGTGGCGGCGGCGGCCAGGGCCAGCGTCGCGGGTAATCGATCCTCGCTCCTCCCGGCCCGGCCGGGGGGAGCGGATCAGTTGGCGGCCACCGGCTTGATCGCCTTGGCAAAGGCCAGCACCGACGGCATCAGCTTGCGGATATCCGCGTCGGTCGTGCCGGGCGCATAGCGATAGATCGTCACGACCTTGCCCGACACGACGGTCATGCATCCGCTCATCGCCAGCGTATAGGCGATCCCGCGCTCCGGCGCCGCCATGTCGAGCACCGCCCCGAGATAAACACAGTGCGCATCCTGGCCATAGCCGCGCACCTCGCCCTTGATCTGGACCGGGCTGCCCACGGTGCGCGAAACGCTCTTGGACGCTTCTTCATTTTCGCCCCCCGACTGCGCGTTGAGCGCAGGGCCGATGGCGCGCTGAAGTTCGGCGGTGGTGGTGCTGACGGCCAGCAATTCGTTCGGCGTCTTGAGGATGAAATAGTCCTTCCACGCCATGTCCGCGCTGCAGGACATCGCGGTCAGGTGGGTGACGTTACGCGGATCAGCCGCGGCGAGCATCTGCGCCACCGCGGCATTCTTGCCCTCCGCCGGGCAATAGCCTGCCGGCAGCTCGGTCGTGAATTCCACCGTGCCCACCCGAAAACGGTTCTGGGCAGCAGCGGGGGTAGCAATGGCGGCGATCAGGCCGGTGATCAGGATCGATTTCATGGCACCATGCTAACGCAATTCCGGTCGAGATCGAGTCGCTTTGATCTCACCCTTACCGCCGCCCCGGCCCGCGCCCGCGACGTCGCGCTTCTTCGTCGGCGCGACCGTCGATCAGCCGCTGTGCCCGCTCGGCTCCCGCCGTCGCCTCATTCCCGCCCCGCCCGATCAGCAGCGCGGCGCGACGATACAGCGTCAGCGCCTTGTCATACTCCCCCGCCGATTCGGCGCACAGGCCAAGGTCAAAGGTGATCGAGGGGTGGTTCGGCGCCTGCACGTCCATCGGCGCCCACGCCGCACAGGCGGCGGGCAGGTCGCGCTGGGTCTGCTTGACGATAGCCTTGAACGGCCGCTCCAGCGGCTTGGGCAGGCCGCGCGTGCTCTCGCGGAAGCGGATCGAATAGAGCTCGACCGAAGGCACGATGTCGGCGCGCACATGTTCGGCGATGTCGATGATCATCGCGCGGATCGCCTCTTCGGTCGTGCGCGACGGGTCCTGCCCGCGGCACCAGCTGGTTTCATCGCGGCGCGGACGCGATACACTATAAAGGACGCGCCCGCCCTGCCCGGTCAGACGCAGGTCGGCGTTCACATTGATCACGCGGCGGGTACAGTCCTTCTCGCCCTCTTCCTCGCGCAGGCACTTGCCGTCACGCTTCCCGCCCTCGCGCTCGACGCATTCCTTTTCCTTGCGCTTGAACTTCGTTTCCTGAACCCCGGTGACGACATTGCCGTTGAGCAGCCCATCGGCATCGCCGCCGCGCCCGCCGACCAGGTCGAAATGGGTTCCCCCCTCGATATCCGGCCGCGCCAGCGCGCGTTCGATCGCCAGGGCCAGCTGCATCCCGTCCTTGCCCGCGATCCGCCCGACGCGCAGCGAATCGAGCATCGCGGCATCGCGATAGGGCGCGGCGAAGCGGCCGGTCATGCGCACGCTCTCGGCATGGGCGGTGGTTGCAAGCAGGCTCGCGGCGCCGACAGCAATCGCGGCACGGATCGGCATCGGAAGCATGGCATTCCCCCCTGAGCAGTGTCAGTAGCCCGTTGTTTCACACCCGGCGCCATTCCCGGCAAGCCCGCTGCGCACGCGCCGCCGTCATCGCACGGTCACACAGGTTGCATCCGCGCCACCCCTTTGCTAGGCGCGCGCCAACCCATCGGGGGTGCCGCGCAGGCACACCCCCGAATCCCCATGGGGCCATTCTAGAGTCCAAGAGGAAACACGCGTCCGTGGATAATTCCGGCGGTATCCAAGCCAGCTTAAGCGGTCGTTACGCGACCGCGCTGTTCGATCTGGCGAGCGAAGGCGGTTCGATCGCAACGGTCGAATCGAGTCTCGCCACGGTCAAGCAGGCGCTGACCGAATCGGCCGACTTTGCGGCGCTGACCAAGAGTCCGCTGCTCGGTCGCGACGAAGCGGCACGCGGCGTCGCAGCGGCGGCGGGCGCGATGAAGCTCGATCCGCTCACCACCCGCTTCCTCGGCGTGCTGGCCCACAATCGCCGCCTGTCGGCGCTGCCCGGCATGATCCGCGACTTCGGCACGCTCGCGGCGAACCACCGCGGTGAAGTGACCGCCGCGGTCACTTCGGCCCACCCGCTCGACGCGGCGCAGGTTGCCGAACTCAAGACGCAGCTGCGCGCCCGCGTCGGCCGCGACGTCACGGTCGACCTGTCGGTCGATCCCTCGCTCCTTGGCGGGCTGGTCGTGAAGATCGGCTCCCAGATGATCGACAGCTCGATCAAGACCCGTCTCAATTCCCTCGCGCATGCGATGAAAGGCTGAAAGCTAGAACCATGGATATCCGCGCCGCAGAAATCTCCAAGGTCATCAAGGACCAGATCGCCAATTTCGGCACCGAGGCAGAGGTCAGCGAGACCGGCCAGGTGTTGAGCGTGGGTGACGGCATTGCGCGCGTCCACGGCCTCGACAATGTCCAGGCGGGCGAAATGGTCGAATTCGCTAATGGCGTTCAGGGCATGGCGCTGAACCTTGAGGCGGACAATGTCGGTATCGTGATCTTCGGCTCGGACTCGGAGATCAAGGAAGGCGATGTCGTCAAGCGCACCGGCACCATCGTCGACGTTCCGGTCGGCAAGGGCCTGCTGGGCCGCGTGGTCGATGGCCTTGGCAACCCGATCGACGGCAAGGGCCCGATCGTGTCCGACCAGCGCTCGCGCGTCGAAGTGAAGGCCCCGGGCATCATCCCGCGCAAGTCGGTGCATGAGCCGGTTCAGACCGGCCTCAAGGCGATCGACGCGCTCGTCCCCGTCGGCCGTGGCCAGCGCGAGCTGATCATCGGTGACCGTCAGACCGGCAAGTCGGCCGTGGCGATCGACACCTTCATCAACCAGAAGACGGTGAACGCCGGCACCGACGAGAGCAAGAAGCTCTATTGCGTGTACGTCGCCGTCGGCCAGAAGCGCTCGACCGTCGCACAGCTCGTCCGCACGCTCGAAGAGAACGGCGCGATGGAATATTCGATCGTGGTCGCCGCGACCGCATCGGACCCCGCCCCGCTTCAGTTCCTCGCGCCCTACACCGGCTGCGCGATGGGCGAATATTTCCGCGACAACGGCATGCACGCCGTGATCGTCTATGACGATCTGTCGAAGCAGGCGGTTGCGTATCGTCAGATGTCGCTGCTGCTGCGCCGCCCGCCGGGCCGCGAAGCCTATCCGGGCGACGTCTTCTATCTGCACAGCCGCCTGCTCGAGCGCGCGGCCAAGCTGAACGAGGACAATGGCTCGGGCTCGCTCACCGCGCTGCCGATCATCGAAACCCAGGCAGGCGACGTGTCGGCCTACATCCCGACCAACGTGATCTCGATCACCGACGGCCAGATCTTCCTTGAAACCGACCTGTTCTTCGCGGGCATCCGCCCGGCGATCAACGTCGGCCTGTCGGTGTCGCGCGTCGGCTCGTCGGCACAGACCAAGGCGATGAAGAAGGTGTCGGGCTCGATCAAGCTCGAGCTCGCCCAGTATCGCGAAATGGCCGCGTTCGCACAGTTCGGTTCGGACCTCGACGCCTCGACCCAGAAGCTGCTGAACCGCGGCGCGCGCCTGACCGAGCTGCTCAAGCAGCCGCAGTTCTCGCCGCTGCCGTTCGAAGAGCAGACCGTGTCGATCTTCGCTGGCACCAACGGCTATCTCGACAGCGTGGCCGTGAACGATGTCGTCCGGTACGAGGCCGCAATGCTCGCCGAAATGCGCAGCAAGCACGCCGACATCCTCGCCGCGATCCGCGACAGCAAGGATCTGAGCGACGACACGAAGGCGAAGCTCAAGGACGCGCTCGCCGCGTTCGGCAAGACGTTCGCGTAAAGCAAAATAGCCCTCTCTCCGCTTGCGGGGAGAGGGTTGGGAGAGGGGCATACGGGCTCCGCTTCCGACTGCCCCTCTCCCCGGCCCTCTCCCCTGAAGGGGAAAGGGAGTAAGAAGAGAAGAACATGGCCTCTCTTAAGGCACTCAAGGTCCGCATCGGCTCGGTGAAGTCGACGCAGAAGATCACCAAGGCGATGAAGATGGTCGCCGCCGCCAAGCTGCGCCGCGCGCAGGAAGCGGCGGAGGCCGGGCGTCCCTATGCGCAGCGGCTCGAAAGCGTCGTCGCCAGCCTCGCGTCGAAGGTCGCGGGCGGCCCCGGCGTGTCGCCGCTGCTCGCCGGCACCGGCAAGGATCAGGTCCACCTGTTCGTCGTCGCCACCAGCGACAAGGGCCTGGCTGGCGCGTTCAACACCAACATCGCCCGTCTGGCGCGTCGCCGCGCGCAGGAGCTGATCGCGCAGGGCAAGACGGTCAAATATCGGCCGTAAGGGCCGTGCGGTGCTGAACCGCCTGTTCCCGAACAGCTTCGTCCATTCGATCGAACCGGGCGACCTCGGCAAGCTCGGCTTTGCCGACGCGCGTGGCTATGCCGACGACCTGATCGCACGCTTCGAAGCGGGCGAGTATGACGTTGCGCACCTGTTCTATTCGAACTTCAAGTCGGTCCTGACGCAGGAGCCGACCGAGCAGCAGCTGATCCCGGTCAAGATCCCCGAGGTCGTGGTCGAGGAAAGCGGCGCAGCCGTTACCGAATATGAGCCCGACGAGGAATCGATCCTCGCCGACCTGCTCCCACGCAATGTTGCGATCCAGCTCTACCGCGCGATGCGTGAGAATGCTGCGTCGGAACAGGGCAGCAAGATGACCGCGATGGACAACGCCACGCGCAACGCGGGCGACCTGATCAAGCGTCTGTCGATCCAGTATAACCGCGCGCGCCAGGCCGCGATCACGACCGAACTGGTCGAGATCATCTCGGGCGCCGAGGCACTATAAGATGCGCGCGTTCCTCCTCCTCGCTGCGACCATCGCACTCGCGGGCTGCAACCAGCAGCCTGCCGAGCAACCGACGCTTGCGCAGAATGAGGCGGCGGCGCGCGAAGCGGCGGCGGACCTCAAGGGCTGGGACCGCGTGTTCGGCTTCCCGACCGAAACGATCGGCCGCCTCAACCAGTACGGCTATCGCCTCGCCCCCTATGCGGCGGCGCCGACCGGCTTTGCGGCAAAGGGCGCAGCGATCACGCTGTCGCAGTCCGATGCGAAGTCACCCAATACCGGCACCGTGACCGTCACCGGCCCGGATGCAGAGACGATCGACACGATCACCTTTGCTTTGTCGCTGACCGACGACGCCAATGCCGAAACCGCAAAGAAGCGGCTGACCGACATCGTCCGCGCCTTCCTGTTCCAGTATCGCATCGACGACAAGAAGGCGCTCGACGCCATCGCCAAGGAACAGGCGTTCGACGGCATGATCGGCACCGCGCCGATCGCCATTGCCATCGACAAGGGCGACGCCGCCCGCACCCTGACCGTGACTTTCCGCCGCCCCTCCGCTACGGCCCCGGCCGAGGCGATGGTCGGCAATTCCCAGCAACCCTGATCGCATTCGCCAAGCAAGGACTTGAAGAACATGGCAACCGCAGCCCCCACCGCAGACAAGCCCGCGCGCAAGCCGCGCGCGACCAAGCCCAAGGCGGACGTTGCCGCGACGGCAACCCCCGTCGCCGCAGCCGGCCAGGGCCGCATCGCGCAGGTCATCGGCGCGGTCGTCGACGTCAGCTTCACCGGCGAACTGCCCGCGATTCTCTCGGCGCTCGAAACCGACAACAACGGCACGCGCCTCGTCCTCGAAGTCGCGCAGCATCTGGGCGAGAACACCGTCCGCACGATCGCGATGGATTCGACCGAAGGTCTGACCCGCGGTCAGTCGGTCACCGCCACCGGCGCACAGATCCAGGTGCCGGTCGGTCCGGCAACGCTCGGCCGCATCCTCAACGTCGTCGGTGAGCCGATCGACGAGCGCGGTCCGGTCGCGACCGACCTGCGCGCGCCGATCCATGCCGAGGCCCCGCTGTTCGTCGACCAGTCGACCGAAAGCGCGATCCTCGTCACCGGCATCAAGGTCATCGACCTGCTCGCGCCCTACGCAAAGGGCGGCAAGATCGGCCTGTTCGGCGGCGCCGGCGTGGGCAAGACGGTTCTCATCCAGGAACTGATCAACAACATCGCCAAGGGCCATGGCGGCACCTCGGTCTTCGCGGGCGTCGGTGAGCGCACGCGTGAAGGCAACGACCTGTATCACGAGTTCCTCGACGCCGGCGTGATCGCCAAGGACGCCGACGGCAACGCGATCAGCGAAGGGTCGAAGGTTGCACTGGTCTATGGCCAGATGAACGAGCCGCCGGGCGCACGCGCGCGCGTCGCGCTGTCGGGCCTGACCATCGCCGAATATTTCCGCGACGTCGAAGGTCAGGACGTGCTGTTCTTCGTCGACAACATCTTCCGCTTCACCCAGGCGGGCGCGGAAGTGTCGGCACTGCTCGGCCGTATTCCGTCGGCGGTGGGCTATCAGCCGACCCTGTCGACCGACATGGGCGCGCTGCAAGAGCGCATCACCTCGACCAACAAGGGTTCGATCACCTCGGTTCAGGCCGTGTACGTCCCTGCAGACGATTTGACCGACCCGGCACCTGCAACCTCGTTCGCACACTTGGACGCGACTACGGTTCTCAACCGTGCGATCTCGGAACTCGGCATCTATCCGGCGGTGGACCCGCTGGACTCGACCAGCCGCGTGCTCGAGCCGCGCGTTGTCGGCCAGGAGCATTACGAGACCGCCCGCGCCGTCCAGTCGATCCTGCAGAAGTACAAGTCGCTGCAGGACATCATTGCGATCCTCGGCATGGACGAGCTGTCGGAAGAAGATAAGCTCACCGTCGCCCGCGCGCGCAAGATCCAGCGCTTCCTGTCGCAGCCGTTCCACGTCGCCGAAGTGTTCACCGGCATCCCGGGCGCGTTCGTCCAGCTGGAAGACACGATCAAGTCGTTCAAGGCGGTCGTGAACGGCGAATATGACCATCTGCCCGAATCGGCCTTCTACATGGTCGGCGGCATCGACGACGTCGTCGCCAAGGCCGCCAAGATGGCCGCCGAGGCGTAAGCCGGTTTCCCCTCCCGCTTGCGGGAGGGGCTAGGGGAGGGCCTGTCCACACGGGCCGTCCTCGAATGTTACAGACCCTCCCCCGACCCCTCCCGCAAGCGGGAGGGGGGAGAAATTGAAATGCTGCACTTCGAACTCGTGACCCCGGAAAAGCTGCTCCGCTCGGAGGACGTCCACATGGTGGTGGTCCCCGGCAGCGAGGGCGATTTCGGCGTTCTGGAGGGCCATGCGCCCTTCATGTCGACGATCCGCGACGGCAATATCGAAATCTACAAGACTGCCGCAAACCAGTCGCCGGAACTGATCCGCGTCGAGGGCGGCTTTGCCGAGGTCAATGAAAAGGGGCTGACGGTCCTCGCCGAAAAGGCGGGCTGATTCTTTAGCCACCGCCGGAATCGAAAAGGCCGCAGGGGCAACCCCGCGGCCTTTTTCATGCGCCATGCGCTGCCCTCACCCGCGCTGATACTCCATCGCGCTCGCCCAGCCCTTGGCGGTCCCACGCTCGACCTTCAGCGCGTCGCCGGTGCGGGTGAAGCGCAGCCGTGCGACGCCGGCCGTGGTCGGCATTTCGAACGTCACGCTCTGCGCATCGCGCGCAACTTCGGTGAACCGGCTCGGCGGGATGGCGGGCAGGGTGATGTCCAGCACCGCCTTTTCCCCCATTGCATCGAACGCCAGTTCTGCCTTCGCGCCCTTCATCGCCCCGCTCGTCCCCTCTTCACTGCACGAAACACCCAGTTTCGTCGGGTCGCAGCGCATTTCGAGCCCGTTGCCGCGCCACGTCCCGCCCAGCCAGTCGAGATGGCGGTTCGTCACGGCAGCATTCACCGCGACCGGCGCAGGTGCCGTCGCCAGCCCAGTCGGCGCGGCGAACATGGCGAACAGCGAAACGAGGAAAGTGAGCATCTGGAAACCCCTGTGGTCGACTATCGCAGCCGTCCTTGCATCGCGTGCCCCGCCCCGCCACGGTCAGGATCGGTCAGTGCACCCGGTTGAAGGTCCAGCGCATCGCTTTGCTGCCATCTGCCAGAGAAATTTCGGCGGTCAGCATGTCGCTGACGCGACGATACTGAATCCGCTGCGGATAGTCATGCGCGGCATTGACGAACGTCACCCCCTCCTTGCCCGCGACCGCCCGAAACGGCACCGGCGGATTGCCCCCCGGCTGGGGTAGATAGACCGCAATGCCGCCCTCCAGCGTGATCCGCAGGAATTCGAACGCGACCGTCTTGCCGTCCTTCACAGTCTGCGACGTGCCGAGCATCGTCCCGCCCGCCGCCTGTTGCCACGTCTCACAGGTCTGGCCTTGCGGACCATCGGCGCCGCACCAGCGCCCGGCCAGCCATTCGGGAAGCCCGGTGTTGTCGTCGGATCCCGTTGCGGCCAGCGGCATTGCCAATGCAGCGAGCAATAATGTCGTCCCGATCATCCCAATCTCCCCATGGTCCCGCGCTGACAATAGCCACGCAGCGATCGGCTGGCTTGAACCGTTACGACATGCGAGGCTCTGACGATGGACTATCGTGAGACTCCGCCCCCGCCCGGCCTCGACGGTTTCGTTGCCGCGATCTGGACGCTGGATGTCGGCGGGGCACCCGGCGATTGGGTCCCGCATGAAGCGGTGCCCGATGGCTGCATCGAGTTGATCCGTCGCCATGCCGGCCGTTCGGTGTGGCGCACCGAGCAGCCGCCGCTGTTCGTCACCGGCCTCGCGCTGCGTCCGGCCGCGCTCCGCTTCAGCGGCGACGCGCGCTTCACCGCCATCCGCCTGTGGCCATGGGGCTGGCACGCGCTCGGCGGCAGTCGTTGTGCCGATTTCGCCGATGACTGGCAGGGCATAGCGGAGGACAGCCCCTTCGCAGCGCTGCTTCCGGGCGACGGCGCGCATCCTGCCCGACTGACTGCCGCCTTTGCCGGGCAGCCACCACACCCGATCGATCTGATTCGTCAGGTCGAGGGCGTCGGCGCGCTCGCCCGCCGAAGCGGCCTTTCTCCGCGCCAGATCCAGCGAATCTTTGCGCGGGAGATCGGAATGCCACCGCGCAGCTACCTGCGCCTGCTCCGCTTTCGCGAAGCGGTGGCCGGGGTACAGGGCGAAGCCGCCCGCCTCGCCGATATGGCCGCCGCCTCGGGCTATGCCGACCAGGCGCACATGACCCGCGAATTTCGGGCGTTGGGCGGGCTTTCCCCCGGCACCACACGCCGCCGCGCCGCCGGACCGTTCGTCGCGGCGCGCGACGAACCGACGATGGATGGTTAGGAACTTGTAAAACCTTGGCGGTTATCCCGGAGCGGACAGCGGACAGCGGATAGCGGGGAGCCGAGGTGAGCGCATTTGGACGTCGTAGCGGACCGGGAGCCGGGTCGGGACGCCCTGCCTTCGGCGTTGCGCGCCCGATGCAGGGCGGCAGCGCGTCGCGGCCCAGCGAACCGATGGGCGGCGAGCAATTCCCACCGCTCCACGACGTGCCCCTTCCCGGCGCAGCGCAACTGCCGCCCGAGCCGGTTTCCGGCGGCGGCATGGCTGCGCAGAATACGAGCGAGGCGATGCAACGGCTCGCCGACCGTCAGGCCGCGACCGGCGAACCGAGCAGCTCGCGGATCGAAGGCTTCGAAGCATCAATCCACCGCATCAAGGAACAGGTGCTTCCGCGCCTGCTCGAGCGCGTCGATCCCGAAGCTGCCGCGACGCTCAACAAGGATGAGCTGGCCGAGGAATTCCGCCCGATCATCGGCGAGGTGCTGGCCGAGCTCAAGCTCACGCTCAACCGCCGCGAACAGTTCGCGCTGGAAAAAGTGCTGGTCGACGAGCTGCTCGGCCTTGGCCCACTTGAAGAGTTGCTGGGCGACAGCTCGATCAGCGACATCATGGTCAACGGCCCCGAACAGACCTTTGTCGAGCGCAAGGGCAAGCTCGAACTCGCGAACATCCAGTTCCGCGACGAGGAGCATCTGTTCCAGATCGCGCAGCGCATCTGCAACTCGGTCGGTCGCCGCGTCGACCAGACCACACCGCTCGCCGACGCGCGCCTCAAGGATGGCAGCCGCGTCAACGTGATCGTCCCGCCGCTGTCCTTGCGCGGCACCGCGATCTCGATCCGTAAATTCTCCGACAAGCCGATCACGCTCGACATGATGGCGGGCTTCGGATCGATGTCGACCAAGATGGCGACGATGCTGAAGATCGCCGGCGCCTGCCGTTTCAACATCGTCATTTCGGGCGGCACGGGTTCGGGTAAGACGACGATGCTCAACGCCCTGTCGAAGATGATCGACCCGGGCGAGCGCGTGCTGACGATCGAGGACGCGGCGGAACTTCGCCTGCAGCAACCGCACTGGCTTCCGCTCGAAACCCGCCCGCCCAACCTTGAGGGTCAGGGCGAGATCACGATTCGCGATCTGGTGAAGAACGCGCTGCGTATGCGCCCGGATCGCATCATCCTGGGCGAAATTCGCGGACCTGAATGCTTCGACCTTCTGTCCGCGATGAACACCGGCCATGACGGCTCGATGTGTACGCTCCACTCCAACTCCCCGCGCGAGTGCCTGGGGCGTATGGAAAACATGGTGCTGATGGGCGACATCAAGATCCCGAAGGAAGCGATCAGCCGCCAGATCGCCGACTCGGTCGACCTGATCGTTCAGGTCAAGCGCCTGCGCGACGGTAGCCGCCGCGTCACCAACATTACCGAGGTGATCGGCATGGAAGGCCCCGTCATCGTGACGCAGGAGCTGTTCAAGTTCGAATATCTCGACGAAAGCGCCGACGGCAAGATCATCGGCGAATATCGCTCGATGGGCCTGCGCCCCTATACGCTGGAAAAGGCGCGCTCATTCGGCTTCGACCATGCGCTGCTGGAAGCGTGCCTGTAAGCACGGCACGCCGCTTACTCCCTCAACGGGACATTAACCACGACCGCAACTGCTGGCGCGCCGCCGCCCTGCCCTTAGCGTGGGCGGCATGGATGTCCGCGCGCCAATGATCCTGCTCGCCGCCCTGATCGGCCTTGCCGCACCGACCGAGCGCGTGGTTGCAGCACCCCCGGTGATGCACCTTTCGGCCGACAGCGAAGCGCGCTGGGTCAGTTTCGAACTGACGCCGGGCAACCAGATCCGGTTTCGCACGATGCTCAACGGCCGTTGGGTCGATGCCCTGCTCGACACCGGCGTCACCGACAGCGCGGTCACCGCGCGTTTTGCCCGCGCCGCCGGACTGAAGCCGCTGGTAGCGGGGCGCGCGGATGCGATCGGCGGCAGCGTCGCCTTGTCCTGGACCGGCATCGACCGGGTCGAGGTCGGCGGACTGGTGCGCACCGGTGGGCGTGTCGCCATCATTGACGCCGACCCGCGCGTGACGGGCAGCGCGCCGGTCGACCTGTTCGTCGGCTCCGACCTGCTCGCCGACCATGCGCTGGAGATCGATTATGACGCCCAGCGCTTCCGCCTGTTGCCCAGCGGCCGCTTGCCGTTCCGCGGCGTCACTCTGCCGCTGCGCCTGGCGGAGCGATCGGGCCTGTATCTTAGCGAGCTCGATCTGGGCGGTCGCAATCTGCGGCCGGTAATCGTCGATACCGGCGATGGCGGCATGGTCAGCCTGACTCGCAGCGTGTGGCGGGCAAGCGCGCCCGACACCGTTCGCACGACCACGGCCATCGCCTGGGGCCTGGGCGGCGTGGTGGAGAATGAGGTCGCCGTCCTCCCGAAACTGCGCATCGGCGGCCTTGCTGCGGAGGTCGAGTTGCGGGTCGAGGCAGATACCGGTTTTTCCGCACGCAAGGGCGCGGCGGGGCGGATCGGCGGCGGGCTGTTGCGCCGCCACCGCGTGCTGCTCGACCCCCGTGCCGGGCGGATGGTGCTGGCGAGCGGCGCGCGCGCCGACTGGCCGGTGACGCGATCGACCAGCGGCCTGATGGTCGCGCAAGAGTCGGGCCGGCTGCGCGTGCTGCATGTCATGCGGGGAAGTCCGGCGGCGACTAGCGGCTGGCGCGCGGACATGCTGATCTGTGCGATCGATGGCGCACCGGCTGCTGTTGCCCCGCGCGACTGGGCTACTGGCGCCCCGGGCCGCCACGTCCGCCTGACCCTGTGCGACGGCGCCGAACGTACCCTGACGCTCACCAGCTTTTACTGAGTCACACGCCCTTCAGCGCCAGCGCCGTTCCCACGATTGCGAGCAGCAGCGCCATCACCTGAATGAACGTCCAGGGTATCCAGCCGACCCGGTCCAGATCAGCACGCTTGCCGCGCCGCCACTCCGCGACACCGCTTACGCCGACCAGCGCGACCATCGCGCCCACCCCGATCCATAACGGCCCTTGCATCGTCCCGCGCCCCACTCCAAACCACGCACCAGAACAGAGAGGAGCCGTCCATGCGCTACACCCTGCCCGCTATCGCTCTATCCGCCGTCGCCCTGACCGCAGCCGCCGCCATCGGCGCGCCTCAGATGGGCAAGCCCAGTGCCGATTTGAAGGCCGCCGTTGCCGCATCCACCCGCACGCCTGCCAATGTCGCCCGCGACAAATACCGCAACCCGGCTGAAACGCTCGCCTTTTTCGGGGTGAAGCCTTCGCACACGGTAGTCGAACTGTGGCCGGGCGGTGGCTGGTACACCGAAATCCTTGCGCCTTATGTCAAGAAGGGCGGCGGCACGCTCTATGCGGCGGCCCCCTGGCCGAATGGCGTCCGGGGCACCCAGGCGCTACAGGCGAAGAACGCTGACCTCTATGGCGCGGTCAAGCTCGCCGCCTTCCCCGCCGCAGATGACGCGCCCACCGTTCCCGCTGGCAGCGCGGATGTCGTCCTCACCTTCCGCAACGTCCACAACTGGAAGATGGGCACCACCGACCGCAGCGCCGAAGCGTTCAAACAGATTTTCGCCATGCTCAAGCCCGGCGGAACGCTCGGCATCGTCGATCACCGCCTGCCCGAATCGGCGGATGTGGCGCGCGAGAAGACGAGCGGCTATGTGAAGGTCTCGACTGTTCGCAAGCTGGCCGAGGAAGCGGGCTTCAAGTTCGTCGCCGCGTCGGAGGTGAATGCCAATCCCAAGGATACCGCCGACTGGAAGGACGGCGTCTGGACGCTGCCTCCGGTGCTGCGCCTCAAGGATGTCGATCGCGCAAAATATGAGGCGATCGGCGAAAGCGACCGCATGACGCTCAAATTCCGCAAGCCGAACCCGTCGGTTCGCGGAGGCTGAACCTACTCAGGGCGGGGTCTGCGCCAGTACCCAAGCAGTGTAGACCCTGCCCAGATAGAGCGGGCGAAAACGCCGAAGCTCCGCCTGCGCCTCCGTTGTAAAGCTGCGATGCGACCGCAGCCGTCGTGCGATTCCGTCGGCCGCCATGGCATAGTAACCGCGTGTTTCAGCGGTGTAGCGGCCCCGCCGAACGAGAATATAGGCCACCGACCATGTCGCCATGATGCGGTCGGGGTGATCGACCGAATGCGCCAGGCGGATCGCATGGATCTTGCGCCGGACAGACTCCTCCTCGTCTAGCAGCGCCCGTCTCCACAGCAGTTCGGCAAAGCGCCCATACGTGTCGGCAAGTTCCTGGCTCGCGGGCGCGATGCGCTCTGAAATGGCAACGGCGCGGCGGAACACCTTTTCGGCCTCGTCCAGCTTTCCGATGTCAGTCAGCAGAGTCCCAAGCTCCTGCAACGCTTGAGATAGCTGGGTATTATCCGCTGAAGCGAGCCGTTCCCGCATCGCCAGAACTGCGCGGTAGATCGTCTCGGCCTCGTTTGATCGCCCCAATTGGTGCAGGATCGATGCCCTGACCGCCAGCGCATCGGCGACGATGGCATGGTCCCCCGGATACACACGCTCATAGATCGCAAGAGCCGTGCGCGTATAGGGTTCGGCATCCGTCAGCCGCTCCTGGCGCGACAGCTGAAGCGCCAGGCTCGAATAGATCGCGGCGAGCAGGGGATGGTCGGGCGGAAGCGCACGGGTGGCGATGGCTTGTGCATCGCGCAGCCACCGCTCGGCGTCCTGATATCGGCCCAACGCATCGAGAAGACCGGCAAAGTCGAAATAGGCTTCCGCAACATCGGGATGCCCTGCGGGCAGTCCTGCCTCAACCGACGCCACGCTCTCGCGCGCCAGCGCTTCCGCCTCGGCGAAGCGGTCGGTCTGATAATAGATGATGGCAAGCTGGCTCTGGGCCTTGGCTGCGTCGGTGCGTGAAACCTGCCCGAGCTGTTCTACAGCGCGCCGAACCCACGTCTCGGACTCGCGATAACGCGATTGCTTCATCAGATTGATTCCGAGATTCAGATAGGCGGTTCCGGACAGGCTGGGATCGTTTGGAACCGCCTCGATCAGCGCCACAGCCCGGCGCAACAGTGCCTCTGCCTCAATCAATCTGCCTTGCAGGTCCACGGTGGCCGCCATGTTGATGATCGCCAGCGCCAGCTTTGCCGGATTGACCGGCGTCTCGGCCTCACGTCGCGCCAACGCCTCGCGGTATAGTGCTTCTGCCTCACCAGCGCGCCCGGCGTCGCTATAGGCGATGGCCACGAAGTTGATCGCACCGGTCAAATTCCAGCGATCGCCCTCCCCCTTGGCGCGCAGCATCGCGAGCGCGCTCTCGAACAACGGCGCGGCCTCCCGGATCCGCCCCAACCGATGCAGAATACCCCCCAGATTGATCCGTGCCCAGGCGATCATCGGATCACCGGGCGGAAGCGCGGCCTCCCGCAGTGCAACCGCGCGCCGATAGAAGGGCTCGGCCTCGGCCCAACGTTCCTGGCCGGAGATCGCATGGCCGAGGCTGAGCAGGATCATCGACCGGTCGGGATGGGTTTCGATCAGATGCGCCTCGGCCACGGCCAAGGCGCGCCGCGTCCAGCGTTCCGCCAGCGCGTCATCGCCAGCAACTTCCGCAACACGCCCCAGTGCCGTCAACACGTCGAGACACGAGTCACCGCCTGCGCCAGCCGCCTCGCATCGCGCCAGCTCGGCCTCCAGTCCGGCGCGCGCCTTGGGCATGTCGCCAGCGCGAAATGCGGCAATCGAGTCAGCACCGGGCGCCCAGCGCTGGGCCGGGGGTGCAGCGGCGATCAGCACGGACAGCGCGGCAATCGATAGCAGGCGAAGCGGCGACATTGCCCGATCCTGCCACACCCGCATTGCCCGCGCCTCCGACGCTTTCGGTCTCGCTATTGCTTGTGCACCACCCCGGCGCGCATCACGAAGCCGACCGATTTCAGCACCCGCACATCCTTCAGCGGATCGCCACTGACCGCGATGATGTCCGCGCTCTTGCCGGGCTCGATGCTGCCCACTTCCTTGGCGAGGCCAAGCAGATCGGCGGCATTGGTGGTCGCCGCGACGATCGCCTGCATCGGCGTCATGCCATGCTTGACCAGCAGCTCGAACTCGTCGGCGTTGCGCCCATGCTTGGACACGCCGGCATCGGTACCGAAGGCGATCTTCACGCCCGCCGGCACCGCCTTTTCCAGCGCCTTGCCGGTGATCGAGATGCGCCAGTCGATCTTGGCACGCACCGCGGGCGGATAGGCGTTGGGATCCTTTGCAATCCGCTCCAGATAGCCGTTCACGGTCGACAGCGTCGGGACGTAATAGGCGCCGCTCTTGGGGAAGAGCGCGATCGCCTCGTCATCCATCAGCGTGCCGTGCTCGACCGAATCCGCACCCATTTTCAGCGCCAGCGTGATGCCGTCTGCGCCATGGGCATGCACCGCAACCTTCTTGCCATAGAGGCGGGCGGTCTCGACGATCGCCTTGGCCTCATCGTCGAACATCTGCTTGCCCAAGCCCGCGCCGATGCGGCTGTTGACGCCGCCGGTGGTGGCGATCTTGATCACGTCCGCGCCGCGCGCGACCTGGTTGCGCACCGCCTTGCGACATGCGTCGGCACCATCGCACAGATTGTCGGTGCTGATCACCGGGTGCAGATCCTCGACCACCCCCAATCGCCGATCCATATGGCCTGAGGTCGTGGAGATCGACCGCCCAGCATCGACGATGCGCGGCCCGTCGGTCCAGCCGCGCGCAATCGCCTCACGCAGCGCCAGCGTCGCGCCGTCATCGCCCAGATTGCGAACCGTGGTGAAGCCCGCCATCAGCGTCTTGCGCGCATTCCACTGCGCCTCGAACGCGCCCAGTTCCTTGCTCTCGGTAAAGCCCGCCAGCAGCCCTTCCTGCCCGGCGCGGTCAGAGCCGAGGTGCACATGGCTGTCGATCAGCCCGGGCAGCACCGTCTTGTCCTTGAGGTCGATGACCGGCGCATCGCCCAGCGGCATGACATGGCCGTCATAGACGCCGACGATCCGGTCGCCCTTTACCGCGATCGTGCTCGCGCTGCGCGGTGGCTGTCCCGGCCGGTCGAGCAGCGCACCGGCATGGATGTAGCGATCGACCGGTGCCGGTCCTTGGGCGAGTGCCGACCCCGCCAGCAGGGCTGCAGCCGCAATGGCGACCAAGGATTTCATGCACTTCCCCCATTCAGAACGCGAATGGGGCAAGGCTATTGCGCTCAGCCGAGCTTGTCGACCTGATCCTTGAGCGCCGACAGCTGCGCCTTGAGCGCGGCGATCTCGTCATCCTTGCTCTTTTCGGGCGCAGCTGCAGCCGGCTTGGTCGGACTTACCGGGTTCGCGCCGGGTTTGAACGCCTCGGCCGCGGCTTCGAACATTTGCATGTTGCGCTTGGCGATCTCGGCAAAGGGCGAATTGGCGAACGCGCCCTCGACCGCGCTCTTGAACTGCTCCTGGTTGCGGCGAAAGCTTTCCATCGACGCTTCCAGATAGCCCGGCACCATCGCCTGCATCGAATCGCCATAGAGCGCGATCAGCTGGCGCAGGAAGTTGACCGGCAACAGCGTCTGGCCGCGCGCCTCTTCTTCCATGATGATCTGCGTCAACACATTGTGCGTGATGTCTTCGTCGGTCTTGGCGTCGACGACCTTGAAATCGCGCCCCTCACGCGTCATCGCGGCGAGATGGTCGAGCGTGATGTAGGACGAGCTTTCGGTGTTGTAGAGGCGTCGGTTCGCGTATTTCTTGATGATGACCGGGCCGTCCGTTTGTGCAGTCTTTTTCATGCTCGCCCCCAAGGGTATTTGACATGGCCCTAACATCTTTCATTGCCGCATCGCAACACGGGCCACGCCCCTTGCCGCTGTTTCTCGACTTGCTGCGCGAAGAAACTGCAGCATTGCCCGAGCGCCGCGCAGCGGCCTTGGCCGGTCTCGCCGCCTATCAGGCTGCGGCGCGCCCACGTCGGCGGCGCCCGATGCCGATCGTCGCGGCCGCTGGTCGCGCAACGCTACATGATTATGGCGGAACGGGGATTCCAACGGTTTTCGTTCCGTCGCTGATCAATCCGCCGATGATCCTCGACATGCGTTACCGCCGCTCGCTGCTGCGCTGGCTGTCGCGGCGCGGAGTTCGCCCGTTGCTGGTCGACTGGGGTACGCCAACGCCCGCCGACCGCGATCAGGACGTGGCGCAGCATGTCGAGCAAATGCTGATCCCGCTGCTGCGCAGCATCGGCGAGCCGGTGGCGCTGGCAGGATACTGCCTCGGCGGCACCATCGCCGCGGCGGCAGCGCAGGCTGTTCCGGTGCGCGGCCTCGCGATGATTGCCGCGCCGTGGCGCTTCGCGCGCTTCGGGCCGGACGCGCTGGGGCAGATCGATTCGATCTGGCAGGCGGCGCACGGCACCTGCGATGCGCTTGGCCTCGTGCCGATGGAGGTGCTTCAGGCCGGCTTCTGGCAGCTCGACCCGGCGCGCACGATCGCCAAGTTCGAGAAATTCGGACGACTCGATCCGGCCAGCGCGGCGGCGAAGAATTTCGTGGTGCTGGAGGATTGGGCCAATGCCGGGGCGCCGCTGACGTTCGCCGCGGGACGGCAGATGTTCGACGACTTCTTCACCGCCGACCTCCCCGGGCGGGGGCAATGGCGCGTCGCCGGGCAGGCCGTCGACCCGTTGACCCTGCCCTGTCCCACGGTCGAGTTCGTCTCGCTCACCGACCGCATCGTCCCCGCCGCCAGCGCAGTCGGCTTCGCGGATCAGCGCAAGTTGCGCCTCGGCCATGTCGGAATGGTTGTCGGCTCGTCCGCGCGACAGTTTCTGTGGCAACCGCTTGCCGACTGGCTAACCGGCCTCCCCGCCCCTAAATAGCTCGCAACCAAGTTCAGGAGCCTTTCGATGACCGAAGTCGTGATCACCGCCGCCAAGCGCACCCCCGTCGGCAGCTTTCTCGGTGCCTTTGCCGCCACCCCCGCGCACGAACTCGGCCGCATCGCGATCGAGGCTGCGCTGGCACAGGCCGGGGTCAAGGGCGAAGAGGTGTCGGAAGTGATCCTGGGTCAGGTGCTCACCGCCGCGCAGGGCCAGAACCCCGCGCGTCAGGCGTCGATGGCGGCGGGCGTGCCAAAGGAAGTGCCCGCATGGGGCCTCAACCAGGTCTGCGGCTCCGGCCTGCGCGCCGTCGCACTCGCGGCACAGGCGGTGCAGACCGGCGATGCCACGATCGTCGTCGCGGGCGGCCAGGAATCGATGTCGCTCGCCGCGCATGCGCAGACGCTGCGTGCGGGTGCGAAGATGGGCGATGTCGCATTGGTCGATACCATGATCAAGGACGGCCTGACCGACGTCTTCAACGGCTATCACATGGGCATCACCGCGGAAAACCTCGCCGAGCAGTATCAGGTCAGCCGCGGCGAGCAGGACGAGTTCGCCGTCCGCTCGCAGAATCTCGCCGAAGCCGCCCGCGCCGAGGGCCGCTTTGCGGACGAGATCGCCCCGGTCACGATCAAGGGCCGCAAGGGCGACACCATCGTCGACCAGGACGAATATATCCGCGCCGGCGCAACGCTGGACGGCATCGCAGGCCTGCGCCCCGCGTTCAAGAAGGATGGCACCGTCACCGCCGGCAACGCGTCGGGCCTCAACGACGGCGCGGCGGCGCTGGTGGTGATGAGCCGCGAGGAAGCCGAAAAGCGTGGCGCACCGATCCTCGCCACGATCAAGAGCTGGGCAACTGCCGGGGTCGATCCGTCGATCATGGGCATCGGCCCGGTCCCCGCGTCGAAAAAGGCGCTGGAAAAGGCCGGCTGGACCGTCGCTGACCTCGACCTGATCGAAGCGAATGAGGCGTTCGCGGCCCAGGCGCTGTGCGTTGGCAAGGAACTCGGATTCGATCCCGCCAAGGTCAACGTCAATGGCGGCGCGATCGCGATCGGCCATCCGATCGGCGCAAGCGGTGCGCGCGTGCTGACCACGCTGATCTATGAAATGACGCGCCGCGGTGCAAAAAAGGGACTCGCGACTCTGTGCATCGGCGGGGGCATGGGCATCGCCATGTGCGTCGAACGCAACGGCTGATTCCCTAAGGTTTGAATTAGTTCACGCCAGCGTCCAGTTTTGAAACTTTATGTCGCCGGATTCGTGTTGCACCGCACCATTGTGGCAATGTTGCAACACGATGACGGCGAATCTTACGAAACGGGGACGCTTTTGCTTGCGCTAGGCTGAACAAAACGGTTTCCTCTGTGACGAACCGGCATTCAGCCGGGTCGAAGGGGAATCATATGAACATTAGTCGTCTTCTGGCGGCGACCGCGCTTGCGAGTGCGAGCTTCGCTGTTCCGCAAGTCGCTCTTGCACAGACCACGCCGACTCCTGCGCCCACGACCGCTCAGGATGAAGCGGAAGAGGAAGAGTCCAACGAGGCCGAAGTCACCGTCACGGGTTCGCGCATCCGTCGCGACACCTTCTCGACGGTCGAGCCGATCACCGTGGTGACCAAGCAGGAAATCACCCAATCGGGCTTCGCAAGCGCGACCGACGCGCTGCAGAGCGCCGAAGTGACGGCTGGCGCTGGCCAGATCAACAACTTCTACGGTGGTTTCGTGACCGCTGGCGGCACCGGCGCCAACACGCTGGGTCTGCGCAACCTCGGCCCGGCGCGTACGCTGGTCCTGCTGAACGGCCGCCGCATCGCGCCGGCCGGTACGCGCGGCAACGTCCTGGCGGCCGACCTTAACGTTCTCCCGACGTCCATCATCGAGCGGATCGAAGTCCTGAAGGCTGGCGCTTCGTCGGTCTATGGTTCGGACGCGATCGCGGGCGTTGTGAACATCATCACCGATACCACGACGCGCGGCCTGACGCTCGAAGCGCAGGTTAACGTTCCTGAAGTCGGTGCCGGCGTCGATCGCCGCATTTCGGCAACCTTCGGGTTCGAGAGCGGTCCGCTCAACGTCATCGGCTCGGTCGAATATCGTCAGCGCGATGCGATGACCCTGGCCGACCGCGACTTCACCAAGTGCCCGATCCCCGGCTTCCGCCTCGATGCCGATTCGCCGATCGGTTCGGACGATCCGTACCCGCTGGGTGACCCGCGTAACTGCTTCACCATCGACAATGGTGGTGTGACGATCAACACCCTGGGCGTGCCGACCCGCTCGGGTATCGGCCGTACCAGCGGTACGCTCGGTAACTTCAACCGCTTCGTCCCGGCTCCCGGCCTTGGCGGTGGCGCGACCCCGGGCTATCTCGGTGTCGGTCTCTATGACCGCGACAGCTTCGATCCGCGCAGCCAGGAAGAAGAGCTGATCACCCCGGTCAAGACCTATACCGGCTTCCTCGCTGCCAGCTATGACATCGACGGCCTCGGCAATGCCGAGATCTACGGTGAACTGCTCGCCACGCGTCGCCAGTCGTCGTCGAAGCTGTATCGCCAGCTGTCGATCGACTATCTGCGCGGTAGCCCGCTGCTCCCGATTGAGTTCCGTAACGGCACCTTCCTCTCTGCGACCAACACCACCAGCGGTCAGCCGATCGCAGCGCGCGCGTTCGTCGGCTTCGGCCTGACCGACTCGGCGCAGGAAGTTGACTATGTGCGGGCCGGTCTCGGCATCCGCGGCGACTTCTTCCTGAGCGGCTGGCGCTATGACGTGTACGCTGGCAAGTCGTTCACGGACGGCACCTACGAGATCGACTCGTTCCTGATCGATCGCGTCGCTGCGTCCACCAACGTCGTCCAGAACGCCGACGGCAGCTTCAGCTGCGCCGCAGCAGCTACCCTTGCCAACTGCGTTGCCGCTCCGGCGCTCAGCGCGGCGGTGATCGGCGGCGACCTGCCGCAGGCATGGCGCGACTATATCCTGCAGAACACGATCGGAACCACCAAGTTCCGCGAAGCCACCTTCTCCGCCGCGATCGACGGTCCGGTGTTCGCACTGCCGGGTGGCGACGTTCAGCTCGCGGTTGGCGTCGAGTATCGTGAGCAGGAAATCGACGACACCCCGGATGACAACTCGATCCGCGGTAACCTGCTCGGCCTGACCGCCGGTACGCCGACGCGCGGCAAGGACAACGTCAAGGAAGCCTTTGCCGAAATCTATCTGCCGATCCTGTCGGGTCGTCCGTTCTTTGAGAACCTCAACCTGAACGCTTCGGCGCGCTACACCGACTATGCGTCCTATGGTTCGGACGTGACCTACAAGGTCGCGGGCGAGTGGGAGTTCTTCAAGGGCTTCGGTATCCGCGGCAGCTATGGCACGTCCTATCGTGCACCGGCGCTTGCTGAACAGTTCCTGGGCGCGACCAGCGGCTTCATCAGCTCTGCGAACGATCCGTGCGATGCGGACAACTTCCCGCGTGTGAATGGCGCGCCGAACCCCGCTGGCTATAGCGTGGCTCAGCAGCAGCGCGCCGCCAACTGCCTTGCCGTCGGCATCGACGTCGCAACGTTCCAGCAGAATAGCGGCATCACGTCGTTCACCCGTGGCGGTGCGGAGACCGGCCTGTCGGCGGAAACCTCGACCAACTGGTCGGTTGGTGCCGTGCTTCAGCCGCGCATCGCCGCCGGCACGACCCTCGCCCTCGCGATTGACTATTTCAATATCGAGGTGACGAACGGCGTTTCGGCACTCAGCGGCACGACGATCCTCAACCGTTGCTACAACGCGGTTGACTTCGACCCGACGGGTGGCTTCTGCCGCTTCGTCCAGCGTGACGCCAACCAGGCACTCACGGTGACCAGCGGTTTCGTGAACCTCGCGACCGACGTCGTGAAGGGTTACGAGGCCTCGGCACGCTTCGCCACCGACCTGTTCGGCGGCCGCCTGACGATCAACGCCAACGTCACCAAGTACACCGAACAGTCGGACAAGACTTTCCCTGAGGAAATCCTGCTCGACTCCAACGGTACGCTGAACGTGCCGGACTGGGTTGGTTCGGGTGACGTCAGCTTCCGTTCGGGCCCGGTCACGGCGCGCTACGGGATCACCTGGTTCGATGGTTCGAGCGGCACCGCCGTGTACAACCAGACCAGCCGCACCACCGGTGTGGTGAACCAGGCCAACGTCGACATCCTCAACACCTTCTACCAGATTGAGGTGCCGTCGTACTTCCTGCACAACGCGTCGCTTCAGTTCAACGTCAACAAGAAGTTCGAACTGACGATGGGCGTGCGGAACCTGTTCGACACCGAACCGCCTCAGGTCACCGTGTACTACACCACGATCGGTAACGCGCCGCTCTATTCGGGCTACGACTATACCGGCCGTCAGGTGTTCATCAACACGACCTTCAAGTTCTAATCAGAACTTCGAAAACTTCGGGGCCGCCTGTCACGCGACAGGCGGCCCTTTTTATTTGGCCGAAGCGCGCCCAAAAAAATGGGCCAGCGGATAAGCCGCTGACCCATCGTCATTCGCTGAAAACCGACTATTTCGCGTCGGACTTCACGCGCTCATAGGGCACGAAATCGCCGAGCACGACGAACCCGCTCCACATCCGCGACGAACGATCGACCAGGTCGATCTTGTCGATATTGCACAGCTGGCTGCCATAGATTTTGGTGACGAGGATTTCGTCATCGTTCAGCTGCTCGGCACCCCCGCGCGGGCGGTTGACGTACAGCTTCGATCCAGCGCGATAGACGATTGCCGTCTTGTCGATCACCGTGCTCTGATCGAGCCGCGAATGCGGCAGACAGCGCACGGGCTTTCCAGCAACGCGGCCCTCCAGCATCTTGGCGAGTTCGGCTTCGCCCTTGGGATAGGGTTTTTGATCGGCCGTTGCGGCGCCCGGCAGGGTCAGGGCGGCAAGGGCGGCGGCGGCGGCAAATGCAAGACGCATGGCGTTCCACTCCTCTGTGACGCAACATGGTATCGGATCGCGCCTTTCGCAACGCTGAACCGGATTGGAGCTATACCCAGATGCGATCGTACCGCGCGCCAAGGCCGGTCAGCAGCTCATATTGCGACAGCCCCGTCAGCGCAGCGGTGGCCGCCAGATCATAGTCCATCGCCAGCCAGTCGCCCTCGACAAGATCCGGTGCGGCACGCACATCGATTGCGGTCAGGTCCATCGACACCCGCCCAATGACCGGCAACACGCGATCGTCCAGCATCGCCCGCCCCTTGCCCGAAAAGCAGCGCAGATAGCCGTCGGCATAGCCCAGATTGACGATCGCCACTTCGGTATCGGCGGTCGCAGTCCAGGTCAGGTTATACCCCACGCCTGCGCCCGCCGGGACCAGCCGCCGCTGCAGAATCTGCGCCTCAGGCGTCACCACCTGACGAATCCGCCCGGCCAGCGCGGGCACCGGCACCGCACCATAGAGCGCAACACCCGGCCGCGTCAGGTCGAACGCATAATCCGGACCGAGCGCAATTCCGGCCGAATTGGCCAGGCTCATCCGCCGCGCCTGCGTCCGGTCGCGCAACGCCGCAAGGCTGTCGCGCTGCTGCGCATTCAGCGGCGACTCGTCATCCGCGCAGGCCAGATGACTCATCAGCGTCTCGACCTGCATCCCGGCGAGCAGCCCTGCGGCAACATCCTCGGGCCGGATGCCGAGCCGGTTCATGCCAGTATCGACCATGACGTCGCACGCGCCGCCCCCGGCATCGCGCCAGCGACGCACCTGCTGCACACTGTTGAGCACCGGGCGCGCATGGGGCGACTCCAGCGCCACGGCCATGTCGTCTTCGCGCACACCATGCAACACCGACACTGCGACGCCTGCATCGGCCAGCGCCAGCACCTCGCGCCACGTCGCAACAAAGAAATCGCGACACCCCGCCTCCGCCAGATGGCGCACCACCTCCGGCGCGCCCAGGCCATAGCCATTGGCCTTGACCGCAGCGCCGCACGCTGCCGTCCCGCTCATCGCGGCCAGCGTGTGCCAATTGGCGACCAGCGCGTCGCGGTCGAGACGCAGGCGAAGCGGAGAAGCGATCATCCAGCCCGGTTAGGCATCACGTGCACGCACCGCAATCATTCGTGAACCAGATCGCGTTCCTTGAGGAAGAAGACGGTCACCGCCAGCGCCATCGCGACCACGATCCAGGTGTACCACAGCCCCGCATAGGGATCGCCGCTCTTGGCCACCATATATTGGCTGATCAACGGCAGGAATCCGCCGAAATAGCCGGTGCCGATATGATAGGGGATCGACATTGAGCTGTAGCGGATGCGCGGCGGGAACAGCTCGGTCAGCAGCGCGGCAACCGGACCATAGGTCGCGCCCGACAGCGCCGCCAGCGCGACGATGGCGATCAGGATCAGCACCAGATCGACCGTCCCCGGCGTCACGCGCTCAAGCGAATAGCCCGACTCGGCCAGCGCCTTGTCGATATCGACCGAAGTGTTCGAAACCACCGGGATGCTGCCAATCGCGACCGATGCGGACGGAGTCACCTCCTGCGTATAGGGAATGCCCTTTTTCGAAAGATAATCCATCAGCTGCCCGCACGTCGTCGATTGCTGCGCGGCAAAGGGATCATAGGCGCAGTCCGGTCCCGAAACGACCACCGGGGCGCGCTTCGCCGCCTCTGCCAGCCCCGGATTGGCGGCATGTCCCATTGCCCAGAACAGCGGGAACAGCAGCAACAGAGTGAAACCATAGCCGATGATGATCGGCTTCTTCCGCCCGATCTTGTCGCTGAGCTTGCCGAACAGGATGAACCAGAACAGCCCCGCCGCCGCGCCCCCGGCGGCGAGCAATTGCGCCACCACCGGCTCGACCCGCATCGGCCCCTGCAGGAACGACAGGACCGAGAAGGTCGCGGTGTACCAGATCACGGTCAGCCCGGCCGCGATCCCGAACAAGGCGACCAGCAACCGCCGCCAGTTGCCGGGATAGGTGAAGCTCTCCTTCAGCGGATTGCGCGCAATCTCGCCCGACGCCTTCATCGCCTTGAACACCGGGCTCTCGTTGAGCTTGACGCGCATCCACAGCGAGATGGCAAGCAGCGCGATCGAGAAGATGAACGGCAGACGCCAGCCCCAATCGTCAAACGTCTCCGCCGGCATGCTGAACCGCGTCATCAGAACGATAGCGAGACTGAGGATTAACCCGGCCGACACACTCGCCTGAATGAAGCTGGTGTGATAGCCGGCGCGGCCCGGGGGCGAATGTTCCGCGACATAGATTGCCGCCCCGCCATATTCGCCGCCCAGCGCCAGCCCCTGCAGGATGCGCAGGCCGATGACGATCATCGGCGCGGCAACGCCGATGCTGGCATAGGATGGGACGAGGCCGACTCCCGCAGTCGCGATGCCCATCAGCGTGATGGTGACGAGGAAGGTATATTTGCGCCCGAGCCTGTCGCCCAGATAGCCGAACAGCACCGCACCCAGCGGACGGAACCCGAACCCGACCGCGAACCCCGCCCAGGCGTAGAGCGCCTCGAGCACCGGATTGCCGGTCGCGAAGAAGGTGCGCCCGATGATCCCCGACGCGGCGAGCGTGCCGTAGATGAAGAAATCATACCATTCGAACACGGTGCCCAGCGATGACGCGGTCACCACTTGCCGCATTTCCGCCCTGCTCGGCTCGCGCTGTTCCAGCGCCTCGTCCGCAGTGGTCGCCATGTTCAGAATCCCCCAATCCCTTTGGTGCAAGGGTTTAACGGGTTGGGAGGGGGCGGCAAGCACCCAATTCTTCCCTGAAATGGGGAGGAATTGGAAACCGCGCAATTCCCTCCTAAAGCCCCCACATGCTCCGTCTCTCCGGCCTCAACCTTCCGCTGAACCACGCATCTGAAGCGATTCCCGCCGCAATCTGCGATCGGCTCGGCATCGCGCGCGCGGACCTCAAGGGCTGGACCCTGTTCAAGCGCGGCAACGACGCGCGGCGCCGCAACGCGATTCAGCTGGTCTATACGTTCGACCTCGACCTGGCCGACGAAGCCGCGGTCCTTGCCCGCTTCCCCGACGACAAGGATGTCCGCCCCACCCCCGACATGGTCTATCACCCGCCCGTCATCGCCCCGGCCGGATGGTCGGGCAAGCGGCCCGTCGTGATCGGCGCTGGCCCATGCGGTATCTTCGCCGGCCTGATCCTGGCGCAGATGGGCTTTCGCCCGATCATCCTCGATCGCGGCAAGGTGGTGCGGCAGCGGACCAAGGACACCTGGGGCCTGTGGCGGCGCAGCGAGCTCAACCCCGACAGCAATGTCCAGTTCGGCGAAGGCGGCGCGGGCACCTTTTCCGACGGCAAGCTCTATTGCCGGGTCAAGGACCCCCGCTTCCTCGGCCGCAAGGTGCTGGAGGAGTTCGTCAAGGCCGGCGCACCCGACGATATCCTGTGGGAAGCGCACCCGCATATCGGCACCTTCCGCCTCGTCACCATGGTCGAAAGCATGCGCGCGGCGATCGAGGAACTGGGCGGCGAATATCGCTGGCAGACGCGCGTCGACGACATCGAACTGGATGCAAACCGCAACATCCGCGGCCTGCATCTGCACGACGGCGGCTTCATCGAGACCGATCAAGTCGTCCTCGCGGTCGGCCATAGCGCGCGCCCGACCTTTGAAATGCTCCACCGCCGCGGCGTGCATGTCGAGGCCAAGCCGTTCGCGATCGGGGTGCGGATCGAACATCCGCAGGCGTGGATCGACACCGCGCGCTTCGGCAATTGCGCCAAGCACCCCGATCTCGGCCCCGCCGCCTATTCGGTGGTGCATCACGCCTCGAACGGGCGCAGCGTCTACAGCTTCTGCATGTGCCCCGGCGGTCGCGTCGTCGCCGCGACCAGCGAAGCGGGGCGCGTCGTCACCAATGGCATGAGCCAGTATAGCCGCGCCGAATTCAACGCCAATTCGGGCCTGGTGGTCGCGATCGACCCGGCGCGCGATTATCCCGACGGGCCATTGGCGGGCCTCTCGCTCCAGCGCCACTTCGAGGATCTCGCGTTCGTTGCTGGCGGCTCCAACTATAACGCCCCGGTCCAGCGCGTTGGCGACCTGCTCGCCGGCCGCGCCTCGACTGCGATCGGCGAAGTGGTGCCCAGCTACAAGCCCGGCGTGACGCCGACCAACCTGTCCGCCTGCCTGCCGTCCTTCGCGATCGAGGCGTTCCGCGAGGCACTGCCCATCTTCGGCCGCCGCATCGCCAATTACGACCATCCCGACGCGATCATGACCGGGGTCGAAACGCGCACGTCCAGCCCGATCCGCATTACGCGCAACGGCGATTTTCAGAGCCTCAACACCCCCGGCCTGTTCCCGGCGGGCGAAGGCGCAGGTTATGCTGGCGGCATCCTCTCCGCCGCGATCGACGGGATCAAGGTCGCGGAGGCGGTGGCGGCGCGGCTGGTCGGCACACGGTGAACGCGTCTTATTGCAAATAATTCGCAACCGCAAAGATTTCTTGACACCGCGCATTTCGTCGGTTGCCCCGCCTCTATAATGCGCCTAAGGCGCCTCCGTCCCTGCGGCCAACAAGTAGGACCGGCCGCCCAACGCATGTTCAGGGAGGCTCATTTGGCCCGCAAGAAGATCGCCCTTATCGGCGCCGGCAATATCGGCGGCACGCTTGCCCATCTCGCTGCACTCAAGGGGCTGGGCGACATCGTCCTGTTCGACGTGGTTGAGGGCGTCCCGCAGGGCAAGGCGCTGGACCTGTCGCAGTGCGGCCCGGTCGAGGGCTTCGACGCGACGATCACCGGCAGCAACGACTATGCCGACATTGCGGGCGCCGACGTCATCATCGTCACTGCCGGCGTCGCGCGCAAGCCGGGCATGAGCCGCGACGACCTGCTCGGCATCAACCTCAAGGTCATGAAGGCCGTCGGCGAAGGCATCGCCGCCAACGCCCCCGACGCCTTCGTCATCTGCATCACCAACCCGCTCGACGCGATGGTGTGGGCGCTGCGCGAATTCTCCGGCCTGCCGCACAGCAAGGTCGTCGGCATGGCCGGCGTGCTCGACTCGGCACGCTTCAGCCATTTCCTCGCCGACGAGTTCAAGGTGTCGGTCAAGGAAGTGAACAGCTTCGTGCTCGGCGGCCATGGCGACACGATGGTCCCGGTCGTCCAGTATTCGACCGTCGCGGGCATCCCCGTCCCCGACCTCATCAAGATGGGCCGCACCACGCAAGAGCGCATCGACGCGATCGTTGCGCGCACCCGTTCGGGCGGCGGCGAGATCGTCGGCCTCCTCAAGACCGGCTCGGCCTTCTATGCCCCCGCCACCAGCGGCATCGCGATGGCTGAAGCCTATCTCTACGACCAGAAGCGCCTGCTGCCCTGCGCCGCGCACCTGACCGGCCAATATGGCGTCGATGACCTTTATGTCGGCGTGCCCGTGATCATCGGCGCTAACGGCGTCGAGCAGATCGTCGAGATCGAACTGGACGACGAGGCCAAGGCCAACCTCCAGGTCTCGGTCGACGCGGTCAAGGAACTGCTGGTCGCGTGTAAGGCCATCGACGAGAGCCTTGCGTAAGGCTTTCGCCTCATGCGCTTCCGCCATGTTGCTGCTGACTGGTTGCAGTCAGTTGAGCGCGATGGAGGCGTTTGTGGTATGCACTGAACGGCTAACCGCAGAGTTCCCCGGAGCTCGGCAGATGAGCGACGCAGAGTGGGAGGACCGCATGGGAGAAGACATGTCGGAAGCCTTCAGCGTCGATCAAAGCGGCCAGTTCAGGATCCAGATGCCTCGCAAGGGGGATCAGCCGGGCGGCGCACCGCTCTGGACCTGTGCTGGGAATACAAAGTCTCGTCAGATTACGCAGATCGAGTTTGAAGGGCAGCTTAAGCGCCCGATGACCGGTCAGGTTTGGAGCTACTGAATGTCGGCGCTCGCCGCCCTTATCGCAACATTCGGCTTGGCGCAGGCGGCACCCGCCCCTGCGCCATCGCCGCTGTTTGCGGCGTTCAAGGCGGCGTGCTTCAACCTCAAGAGCGCGGACGGCAAGTCGGCATTCGACACGATCGCCCCCGCGGCCAAGGCTGCGGGCTGGACCGAGGTCGCCGAGGCCGATGCCGATCCGCGTATCGCGCGCATCACGGCCATGGGCCGCAAGGCGGTGCAGGCCGAGGAGCCCGACGGCACTCAGGCCGGCCAGATGTTCCGCCACAGCTTTGACGGCCGCACCGTGTGGCTCGTCACGAGCCGCTTCGTCGCGAAGGAAGGCTATTGGGGCGACGGCTGCCGCGCCTATGACCTCGACGCGCCCGCCGCCCCGCCGCGCGAAGTGATCGACGGCTGGGTCGGCAAGGCACCGACCGGCGTTCAGGCCAACGGCACCGCGACCAAGCGTCTGTGGGAACCGTGGCAGACTGGCGTCAGCCTAGAAATTACCTATGTCCCGCGCGGTCATCCGCTCGGCTCGTCTTACGGCATCCAGGGCTTGGTCCTGGTCTCGCAATCTATCGGAGGGTTCTGAATGTCCATTCTCATCGACCGGAATACCAAGGTCATTACCCAAGGGATGACCGGTGAGACCGGCACCTTCCACACCCAGCAGGCGCTGGCATACGGCACCCAGATGGTCGGCGGCGTCACGCCGGGCAAGGGCGGCTCGACCCATATCGGCCTGCCGGTGTTCGACACGGTTGCCGAAGCCAAGAGCAAGACCGGCGCCGACGCGTCGGTGATCTATGTTCCGCCGCCCTTCGCCGCGGATTCGATCCTTGAGGCGATCGACGCCGAAATCCCGCTGATCGTGTGCATTACCGAAGGCATTCCGGTACTCGACATGGTCAAGGTGAAGCGGTCGCTGTCGGGCAGCAAGTCGCGCCTGATCGGCCCGAACTGCCCCGGCCTGCTGACGCCGGGCGAGTGCAAGATCGGCATCATGCCGGGCAACATCTTCTCGAAGGGCAGCGTCGGCGTCGTGTCGCGCTCGGGCACGCTGACCTATGAGGCGGTGTTCCAGACGACCAATGCAGGCCTGGGTCAGACCACCGCAGTCGGTATCGGCGGCGATCCGGTCAACGGCACCAACTTCATCGACGTGCTCGAGCTGTTCCTGGCTGACGACGCGACCGAATCGATCATCATGATCGGCGAAATCGGCGGCGACGCCGAGGAGCAGGCCGCGCAGTTCTTGATCGACGAAGCCAAGCGCGGTCGCAAGAAGCCGATGGCCGGCTTCATCGCGGGCCGCACCGCCCCTCCGGGCCGCCGCATGGGCCATGCCGGCGCGATCGTGTCGGGCGGCAAAGGCGATGCCGAGAGCAAGATCGCGGCGATGGAGGCAGCGGGCATCCGTGTATCGCAGTCGCCCAGCCTGCTCGGCGAAACGCTGCTTGAGGCGCTGAAGGGCTGACACACCACTCCCGGCCGGGTGCGCGCGGCGCGCGGCCCGGCCATTCCCCGGGGGTAGAAGGAATTTGATGATGGGCGTTGATGGGTTGGATTTCGCGGAGATCGCTGGTGGCGTGAGCCCCGCCTTCGTCGAGACGATGTACGCGAAGTTCAAGGCCGATCCCTCGGCGGTCGAATCTGGCTGGCGCGAGTGGTTCGCGGGGCTGGAGAGCACCGCGTCCGGCCCGAGCTGGGCCAATCCACGCTGGCCGCTCAAGGACACCGATGCGCTGACCGCAGCGCTCGACCCGACCCAGATGGAGCCCGCGCCCAAGCCCGCGCGCGGCGGCGCCCCTGCTCCTGCGGCTGCCCCGGCACCCGCTGCATCGAGCGCCGACATCGCGCGCGCCGCGAATGACTCGATCCGCGCGATGCTGCTGATCCGCACCTATCGCGTGCGCGGGCACCTCGCCGCCAATCTCGACCCGCTCGGCCTCGCCAAGCAGGAGTTGCCGGCCGACCTGACGCCCGAATATCACGGCTTCACCGACGCCGACATGGACCGCCCGATCTTCCTCGGCGGCAATCTCGGCCTCGAAAAGGCGACGATGCGCGAAATCGTCGCGACGCTGCGCAAGAATTACTGCGGTAATGTCGGCCTTGAATATATGCACATCGCCGATGTCGAAGAGCGCCGCTTCCTGCAGGAGCGGCTCGAGGGCCAGGACAAGGCGATCGAATTCTCGCCCAACGGCAAGAAGGCGATCCTGTCCAAGGTGATCGAAGCCGAGCAGTGGGAAAAATTCCTCGGCAAGAAGTATGTCGGGACCAAGCGCTTCGGCCTCGACGGCGGTGAATCGATGATCCCCGCGATGGAGGCGATCATCAAGTATGGCGGCCAATATGGCGTGCGCGAGATCGTGTACGGCATGGCGCATCGCGGCCGCCTCAACATGCTCGCCAACGTGATGGCCAAGCCCTATCGCGTGATCTTCCACGAATTCGCCGGCGGTTCGGCCAACCCCGACGATATCGGCGGCTCGGGCGACGTGAAATATCACCTCGGCACCAGCACCGACCGCGAGTTCGACGGGATCAGCGTCCATATGTCGCTGGTCGCCAACCCGTCGCACCTCGAGGCGGTCGACCCGGTCGTGCTCGGCAAGGTCCGCGCACAGCAGACCAACCGCAACGACCTGGAGAATCACGAGCAGGTGCTGCCGGTGCTGCTGCACGGCGACGCGGCGTTCGCGGGTCAGGGCATCGTGTGGGAGTGCCTCGGCTTCTCGGGGATCCGCGGCTACAACACCGGCGGCTGCATCCACTTCATCATCAACAACCAGATCGGCTTTACCACCAGCCCGCAATTCGCGCGCTCCTCGCCCTATCCCTCGGACGTGGCGAAGGGCGTCATGGCGCCGATCTTCCACGTCAATGGCGACGATCCCGAGGCGGTGACCTTCGCGTGCAAGATGGCGATCGAATATCGCCAGAAGTTCAAGCGCGACGTCGTGATCGACATGTGGTGCTATCGCCGCTTCGGCCACAACGAAGGCGACGAGCCCTCGTTCACCCAGCCGCTGATGTACGCCAAGATCAAGGGCCATCCCGGCGTCGCCGAACTCTATGCCAAGCGGCTGGAGGGCGAAGGCGTGATCGATGGCGGCTTCGCGGCCATGCACATCGCCGACTTCACCGCGCATCTCGAGGACGAGTTCAGCGCCGGGGCGACCTACAAGGCGAACAAGGCCGACTGGTTCGGCGGTCGCTGGTCGGGTCTCAGCGCCCCGGTCGACGCCGAAAGCGCGCGTCGCAATGTCGAAACCGGCATCGACAAGAAGCTGTTCGACAGCCTCGGCCGCACGCTGACCAGCGTTCCCGAGGGGCTGACCCCGCACAAGACGGTCGCGCCGGGCGCCGATCCGAGCGCCGCGCAGGCCGTCGCAGAGCAACTGCTCGGTGAGAACCCCGGCACGCTCAACGGCTTCGCAGTAGGCTATGGCGTGCGCCTGTCGGGCCAGGATTCGGGCCGCGGCACGTTCAGCCAGCGGCATGCCGTCTGGGTCGATCAGACCGACGAGCGCAAATATGTACCGCTCAGCACCATCCCGCACGGCCGGTTCGAGGTGCTCGACAGCCCGCTCTCCGAATATGGCGTGCTTGGCTTCGAATATGGCTATGCGCTGGCCGACCCCAAGAGCCTAGTGCTGTGGGAGGCGCAGTTCGGCGACTTCGTCAACGGCGCGCAGATCATGATCGACCAGTTCATCGCGTCGGGCGAGTCCAAGTGGCTACGCGCCAACGGCCTCGTGATGCTCCTCCCGCATGGGTATGAAGGCCAGGGTCCCGAGCACAGCTCGGCACGTCCCGAGCGCTTCCTGCAGCTGTGCGCAGGCGACAATATGCAGGTCGCGAACGTCACCACCCCGGCGAATTATTTCCACCTGCTGCGCCGCCAGATGCACCGCAATTTCCGCAAGCCGCTGGTGGTGATGACCCCCAAGTCACTGCTGCGCCACAAGCTCGCGGTCTCCACCGCCGACCAGTTCCAGGGCGAGACGCATTTCATGCGCATCCTGTCGGACCCGTCGGCTCCGGCGGATCAGGATGTGCAGCGCGTCGTGCTGTGCACCGGCAAGGTCGCCTACGACCTGATCGAAGCGCGCGATGCTGCGGGCGACAAGAACACCGCGATCATCCGCATCGAACAGCTCTATCCCTTCCCCGGCGACCCGCTGGTCGCGCGCCTGTCGCGCATGACCAATGTCGAGGAAGTGGTGTGGGCGCAGGAAGAGCCACGCAACAATGGCTATTGGTTCTTCGTTGAGCCCTATATCGAGGCATGCATGGTCGAAGCGGGCATCAAGCCGCAGCGTCCGCGCTATGCCGGTCGCGCCGCGGCGGCATCGCCCGCCACCGGCCTGATGAAGCGCCACCAGGCCGAACAGGGTGCGCTGATCGCCGACGCGCTCGGCCATAATGTGCGTGAGGAAATCCGCCGCGCACGCACGACCGAAGACTCCAAGACCGCCGGCAAGCCCGGCGCGTAAGAATTCCCCAGGAAGGACACAGCGAGATGGCCACCGAAATCCTCGTCCCCGTGCTGGGCGAATCGATCACTGAAGCGACACTGGGCGAATGGCTCAAGCAGCCGGGCGAAGCGGTTGCCGCCGACGAACCGATCGCCAGCCTTGAGACCGACAAGGTCTCGGTCGAAGTTCCCGCGCCCGTTGCAGGCGTGATGGGCGCGCATGCGGTCGCGGTTGGCGACACCGTCAATGTCGGCGCGCTGATCGGCACGATTGAGGCGGGCGATGGCGCCGCCCCTGCCCCCGCCGCTGCAGCCCCGGCTCCCGCCGCAGCCGCGCAGCAGGCCCCCGCCGCCGAACCCGCTGGCGAAGCCGCCGCTGCGCTGTCGCCCGCCGTGCGCCGCGCGGTGCTGGAGCATGGCGTCGATCCCGCAACGATCACCGGCACCGGCCGCGATGGCCGCATCACCAAGGAAGACGTCGTGGCCGCCGCGTCGTCCAAGCCAGCGACTGCTCCGGCTGCGACCCCTGCCCCGGCGCCCGCCGCTGCCCCCGCATCGACCGGCGGTCGCAAGGAAGAGCGCGTGCGGATGACCCGCCTGCGCCAGACCGTCGCCCGCCGCCTCAAGGACGCGCAGAATACCGCCGCGCTGCTCACCACCTTCAACGACGTCGACATGACCGCCGTCATCGAAGCGCGGACCAAGTACAAGGATCTGTTCGAAAAGAAGCACGGCGTGCGCCTCGGCTTCATGGGCTTCTTCGTGAAGGCCGCGTGCATGGCGCTCAAGGACATTCCCGCCGTCAACGGCCAGATCGATGGCGATGAGATCGTCTATCACGACTATGCCGACATCTCGGTCGCGGTCAGTGCGCCGCAGGGCCTGGTCGTCCCGGTCATCCGCGACGCGGACCAGATGAGCGTCGCGCAGGTCGAAAAGACCATCGGCGACTTCGGCAAGCGCGCCAAGGACGGCACGCTCAAGATGGAAGAGATGAAGGGCGGCACCTTCACCATCTCCAACGGCGGCGTGTTCGGCTCGCTGATGTCGACCCCGATCATCAACCCGCCGCAGAGCGCCGTGCTGGGTCTCCACCGCATCGAGGACCGCCCGGTCGTCCGCGACGGCCAGATCGTTATCCGCCCGATGATGTACCTCGCTCTGTCCTACGACCACCGCCTGATCGACGGGCGTGAGGCAGTCACCTTCCTCGTCGCGCTCAAGAACGCGATCGAGGACCCGACCCGCCTGCTGATCGACCTGTAAAGCCGAGTACGATGGAGCCACCCTGGATAAAATATCCGCACATCGGACTGGGCTCCATCGGCTGGCGCATGGGCTATGGCGAAGACTATTGGTTCGCTTTTGCCGATTGGTACAACGGCTTAGACACAGCCGGTAAGATAGCGATCAGGGAACGTTATCCCGAACCCGCAGTGGTTGAAGAAGGTTATCCGTGGACCGGCTTCTATGACCGGCTGGAGAAGTACAAATGAGTGAATACGACTTCGACGTCCTCGTGATCGGTGCGGGCCCCGGCGGTTATGTCGCCGCAATCCGCGCGGCACAGCTCGGGCTCAAGACCGCGTGCGCCGAGGGGCGTGAGACGCTGGGCGGGACCTGCCTCAATGTCGGCTGCATCCCGTCCAAGGCGCTGCTGCACGCGTCCGAGCTGTACAACGAAGCCGCCAGTGGCGCGCTCGCCAAGCTCGGCGTCAAGCTCGGCAGCGTCGAGCTCGACCTCGACGCCATGCATGCGCAGCGGCTCGACGCGGTCAAGGGCCTGACCGGCGGCATCGAATATCTGTTCAAGAAGAACAAGGTCGAGTGGCTCAAGGGCTATGCGTCCTTCACCGGCAAGGACTCGGTCCAGATCGGCGACCGCACCGTCCGCGCCAAGAACATCGTCATCGCCACCGGCTCCAGCGTCACCCCGCTCCCCGGCGTCGAGGTCGACCAAAAGATCGTCATCGACTCGACCGGCGCGCTCGAACTGCCCAAGGTCCCCGAGCATCTCGTCGTCATCGGCGGCGGCGTGATCGGCCTTGAGCTGGGCAGCGTGTGGCGCCGCGTCGGCGCAAAGGTGACCGTGGTCGAATATCTCGACCAGATCCTCCCCGGCTTCGACGGCGACGTGCGCAAGGAAGCGCAGAAGCTGTTCAAGAAGCAGGGCATCGAGTTCAAGACCGGGACCAAGGTCACCGGCGTCGCCGTCAATGGCGACAAGGCGGCCGTCACGATCGAACCCGCCAAGGGTGGCGACGCGGAGACGATCGAGGCGGACAATGTCCTCGTCGCGATCGGCCGCCGCCCGAACACGAGCGGCCTCAACCTCGAAGCCGCCGGCCTGACCGTCAACGCGCGCGGCCAGATCGAGATCGGGCACGAGTTCGAAACCGCGGTCGATGGCATCTGGGCGATCGGCGACGTCGTCCCCGGCCCGATGCTGGCGCACAAGGCCGAGGATGAAGGGATCGCCGTCGCGGAGAATATCGCTGGCCTCACCGGCATCGTGAACCACGACCTGATCCCGTCGGTCGTCTATACCATGCCCGAAATCGCCGGCATCGGCCTGACCGAAGAGGCGGCCAAGGAAAAGGGCGAGATCAAGGTCGGCAAATTCCCAATGGCCGGCAACAGCCGCGCCAAGACCAACCACGAACCCGACGGCTTTGTGAAGGTCATTTCGGACGCCAAGACCGATCGCGTGCTCGGCGTGTGGATCATCACCAGCCTCGCCGGCACGATGATCGCCCAGGCGACGCAGGCGATGGAGTTCGGCGCGACCAGCGAAGACATCGCTTATACCTGCCACGCCCATCCGACGCACAGCGAAGCGATCAAGGAAGCGGCGATGGCGGTAACCGGCAAGCCGATCCACATCTGATCACCGCAGCATCCATATCCGCATTAGCCGCAGCTTAACCTGCCACCGCTAATGCGGGACGATGCTCGCCGGTCCATTCGCATTCCTACGCGACATGTCGATCTCGACGCGGACAGCGATCACGTTGTCCGCGCTGATCGGTCTTATCTTCATTCTCGCGGGCATCGTATCCTATCAGGACAGCGCACAGCGCACACGGGAAAGCGGGCTGGCCACGCTCGACCATTATGCCCGCGAGGTTGTCAAGGAGCAGGAGACTCGCTTCGCCCGCATCCGTGCGACCCATATGCGCGCGACCGACCTGTTGCGCGCCGAACTTTCGGCCAATCCCCGCCTCGACGATCCCGCCGCCTTCAGCGCAATGTTCCCCGCCGATCCGCGCGGAGGCCGACGCAGCGCCGATGCGCTCTACACCGGCGCGAGCACGCCATTCGGATACGTCCGGACCATCGGCGGATTTATCCCGCGCGAGCCCGACATTGCGTCGCGCCAGCGCCTGATGGCCGCGACCGGCGTCGTCAGTCGCCTGGGCGAAGGAATTCGCCCCGAGCTTGAGAGCCTCTATTACTTTACACCGGAAAATGCGCTGGTGATCTTTGCCGCCGACCGCCCCGATCGGCTGAGCTTCTATCGCAAGGACGCACCGAGCACGCTCGATTTCCAGCAACAGGAATTCGCGACAATCACCACCCGTGCTGCCAATCCGGCGCGCACGATGCGCTGCACCGCGCTGCGCCACATCATGTACGATCGCACCGGGGGCACCTGGACCACCGGCTGCATGACGCCGGTCGACCTAGGCGGACGGCATGTGGGAAGCTGGGGGACTAGCGTTCCGCTCGACGATCTGATGCCTGCGAACGACTTGAACGACGTGCCCGGAACGGGCGTGATCCTGATCTCGCGCGAAGGGCGGCTGATCCATCATCCCCGCTATACGCATCAGAGGCGCTCCGGGCCGGAATCGATGCTCGATCTGACCACGACCCGCGACCCCCAACTGGCGGCGCTCTGGGCCTTCGTTCAGCAGCATCGCGATGGCAATTATCTCGGCGAAGCGCTCGACAGCTTCGTCGCGATGCGCCGGATCGATACGCCGGGCTGGTACGCGCTGGTGGTGCAGGACCCGTCGGTGATGCAGGCCGAGTCCCGCCGCCTGATTCTGCGCATCGCGATTACCGCTGCGATCTGCCTCGTCCTTCAGGCTCTGGCCATCACCTGGCTGTTGCGCCGCCGCGTGGGTGCGCCGCTTGCCCGTCTGATCGAGCGCACCCGCACGCTGACCCGTCGCGTCCCCAGCGCGCGCTTCGTCGATGTGGATCGGGTCGCACGGCGCGACGAAGTGGCGCAGCTGACGCATGATTTCGACATCATGGCCGAACGGATCGGATCCGCGCAAAGCGAGCTCGAGCGCAAGGTCGCCGACCGGACCAAAGCCCTGCGACGTGCCAATCTTCAGCTCAAGCTGATCGCGACTCGCGACCCGCTGACCGGGATTCCCAGCCGTCGCCATCTGGCGAGCGAGATTGACGCGCGGCTCACCGTGCTGGGGGGCGAGGGCCATTATCTGCTCGTGTTCGATGTCGATCACCTGAAGCGGGTCAATGAAGTCCATGGCGAGGAAACCGGCGACCGCGCGCTGATCAACATCGCCAACGGCATCGCCGCGTTGCTGCGGGAAGGCGATCTGTGCGGACGCATCGGCGGTGCCGAATTTGCAGCGTTCGTGCGCGCGGACAGCCAGGCCGAGGCAATGAATGTCGTCGAACGCGTCCGGACCGGTCTCTATGGCCTGGAAACGCCGGGCCGCTACGGCGAGATGGTCCGCGTGACGGTCAGCGCGGGCGTGACCGGCGCCACTGCCGGCGACCGGTTCGATGCGCTGCTGCTCCGCGCTGAACAGGCGCTGGCGGAGGCCAAGCAGGGCGGACGCGACCGCGCCATATGGCACCGCCCCGTCGGGCGGCGGCACAACGCGATTCAGCGCGCGAGCTGATCTCACACGGCCGGTTGTTTTCCCCTGCTCGACCGCTATAGTCGAGCAACACACAGGGGGAGGCTGATCCATGCGTCGTTATGCCGCAATTGCACTTGCCGCGCTTGCTCTTGCGCCCCTGCCCGCGCTCGCTCAGGACCCTGCGCGCATGGACGCCGTGGTCCGCGACGATGTCGATAAGGGCGAGTTCATGGGCGCAGTGTTGGTCGCGCGCGATGGCGATGTGCTGTTCGACAAGGGCTATGGATCGGCGAACCTCGAATGGAAGATCGCCAATGACGGCGATACCAAATTCCGGCTCGGTTCGGTCACCAAACAGTTCACTGCGGTGGCCATCCTGCTGCTGCAGGAACGAGGCAAGCTGACGCTCGACGCGCCGGTCAAGACCTACCTGCCCGACGCCCCCGCCATTTGGGACAAGGTGACCGTCCGCCATCTGTTGACCCACAGTGCGGGTATCCCGAACTTCACCAACTTCCCTGATTACGGGACGACCAAGACTCTGCCCGCGACCCATGCCAGCCTCATCGCGCGCTTCCGCGACAAGCCGCTGGAGTTCGCGCCGGGCGAGAAATTCGCCTATTCCAACTCGGGCTATGTCCTGCTCAGCGCCATCGTCGAGAAATTGAGCGGACAGAGCTACGCGGACTTTGTGCGCGAAAATCTGTTCAAGCCGCTCGGTATGGCCGACAGCGGCTATGACAGCCATGCCGCGATCCTCCCACGCCGCGCCGCGGGCTATTCCCCGTCCAAAGACGGCCCGGTCAATGCCGATTACATCAGCATGACCATCCCGCAGGGCGCAGGCGCGCTCTATTCCACCACCCGCGACCTGCTCAAATGGCAGCGCGGCCTGTATGGGGGCAAGCTGCTCAAGCCCGCCACGCTGGCGGCATTACGCACGCCGTACAAGGATGGCTACGCGCTTGGCGTGTTCGTCGAGAACAAGGACGGCGTGACCACGATCGAGCATGGCGGCGGAATCGAAGGGTTCAATACCTCGCTCGCCTATGACCCTGACCGGAAGATCACGGTCGTCGTGCTCGGCAACCTCAACGGCCCATCACCGGGCAAGCTGTCCAAGTCGCTGATGACCCTCGCGCGCGGCGGTGCGGTGGTGCTGCCCGGCGAACGCAAGGCCGCGACGGTCGCGCCCGATCAACTCGCCGAATATGCAGGCGTGTACGAACTCGCCCCGACCTTCGCGCTCACCATGCGGGTCAAGGACGGCAAGCTGATGACCCAGGCGACCGGACAGCAGGAGTTCGAGCTGTTCCCCGAGAGCAAGGACCGCTTCTTTCTCAAGGTCGTCGACGCCCAAGTTGAGTTCACCCGCGATGCCAGCGGCAAGGTGACCGGCGCGATCCTTCATCAGGGCGGGCGTTCAATGCCTGCACCGCGCAAATAGCTCAGGCTGCGGTTGTCCCGCGTTCGCGCGTCAGGCCCGCCGCCACCAAGGTCAGCCCACCTGCGGCAATCGCCGCGATCCACAGCGCCGCGTCCGCAGCAGCCACCCCAACCTTCGCCCCCAGTACCACGCCGACCGCAAACCCGACCCACAGCGCGAGATGCGGCACGAACGCCCAACGGTCGGGATCGCCCAGCAGCGTCCCCGCCAGCCGCTGCGCCATGCGCACCAGCGATCCGGTCATGTAGGAAACGCCGATCGCCACTTCGCCATCGCGCGCGAACACGCCATTTTCCATCCCCATCGCCGCCGCGACCAGCAGCAGCGGGAGCGGCCCCGGCAGGACCATCCACAGCGCCGCCGCCAGCGCCAGCGTGGCCGTCACTGCGCTCAGCACCGCCACCTTGCGCCGCTCCGCAAAGCGCCGGGCGATGATCGTCGCGATCATCACCCCTGCCACGAATGCCAGGATCAGTGCCGCCGCCAGCAAGGCCGTCCCGTCCGCCAGCCCGATCCCGACGCCCAGCCGCGTCGAATTGCCGCTCATGAACGATACGAAATAGCCGCCCAGCCGGGTGAAGGCGATTGCATCGACGAACCCGGCGAGCGCCGCCAGCGCGACGGCGAGCCCGATGAAGCGGGGGGCATAATCCTTCATGCCCCGCATTCTCCACAGCGGCTCCGCCACGCCAAGCAGAAATGGCATCGCCGATTGAACCGAATGTTATTTCGCGCGCACCTTGTCCGCATGAATGGGGAAACAGATCAGGCCGATCGTGCCACCGATGCCTGGCTGGTGGTCGCGGTACAGGCGGGGGACCGTCGCGCGATCGACCGACTGGTCACGCGCTGGCACCGCCGGCTGGTCGCGCATGGCTGGCGGCTGACCGGCGACCGCGCGATGGCGGAGGAAGCGGTGCAGGCAGCGTGGATCGACATTCTGCGCGGCATCGGCACCTTGCGCGACGAGCGCGCCTTCCCCGCCTGGGCCTATCGCATCGTCACCCGCAAGACCGCCGCCGCGATCGGCGACCGGATCGCGGGCCGCGCGCTCGCCGCCGCGCTGGAGGATGTCCCACTTCCCGCGCCGCCGAGCCCTGAAGATGCCGCCGATGGCACCGCCTTGCGTCGCGCCGTCGCCGCACTTCCGCCCGGCCATCGCGCCGCCGTCGCACTGCATTATTTCGAGGGGCTGAGCATCGCCGAAACTGCGGTCGCGCTCGGCATTCCCGCCGGCACCGTCAAGACCCGCCTGATGCACGCCCGCGCCAGGCTCAGAACCCTGTTGCAAGGAGAATCCCATGCGTGACCATGATATCGACGCCGCCATCGCGGCCGAAGAGCGCGAGTTGCTGCGCCAGATTGGCGAGGAGCCCGGCTATCTGACCCAGGTCGGCTCGCTGTTCGGCGGTCGCCTCGGCTGGACCAGCGCGGTGGTACTCGTCGCGCAGACGCTGATGTTCTTCGCCGGCATCTACGCCGCCTGGCGCTTCTTCGCGGCGACCGAGATGCTTGAGGCATTGCGCTGGGGCCTTCCCGCAATGACGCTGATCATCGTCGCAACGATCTTCAAGGCGGCGATGCTACCGGTGCTGCATATTCAGCGCGTGTTGCGCGCCCTCGCCCGGCTTGGCGTCGGCACGCCGCGTTGACCGCAGGCGAGCGGGGTGAGACAGGATGCACCATGTCCCCCACCCCGCTCCCGCTCGGCACCGTCCTGCCCTGGCTCGACCTGTTCGGCATCGCCGTGTTCGCCGCGACCGGCGCCCTGGCGGCGACGGGACGCAGCCAGACGTTCGTAACCGCCGCCTTTTTCGCGCTGGTCACCGGCGTCGGCGGGGGCACGATCCGCGATCTGCTGATCGGTGCGCCCGTCTGGTGGGTCCACCACCCGTTTGTCGCCGCCTTGTGCCTCGGCGTGGCCGGGTTGATCTGGGTCACGCCGCAACGCTGGTGGCAGGGGCAGGGGTTCGACTGGCTCGATGCCTTGGGGCTCGCCGCCTATGCCGTGTTCGGCGCGGCCAAGGCGTTGAGCTTCGGGATCCCGCCGGTCCCCGCGATGCTGATGGGCGTGCTGACGGCGTGCGCGGGCGGGATCATCCGCGATGTGCTGGCGGGCGAGCCATCGATCCTGATGCGCCCTGAGCTTTACGTCACCGCCGCCGCACTCGCGTCGGGCCTGCATGTCACGCTGACCTTGGCGGGACTGCCGCTCTACGCCGCCGGTCTGCTGGCCGCGAGTGCCGGCTTTGCCCTGCGCGCTGCTGCGATCCGGTGGAAGCTCGCCCTGCCCGCCTATCGCGGCGGCCGCTAGGGTTCCGTCAGCCAGGCAATCGCCGCGTCGCGCGTGTCGAACACTGCAATGTCCGGCCGTACCTGCTGCAGCCGCTTGACCTGCATCCGCGCCGTGGCGGTGGTGACGACAAAGGCGACCTTGCGCGCCCAGATGGCGCGGACAGCGGGGTGGTCCAGCGTCTGGAGCATCTGATCGATCGTCGCGGTCGGCAGGCTCGGGATCGCGCTGCCGTCATACAGCGTCACATGCTGGCCGATGTCCGGCCCGAAACTCTGGATCGCGGCGCGCAGCTCCTCGCCGGCCCATGCCGAGTCTTCGGGCGACTCCATCGTCGACACGGTGAGAATCAGCAGTGTGCGCGCGCGATCGATCTCGAGCCGGTAGCCGCGTCCCTCTTCCATCCCATCATCATAGCAGGAATTGGCGACAGGAAGCTTCAAAATCGCCAAAATCGTCGCGGATCAGCCCCGCACGACGCCGATCTCGCTGAACGGCTTCGGCTCGACCGGCGGGATCACGCTGTCGTTCAGCTCGCACTGCCAAATGCCGATATCGACCCAGCGGCCCTGCTTGAAGCCGATCTCGCGCAACTGCCCGGCGCGGCGGAAGCCGGCCTGCTCATGCGTCTTGATCGACTGGTCGTTGGGCAGCGAAATGACGCCGATCGCCTGGGTGAAGCCCTGCGCGCGCAGCGTGTCGATCAGCGCTTCATAGAGCAGCCGCCCGACCCCCTGCCCCTGCACCGCACCCGCGACATAGACCGAGGTTTCGACGACGTAGCGGTACGCCGCACGCTCACGAAATTTGGTCGCATAGGCATAGCCCAGCACCCCGCGCCCCTCGCCATTGGTCGCCACGATCCATGGATACAGCCCGTCCGACGCCTCCATCCGCCCGCGCATCGCACGCGCGTCGGGCGGATCGAACTCGAAACTCACCGTCCCGGTGAGCACATAGGGCGCATAGATCGCAGCAATCGCCGCGGCATCCCCCGGCTCCGCAGCGCGCAGCTGAATCTGTATCACCAGCCCAGCTTCGCCATCACCAGGTCAATCAGCCGCGCATCCGCCTTTGCCTGCGGCCCGGTCATCGGACCATAAGACGCACACTCCAGGCAGCGCGCCTGCATCGACGACGCACCCGCCAGACGCTTGGCGTCACCCAGCGCCTGCGCCAGCACCGCGCGACGGTCCCCGGCGATCCGGGCATAGAGGTCGCCGCCGCTCTCCGGCGCAGCTTCTTCCTCATCACCATCGCCACCCGACATGAACCCGGCGATCAGCTGGCTAAACCAGTCGGGCTCCTTCTCCAGGAACACCGCATGGGTCTTGGCCGGGTCGAGCTTGGCGCGCTTGGCCGCCTCGGCAACCGCATCGTCGAGATTGCCGAACCGGTCGACCAGCCCCAGCTGGCGCGCCGTCCCGCCGTCCCACACGCGACCCTGGCCGATCTCGTCGACCCGCGCTGTGGTCATCTTGCGCGACCCGGCGACGAGGCCGATGAAGCGGCGATAGCCCTGCTCGATCCCCGACTGCAGCACCCGGTCCACTTCGGCATTGGTGCCGGCATAGATGTCCGGCTGGCCGGTCAGCGGCGTGGTCTTCACACCGTCCGACGTCACGCCGATCTTGGCGAGGCTGTTCTCGAACGTCGGCAGGATACCGAAAATGCCGATCGACCCGGTGATCGTGTTCGGCTCGGCAAAGATCACGTCACCCGGCGTCGAGACCCAGTAACCGCCGCTCGCGGCCAGGCTGCCCATCGAGACCACGACCGGCAGTTTCTGTTCCTTGGCCACCAGGATCGCCTGACGGATGCGTTCGGACGCGAGTGCCGAACCGCCCGGCGAATCGACGCGCACGACCAGCGCCTTCAGCTTCTTGTCGGCCAGACCCTTGAGCAGCAGGTTGGCGATGGTGTCGCCCGCCGCCACGCCCGGGCCGGCCTTACCATCGACGATCTCGCCCGCGACGGTGATCACGCCGATCGCATCGCCGGTCTTCTCGACCGGATTGGCCTCCAGCCAGTTGGCGAGCTTGATCGTCTTGTAGCTGCCCGCCGGCTTGTTGGCATCGACGCCGGCGATTTCCGCCACGCGCTTGCCGAACGCCAGCCGGTCGCCCAGCTTGTCGACCATGCCGAGCTGCTGGTTCATCTTGGCAAAGTCGCCATTCGCTGCGACGACCGCGTCGGCCGGTGCGGTCAGCAAAGGTTCGATCCGTGCCTTGGGCCGCGCCTTCTTCACCGCTTCGCGCCACTGGCCAAAGATCGCACCATACAGCGCCTCATTGGCCTGCTTTGCCTCGGGCGACTGGGCGGTCAGAATATAGGGTTCGACCGCCGACTTGAACTTGCCGACCTTATAGACGTGCGTGGTGACGCCCAGCTTGTCGATCAGGCCCTTGTAATAGAGCCGCGATCCGCCCGGCCCGGTAAAGATCGTGCCGCCCATCGGATCGACCCAGATTTCGCTGGCATTGGCGGCGAGCAGATAGCTCGCATCGCTGTAGCCGGTGGCATAGGCCAGCACCGGCTTTTTCGCGTCGCGCACGCGGCGGATCGCCTCGCCCACTTCTGCCACCGCAGCAGGGTAACCGCCGCCAAACCGGTCGAGGTCGAGTACGACCACCTTGACGCGCGCATCGTCCTTCGCCGCATCGAGCGCGCGGACCAGATCGCGCATGCGATATTCGCGCGGAACGTCGCCGCCGCCCAGCCCGCCAAAGGGATCCGCTTCCGCCGGTTGCTCGACGATCGTGCCGTCAATCGCCAGCAGCAATGCGCCATCCTTGACCGCGCCGGGATTGGGCCGTGCCGACAGCAGCGCGAACAGCGCCCCGAAGAAGAACAGCATGAACAGCAGGACCAGCCCGTCCTTGATGCCGACGAGCAGCTTCCATGCGCCGCGTACCAGTTTCACGTCTGAATTCTCCGAAATGCCCCACGCGATTGACGCACAGGTAAGGCCTGCGCGCAAGCGAGTAAAGCCACTGTGTTAATCAAACAATACAGATCAGGCCACCTTGCTGCGCATTTCCCGACAAATTGCGTCAAGCCGCCCTGCACCCGTTGACGCCTTCCGAACGCTCACCCATATGCCCGTTGCTGGCACTCGCTGGGAGTGAGTGCCAACAATGCTATTCAACCACGTTCAGGAGAGCTCCATGAACTTCCGTCCGCTGCACGATCGCGTGCTGGTCCGCCGCGTCGAGGCCGAGGCCAAGACTGCCGGTGGCATCATCATCCCCGACACCGCTCAGGAAAAGCCGCAGGAAGGCGAAGTCGTCGCCGCCGGTTCGGGCGCCAAGAACGACAAGGGCGAGGTCACCCCGCTCGACGTCAAGGCCGGCGACCGCATCCTGTTCGGCAAGTGGTCGGGCACCGAAGTCAAGGTGAACGGCGAAGACCTGCTGATCATGAAGGAAAGCGACATCCTCGGGATCGTCGGCTGACCCTTCGCTAGCTCACCTTTGTCACTTTCCACATTTTGAAAGGGTTTCCATCATGGCAGCCAAGGACGTAAAATACAGCCGCGACGCGCGTGAGCGCATCCTGCGCGGCGTCGACATCCTCGCCGATGCAGTGAAGGTCACGCTGGGGCCGAAGGGTCGCAACGTCGTGATCGACAAGAGCTTCGGCGCACCGCGCATCACCAAGGACGGCGTCACCGTCGCCAAGGAGATCGAGCTGAAGGACAAGTTCGAGAACATGGGCGCACAGATGGTGCGCGAAGTGGCCTCGAAGACCAACGACATCGCCGGCGACGGCACCACCACCGCGACCGTTCTCGCCCAGGCGATCGTTCGTGAGGGCATGAAGTCGGTTGCAGCCGGCATGAACCCGATGGACCTCAAGCGTGGCATCGATCTCGCCGTCGCCAAGGTCGTCGAAGACGTGAAGTCGCGCTCGAAGCCCGTGTCGGGTTCGGCCGAAATCGCTCAGGTCGGGATCATCTCGGCCAATGGCGACCGTGAAGTCGGCGAAAAGATCGCCGAAGCCATGGAAAAGGTCGGCAAGGAAGGCGTGATCACCGTCGAGGAAGCCAAGGGCCTCGAGTTCGAACTCGATGTCGTCGAAGGCATGCAGTTCGACCGCGGCTACCTCTCGCCCTACTTCATCACCAACCCGGAGAAGATGGCGGTCGAGCTGAACGATCCGTACATTCTGATCCATGAGAAGAAGCTGTCGAACCTGCAGGCGATGCTCCCGATCCTGGAAGCCGTCGTCCAGTCGGGCCGTCCGCTGCTGATCATCGCGGAAGATATTGAGGGTGAGGCTCTGGCCACGCTCGTCGTCAACAAGCTGCGCGGCGGCCTGAAGGTCGCAGCGGTCAAGGCACCGGGCTTCGGCGATCGTCGCAAGGCGATGCTGGAAGACATCGCCGTCCTGACCAAGGGCGAAGTGATCAGCGAAGACCTCGGCATCAAGCTCGAGTCGGTGACGCTGGGCATGCTCGGCACCGCCAAGCGCGTGACCATCGACAAGGACAACACCGTCATCGTCGACGGTGCTGGCGAGGCCGATGCGATCAAGGGTCGCACCGACGCGATCCGTCAGCAGATCGAAGTGACCACTTCGGACTATGACCGCGAGAAGCTCCAGGAGCGTCTGGCGAAGCTCGCTGGCGGCGTTGCGGTGATCAAGGTTGGCGGCGCTTCGGAAGTCGAAGTGAAGGAGCGCAAGGACCGCGTCGACGACGCGCTGCACGCGACCCGCGCAGCCGTTGAAGAAGGCATCGTCCCCGGTGGCGGCACGGCGCTGCTGTACGCGACCAAGGCGCTCGAAGGCCTGACCGGCGTCAACGAAGACCAGACCCGCGGCATCGACATTGTCCGCAAGTCGCTGACGGCGCTGGTTCGCCAGATCGCCACCAACGCGGGCCAGGACGGCGCGGTCGTCTCGGGCAAGCTGCTTGACCAGTCGGACACGTCGTTCGGCTTCAACGCTTCGACCGACGTGTACGAGAACCTCGTCACCGCCGGCGTGATCGACCCGACCAAGGTCGTTCGCACCGCGCTGCAGAACGCGGCTTCGGTCGCCGGCCTGCTGATCACCACCGAAGCGGCGATCAGCGAACTGCCGGAAGACAAGCCCGCAATGCCCATGGGCGGCGGCGGCATGGGCGGTATGGGCGGCATGGACTTTTGATTTTGGACCGGGGCAGCGTTCGCTGCCCCGGACACAAAACCAAAGCCGAACCACCCAGCCAAACAGCTGGTCAAAAAAAGGGCCGGGGAGTCGCCTCCCCGGCCCTTTTTCATACGCAACGCTACACGTTACTCACCGCATCCCGAGCAACCGGAATGCAGCAATCGCCTGATCCATCGCCTCGCGCTCGCCGGGCACCTCATCCCTCGGCGGTGGCGCGCTGACCATGATGCTGCCCACGCTGTAGCGCGGCAGCCTCGCCCATTTGCCCTTCGGCACGTTCGCCGCCATCGGGAGCCGCCGCCCGAAATCGCTTGGCACGGCGTGGCGGTGATAGCCGCTGCGCCACACTACCCGGTACTTGCTCGGCACCGTCCGCCATGGCCCGTCGGCACGCATCATGTCGCGGCCACAGCGGGTGCAGCGGGTAAAGAAATATCCCTCGTTCCAAATCTCGTCGCCCGGCTGGTGGCCGGTCAGATGACAGCGCCCCATGGTCCGCCTCCGCTCACTGGAGCTTCGTTGCCGAATGGACGAGAGCGACCAAATTGGGGTCGTCCGACTTCATCGCGTCTTCGATCGACCAGATCTCGAACGTCTCGCCCGCGCCGACAAACAGCGCGGCATTGGCGATCCCTGCGACCGCGCGCGCCCAGCTTGGCAGTTTGACGAATTCGTTCGGCCGCCAAAACTCTTCACAAAAGCCGAACAGGCGGCGCGAGGGCGCTGGCGGCGGCGGAATGTCGCGCCGGCCCGCAGCTTCGGCGCCGTCAAAACAATGGCTGTCGCAACGCATCGTCAGCTGCTGCCACCAGCGGACGCTCGATCCGACGAGGCAGTTCTGCGCGGCATGCAGACCAAGGAAGATGCTCGGCCCTTCGGTGCTGACATTACGACGCACGAAGGAAGGAAGCCGGACCAGGCCATTGGTCTTGACCGGCACGATGCAATGTCCGGCATAGGGCACAAAGCCCCCCAGCGGTCGCGACGGGCGCGCCGGCGGGGCCGGGGCGAAGCGACCATCGCTCGGCGCGAACAGGCTGCGCCCGCTTGTCGCAGAGGTGGATGACCAGGGGGCAGCACGCCCGCTATTGGAGGCCGTCAGAACGCTTTCGGAAGCAACGTTACGCATACCCATTCCCCGTGCTCGACTCACCGTCTCAACAAGCACCTTTTCTCTCGATTCGTGGTTAATCAGCGATATCGGGATTTTACGATCCGAGAATCTACAACTCGCAAAAATACAAATCCGACTCTGATTCTTTAAGTGTACACCGAAACAAGCTGCAATATTATTTTTGATTACGAGCAAAATATATTAATTAATAATTCTGCTGTATTTGACATTTTCAGAGAGAACCAAAATTGTCCGTGAAATTATGAAAATATTGTGGTGAAGCTCTGACAGCAACGCTATTCGCGAATCAATCTCAACTTGCAGCAGCAGTCCTGTAACAAATACGAGGATTCCGCGAGTCGCGTGCACCGGGAGCGGGATCGCTGCGTGCGTCGCGCTCCGATCCTGACGTGGTAACGCTAACTCAATGCCAAGTAATCGGCGCGACCTGATGACACCGCTCCCCCGAGCGCTGCACGTAAATGTTCGATCTGGGCAAGAGCTCGGCAATTGGGGAAATTTAACGCTTCGCCGCTACGCCATGCGCGTGACCCAGACCCTTCAGGAGCGGCGATGAACGCGGTGACGGCCATCGACACGGGCGGCAACCACGCGCCTGCGCCCGATGCGCTGTGCGGCATCGCGACCGCGTCCGCGACTCAGGTCGAGATTGCGGCGCTGGGCGTAGTCGACGCCGCCTTCGCGGTCGAATGGGACGCGCTCGCCAGTGACGCCGCCGAGCCGGATGTCTTCGCCGAACGCTGGTTCGCGGAGGCGAGTCGGCACCTCGCCCCACCCGCCGTGCGCCTGTTGCGCGTCCGCCGGAGTGGGCAGTTGATCGGGTTGATGCCGATCGTCCCCGCCACCCGCTACGGCCGCATCCCGCTGCGCCACGTCGAAAATTGGGCGCATTACCATCGCTTCCTCGGCGCGCCCCTGCTTCGGCGCGGGCATGAGGTCGCGGCATGGACCGCGATCCTGTCCGCGCTTGATGCCGATCGCGACGCCGGGACGCTGCTTCATATCAGCGGGCTGGTCGAGCACGGCCCCGTGCATCGCGCGCTAGTTGAGGCCGCGCAGGCTCTGGGTCGCCCGTGCGACACCGTTCACCGGATCGAGCGGGCGATGCTGGCAACCGACCTGTCGCCCGACGCATATTACGCCGCCACGGTGCGCAAGAAGAAGCGCAAGGAACTCGGTCGGCTGCGGTCCCGCCTGCTGGAGCAGGGCGTAGTCGAAACGCGCCGCCTGACATCAGCCGACTCGCTGCCGCAGTGGATCGACGCCTTTCTTGCGCTCGAACGCGCCGGATGGAAGGGCGCGGCTGGCTCGGCGCTGGCATGCACGCCCGAAACCGCCGCCTATTTCCGTGATGTTGTGACCGGGGCGCATCGCGCGGGCAAGCTCGACATGATCCGCATCGACCTGGACGGTGCGGCGATCGCGATGCTGGTCAACCTGCTCGCCCCGCCCGGCGCCTTCTCGTTCAAGACCGCGTTCGATGAACGCCTGTCGCGCTTTTCACCCGGCGTGCTGCTGCAGATCGACAATCTCCAGCTCCTCGCGCGCGGCGATATCAGCTGGATGGACAGCTGCGCGGTGGAGAATCACCCGATGATCAACAGCCTGTGGGGCGAGCGCCGCGCGATCATCCGCGTGTCGATCCCGCTCGCCGGAGCGCGCCGCCGCGCGCTGTTCACTGCCGCACGCGCGCTCGAACAGGGCGCAGCCACCCTGCGCGCGATGCGCGCCCCCCGCCCCGTTCCCACCGTGGAGAGCGACGCATGACCCCGATCTTCGACACCGATTCGCGCACCGCATTCTCCGCGCTCTACCCAGAGCGCCCGGGCGTGTTCGGCCACCATCTGTGCGGCCATCCGCTATTCGAACTCGACGCGCTCGTGGCGCTGTCGCAGCGCATCCGCCCGGTCGATGTCGAACAGAATCTGGCCCACATCCCGGTCGGGATCGACCCGTCGGAGCTGAAGAGCAACGGCCTGTCGGCCGAGGAGTCGATCCGCTCGATCGAGGAAAACGGGTCGTGGATGGTCCTCAAATTTGTCGATCAGGACCCGCTTTACCGTGCCTTGCTCGATACGGTGCTCGATGAAATCGAGCCGCTCGTCGCGCGCAGCACCGGCGCGATGCTGAAGCGCGAGGCGTTCATCTTCGTCTCCTCGCCCGGTGCGGTCACGCCCTTCCATATCGACCCCGAGCACAACATCCTGATGCAGTTGCGCGGGGAAAAGGTCATGACCGTCTTCCCCGCCGCTGACCCTGAACTGGTGCCCGGCGCGCTGCAGGAGGCATTTCATACCGGCGGCCACCGCAACCTGCCCTTCCACGATCATTTCGCCACCAAGGGCACACCGCTGCGCCTGACGCCGGGCGACGCGCTCTATGTGCCGGTCAAGGCGCCGCACTGGGTGCAGAATGGCGATGCGATGTCGATCTCGCTTTCGGTCACCTGGCGCTCCGAATGGAGCTATCGCGAGGCCGACGCGCATGCGCTCAACCGCCTGTTGCGCAAGGCCGGGTTGCAGCCGGCCATGCCTGCGCGCTTCCCGCAGCAGAACCACATCAAATCGATCGCCTGGCGCGGAATCCAGAAGGCGCGGCGCATGACCGGTCACGCCGAATGACTGCGCATTTCCCGCTGATTGAGGCCGCCGCAACGCCGGGCGCGCGGATGCTCGGCTCGATCGACGCGCTTGCTCGCGAGTCGGCGGGAATGCTCGATCGCCCGTTTCAGCGGGGGCAATATGACCGGCTCGACTGGCTCACGCTGACCGCGCAGCACCTCTGGCCCGATACGCCGGTTGCGATCGCAGCGGCGCGGGTCGGGCCGCATTCCCTGTGGCTGCCATTGCGAGACGGCGGTGCGGGCCGGGCGCGTAGCCTGGCCAGCTGGTACACGCTCGCCTTTGGACCGATCGCGACGCCGGGCTGTCCGGAAGATGTGCGCGCGACGCTGCTCGAAACGATTGCACGGCAGGTCGGCAAGCGCTTCGGCGCGCTGGCGCTCTGGCCGCTGGAGCCCGAGGTCTGTGCCGAAGTGCAAAGCGCGTTCCGCGCGCAGGGCTGGATTGTGATCGCACGGGTCGAGACCGCACATTGGGTTGCGCATACGGCGGGACTTGATTTCGACGCCTATTGGGCGCGGCGCGGGTCGAAACTGCGCAACACGGTGCGCCGCCGCGCGAAGAGCAGCCCGGTCGAAACGCAGATCTTCGACCGCTTCGACGCCGATGCCTGGGCAGCCTATGAAACGGTTTATGCCGGCAGCTGGAAGCCGAATGAGGGTTCGCCCGCCTTTGTCCGCGCCTTTGCCGAGCAGGAGGGTGCGGCGGGCACGCTGCGTCTGGGCATCGCGCGGCGCGATGGACAGCCGGTCGCCGCGCAGTTCTGGACCGTCGAGAACCGGGTCGCGACGATCCACAAGCTGGCGCATCTCGAAAGCGAACGCGCCAATTCGCCCGGCACCTTGTTGTCGCATGCGATGTTCCGGCAGGTCCTGGATCACGACCGGCCCGACCTGATCGACTATGGCAATGGGGATGAGGGTTATAAAGCGGAGTGGATGGACGAGCGCCGCGTGCGCCACCGGCTGCGGATGTTCAATCCATACTGCCTGAGCGGGCTGGCTGCAGGGGCCAGCATCGCCGCTAAAGCGCTTTTGCGTCGCGTCGCCCGCTGACACTGGTCGCACCGGGCCGCGCGACCTATAGCTCAGCCATGCGCGCCGTCGATCACCGCTTGCCTCTGATCCTGTTGCCGCTCGCGCTGTTCGGCGTGTTCTTTCACTGGCAGATCCTCGACATCGGCAATGTCGGCTGGCTGCTGCGCGGTACCGACAATGGTGAGAATGCGCTGGGCCTGCACGCCTGGCTGCACGACCCCGCGCCCGGCTTCCTGCGCACCGGCCTGCTCGGCGCGCCGGAGGGGACGCCGCTGCTGTTCACCGACAGCAATCCGTTGCTTTCCGCCATCGGCTTCCTGCTGCAATGGGCGCTGCCGACGGATGCGCAGCTGATCGGCTGGTGGCTGCTCGCCTGCCTGTTCCTGCAAGTGTTGTTCGCGTGGCTGGTGCTGCGCCGCTATGCGCCCGGCCCGGTCGCCTTGTGGTGCGGCGTGATCCTGCTCGCCGCGCTGCCGACCCTGTTCAACCGCGTCGTCCATGTGAACCTGATGGCGCACTGGCTGATCTTGTGGGCGCTGTGGCGCTTCGATGATCCTGAGCGCGCCGGGTCCAATCGCGGCTGGGCGGTGCTGATCGCGCTGACGACATTGGTGCACAGCTATCTGCTGGTGATGGTCGGCGCGATCTGGGCGAGCGCGATGCTGGAGCGGCTCGGCAAGGACCGCAGCGCACTCCCGCGCCTGCTCGGTGAGGGCGCGGCGATGGTGGCGATGGTGCTCGCCATCGCCTGGACCCTGGGCGTATTCGGCGACTTTCAGTCCTCGGGGAACTACGGCGCATTCGCCATGCCGCTGGATGCGCTGTGGAACCCGGGCGTCGCTACCTATTCGACCTTCCTCCCCGCGATCGAGCAACGTCCCGGGCGCGGGTTCGAGGGGTTCCAATATCTCGGTCTCGGCCTGCTGTTCCTGCTACCCGCAGCGTTCATCCTGGCGCGCCGCCTGCCCCGACCCGCGCCCGATGCAGAGGACAGCCTGTCGCGCTATCGCTGGCTGGTCCCGGCACTCGTCGTCCTCACCCTGCTCGCGGTCAGCACGTATCCCGATATTGCGGGATACAAGCTCCCACGCCTGCATCTGCCAACCAGCATCGCCAACGTGCTCGACGCGGTGCGTGCATCGGGCCGGCTCTTCTGGCCGGTCGCCTATGTTCTGGTGTTCGTCGCGCTGCGGGTGATCTATCGCTTGCCGGAGCGGACCGCGCGGCTCGCGCTGATCGCCGCCAGCGTCGTGCAGGTCGCCGATCTGGTCCCCATGTCCGTCGCGATCCGGGCACAAACGGCCGAAGCCCGCCAAGCCCGGCTCTATGTCCGCACACCCTCGCCCGAATGGGACCAGCTGATCGCGCAGGCCGACGACATTGCCTTCATCCCCGGCGACGTGACCAAGGGGCTGGGCCATTTTCAGGAGATCGCCTGGCGCGCCGCCAAGGCGGGAGTGCCGGTACGCAGCGTCTATGTCGCCCGCACCTCCCACGCCAGCGCCGCGCGGCAACAGGCCGAAACCGATCGCTTCCGCGGCGGTGAGGTGGTGCCTGGTCGCCTTTATATCCTGATCGATAACGAACGCGTCCCAGCGCCGCTGATCTTTCAGGCGCGCCCGCTCGACGGGGTTGCGATCCTGTTCGTCCCAAAGTCGTGACCATCGTCGGCGAAGGTCGACTTCCGCCCCCGCCGCAATCAATCCTCCCCGCCAGGGGAGGGATCATTGCGGACCGCTGGCCTTGTCCTTCATCGCCGCCAGCACGCGCTTGACCTCCTGGCTGCGCCCGCGCGGGAGGATCAGGACATCGTCGCCATCGACCACGACGATGAGGTCGGACACGCCGACCAACGCGACCTTCTTGCCGTCACCCGCCCGGACCAGGCAGTTGGCGGTGTCGATCGCCACCACATCGCCGCGACACGCATTGTTGCTGGCATCGCAGGCACTGATCGCGTGGAGCGCGTCCCAGCTGCCGACATCCGACCACCCCATCCGCACCGGCACGACCGCGACCTTCGACGCCTTCTCCATCACGGCATAGTCGATCGAGTCGGACGGCGAGCGCGCGAATTCGGCGGCATCGGGCAGGATGCGATTGCCCTCACGCACTGCCCGGTCCATCGCCGCGCGCGCCGTCGCCAGCATCTCCGGCGCGAACTCGGCCAGCGCATCGACGAATACATCGGCGCGGAACAGGAAGATGCCGCCGTTCCACACATGGTCGCCGCTCGCCACCATCGCTTCGGCCGTCGCGCGCTCGGGCTTTTCGACAAAGCGGGCAACGCGGTGGATGCCCGCACCGATCGCCTCGCCGACGCGGATATAGCCATAGCCGGTTTCGGGATGATCGGGGCTGATCCCGAATGTCGCCATCCACCCATCGCGCACGGCGGGCAGCGCGGCCTCGATCGCGGCATGGAAGGCGGGGATGTCGGCGATGACATGGTCGGACGGCATCACCAGCAGCGGCGCGCTGCCATCGACCGCCAGCGCCGCCAGCGCGATGGCTGGTGCGGTGTTGCGACCCATCGGCTCCAGAATCATCGCGCGGATCGCGTCGGTCCCGCCCAGTTGCTGTTCGATCAGGTCGGCATGCAGCGCATTGGCGACCACGATCGGTGCGCCAAAGCCCGCTTCAGCCGGCGCGCGCTGCGCGGTCAGTTGCAGCATGGTTTCGTCGGCGGTCAGCGCCAGCATCTGCTTGGGCCGTTCGGGCCGCGACATCGGCCATAGCCGGGTGCCCGATCCGCCCGACAGGATCACCGGGACGATCGCCTCATGCTCGCTCATTGATTGCCCTTCAAAACCCCCCGACGCGCCATAGCCATAGGCGGCGCGGGGTGCACTCCCAAACACTTATCTGGGCCGCAGTTTCCGTTGTTCAGCATTTCTTCGTCAATTTCGCCGACATGGGACCCCGTGTCGGATTTGTTTACACTCGCACTTTAGGGTTGGGCCATCATGATCCGCCTGTTCAAACATTATATCCCGAACGCGGTGCTGTTGCTGGCGCTGTTCGACATCATGCTGTTGTTCGCGGCGGCCGAGTTCGGCTGGATCTATCGCGCGCATCAGATCGGCATGGACGTCGAACCGATCGTGACCCGCATTCCCCAGATGCTCAGCTTCGTCGCAAGTCTCGAACTCGCGATGATCGCGGTCGGAGTCTATGGGGCGGACGCACTGCAATCGAACCGCGTCGCCACCGCACGGCTGCTGGTCGCCGTGTCGCTCGGCACGATCTTCCTGTCGGTGATCTTTTTCCTCGTTCCGGCGCTGACCTTCTGGCGCTCGAACCTGCTCTACGCGATGCTCGCCTCGTTCGTCGCCCTGTTCGCGCTGCGCATCCTGCTCGGCAAGACGCTGGGCAGCCAGGTGTTCAAGCGCCGCGTTGTCGTGCTCGGTGCCGGCCCGCGCGCCGAACGACTCAAGGTGTTGTCGAAGAAGCCCGGATCGGGCTTTGTCGTCGTCGGCTATGTGTCGATGAGCGAGGCGAACCGTGTGATCCCGGAAGCCATTGCGCGCGACGCGATCTATAACCTCGCCGACCATGTCGTGCTGCTTAACGCCAGCGAAGTCGTGCTGGCGCTCGAGGAACGTCGCAACGCGCTCCCGCTCAAGGATCTGTTGCGGATCAAGACCACCGGCGTGCACGTCAATGAAATCTCGACCTTCCTTGAGCGCGAAACGGGCCGCGTCGACCTGCAATCGGTCAACCCCAGCTGGCTGATCTTCTCCGACGGCTTTTCATCGGGGCGGATGCTGTCGAGCATGTTCAAGCGGCTGTTCGACATCGCCGCCAGCCTGATTTTGCTCGCGCTCACGCTCCCGCTGATCCTGCTCGGCGCGCTCGCGGTGAAGCTCGAAAGCAAGGGCCCCGCCTTCTACCGCCAGCGCCGCGTCGGCCTGTACGGTCAGGGCTTCGACATCATCAAGCTCCGCTCGATGCGGCAGGATGCCGAAGTCGCGGGCAAGGCGGTATGGGCCGAAAAGGACGATCCGCGCATCACCCGCGTCGGCAACTTCATCCGCAAGGTCCGCATCGACGAGCTGCCGCAGTGCTGGAGCGTGCTGAAGGGCGAAATGAGCTTCGTCGGCCCGCGCCCTGAACGCCCGCAGTTCGTCGAGGATCTGGAACAGCAGCTGCCCTATTATGCCGAACGCCACATGGTGAAGCCCGGCATCACCGGCTGGGCGCAGATCAACTATCCCTATGGCGCATCGATCGAGGACAGCCGGCAAAAGCTGGAATATGATCTCTATTACGCCAAGAATTACTCCCCCTTCCTCGACCTGTTGATCCTGCTCCAGACGTTGCGCGTCGTGCTGTTCCCGGACGGGGCGCGGTGATGTTTGGCGTTGCCACGCCCCGGCACCCGCCCGCTCCCCCACCCGGCCACCCATATGATGCTAGCGCTGGGTGGCCGGGTGGGGGAGCGGGCCGGTGCCGCCTACGTGAAGTAACCTGATGCTCGCGACGCTGATCCTTTGGGGCCATGCGCTCGCCGCCCTGTTGTTTGGCGCAATCGGACTGTGGGCATTGCGCAGCGACGAAGCGACGATGCCGCGCATCCCGCTTGCCGCCGCGCTGGCGATCACGGCGCTTTGGGCGCTCGCGGTGGCGGGGATTGGGGAAAGTGACCTCGTCACCCAAATCGCCGCAGCGGCGCGCAACCTCGCCTGGTTCGGATTCATGGTCGCGCTCTACCGCAGCGGCGGGATCGAGCGACCGCCCGCGGCGATCAGCACCGTGTTCGGGGTCGTCGCGGTGGTGATCGTGATGGCCGCAACGCTCGATGTGCTGACCAGTGCCACGAGTGAGCTGCCGCGCCCGGTGCTCGACGCCGCGCTGCTGCTCAAGATGCTCGCGACGGTCGCCGCCTTGCTGCTGGTGCAGGGGCAGCACAGCGCGCTGGCGCCACGACAGAGCCATGCGGTCCGCCCGGTGATCCTCGCGCTCGGCGCGATGTGGCTGGTCGATATCAACCTGCTCGCCGTCGCCTGGCTGGTGGAGAGCTGGCCAGTTCAGCTGATCGCAGTGCGCGGCTTTGCGATGGCGCTGATCGCCATGGCGATCGCCGCCGGACTGCAACAGCGCGGTGACCGACCGGTGCAGATGTCGCGCACGGTGATCTATCAGGCGCTCAGCCTTGTCGCGATCGGCGTCTATGTCGCCCTGCTCGCCGCCGCCACCAGCGCGCTCGCAGCGATTGGCGGCCCGAACGCGCGGCTGCTCCAGACCGCCTTCGTGTTCGGATCGACCGCCGCGATCCTGACGCTGATCTCCAGCTCGTGGCTGCGCGCGTGGATCAAGGTCAAGCTTGCCAAGCATTTCTTCCGTCACCGCTATGACTATCGCGCCGAATGGATGCGCTTCACCGAAACGCTGGGCGATCCCGACGGCGCGGCGACGCTGGACGAGCGCATCGTCAAGGCGCTGGCCGATCTCACCGACTCGCCCGCCGGCGTCCTGCTGCTGCCCCAGGGCAACGGCTTTACCATGGGCGCGGGTTGGAATGTCGCACGCGCCGAGCTGCCGACCGCCTATGGCGAAAGCTGGCAGCGCGAGCGGGTCGATCCTGCGCTGGTCGTCGAACTGGATACCGGCGCCGGCGCCGATGCGGTGCCGCCATCGATCCGGGCCTGGGATCAGGCGTGGGTGGTCGTGCCACTTCCGCACCAGCGCAAACTGGCCGGGGTGATCGTCCTTGCCCGCCCGCCCGTGCCGCGTGCGCTGGACTGGGAGGATTTCGACTTGCTCAAAGCGGCGGGTCGACAGGTCGCCAGCCATATCGCCGAAGAGCGCGCGCAAGAGGCGCTGGCCGAAGCCGAGCGGTTTGACGAGTTCAACCGCCGCTTCGCCTTCATCATGCACGACATCAAGAATCTGGTGAGCCAGCTTACCCTCGTCGCGCGCAATGCCGAACGCCATGCCGACAATCCCGCATTCCGCGCCGACATGGTCGCGACGCTGCAGGATTCGGCGGGCCGCATGAACGACCTGCTGGCCCGGCTGTCGCAGCATCACCGCGCGCGCAACGAGCCGCCCGTCGCAATGCCGCTCGCCCCGCTGCTCCGCCGCATCGCGCGCAGCCGTGAAGCCACCCACCCGGTCGAGGTGGTAAGCAAGGGCGATCCGATCGCCATCGCCGATCCTGCGCGGCTCGAAACCCTGCTCGGCCATCTCGTCCAGAATGCGATCGATGCAAGCGCGCCCGACGCGCGCGTCACACTCGCCATTGTCGAGCTGGGCGATGCGGTGGCGATCGACGTGATCGACTGCGGCTGCGGCATGTCGCCTGCATTCATCCGCGAAAAGCTGTTCCGCCCGTTCGTCTCGTCCAAGCCCGGCGGCTTTGGCATCGGCGCGTTCGAGGCGCGCAAGCTGACCGAAGAGATGGGCGGACGCCTCGACGTCTCCAGCGCGGAGGGGCGTGGCAGCCGCTTCCGCGTGACCCTGCGCGCCGCCCGCGCCGACACCAATGCCCTTGGAAACGCCGCATGACCGACAAGTCCGCCCCACTCCCGAAATTGCTGATCGTGGAGGACGATCCCGGCCTGCAGCGTCAGCTGCGCTGGGCCTATGAGGGCTATCAGATCCTGCCCGCCGGCGACCGCGAAGGCGCCATCGCGCTGCTCCGCGCCGAGGAGCCGGCGGTCGTCACGCTCGACCTTGGCCTGCCGCCCGATCCCGATGGCACCAGCGAGGGGTTCGCGGTGCTCGAAGCGATCCTGGCGCTCAAGCCCGATACCAAGGTGATCGTCGCCTCCGGCCATGGCGCGCATGAATCGACTTGGCGGCATCATCACCGGCGCGCCCGAGATGCTCAAGGTCACGCGCACAATCGAGCGCGTCGCCCCCGCCGATGTCTCGGTCATGCTGCTCGGCGCCAGCGGCACCGGCAAGGAACTGCTCGCGCGCGGCCTGCACGAGGCGAGCGGACGCAAGGGCGCATTCGTCGCGATCAACTGCGCCGCCATCCCCGAAACCCTGCTTGAATCCGAATTGTTCGGCCATGAAAAGGGCGCGTTCACCGGCGCCGTGAAGACGACCGAGGGCAAGATCGAACAGGCACAGGGCGGCACCCTGTTCCTCGACGAAATTGGCGACGTGCCGCTTCCGCTTCAGGTCAAGCTGCTCCGCTTCCTGCAGGAACGCGTGATCGAGCGGATCGGCGGACGCAAACCGATTCCGGTCGATACCCGCGTCGTCTGCGCGACCCATCAGGATGTCGACGCGATGGTTGCGGACAATAGCTTTCGCGAAGACCTTTATTACCGCCTCGCCGAAATCGTCGTCCGCATCCCGAGCCTGGCCGAGCGCCCCGGTGACGCCGGACTGCTCGCGCGCCATCTGTTGCATAAGCATGCGACCGCGATGAAGTTGCCGGCGAAGAGCTTTGCCCCCGACGCGCTTGACGCGATCGATGCCTGGCACTGGCCCGGCAATGTGCGCGAGCTGGAAAACCGCGTGAAGCGCGCGACGATCATGGCCGATGGTAAGCTCGTCACCGCCGCCGACCTCGACCTTGCGCCCGCAGAGGCCGCCGAGCCGATCAACCTGAAGGCGATCCGCGAAGCCGCCGACCGCCGCGCCATCGCCCATGCGCTGGCGCGGGCGGAGGGCAATATTTCCGGCACCGCGCGCCTGCTCGGGATCAGCCGCCCGACCCTCTACGACCTGATGAAGGCCTATGACCTCCAGCCCTGAACCCCGCCGCCGCCGCCGTTCGGGCGAAAAACGGGCGCGTCGCGGCGTCACGCTGCGGCGGATCGTCGTCTTCGGCCTGTGCCTCGCCGCCTTCGCCGTCGCGATCTTCGCGTTCAAATCGGTCATCACCGACCGCCCCGACCCCGCCGCTGCACGTGAGGCGCTCGTACGTAGCGAAGCCTATCTCAAGGCCAGCAATGCCTCGGCCGCGCGCAGCCAGGCGTTCAGCGCGGTCCGCGCCGACCCGGCCTGGGGCGAGGCGCATCTCGCACTCGCCCGCGCCAACCTTGCCCTAGACGAAGGCGTCGCCGCCGAGGCCGCCCTGCGCCGCGCGCTCGACAGCGGCATTGCCCCGGCCCGCACCCATGCGCTGATGGCGCACGCCATCCTGTTACAGGGCGACCCGCGCCGCGCACTGGTCGAAAGCCGCAAGGCGCCGCAGGCCGACCGTCTCTACGCCCTGCGCGTCCAGACCCGCGCCTATGTCGCGGGCGGCAACCTTGCCGCCGCGCAAGATGCAGCGATGGCCGCCGTGCGCCTCGCCCCGCAAAACGCCGACGCGTGGACCGAACTCGGCCGCTTCCGCTTCAACGCCGGCGACGTCGTCGGCGCGATCGAGGCGAGCGCAAAGGCGGTCGATCTCGACAAGGGCAATACCGACGCGCTGCTGCTGCGCGGCGAGCTGGTCCGCACCCAATATGGCCTCGTCGCCTCGCTCCCGTGGTTCGACCGCGCGTTGCAGCGCGATCCCTATCGCCACGCGACGCTGATCCAATATGCCGCGACGCTCGGCGATGCCGGGCAGGCCCGCGCGATGCTCGACCTCACCCGCCGCGCGATGGAGGTGCGTCCGCGCAGCCCGCAGGCGCTCTACCTTCAAGCTGTGCTCGCCGCGCGCGCGCAGCGCTTCGACCTCGCCCGCCAGCTGCTGACTCGCGCGGGCGGCGGCGTCGGCCAGCTGCCCGGCGGCCTGCTGCTCGGCGGCGCGCTCGATCTGGAGGAAGGCGCCTATGCCCGCGCGATCGAGAAGCTCCGCACCCTCATCACCCTGCAGCCGATGAACATCAATGCGCGCAAGCTGCTCGCCGCCGCACTGCTCCGCTCGGACGCGTCGAAGAACGGCATCGACGTGCTGCGCCCGGTCGTCGCGCGCGGCGACGCTGACACCTATGCGCTCACATTGGTCGCGCGCGGCTATGAACGGATCGGCGAGCGGGCCGAAGCGGCACGCTATTTCGACCGCGCGGCCCTTCCCGTGCGCGACAATCCCGATTGGTTCAGCTCGGACGATTCGCTCCCGATCCTGACAGCGGCCGCGTCGAAGGCCGGCGGCGACGATCCGAAAACGCTAATCCCGCTGCTGCGCGGGCTGATCGAGCAAGGGCGCGGCTCCGAAGCGCTTGCCCGCGCCGAGGCCGTCGCGCGCCGCAACCCCGGCGCGCCCGCGTCGGCCAGCCTCGTCGGCGACGTGCTAATGCTGCTCAAACGCCCCGCCGACGCGGTTCCGTGGTACAAGACCGCCGCCGGCATCCGCTTCGACGAACCCGCCATGCTGCGGCTGGTCGAGGCGCTCGACCGCTCGGGCCAGCGCCAGACGGCCTCGACCACGCTGGCGCTGTTCCTCTCGCAAAACCCGTTCAACCTCTCCGCGCTGCGCCTGTCCGCGCATTGGCAGGCGGCGGCGGGCGATTTCGACGCGGCGATCGATTCGCTCGAAGCGATCCGCCTGCGCATCGGCAATCGCGACGCCGCACTGCTCGCCGAACTTGCCTTCGCCTATGCCGGGGCCGGCGAGCCCGACCGCGCCGCGCGCTATGCCGAGGCGGCATATCTGATCGCGCCCAGCAACCCGGCAGTTGCGGGCGCGATGGGCTGGGCGCTGACGCAGGGCGGCGACCATGCAGGTGGGATCGAGCTGCTGCGCAAGGCTGTAACGCTCGCCCCGCGCCACCCGATGCTCCGCTGGCAACTCGCGCAAGCCTATGCCGATGCCGGCCGCAGCACCGAAGCCATCGCCGAAACCCGCGCCGCGCTGGCCATTCCCGGATTCACCGACAAGGGTGCGGCAGAGGCGCTGCTGGCGAAACTGGCATAACCCGCCGCTCTTCGTCGTCCCGGGCTTGACCCGGGACCGGGCTTTCTTGCTTTGGACAGCGTGCAAGGAAGCCCGGTCGCGGCTCAGGGCCGGGACGACGGGGTAACTTGCCAACCCCCGCCCCACCCCCTAGCCGTCGGGGTGATGACCGACCCGCTGGACCGCATCGCCGCCGCACTCGAACGGCTCGCGCCGCCTCCGCCACCCGCGCCGGACCTGACCGCGCATCCGGCCTATGTCTGGCATCGAGGCGATATCCAGCCTGCCCGCGCCTTCGCGCCGCTGCCGCTCACCGAACTGGTCGGGATCGACGCGCAGAAGGCGACGCTGGTCGAGAATGTCCGGCGCCTCGCTGCAGGTCTTCCCGCGCATGACGCGCTGCTATGGGGCGCACGCGGCACCGGCAAATCGGCGCTGAGCAAGGCCGCTATCGCCACCATTCAGGCCGAAGGCGGAGGCGTCGCGCTGGTCGAAGCGCAAGCCGACGCGCTCGACACGCTGCCAGCCCTGTTCGCGCAACTCGCCGAAGCCCCGCGCGCGTTCGTCATCTTCCTCGACGATCTCGGCTTCGACGCCGCGTCGGACGGCCGCGCACTGCGCTCGCTCCTCGAAGGCGGCGCAGAGGCACGCCCGGCCAACACCCGCCTGTTCGTCACCTCGAACCGCCGCCACCTGATCCCCCGCAACCTGGAGGAACAGGCCAGCGCGATCAATCCGCGCGACAGCATCGACGATAGCCTTGCGCTCGCCGACCGCTTCGGGCTCAGTCTCGGCTTCCACGCGATCGATCAGGACACCTATGTGGCGATCGTCCAGACCTATGCGGCGGACCACGGCCTGCCGTTCGACGCGGCGGAGGCGATCAACTGGGCAACCCGGCGCGGCAGCCGATCGGGCCGGGTCGCGTGGCAATATGTCGTCGATCTTGCCGGTCGGCACGGCAAGCGCCTGTGAAGGGTCAACTCGCGATCCAGCATGTCCATATCCACTGGGACAAGGCTACACGCGGCATGCCCGGGTCGGGCATCCGCAACGCCCTGCCCCGCGAACTTCCGTTCGACCCGCCACACGCCAGCGGACGGGGCTGGTATCAGCGGATCGACTATCAGGCGCGCGACCGCTTTGTCCCTGTGACCAGCTACGGCGAACTCGGCGTGAACGAGGATTGGCGGCTGCCGCTCGCCACGCGGATGGAGGGCAAGGATCATCTGTGGCTGCAGTTCAACATCGCGAACCTCGCGCCGCATCGACCCAATCTCGATCACTGGATCGTCCGCCTCCCCTATGGTCAGCGGGTCACGCTGCGGAGCAACTCGAAATCGGATGGCGACCATGACCGCTGGTATTTCGAAGACGTCATCCATGTCGGCTGGGCCGATACCGCAACGCTTGACCTGCCGGTTTTCCGCGAGATCGACGAACGTGCGCTGCTTTACTGACCGCGTGATGGACCTTCGTCACGCGTGCGGGGTTGGGGCGCCATGACTCTTCCTGTCCCGTGCGAAGCCGTGCTGATCGTCAATGCCAAGTCGCGGCGCGGCGCGGCGTTGTTCGAGCAGGCCCGGCAAAAGATCGAGGCGGCCGGTATCCGCCTGATCGCCGCGCATCCGGTAAAGGACCCAGACCTGCTCGACGACACTGTGCGCGACGCGATCCGTGGCGGCGCGCCAATGGTGATCGTCGGCGGCGGCGACGGGTCGCTGTCGGGCGTGGTCGATGATGTCGTGGGGAAGGACGTCGTGTTCGCTGTGCTCCCGCTCGGCACCGCCAACAGCTTTGCGCGCACGCTTGGCCTCCCCCTCGATCTTGACGGTGCGATCAACGTGATCGCCACCGGCAAGCGCCGCCGCGTCGATCTCGGCATGATCGACGGCGACTACTTCGCCAACGCCGCCGCCATGGGCCTGTCGCCGATGATCGGGCGGACGGTGCCGCACAACCTCAAAAAATATCTGGGCCGCGTCGGCTATCTCGCCTGGGCGCTGTGGTGCTTCGCCCGCTTCCGCCCGTTCCGCGTGACCGTGACCGACGCGCGCGGCGCGCACCGCATGTGGGCGAGCGAGGTGCGCATCCTCAACGGCAAGTTTCATGGCGGCGTGGTCATGAGCGACGAGGCCTGTGTCGAGAGCGGCGAGATGATGATTCAGGTTGTCACCGGCCGCAACCGCTGGCGACTGGCGTGGGACTGGTACGCCCGCTTCTTCCGCCTGCGCGGGCGCGAGAAGCTCGTGGAGGAATTTCGCGGAACCGAACTGAAGCTCGACGCCCGCCCCCGCCGCAGCATCTCGATCGACGGCGAAGTGCTGGCGCGCGTGCCGGTGACGGTGCGCGTGGCGGAACGGGCAATCGACGTGGTGGTTCCCGCTGAATAGCTGACCCACTCCGCGCCCGCTATTGACATTCCTGTAAGTTAATTCACTCTCCCGGAAAGACAGAATCCGGGAGAGTATCGCCATGGCCACCCTTGCGCCCACCGCCGCGCCCACCGTCGACCCGCTCGACGTCACCCGCGCCGAGCTCTACCGCGACGATACCTGGCACGAACCGTTCCGCCAGCTGCGCGCCGAGGCGCCGGTGTACAAATGCGAGAATAGCGGGTTCGGACCTTATTGGTCGATCTCGACCTACAAGCCGATCGTCGAGGTCGAATCGCTTCCCGAGCTCTATTCCTCCGAAGCGGGTGGGATCGTCGTCGCCGACCTGATGCCCGAAGACATCCGCATGCCGATGTTCATCGCGATGGACCGGCCCAAGCATACCGGCCAGCGCCGCACCGTTGCTCCTGCTTTTACGCCGAGCGAGATGCTGCGGATGACTGGCGACATCCGCCAGCGCACCGCCGAGATCCTCGATGGACTGCCGGTGGGCGAGACGTTCGATTGGGTGGACCGCGTGTCGATCGAGCTGACGACGCAGATGCTGGCGCTGCTGTTCGACTTTCCGTGGGAGGAGCGGCGCAAGCTGACCTATTGGTCCGACTGGGCCGGTGATATCGAGATCGCCAAGGACCCGGTGAAGAAGGAGGAGCGCCGCGAAATCCTGTTCCAGTGCGCAGCGGAGTTCGGCGCGCTGTGGAACAGCAAGGTCGGCAAGGAGCCGACGCCGGACCTCATCTCGATGATGATCCATTCCGATGCGATGAAGGAGATGGATCAGTTCGAGTTTCTCGGGAACCTGATCCTTCTCATTGTCGGCGGGAACGACACGACGCGCAATTCGATGAGCGCCTATGCCTGGGCGCTGGAGCAATTCCCCGAGCAGCGCGCCAAGCTGGAGGCCGACCCGTCGCTGATCCCCAATGCGACGCAGGAGATCATCCGCTGGCAGACGCCGCTGGCGCATATGCGCCGCACCGCGACTGCCGACGCCGAGCTGATGGGGCAGCAGATCAAGGCGGGCGACAAGCTGGTGCTATGGTATCTGTCGGCCAATCGCGACGAGAGCGTGTTCGAGCGGCCGGACGAGATCATCGTCGATCGCGCCAATGCGCGGCGGCATCTGGCGTTCGGCCATGGCATCCACCGCTGTGTCGGTGCGCGACTGGCGGAGTTGCAGATCGGGGTGCTGATGGAGGAAATGGCCAAGCGCCGGCTGCGCCCTAATGTGGTAGCGGAGCCGGAGCGCGTCGCGGCGTGCTTCGTCCATGGCTATAAGGCGATGCCGGTGGAGCTTAGCCGCTACTGACGCGCCCGGGGTGAAACCTTTCTGCGGCGGGCAACGTATCTCGTCGTGAAGGAGAAGCAGGATGCGCGTTCACCGTCGTCAGTTTATCGGGGTCGTCGGCACGGCGATGATCGTCGGGTGCAGTTCGGACGAAAGCGCGGCTGCGGCCCAGAAGTTCGAATTTAGCCTGACCGATGCCGAATGGCGCAAGCGGCTGACCCCGGCGCAATACCGCATCCTGCGGCAGGAGGGGACCGAGCGTCCCTATTCGAGCCCACTGAACAAGGAGAAGCGCGCGGGCGTGTTTGCCTGTGCCGGGTGCGCCCTGCCGCTTTATTCGTCAAAGACCAAATATGACAGTGGGACCGGCTGGCCAAGCTTCTGGCAGCCGCTGAACAATGCGGTGCGGACCAAGTCGGATTTCTCGCTGGGCATGGTGCGGACCGAGGTCATCTGTCGCCGCTGTGGCGGGCACCTTGGCCATGTGTTCGATGACGGGCCGCCGCCGACCGGCCAGCGGCATTGCATCAACGGGCTGGCGCTGAACTTCAGGCCAGCCTGACGCTCACTTCTGCAGCGAGGTTTCGATCCCGAACTTCGACAGGTCGATCTGCGCGACGGTCTCTGCGGTGAAGGGCGCTGCGTCGTTGCGCGGCGCGCCCTTGGCGTAGATGAAGCCGTTGACCGGGTAGGTCGAGGTGCCGAGGCCGTTGTTCGAAGCGAACCATACCTTGACCCGGCTCCAGTCGCCCGCTTCCGACACGTCGATCGCGATCACATTCTTCTCGACGCCGCCGCGGCGCGACCAGTTGGCGTGGGTGAGCAGGACTTCGCGGTCGCTCAGCACCTTCGATACCATGGCGACATGGCCTAGGCGCATCTTCTGCGTCGGGGCGAAGGACATCACCGCGCCCTCGACCGGGGCGTCGCCACGGGCGTAACGGCCCTCGGCCTGCGCCCACCAGGTGTGCGCGTTGCCATAGATTTCGACGCCGGAGATCATGCGGGCATAGGGGGCGCACTGCCAGAACTGGGCCTGAGCCGGCGTGGCGATCGTCGTCAGGCAAAGCGCGGCCATCAGCGCGAAACGCGCTTTCAGCGTCTGAAACATGGTGGAAAACCCCTTCCCCGATCTCTTAGGATGGGGATTGGCAGGGCGGTCGCGGGCTGACCACCCCCTGCACCTGTATATCCGATGAATCGTTTCGTCGGGCAGGTGGCTAGGGGTGACTACCTAGGCCCGCCGAATCCGTTCGATCGACGACCAGCCGCGCCTGATCCGGCCTAAGGTGCAAGAGCCGGTCAACCACAATGCGATCGGTCGCGATGTTACGGCCCCGGACCCTTTTGTTGCGCCAAAGCCGCACCGCGCGATCGTTTCAAATGTGACTGACTCGGTTCGCCGCAGCCATGTTGCGTTGCAATAGATGCTGTGATCACATGCTTAACGCGCGACGACGCAGCATTATCGCGTCGTTAACCATGCGGGGAGCATGATTGCGTTAGGCAAATGAGTGGGGTGGGAGTGTAGGAGATGAGTGCACGGAGCAAGCCGGCCGAAGGGGCCATGACCCTGGCCGAGATGAAGGAATTTGCGGGGTTCGCCGCAGCGACGCAGCGCTATATTCGCCGCGCGCTCGACATCGGCCTCGACCGCGACGATGCACTGGAGCGCTGGTCACGCGACGTGGTCGAAGCGGCCAGCATCCGTGCACAGGCGCATATCTATGACCGCCTCCCCGAAATCCGCGCGCTGATCCCCGACGATACCGGCCTTGATGCGATGGAGCCTTTCCTCGCGCCGTTGATCACCGTCACCGCGTTCGACCTGTCGCAGGGGCGGCTGACCAGCTTTTCGGCCTATCGCTTCCTCTATGAGCGGCTGATCGGTGCGGAAGTGCGCCCCTGGCTCCCCGCCGCCTTTTGCGGGGCAGCGGCGCTGCCGCATCTGCACCCGGACCTGCGCCGCAAGCTGCTCCAGTCGATCAGCGAAGCCGCCGCGACCGCGTCGGGCTGGTCGAACCGCCAGCCGGCCTTCTATCCGCAATGGGTGGAGAAGGTGGACGCCGGCGCGCTGCCGAATTGAGAGATCAAGCGGGCTTGCCCTAGCGGCAGGCCCGCCACCCCATCGCACCGCGTTCGGCCTGGTCGAAATGGAAATGGTCGCGATGGGCTTCGTTGTAGTCGGGTGACAGCACGGTCGCGAACAGGTCGCACCCGCCGTCGCGCACAGCGCGCAGGAATTGCGCCTTCTTCCCCTCCCCTGCCCAGTCCCCGATCAGCGTGATCCGCGTGCCGTCGGCCAAGCGGAAGGCGGCGATGTCGACCGCGTCGGCGGTGGCGTGCTCGCTCCAGCTCGCGCCCTCACGATTGTACATGCGGCGGCAGTTATAGCTGCCGAAATGCTCGATCTCCGCAACGCGCTGGCCGAAGATGCGCTGGGCGACGGGCTGGACCACCTCCCATTCCCACACCGCCAGCCCCGCCGCGACCGGGCAGGATATGCCGAGGTCAGCGGGCGCGAAGCCAATCCGCCGCGCGCCGCCCTTGGTGAGGCGCACCGCGTCGGCATAGCCGCACCCCTCGCCCTCCGTCCGTGCCGGCAGCGCGGTGTAGCGGATGCCGGCCTTGTCGAGCGCGGCGCGGCAGGCGGGGAAATCGTCGGTCAGCGCGGTCAGCTTGCGCCCGGTGAACATGCCGACCGGCTGCGACAAATCGAGCTTGGTCCAGGGCAGATCCTGTGGCCGGTTGCGCAGCATCGCATAGACGAGCAGCGCCAGCGTCAGCAGCAACGCGGCGATGACGATCGCGGCGATCGAAGTGCGCAGCGCCTTCATGCCCGCAGCGCGGCGCCCAGCGGCTGCGCGGTGACCGGATAGCCCAGCCCTTCGGGAATGCAGAGATGGTCCACGCCGTCGCGCACCTCAATCCAGGGGGTGATGGTTTCGATTGCGTGCGCCCGCGCATCGGCGACCGCATCGTCGAAGCTGTTGAACAACGCCAGCCGCTCAAGGTTGCGTCGCGTCGGAAAGATCATCCGCACCTTGCCCGCATCGGCGGCGGCAAGCGTGTCGCGCGCGCTCGACCAGAAGAGCTGGCTATTCTCATTGCCGTCCACCGCCGGATCGGGCGCGCCATCGGGCCAGCGGGCAAGGTAGAAGCGCGTGTCGAAGATGCGATGCGCGACGCCCTGATGCGGCGTCCAGCGGGCGAAGGGGACGAGCGCGGCGGGATCGAACTTGGCTCCCGCGATCACCTCCGCGAACGGTACGCCGTCATAGAGCGCGCGCCGCGCGGCGGGCAGGTCGGGCAGGTCGACGCCGATCGCGACCCCCGCCTCCTCCACCGTCTCCCGCACCGCCGCCACCCGCGCGGCGAGGTCGTCGGGGTCGCCGTGGAGGGTCGTGGCAAAGGCATGGTCGCCCGCATCAACTCTGCCCCCGGGAAACACCACCGCCCCACCCGCAAAGCGCATCGCCGCCGAGCGTTCGAGCATCAGCAACTCGGGCGGGCCGTCGCTGCGCGCGCGGAACACGACGAGGGTCGCGGCGGGGATGGGGGTGAGGTCTTCGAGCATTGGGAATGGGTGTATGGGGAGTGGGGCGGATGGGCAATGCGTGGTGACTACGCGGCGACTAAGCCCCTTTCGTCACCCCCGCGAAAGCGGGGGCCCATCTCCTGCAGGATCGGCACATCGCGCCGGTGCGTTTCGAGGATCGTCCGGGAGATGGGCCCCCGCTTTCGCGGGGGTGACGGGTTAGTTGCGCAGCGGCATTTGGCTGGCAGTCTGGGCGCTCCTACACCGACACTGGTTGCGACTGCTAGGTCGTGTTGACAAAAGGGATTCCCAAACGGCTCAGGTTCTGATTCAACACTGCTCTTTGGGGAGTGGTCATGGGTCGTGGGGACTTGTCGGATGC
>NCEF01000074.1 GCA_002280565.1 Sphingomonas sp. 32-66-10
CCCTCTCCCGGAAGGGGAAGAGTGGACGCCGCTGACCTGAACGGAGAACAGCCTTGGCCGAATATCAGACCATCCTTGTCGAACAGCAGGGCGCCGTCACGCTGGTGACACTCAACCGGCCGCAGGCACTCAATGCGCTCAACAGCCAAGTGCTGGCCGATCTGGTCGCCGCCTTTGCCGCCTATGAAGCCGATCCGGCGCAGCGTTGCCTCGTCCTCACGGGCAGCGAGAAGGCCTTTGCCGCCGGGGCCGATATCAAGGAAATGTCCGCCAAGGGCTTTGCCGACATGTATGGGGCCGACCTCTTCGCGGGCTATGATCGCGTGGTCGCCACTCGCAAGCCGTGGATCGCCGCTGTGGCGGGCTATGCGCTGGGCGGTGGGTGCGAGCTGGCTATGATGGCCGATTTCATCCTCGCGGCCGACAGCGCGAAGTTCGGCCAGCCGGAAATTACCCTGGGCATCACGCCGGGCATGGGCGGATCGCAGCGCCTCACCCGCGCGGTGGGCAAGGCCAAGGCTATGGAAATGTGCCTGACCGGGCGGATGATGGATGCGGCGGAAGCGGAAAGCGCCGGCCTCGTCGCCCGCGTGGTTCCTGCCGATGAACTGCTGACCGAGGCCATGAAGGTCGCAGCCAAGATTGCCGCCATGCCCCCGCTCGCCGCCATGGCCTGCAAGGAAATGGTCAATGCCGCCTTTGAGACCCCGCTCGGCCAGGGCCTCGCCTTTGAGCGCCGCCTGTTCGCCGGGCTGTTCGGCACGGAAGACCAGAAGGAAGGCATGGCCGCCTTTTCCGAGAAGCGCCCCGCGCAGTTCGCCGGCCGGTGACCGGGCGAACCGCGCGAAGGGGCAGACCTAGCCACAGTTTGCCCCCCGCAAAGAATTTCTGCCCCGCAGCGCTCTTGCCCCCGCTCGCAGCACAAGCCATGTGCCGATGCGATTATGCAGCAACTGACGCATCTTGATCGGCTCGAGGCCGAAAGCATCCATATCCTGCGCGAGGTCGTGGCCGAAGCGCAGAACCCTGTGATGCTCTATTCGATCGGCAAGGACAGCGCAGTGATGCTGCACCTTGCCCGCAAGGCTTTCTATCCGTCGCCCCCGCCCTTCCCCCTGCTTCATGTCGATACGACGTGGAAGTTCCGGGACATGTACGCCCTGCGCGACAAGATGGCCGAGCAATCCGGCATGGATCTGATCGTCTATCAGAACCCGGAAGCGAAAGAGCGCGGG
>NCEF01000075.1 GCA_002280565.1 Sphingomonas sp. 32-66-10
ATAGAAGGGCTCGCGGGGAGCCCGCCCTGCATGGGAGCGGAAACATGGATCTTCCACGCCGATCCGTGCCCGATCGCCTTGCCACTCAAGCCGCCGAATGGGTGGCACGGCACGATCTGGGCACGGTAGATCCTGCCGCGTTCGAAGAATGGCGGGGCCGCAGCCCGGCTCATGCGCTGGCCTTCGCGCGTGCCTATGCCGCATGGGAAAAGGTCGGCTCCGGGATTGGGCTGGATGCGGAGCAGGGCGGGGCGCGGGCAGACCTTTCCTTTTCGCGCCGGGCCATGATGCGGGCCGCGGGTGCGGCGGGCCTGATCGTGCTTGCCGGGGGCGGCATGGCGGTTTCGCGAGCCTATGCGTGGGACCGGGTCGAGACCGGGATCGGGGAGACGCGCAAGCTGCGCCTGCCGGATGGCAGCCTGCTGGCGCTCAACACGGACAGTTCGGTCGCCTGGCGAGTGAAGGGCGGGAAGCGCATCCTTCGCCTCGAACGGGGGGAAATGGCGCTGGAGGTCTCGCCCAAGGGGCCGCCGCTCCTGCTGGAAGGGGAGGATGTGAAGATCAGCCTGACCAGCGGGCTGTTCAACGCGCGGCTGATGCCGGGCGGGATCGACGTGATGGTGCTGCGGGGCGAGGCGCGAAGCGCGGGGCAGGCGGAAGGAAGCGACCTCAGGCCCGAGGCGGCAGGGGCCTATCGCATGCTCAGCCTCACCGATGCCGGGCCCCGCATCAGCCCGGCTTCCGAATTGCAGGTCGCCGCCACGCTGGCCTGGCAGAGCGGGGAAATCCTCTTCCAGGACGAGCCGCTCTCCGCGGCGATCGGCGAATATAACCGCTATCTCGAGCGCAAGATCGTCATTGCCGATCCGGCGCTGGGGGCGATCCGCGTCGGCGGGCGCTTCACCTCGACCGATCCCACGATCTTCTTCGAAGCGCTCGACGCCACGCTCGATATCCAGGCCTCGCCGTCCGACGAGGGTTTTCTGCTCACGCGAAAAAATAACTGATCGGCTTGGCGGAGAGGTCTGCCCCGCTCGTCATGATGGTTGAAGCCCAAATTCCTCCATCACCGGGGCAACGGAGAATTTCATGTCGAACAGGTCGCTGATTTCCGCGTTGAAATATGCCTGCTTTATTCCTGTCGTAATTGCGCCATATGCGGCCGAGGCGAAGGAAGAGAAGAATGTCTATTTCGATATTCCGGCGCAGCCGCTTC
>NCEF01000076.1 GCA_002280565.1 Sphingomonas sp. 32-66-10
CGGTCCCGACATCAAAGAGAAGGACTGACCTCCCATGTTCCGACGCCCCACCATCCGCTACGGCCAGACCCCCGAACCCACGACACCCTATCAGCGCGCAGCCCAGCAATGGGACGATCGCATCGGCTCCGCTCGCGTGCAGGCGAAGAACTGGCGCCTCGCCTTCTTCGGCGCTCTGGCGCTCTCGGGCGGCCTTTCCGCCGGTCTCGTTTGGCAATCGGCGCGTGGGCATATCGTGCCCTGGGTGGTGCAAGTCGATCGACTCGGCGAGGCGCAGGCGGTCGCGCCCGCCGAGGCCGGCTATCGCCCCACCGATCCGCAGATCGCGTTCCACCTCGCCCGCTTCATCGAGCAGGTCAGGGCGATCCCGGCCGATCCCGTCATCGTCCGCCAAAACTGGCTGCGTGCCTACGACTTCACCACCGATCGCGGAGCGGTGGCGCTCAACGACTACGCCCGCGCCAACGATCCGTTCGCCAATGTCGGCCGGGTGCAGGTCGCGGTGGACGTATCGAGCGTCATCCGGGCCTCGCCCGACAGCTTCCGGGTGGCCTGGACCGAGCGCCGCTATCAGGACGGCAGCCTCACAGCCACCGAACGCTGGTCGGCCATCCTCACCATCGTCGTGCAGCCGCCGCGCACGCCCGACGCGCTGCGCAAGAACCCGCTCGGCGTCTTCGTCAACGCCCTCAACTGGTCAAAGGAGCTGTCGCAATGACGCCTTTCCATCGCTCCGCTTCGGCGGTCCTGCTTGTCTCCGCAACCGCGCTCGCCGGCTGCGCCACCACATCGGCGAAGCCGCCCGCGATTCGCTATGACGATCCGCCGGTCGGGATCGCAGCGACGCTCGCGCCGGAACCGCCGCGCGCCGTCGAGGTGGTGACGATTCCCGAGCCGCTGCCGCTCCCCGGCCAGTTGAAGCCGGTCGCGGATAGCGCGCCGCCTTCCGAGCCTGCCGATCCGCGTAGGCGTATCGGTGCGGCCAATGCTGCCGCCCGCGTGCAGCCCGTCCGAGACGGCTTCCTCAACGCCATCCAGCAATATCCCTGGACGCAGGGCGCGCTCTATCAGGTCTATACCGCGCCCGGCCAGGTGACGGACATCGCCTTGCAGGAAGGGGAGCAGCTTGTGGGGCCGGGGCCGGTCGCGGCCGGCGATACGGTCAGGTGGATCATCGGCGACACGGTGAGCGGCAGCGG
>NCEF01000025.1 GCA_002280565.1 Sphingomonas sp. 32-66-10
TGACCGAATGCGACGGCAAATCGACTCCCAAACGTTCAACATGGCGAAAATCGGCCGAGAAACCGGACCGTAGCCAGCCTATTTCCGCAGCCTGTTAGGGCAGGGGATTGGCCCCATTCGTCACCCCGGCCCTGTGCCGGGGTCCACTCCACCTCACGCCCAGCGCTAGAGCCTCACGCACCACGCCAGCCTCCCGGTGCCCCCCCCCCCCGCATTTCAGCCTTCAAATTCATAAACTCATGCAGCCCCCACGGCCCCAGCTCGCGGCCATGGCCGGACAGCTTCACCCCGCCAAACGGCGCGCCCGGCACCGACGCCAGCATCTGGTTCACCGCGGTCATCCCCGAAGCGATATCGCGCACCAGCCGCGCCTGTTCCTCGGCATCGTTGCTCCACACGCTCGACCCCAGCCCATAAGGCACGTCGTTCGCCAGCCGGATCGCGTCCTCCAGCGACTCCGCCCGGAACAGCATCGCGACCGGCCCGAAAATCTCCTCCTTCGCGAAATCGGCCTCAGGATCGACATCGGTCAGCACGCCGGTACGCATCCACGCGCCGACGCGCTCGATCTTCTCCCCACCATGCAGCTTAGCCCCGGCAGCAACCGCCCGCGCGACCTGCTCCAGCACCGTATCGCGCTGCTCGATGCTCGACAGCGGCCCCATCTCGACCCCGTCTTCCATCGGATCGCCGATCTTCACCGCCTCCATCGCCGCGACGAACTTCTCCGCGAATGCGTCATACACTTGCGTGTGCACGATCATCCGCTTGGCACAGATGCAGCTCTGCCCGGCATTCTGGATGCGCGCCTTCACCGCCGTCTTCACCGCCGCGTCCAGATCGGCCGAGGGCATGACGACAAACGGGTCCGACCCGCCCAGTTCCAGCACCACTTTCTTGAGCGCCCGCCCAGCCGCCTCGGCGACCTTGGCCCCCGCCCCCTCGCTCCCGGTCAGCGTCACCGCGACCACGCGCTTGTCGGCGATGATCCGCGACACCTTGTCCGACTTGATCGGAAGATTCTGGAATAGCCCGTCCGGCGCACCCGCCGCGCTCACCATCTGCTGGATCAACGCCGCGACACCCTGCGTCAGCGAGGCATGTTTCAGCAACCCGACATTCCCCGCCAGGATCGTCGGGGCGAGCCAGCGCACCACCTGCCAATAGGGGAAGTTCCACGGCATGATTGCCAGGATCGGACCAAGCGGCAGCCAGTGCGTCACCACCCGCCCGGTCGGCAGCGCGATCTCCTCGCCCTCAAGGAAGGCCGGCCCATGCTCGGCATAGTAACGGAACCCCGCGACGCACTTCTCCACCTCGGCCACCGCCGACGCCAGCGTCTTGCCCATCTCGCGCGTCGCAGCCTCCGCCAGATGCGCCTTGTTCGCCTCGAACCGGTCAGCAATCGCGTTCAGCAACGCCACGCGCTGTTCCACCGGACTCACCCGCCACGACGCAAACGCCGCATCCGCACGCACCAGCGCCGCCTCGATCCCATCGCCGTCCAGTTCTTCGAACCGATCGCCCGGTTCGCCCGTCGCCGGATTGATGCTGGTAAACATGCGCGCACTCCTTTGCAGGCTATATGGGAACGCTCCGCCAATCGCGGGAGGTTGAATTGGTTCCGCCGCCATCGCATAGCATCGCCATGACCGACCCGATCGACATCGCCGCCCTGTCCTTTGAGGACGCCCTTCGCGAACTCGAGCGGATCGTCGGACAGCTCGAAACGGGCGATGTGCCGCTCGATCAGGCGATCACCCTGTACGAGCGCGGCGACGCGCTGCGCCGCCAGTGTCAGGCCCGCCTCGACGCGGCGCAGGCGCGGATCGAACAGGTGCGCGCCGACGCCAGCGGCAACGTCACCGGCACCACCCCCTTCGCCGCAGGATGAGCGCGGACGTGGCCGACGCCAGCCAGACCCTCGAAACCGCGCTGCGCGATGTCGCGGCCGAGATCGACCGTCAGTTCGACCATTTCCTCGCCGTCCCCGCCGACCCGCGCGCGCGCCTCTATGAGGCAATGCGCCACGCCGCGATCGGCGGCGGCAAGCGGCTGCGCCCGCTGCTCACCTTCGCGACAGCGCAATTGTTCGCGGTCGACCGCCGCTGCACCGCGCGCGTCGCGACGGCGATCGAGGCGATTCATGTCTATTCGCTGATCCATGACGATCTGCCCGCGATGGACGATGACGATATGCGTCGCGGCAAGCCGACGGTGCACAAGGCATTTGATGAGGCGACCGCGATCCTCGCCGGCGACTGTCTCCACGCGCTCGCCTTCGAAATCCTCGCCGATCCCGCCACCCATGCCGACCCGTTCGTCCGGGCCGAGCTGATCGCCGATCTGGCGCAGGCGTCCGGCCCGTCGGGCATGGCAGGCGGGCAGATGATGGATCTGGTCGCGGAAAATACCAGCTTCGACCTCGCCACCGTCACCCGGTGCCAGGCGCTGAAGACCGGCGCGCTGATCGCCTGCTCGGTCGAGGCGGGCGCGATCCTCGGCCGCGTGGCCCCGGAGGGGCGCACCGGCCTGCGCGGCTATGCCCGCGACATCGGCCTCGCCTTCCAGATCGCCGACGACATCCTCGACGTCGAGGGCGATCAGGACGCGGTCGGCAAGCAACTGCGCAAGGACGAGGCGGCGGGCAAGGAGACCTTCCTCTCGCTGCTCGGCATCGACCGCGCCCGCGAACAAGCGCGCATGCTGGTCGATCAGGCGATCGCCCATCTCCACAGCTACGGCCCCGAAGCCGACCTCCTCCGCGCCATCGCCCGCTTCGTGCTTGAGCGGGATCGTTAATCCAGAAGGGAAGGCCCATGACCACCCGCACCGGCGTCTATCCCGGCACCTTCGATCCGATCACGCTCGGCCATATGGACATCATCCGGCGCGGCGCGAAGCTGGTCGACCGGCTCGTCATCGGCGTCACCACCAACCCGTCTAAAAACCCGATGTTCACGGTCGAGGAGCGGATGGACATGGTCCGGCGCGAGGTCGCGGACCTCGACGGCGAGATTCACGTGGTCAGCTTCGATTCGCTGCTGATGGATTTTGCCGAGCGGGAGGGCGCGAGCATGATCGTGCGCGGCCTGCGCGCCGTCGCCGATTTCGAATATGAATATCAGATGGCGGGGATGAACCAGCAGTTGAACGGCCGGATCGAAACCGTCTTCCTGATGGCCGATGTCTCGCTCCAGCCAATCGCCAGCCGTCTGGTCAAGGAAATCGCGATGTTTGGCGGCGAGATCGGCAAGTTCGTTCCCGCCACCGTTCGCGAGGAGGTCGTGGCTCGCGTGGAAAAGATCGGCCGCAAGGGCAGCTGATCCCCGCCGCCGCATTCACTTTGCTGCAAGCGGCGATTTGCTCTAAGCCGCTCCAGTTTTGTAAGTCCGGTGGGGATGTCGATGCGTCTTGTTGCCCTGTTTCTTGCTCTGCTGACGTCGCTGTTCGCGATGCCGGCCACCGCCCAGCATGTTCCGCCGCCGCCTGGCCGGGCCGCCCCACCGGCCACGACCGACAAGGAGAATCTGTGGGTTCTCGACCTGTCCACCGGTGGTCGCGTCACCATCTGGCTGCGCCCCGATGTCGCGCCCAAGGCGGTCGAGCGGATCAAGGAACTGACCCGCAAGCGCTTCTATGACGGCCTGATTTTCCACCGCGTGATCGACGGCTTCATGGCGCAGGGCGGCGATCCCAAGGGCGACGGCACCGGCGGCAGCGACCTGCCCGACCTGCCCAAGGAGTTCAACTACCTCCCCCATGTGCGCGGCGCGGTCGCCGCGGCGCGTGCGGAGGACGAGAATAGCGCGAACAGCCAGTTCTTCATCATGCTGAGCCCGCGTCTTCAGCTCGACCAGAAATACACCGTGTTCGGTCGCGTGCTCGAAGGCATGCAGTGGGTCGACGCGATCCCGCGCGGCGAGCCGCCCGCGAACCCGGCACGCGTTGTCCGCGCCTATATTGCCGCCGACAATCCTCCGCCCTTCACTGCGGCACCGGCTGCCCCGGTCGAGGAGCCAGCCGCGCTGCCCGCAGGTCCGACAAAGTGACAGTTATTCCTCCCCCAGCTCGCTGGGGGAGGGGGACCGCCGCCGAAGGCGGTGGTGGAGGGGCGGCCGCGCAGACGGCCGTGAACATCTCGACAAAATTCCGCCGTCTGCGCGGCAGCCCCTCCGTCAGCACTCCGTGCTGCCACCTCCCCTGCGGTGCAGGGGAGGAATGAGAAGTATCGAATGAACGTCGACCTGTTCGATTTCGACCTGCCGCCCGAGCGGATCGCGCTGCGCCCGGCTAGCCCCCGCGATTCGGCCCGCCTGCTCCTGCTCGACGGCGACACGACCGAAGACCGCATCGTCACCGACCTTCCCGCCCTGCTTCGCGCCGGGGACATGCTGGTGTTCAACGACACCCGCGTCATCCCCGCCCAGCTCGAAGGCACCCGGGGCGAGGCCAGGATCGGCGCGACGCTGCACAAGCGCGAAGGGCCGCGCCACTGGATCGCCTTCATCCGCAATGCCAAGCGGCTGAAGGTCGGCGACACCATCGATTTCGGCAACACCGTGACCGCGACCGCCGAAGCGCGCCACGACGATGGCAGCTTCACCTTGTTCTTCCCCGGCGACGAACCGGTCGAAGTGCTGCTGGAGCGCGCCGGGCGCATGCCGCTGCCGCCTTATATCGCTGCCAAGCGCCCGACCGACGCACGCGACGGCGATGACTACCAGACGATGTTCGCCAACGAACCCGGTGCCGTCGCAGCACCGACGGCGGCGCTGCACTTCACGCCGGGACTGATGGCCGCGCTCGATGCCGCCGGGATCGGCCACACGACGCTCACGCTGCATGTCGGCGCCGGCACGTTCCTGCCGGTCAAGTCCGACGATACCGACAACCACAAGATGCACGCCGAATGGGGCCGCATCGACGCCGCCACTGCCGACCGCCTCAACGCCGTCCGTGCCGCCGGGGGCCGGGTGATCGCCGTCGGCACCACCAGCCTGCGCCTGATCGAAAGCGCTGCGGGGGCAGATGGCGTAATCCGCCCGTTCGAAGGCGATACCGCGATCTTCATCACCCCCGGCTACCGCTTTCGCGGCATCGACGGGCTGGTGACCAACTTCCACCTGCCGCGCTCGACCCTGTTCATGCTCGTATCGGCGCTGATGGGGCTCGATCGGATGCAGGCCGCCTATGCCCATGCGATCGCGTCGGGCTATCGTTTCTACAGCTATGGCGATTCGAGCCTGTTGCTGCCGGAGTGTCGCCCATGATCACCGCCCTTGCCCTGCTCGCCGCACTGCAACCGCCGCCGCAGGACATACCGAACCGGACGCGCATGCCGATCTCGGTCGACCTGCGTGGACAGCAACAGCCGACGACCGCCCCGACCCCGATCCCGCTGATGATCGCTGAGCCGGTGGCGATGGCCATCGCGACCTTTGACAGCGATCAGGACGGCATCGTCACCCGCGCCGAATTCGACGCCGCGGTGCGCCGCAGTTTCGAGCTGAGCGCCAAGGGTCAGCCCACGCTCGGCTATATCGCGTTCGGCGACTGGTCGGAACGCTGGCTGGGCAACCGCAACGCTTTGCCCAGTCCGTTCGAGGTCGATGCCGATGGCGACAACCGCATCACACTGACCGAGCTGCAGGCGCGGTTCGACCTGTTCTTCACCCGGTTCGATGCCGACAAGGACGGATCGTTGCGGCGCAGCGAATTGCTGACGGTGCGCACCCTGCCGACGCCCGGCGGCCGCCCTGAAGAGCGAGACCAGCGCCGCCAGCGCGACCGCTGAGGATGTCCTAGCATCTCCTGCCGCACTGCGGCTAAGATCAGCGCGATGCACGGCTCGCACCATCACCACGGCCCCGCCGGGCACAGCCATTCGGGCCACGGCCACAGCCACGCGCCGCAGGATTTCGGCCGCGCCTTCGCGATCGGTACCGTCCTCAATCTCGGCTTCGTGCTGGTCGAGGGGCTGGCCGGCATCGCCACCGGATCGATGGCGTTGCTCGCCGATGCCGGGCACAATCTGTCCGACGTTCTCGGTCTGCTGATTGCCTGGGGCGGTGCGTCGTTGGCCAAGCGCCCGGCATCGCGTCGCTTCACTTATGGATTGAGCAGTTCGACCATCCTCGGCGCGCTCGCCAATGCCGTGCTGCTGCTGTTCGCGGTCGGTGCCATCGCGTTGGAGGCGGTCCAGCGACTCGGCTCCCCCGCCCCGGTTCCCGGCGCAACGGTGATGATCGTCGCCGCGATCGGCATCGTCATCAACACCGCCACCGCCCTGCTGTTCATGCGCGGGAGCAAGCATGATCTCAACATTCGCGGCGCCTATCTCCACATGGCCGCCGACGCCGCCGTGTCTGCGGCCGTGGTCGTCGGCGGCGCGCTGATCCTGTTTACCGGCAAGGCGTGGATCGACCCCGCGCTCAGCCTGTTGATCGTGGCGGTGATCCTGTGGAGCACCTGGGGGCTGCTGCGCGATTCGGTGGTGATGGCGCTGCACGCAGTGCCGCCGGGGATCGATGCCGAGAAGGTGGAGGAAACGCTCGCGACCCTGCCCGGCGTAGCGCGCGTGCACGACCTGCATATCTGGCCGATGAGCACGACCCAGGTGGCGCTGACCGCGCATCTTCAGATGCCCGGCGGCCATCCCGGCGACGCGTTCCTCAACACTGTCCAGCACCGGCTCGCGCATGATTTCGGCATCCAGCACATGACGCTGCAGATCGAGATCGGCGATGGCGACCCGTGCCAGTTGCACACCGGCCATGGAGGCACGCATGCCTGAAACCGCTCAGCCCCTGCGCCTCGTGATCTTCGATTTCGACGGGACGCTATCCGACAGCGGCAACTGGTTCCTGTCGATCGTGGACCACCTCTCCGACCGCTATGGCTTCCGCAAGGTCGCGCCCGACGAGATCGAACCGTTGCGCAAGATGACGTCGCGCGACGTGATCAGCCATCTGCGCATCCCGCGCTGGAAGCTGCCGTTCATCGCCCGCTATGTCCGCAAGCTGTTCGGTCGCAACACCGACAAGGTGCATCTGTTCGCCGGGGTTACCGAAATGCTCACCGCGATCGAGGCGATGGGCATTCCGCTCGCGCTCGTCACCTCGAACAGCGAGGCGAATGCCCGCGCCGTGCTCGGCCCCGAAAATGCCGCACGGTTCAGCTGGTGGGCGTGCGGCGCATCTTTGTTCGGCAAGGCACCCAAGTTCCGCAAAGTGCTGCGCCAGAGTGGCGTGCCCGCATGCCAGATCATCTCGCTAGGCGATGAAACCCGCGACATCGACGCCGCGCGCGAGGACCCCCGATCAGGTCGTCGCCTTCGTCCGCGCCTCAGCCCAGATGGACCGCCAGCCATAGGGTCGGCCCATCCGGATCGGTCCGCGTCACCCAGTGCCGCGTTCCGCCGGGGATAAAGACATGGTCGCCGGGTTCCAGCGCGACCTGCGCTCGCCCTTCGATCCGCAGCGCCGCGCTTCCCTTCAGCAGGACAACCCACTCATCGGCATCCTGCACGAACGGCGCATCCTCCGGCGTCGCCTGCCCGTGCGAGACGATCCGCTCGATCCGCACCCCGCCGCGCTCCAGCAATGGCGTGAACACCTCCGCGCCCTGCGCATCAGGAAGCGGCGCGAACAGGTTTCCGCCGTGATCAGCCATTGCCATTATCCCCTCAACGCAGCATCGGACGCCTATGTCCCGTTTCACCTTCACGATCCACGCCACCGACGGCAAGGCGCGCACCGGCACGATAGCGATGCAGCGCGGCGAAATCCGCACCCCCGCCTTCATGCCGGTCGGCACCGCCGCCACGGTCAAGGCAATGAAGCCGCAGGATGTGCGCGCGTCCGGCGCCGACATTATCCTCGGCAATACCTATCACCTGATGCTCCGCCCCAGTGCCGAGCGGATCGACCGCCTCGGCGGACTGCACAGTTTCATGGGCTGGGACCGCCCGATCCTCACCGACAGCGGCGGCTATCAGGTGATGAGCCTGTCCGAGCTGACCAAGCGCAGCGAGGAAGGGATCGTGTTCAAATCGCATCTCGACGGCACCCGCCACATGCTCAGCCCCGAACGCTCGATGGAGATTCAGCGCCTGCTTGGATCGAACATCGTCATGGCGTTCGACGAACTCGTCCCCACCACCTCGACGCGCGAGGTTCAGGCAGCAGCGATGGAACGCTCGATGCGCTGGGCCAGGCGCAGCCGCGACGCGTTCGACGCGGGCGGCGATCATGCGGCCAACAACGCGCTGTTCGGCATCCAGCAGGGCGCACTCGACGAGGGGCTGCGCAAGGCCAGCGCCGACGCGCTGCTCGACATCGGCTTCGACGGCTATGCCGTGGGCGGGCTCGCGGTCGGAGAGGGGCAGGAGGCGATGTTCGGCTGCCTCGACTATGCCCCCGGCCAGCTCGACCCCGCCAAACCGCGCTACCTGATGGGCGTCGGCAAGCCCGACGACATCGTTGGCGCGGTCGAGCGCGGGATCGACATGTTCGACTGCGTCCTCCCCACCCGTTCGGGCCGCACCGGGCAGGCGTTCACGCGCAACGGCCCGATCAACATCCGCAACGCCAAATTCGCCGAGGATCAGAGCCCGCTCGATCCCGATTCGCCCGTCGCCGGATGGAGCAAGGCCTATCTCCACCACCTCGTCCGCTCGGGCGAAATTCTCGGCGCGATGCTGATGACCGAACATAATCTGTGGTTCTATCAGCGGCTGATGGCCGACCTGCGCGCCGCGATTGCGGAAGGGCGGCTCACCGCCTTCGCGAACGATTTCCGCTCCGCCTATTATGGCGGTCGCGACTGATTGCACCCGTGTCGCCGCTGTCCTACTCCTGTGCCACTAAGGAGTATCCAGTGACCGACAAGACCGACGCCGCTGACGAAATCGCCAACGAAATCACCGCCGCCGCCCGCCACGCCCGCGAAGTCGCCGAACGCGCGGAAGGCACGCCCAAGCCGGGCGATGCGAAGAAATGGCCGCTCGCCAAGATCGGCATCGGCATCGGCTCCGCCGCCCTCGCCGCCGCCGTGATCTACGCCGCGCGCAACCGCAAGAAAGACTGACCCTTCCCTCCCGTCCGGAGACCCAAATGCGCCTGACCCGCACCGCACTGTATCTCAGCGCCGCCCTGCTCCCCTTCACCGCGCAGGCGCAGCAGGCGGCTCCCGCCCCTGCCGCCGCCACCCAGCCGCAGATCGCCGTCGCCCCGCTCAACTTTTCCGAGCGGACCTTGCCCAATGGGCTCAAGGTCTATGCGATCCGCGATACCAGCACCGCCAACGTCTCGGTCCAGGTCTGGTACGATGTCGGCAGCAAGGACGATCCCGCCGGCAAGTCGGGCTTTGCCCACATGTTCGAACATCTGATGTTCAAGGGCACGAAGAACCTGGTCGACGAGCAGATGGACCGGCTGACCGAGGATGTTGGCGGCTATAACAACGCCTCGACCAATTCGGACTATACCAATTATTTCGAGGTCGTCCCGGCCAACCACCTTGAGCGCCTGCTGTTCGCCGAAGCCGACCGCATGGCCAGCCTGGTGGTCGACGAAAAGGTCTTCGCGTCCGAACGCGACGTGGTGAAGGAAGAATTGCGCAGCCGCGTGCTCGCCCAGCCCTATGGCAAGCTGTTCTACGTCTATTTCCCCAACATCTCCTACAGCGTCCACCCCTATGCCCGCCCCGGTATCGGCAGCATCGAGGATCTGGACGCCGCGACGATCGGCGACATCCGCGCCTTCCATGCGACCTATTACCGTCCCGACAATGCCGTGCTGGTCGTCGCGGGCAATTTCGACCCGGCCCAGCTCGACAAATGGGTAGACAATTACTTCGCCCCGATCGCGAAGCCCGACCGCCCGATCCCGCGCGTCACCGTCGCCGAACCGCCCCGCACCACGGCGGTGCGCAAGACCGTCTATGAAGCCAACACCCCGCTGCCCGCAGTGCTGCTGAGCTATCAGCTGCCACCCGACAACCATCCCGACATGGCCGCGCTCGCCGTGCTCGACGGCATCCTGTCGGGGGGTGAAAATTCGCGCCTCTACCGCAACCTTGTCTATCGCGATCAGCTGGTGGCACAGGCCGACACCTTCCTCGATTCGCGCCAGTCGACCGGTGCCTATGCGATGTATGCGATCCTGGCGGGCGGAAAGTCGGCGGAGGCTGGCGAGAAGGCGCTGCGCCGCGAGATTGCCGAACTGCGCGACACGCCGGTCAGCGCCGCCGAACTGGCCGAGGCGAAGAACGAGATCCTGACCGGCGCGCTCAAGAGCCGCGAGACGGCGGAGGGCAAGGCATCGACCCTCGCCGCGTCGATCATCGTCAGCCGCGATCCCAAGGCGGCGGACCAGCAGCTCGCCGCCATCGCCCGCGTCACTGCCGCCGATGTCCAGCGCGTCGCGCGCCAATATCTCGGCGACAACCAGTCCGCGGCGCTCACCTACCTCCCCGATGCGATGGCGCAGGGGGCGAAGGGCGACAGCGTCGGCATCGCCGACACGGTCAAGGTCGCGGCTCTGGTCGCACCCAAGGACATCGTGATCCACACCCAGGCGAGCCCCGAAACCCGCGTCGCCGTCCCCGCGCCCGGCGCGCCGATCTCGCCCGCCATTCCCACGGCGTCGGAAAGCAAGCTCGCCAACGGCATGCGCCTGATCGTGGTGGAAAAGCGTGACCTGCCGATTGTCACCGCCACAATCGTCTCGCCCGCAGGCGGCACGCGCGACCCGGCGGGCAAGGCCGGCACCGCCGCGCTCGCCGCGTCGCTGCTGACCAAGGGCACCACCACCCGCTCGGCCGAACAGATTGCGCAGCAGATCGAATCGCTCGGCGGATCGATCGGTGCCGGGGCCGACTGGGACGCCGCCTTCGCCACCGTTACGGTCAAGGCCGATCAGGTCGAACCCGCGCTCACTGTGCTCGCCGATGTCGCGCGCAACCCGGCGTTCGCGCAGGAAGAGCTCGACCGCGCGCGCAAGCAGACGGTCGATGGCGTGACGGTCCAGCTCAAGGATCCCGCCGCCCTCGCCAGCATCGCCGCCAGCCGTGCGGTGTTCGGCACCCGCGCCTATGGCAATCTGCTCTCGGGCACCCCGACCTCGCTGCCGCGCATCACGCGTGATGACGTCGCCAGCGCCTATGCCCGCGCGTGGAGCCCCGACCAGTCGGCGCTCGTCGTCGTCGGCGACATCGCCGCTAAGGACGCGACCGCAGTGGCGCAAAAGCTGTTCGGCGACTGGAAACCCGGCAATATCGCCTATATCGCCGCGCCGGTCCCGGCAGCGCCCAAGCCGCGCGTAATCGTGGTCGACCTGCCCGAAGCGGGTCAGGCCGGGGTCGTCGTCGCGCGTCCAGGCATTGCGCGCAGCGACAAGGATTTCTACGCGGCCCAGGTCGCCAACGCCACGCTCGGCGTCGGCTTCACCTCGCGCCTCAACCGCGAAATCCGCATCAAGCGCGGCCTTGCTTATGGCGCGGGCAGCAGCGTCGATGCACGCCGGTCACCCGGCATCGTCTCGGCCTCGACCCAGACCAAGAACCCCTCCGCGCCGGAAGTGGTCAAGCTGATCGCCGAGGAGATGACCAAACTCGGCGCCGCCCCCGTCCCCGATGCCGAACTCGATTCGCGCAAGGCGGTGCTGGTCGGCAGCTTCGGCCGCCGCATCGAACGCACCGACGGCATCGCCGGGGCGCTCGCCGATTATGTCGCCGACGGCGTTCCGCTCGGCACGCTGCAAAGCTACATCCCGTCGATCCAGGGGGTCGATCCGGCAGCAGTGCAGGCCGCGGCAAAGCGCGTGCTCGATCCCGCCAGCGCCAGCATCGTCGTCGTCGGCGACGCCAAGGCGTTCGTGGACGAACTGCGCAAGACCTACCCCCAGCTGGAGGTCATCCCCGCAAGCGCGTTCAACCTCGACAGCGCGACGTTGAAGTGATCGGCGCGGCGGTCCTGCTCGGCGTTGCCGGCCAGGCCGCCGCTCCCCCGGCGGCCGCGCCGCCGGCGGGCTGGCGCGCGGCGATGGTCCGGCACGACACCGCGCGCCGGATCGCCGCCGACCTTCCTGCGGCGCCGCGCCGCTTTCGATTCCAGTGCAGCGTCGCGCAGGTTCTCCGCCACCCCTATCGGTGGGTGCCGCCGAAATGCATTGCGGCGCGGGACCGTCCGGTCACCGATTCCAAGCGCTTCGCCGAGCTCGCGCGGAGAGAGGCCGCCGCGCCCGACCTGACTGCCGACGACCGGTTACGCCGCACCGCGTGGCTGCGCGCGATGCTGCTTCACGCGCCGGTCGAACCCGTGAGCGAGCAGTTCAAGACGAGGCACCGTTGACTTCATAGCGGTGGCGATGGCGTTCCGCGATACGGGCACTGCCATAGACGCCGGCCACCACGCTGTTGGCCCCCAGTTCAGCCGGATAAGGGCGGCTGCATTGCGAAAGCATGACGCCCTATCTGCCCGACCCGCTCGTGCGTCCAGATGGCGGCCTTGGCCCACAGGATCGGTTCCACCTGGTTTCTGCCGCGATGCGCTCCGCCCTTACCGGCGTCGTGGCACCGCTCACCGTTGATGGACGGCCGAGTGCGGGCCTGAGCTTCACCTTCTCGGTCAGCTTCCGCATCAACGATTAGTCCCTAAAATTACTTTAACTATCAACCGTTTCACCCCGGGACGCGCCCAAATCCGCAGCAGAATTTAAACCTCCGCCACGCTATGGCGCAGGCTCGGGATTCTCCCGGTGGGACGAGCATGCTGCGGCGGATGACACGGGTACAGCTGAGGGGCCTTGCGGCGGCGCTGATCGCGTCGCTGATCGGCGCCGGCTTTTCCGCGCATGCCGGGCTGACCGGGCCGAGCATTGCCGATCACGGTGCGCGGCCGGCCGGGCCAGCGCCGACCGGCTATGAGGCCGACGATCACTTCCCCGGCGCGGCCTTCTACCAGCTCGCCGATGACGATGCCGCCGTGCCTTCGGCCCAGGGCGCGACCGGCACTGTCGATCTGCCCGACGCGCCCGTCCCCGAAGGCGCGGTGATCGACCCGACCATCCGCCCCGCCCCGCCGTTCGAGCTGAGCGGATCGGCGCAGGACAAGGCGCGCGCGCTGCAATGCCTGACCACCGCCATCTATTATGAGGCCGCGACCGAGCCCGATGACGGCCAGCGCGCGGTGGCACAAGTGATCCTCAACCGCGCGCGCCACCCGACCTTCCCCGCCACGGTGTGCGGCGTCGTCTATCAGGGGTCGGAGAAATCCGGCTGCCAGTTCAGCTTTGCCTGTGACGGGTCGATGGCGCGCAAACCGTCGCGCCAATATTGGGACCGCGCCGCGCGGCTCGCATCTGCGGCGCTGGCGGGCGCAGTGTTTGCGCCGGTCGGCATGGCGACGCATTACCACACCCACGCCGTCACCCCGCGCTGGAACACCTCGCTGGTGATGACCGGGGTGTTTGGCGCGCATTTCTTCCACCGCTGGAAAGGCTATTGGGGCACCGGCGCGGCCTTCACGCAACGCTATCGCGGCGGTGAACCGGCCCCCGGCCCGAAGGTTCAGGTCGCAACTGCGACACCTGCACCGGATGCCGCCAAACCTGTGCCACAGCCGACCCCCGTCGCGGCGGTCGGCGCAGTCCAGCGCCCGGGCAACCCTTTGCTCCGCCCGACACCCGCGGTGCCAATGCCGCGCACCGAACGCCCCGCCCCGCGCCGCGCCGAAGTCGAGAGCGGCGACGTCCTCCCCCGCTATGCCGAGCCGGCGGAGTCGCAGGTGCTCGATCGCTGGAAAGACAGCGGCAAGCCGATCCGCTGACGCGCTTTTGTGGTGCGGAACCGGCCCGCTCCCCCACCCGGCCACCCAACGACAGTGTATTCTATGGGTGGCCGGGTGGGGGAGCGGGCCGGCGCCGCTTCAGCGAAGCTGAACTACATTCAAAACGAAAACGGCCCCCGCACCTGGGGTGCGAGGGCCGTCATCGGTCCACGTTAACGCCGCAGCTTAGCGACGATTCTGCCAGTCGCGACGCTCCCAGCGGATCTTGCGCGCCAGCACATCGAAGCGCCGGTCAAGATCGGCCCGCTCTGCGACCGTCAGGCCCGGAGCGGTGCTGCGATAGCGCGCCTCGAGCGCCACGATCCCGCGGAATTCGGCCCGCAGGCGAACCGCCTCGGCGCGGGTCAGCTGGCCGCTGCGCACGCCCTGGTCGATCCGGCGGTCAAGCTGCGCCTGACGCTGGTTGATGTTCCACCAGCCATTGTCGGCTCCCGGACGGGTCTGGGCATCATGACGCTCGGCGCGAATCTTCCGCGACAATGCGTCGAAACGGCGGTCAAGGTCGCGGCGCTCGGCCATGGTCAGGCCAGGGGCCGAACGGCGATAGCGGATTTCAAGGTCCGCAATGCCACGGAACTCGGCGCGCAGGCGGGCCGCCTCGCCACGGGTCAGCTGGCCGGTGCGCACGCCCTGGTCGATCCGCTGATCGAGCTGTGCCTGGCGCTGGTTGATATTCTGCCAGCCCGCCTGTGCGGTGGCGGCGGGAACGGTGGCGGCGGCGATGCCGATACCGGCGATCATCAGTGCGAACTTCTTCATCGAACGTCTCCTCTTCAAATTCGTCGCCGCATCGGCGGCTGTCTTCGTTATGATGTGCGTGTGTCGCAGCGATTTGACGGGAATGTCGTTATTGTGTCGCGGCGTGTCGCACCGGCGACGGGTCCGTTCATATTCGTTAACGCGACCCAAGTGTTTTACCTTGCCAAAACACCTACAAGGAGCCATGATAGGGACATGCTGAACATTCTCTCGCTCGTCGTTGGCATCATTGCCTTTCCGGTGATGATGATCGGTCTGATCCCGCTGCTGGGCTGGCTCAACTATCTCGTCATCCCGATGGCGATCCTGGGCGTCACCCTAGGAGCATTGTCCGACTCGAATACGGGGCGGAACCTCAACATCATCGTGCTGATCGTCGGTGGTGTGCGCCTGTGGCTGGGCGGCTTCCTGCTCTGATCGACGGCTGGCGGGGTCCGGTCTCCCGGACCCCGCCGCTGGCTTAACGACAGCGCACGCTGCCGCGATCGATCGACGCGCCCAGCGCCGCGCCACCGGCTCGACGCGCCCAGCGCCGCGCCACCGGCTGCACCCAGCAGCGTGCCGAGCACGTTCGACCGCCCGTTGGACAGCGCATTGCCCAGGAACCCGCCGGCGATGCCGCCCACGATCAGGCCGGTCGTGCCGTCATTGCGGCGGCAATAGTAACGCCCGTCACGCCCGCGATAGATGCGGTCCTGCCGCGTCAGGCGGCGTTCGCGATAATAGCGGCCGTCGCGGTAATAATCGTCGGCATAATAGGCCCGCTGGCCACGCGCCGGGCGGTTCCAGTCATAGTTGCGATACTGGCGCCAGTCGCGACGGTCGGCGCGGCGATCGCGACGCGCATCGCGCACTTCACGTTCGTATTCCCGCTTGGCGGCGCGGCGTTCGGCCGGGGTGTCTGCACGGCGCAGGTCGCGGCGATAGTCGCGCTGGGCGTCGCGTACTTCCTCGCGATATTCGCGATTCGTTTCGCGGGGGGTCTGCTGGGCCATGGCCGGGACCGGGGCCAGCGCCACCGATGCCAATATGGCAGCGATCAGAGGGGTACGCATGCAATTTCTCCTGCATCTTGAATACCGGGCTAAACGGCCCGGGCCAGCGGGAGGTTGCGTGAACGGAAAACTACCCCGCGTTCATCGCGGGGCCAGCTTCACATGCGCGTGTCGCCGGGATAGGCTAACAGCAGGTCGGCATCGCTCGACGCGGTCAGCACCGCGCTGCCACTGACGCTCAGGCAATCCCCCGCCTGCCACGCCACGCCATCGACATCGCCGCTGCCCCGCACCGGCACCAGCCAGCCGGTTTCTCCATGCGGCAGCCGAATCATGCGGTCGCCGCCGATCCAGCGTTCCAGCACGAATTTCGGCCCTTCGACCAGGATCGTGCGTCCATGTTCGACGATCCCCGGCCCGACATGCGGCACCCACGGCTCCAGCACCGCGACATCGACCCGGTCATCGAGATGCATTTCGAGCGGGCGGCCATAGTCAAACAGGCGATAGGTCGTCTCGCTAGTCTGCTGCACCTCGATTAGCGAGATCCCCGCGCCGATCGCATGGAGAAAAAATCCCCCGCCCGCACCGGTTTCCAGTCGAGCAGGTCGACGATCGACCCATCCCGCGCCGCCGCGCGCAGCGTATCGGCATCCAGCGGTTCACGCGGCCCGATTGCAATCGTCGATTCGGGCTCCGCGTCCAGGATCAGCCAGCATTCGTCCTTGCCGCGCGGCAACCCCCGCGCCTGCGCCGCCGCGTCATCGGGATGCACCTGCACCGACAGCTTCTCGCTGGTGAACAGATATTTGATCAGCAGGTCCGGCGCGGCATCGCCCGGCGACTGGAACCACACCTCGCCCACCGGTTCGCCATCGGGCGACGGATCGTCAAACCCGGGCCACAGCCGATGGCGGCCCCAGGGCTTTTCGACTCGGTGCATGGCGAGCAGTTGCGCGGGCATCGGTGTTCCTGAATGAGAATGTCGACGTCTCGCGTCAACGCCCGGATTCTGGCGGTCGATCCCGTTCGCCGCAACCACCCCGAAAAAACATTTCGCGCGGCCGCAAGGCTCGGCTAAGAACCGGCGCAATGCGTATGCTTTCGACCCGCTCGCTCGCGCTTGCCGCTGTTGCCATCGCCCTTCCGCTCGCCGGCTGCGCCAGTGGCGCGGGGAAGCGTGCCGACCTGCCCTATGTCGCGCGCGACGTCGGCACGCTCTACACCACGGCAAAGGACCGGCTCGACCGCGGCCAGTACAAGCTTGCCGCGGCGTTGTTCGATGAGGTCGAGCGCCAGCATCCCTATTCGGTATGGGCGCGCCGCGCGCAGCTGATGGGTGCCTTCGCTTATTATCTCGACAAGAATTACACCCAGTCGATTCAGTCGGCACAGCGCTTCCTCGCGGTGCACCCGGGCAACCGCGACGCGCCCTATGCCTATTATCTGATCGCGCTCAGCTATTATGAGCAGGTCAGCGACGTGACCCGCGATCAGAAGATCACGCAGCAGGCGCTCGATTCGCTCGGCGAACTCAACCGCCGCTATCCCAACACCCGCTACGCCGCCGACGCACGGCTCAAGATCGACCTGGTTCGCGACCATCTCGCGGGCAAGGAGATGGAGGTCGGGCGCTATTATCAGGTGCGCGGCCAGTGGCTCGCTTCGGTCATCCGCTTCCGCACCGTGATCGACCAGTATCAGACCACGACCCACACGCCCGAGGCGCTGATGCGCCTGACCGAAAGCTATCTGGCGCTGGGTCTGAAGGACGAGGCGAAGAAGGCCGCCGCAGTGCTGGGGGCAAATTACCCCGGCACCGAATGGTATGAGCGCTCCTACGAGCTGGTGCAGAAGCATGGCGAGGCGGTTCCGGTTCCCGCGCTGCTGACGCCTGCTGCTCCGCCGGCGCGTGACGAAACGCCAACCTCCGCGCCCGCGACCAACTAAGCGTTCGTGTGATGCCGTGCGCCAACGCACGGTGCCGTTCTCACACAAACACATCCCCTCTCCCACAGCGGAACAAAAAGGGGTAATGCGGGCGCATGTTGACCGCGCTTTCCATTCGCGACGTGGTGCTGATCGAGGCACTCGACCTCGATTTCGGTGTCGGCCTCGGCGTGCTCACCGGCGAAACCGGGGCGGGCAAGTCGATCCTGCTCGACTCGCTCGGCCTTGCGCTCGGCGCGCGCGCCGATAGCGGGCTGGTGCGGCAGGGCGCGGCGCAGGCCGTCGTGACCGCCAGCTTCGAACCCGCCGACCTCGCCCCGATCGCCGCGCTGCTTGGCGACAGCGGGCTCGACCACGACCCGTCCGAACCGCTGACAATCCGCCGCCTGGTCAAGGCCGATGGCGGCAGCCGCGCCTATGTCAACGATCAGCCCGCGTCCGCCGGACTGCTGCGCGAACTCGGCGCGCTGCTGGTCGAAATCCACGGCCAGCATGACGATCGCGGCCTGCTCAACCCGCGCGGCCACCGCGCCCTGCTCGACAGTTTCGCCCGCGCCGATACCGGCGCCGTCACCTCGGCCCATCGCGCGCTGCGCGACGCCGAAGACGCGCTCGCCGCCGCGCACGCCGAACAGGAAAGCGCCGCGCGCGACCGCGAATGGCTGGAACATGCCGTCGCCGAGCTGACCAAACTGGCCCCCGAACCCGGCGAAGAAGCCGTGCTGGCCGAACGCCGCGCGACAATGCAGCGTGGCGAGAAGATTGCGGGCGAGCTTCAGGCGATTGCCGAACTGATCGACGGGTCGGACGGCGCACTCACCCGGCTGCGTCAGGCGGCGCGCATCCTTGAGCGAATCGCCGAAGACCACCCCGCCCTCACCGAAGCCCTCGCCGCGCTCGACCGCGCGCTGAACGAGGGCAGCGCGACGCAGGAAGGCATCGACACCGCTGCCGAAGCGCTCGCCTTCGACCCCGCCGCGCTGGAGGCGGACGAGGCACGGCTGTTTGAACTGCGCGGCCTTGCCCGCAAGCACCGCGTCCAGCCCGACGACCTTGCCGAGCTGACCGAAACGCTCGCGACCCGGCTTGAGCGGATCGAGGGCGGCGAAGGTCTGATCGCGCGTCTCACCGCCGATCTCGCCGCAGCCGAACAGGCCTATGTGGCGGCGGCGGAAACGCTGTCGGCGACCCGAAAAGCCGCAGCCGCACGGCTCGACGCGGCGGTCGCCGCCGAACTCGCCCCGCTCAAGCTCGACGCCGCCCGCTTCCGCACCACCGTCGAACCGCTGCCGCGCGACTTATGGTCGGCCGCCGGCCGCGACCGCGTGGAGTTCGAGGTTTCGACCAACCCCGGCGCTCCCTTCGCGCCGCTGATCAAGATCGCCTCGGGCGGCGAGCTGTCGCGCTTCATCCTCGCGCTCAAGGTCGCACTGGCGGAGGAAGGCGGCGCGCGCACGCTGATCTTCGACGAAATCGACCGCGGCGTCGGCGGCGCGGTGGCCAGCGCAATCGGCGAACGCCTCGCGCGCCTCTCGACCGGCGCACAACTGCTCGTCGTCACCCACAGCCCGCAGGTCGCGGCGCGCGGCGCCGCCCACCTGCTGATCGCCAAGAGCCACGACGGCCTCGTCACCCGCACCGGTGTGCGCCAGCTCAGCGAAGACGAACGCCGCGAGGAGATTGCTCGGATGCTGTCGGGCGCGCAGGTCACCGACGAAGCAAGGGCGCAGGCCGGAAGGTTGCTTGAGGCGGCCTAGGCTGCCAACGCATCAAAGACGGCCGTCGAAAAGTGGCTGAATGGTCGACTATGGGTGGATTGCGGAATGGCGGGTCTTTGGGGTTTGGGCCGGCCTATCCTGCGCCGCGAACGCGCCTTCATCCGCAGACTCCGGGCCATACAGCTTTAGGGATTGATATCGGCTTCCATACCATTCGCAAACGCACGGCGAGCATCTGGCAGAGCGTAAATCTCTGGCTTGGAATCGCCGAAAGGTCCGCCCCTGGGGACTTTCTTGCTGATCCGGATGATGGCGGCCCTTAACCGCTTCCACCATTGCTGCGTGGATGGATGGGCAGGCAAACCGATGCGAGCATAATGGCTCCCGGTCCATTCCATGCCTGACAAGCCAATCCTAGGCTCGTTGCCTCCTGCAAAGTTCTTAATGGTCAGCCTGACATGGCCGGAGTGGTCCGGTCCGAAATAAGGTATTGTCGAGATCGCGCACGCCCGTCGTTCCGTCCATCCGCACCATGGATCGGCAACGTTATCGTCCGGATCACCGTGAACTGCAGCAAGCAGAGGCAAGGGACCGCTTGGCACGTGCCAGATCATGCAGCGGCTGTCCCTGAAGGCGTCGATTGTCTCGACCGCCTTCCACCTGCCGGGCCCATCGCCAATGATAAAGGCCGCCTCCGGATCATCGTTGAGCAGCGACAGCAACGTGCCGGGATCATCGCCGAAAGCGTAAAAGGGTAGCCAAGGCAAATTCGGTTCTCCGCTGCGCCTCTAATGCTTTAGGCAGCAGTCAGTACTTCCGCACAGGGGTCATTTCCCGACAGACCGACTTGACGAGACTCCGGCTTAGTTGCCCTTGTTGGCAATCAGATCAATCTCCGTCCCGCCATCGCCGCGCGCCGACAGGAACACGACATAGGCTGAATCGTCCTTCGCCCGTGTCCCGCCCAGCACATGCTGGCCGTCCTTCAGCTGATGTTCGGCCGAATAGCCGCCGCGGACGGCGCGGGTGTAGTACCAGTCGATCATCGTCTGGAGCGGTTGCGGGGTCGAGAAGCTGACCACGCGCAGACCGCATTGGCCACCCTCGGCACCTGCTGCCTCGGTCACGCGGGCCTGCGGATGCAGCGGCATGTCGGCGGGCAGGCGGGCGGCCCAGCCGGCGGAGTAGCTCAACTTCGCCGCGCAGTCGGCGGTGCGGCGGTCCTTCTGGCCTGCCGCCAGCCCGCCCAAAGTCACCGACTTGTCCTGCGCGTCGCACGCGTCGCACTTGCCCTCGACCGGAGCCGGGGCCTTGAGCAACTCGCCTTCCGCCGGCATCGCCGCCTTGGCTGCGGCGACGGTGTCGGACGGGATCGGCGCCGAATAGGGCTGACCCGGCGGGCGGATCGCATCCTTGTTCGATTGCTGGGCCAGCTGCGGATCGACCATGATCTGGTCCTGCAGCGCGCCCATCAGCGCCGGATCGGTCGAATTGCCGCCAATCTCGTTATCGAGCGCATCGACATTGCCCGCCTCGCCCCCGCCACAGGCGGCGAGCGCCAGCGGCAGCAACAGGACGGCAAAACCATTGGCCCGACGGCTCATCATCACGCTCCGCATTCCCGCACAGGCTGCGGGATTTGGGGCGAAGGGATGACAGGCCAGGGTTAAGGAAGCGTTTGCCGGATCCTCACCCCGCCTTGCCGACCCGCGCCTTCTCCGCCGCGATGAACGCGTCAATCTGCGCATCCAGCACGTCGAGCGGCACCGCCCCCTGCTCCAGCACCGCGTCGTGGAAGCGCTTGACGTCGAACTCGACCCCCAGCGCCGTTTCGGCCCGTGCGCGCAGTTCGCGGATCTTGATCTCGCCCAGCTTGTAGCCCAGCGCCTGCCCCGGCCAGCTGATATAGCGGTTCACCTCGGCATCGATATTCGCCGCCGACAGCGCGGTGTTATCGAGCATGAACTGGACCGCCTGCTCCTTGGTCCAGCCCTTGGCATGGATGCCGGTGTCGACCACCAGCCGGCACGCGCGCCACATCTCGTAGGACAGCCGCCCCATTTCCTTTTCGGGCGTGTCGTAAATGCCCATCTCGATCCCGATCCGCTCGGAATAGAGGCCCCACCCTTCCGTAAAGGCGGTAAAATTGGCGAGGTAGCGGCGGAATTTCGACGTCTCCAGCTCCTGCTGCAACGCGATCTGGTGGTGATGCCCCGGCACCGCTTCATGCGCGGTCAGCGCGGGCAGCTCGTACAGCGGCCGCTGGTCGAGCTTCGAGGTGTTGACGTAATAATGGCCGGCCAGCCCCAGCTCGGGATTGCCCGGGCCGTAATAGGCGGTGGTCGTCCCCTCCGCCGTCTCCGCCGGAATGCGCTTGAGGCCATAGGGCAGCCGCGCCATGCGGTTGAAGAAACCCGGCATCTTGCCGTCGATGTCCTTGGCCTGCACCGCGGCGGCGGCCATCAGCTCCTCGGGCGTCCTGGCGTAATATTTGGGATTGGTGCGCAGCTCGGCCACGAACGCCTCGCGCGTCGCGAACCCCGCCTCTTTCGCCACCACGACCATCTCGGCACGGATGCGCGCGACCTCGTCCAGCCCGATCTTGTGGATCTGCTCGGCGCTCAGGTCGGTGGTGGTCAGCTGGCGGATGCGGAAGGCATAGTAACGCGCGCCGTCGGGCTGCGCGGACACGCCCACCGCCTTGGCGCATTTGGGGGCGTAGCTGGTGCGGTAGAACGCCGCCGCCTTGGCATAGGCCGGGTTGATTACTTCGGTGACGGTCTTTGCTGCCCGCGCCTGCAGCGCGGCCCATTCGGCGTCGGTCGCATCGACCGGCTTCTTGCGGTTGAACGGCGCGTAGAAGCGCGATTTGGTCGCGTCCTGCTGAATCACGCCGGTGATCGTCTTCTCGAACCCGACCAGGCTGACGCACGGCTGAACATAGCCGCCCTTCACCGCCTGTGCGGTGATGGCGATCAGCGTGTCGTTGGTGGCGGGGAATTGATCGAGCCGATCGAGATAATGGCCATAATCGGCCTTGCGCCGGAAGGCGGTGCGCTCCCCCTGCCCCGCCGCGCCCTGCCACGGGTTCGAATAGCTGGTGAACAGGATCGTGCGCTGGCCGAAGCTGTTCGCTTCGATGCTCTCCGACAGCAAGCGGCGCAGGATCGCCTTGTCGGTGCGCTGGATCGGCGTGAGACCGGAATCGGGAATGGCATCGAGCCGCTTGAGGAACACCGCCTCCGCCGCAGCGCGACGATCCTCGGCCGCCAGGCTGACATCGCCGACCGCGATCGGATCGATATCGACGCCGACGGAACGCGCAAACCCCGGATTTTCCTTGAGAACCCAGTCGAAATGTTCGGCGAGGAGGGCCTTGAAGTCATCCGACGGCGACGCCTGCGCCGGGGCAGCGGCCAGCGCCAATGCCAAAGCGCCCGCCGACAAAGCTGACAAAAATGCGCTTGTGTCATGCACGAACGGTGTCGTGCGGCTGGCGAAGCGGGGCTGGATTTTCATGTGGTTAGGCAAGCAAATGAAATCCAACATTGCAAGCGGCGCGGATCGCCCGCCCGCTCTTGCCGAGCCATAGCGATTGCCCCACGGTTGTCGGGACGGGCGTTCGATCATGCCCCGGTTGAGTAAGGATGCCCACTGCATGCCCCCTGCCGCCGCCCCGCGCCGCACGCTCCGCGCGGTCGATGTGTTTGCGCTGACCGTCGGCATCGTGATCGGCGCCGGCATTTTCCGCACCCCGGCGCTGGTCGCGGGGGTGGCGGGCGACGCCACCACGATGATCCTTGCCTGGATCGCCGGTGGGCTGCTCTCGATCATTGGCGCGCTCTGCTATGCCGAGATGGCGGCGGCCTGGCCGCATATGGGGGGTGATTATCACTTTATCGCGCGCGCGTTCGGACAGCGGATCGCGTTCCTCTACGCCTGGGCGCGGCTGGCGGTGATCCAGACCGGGTCGCTGGCATTGCTGAGCTTCATCGTCGGGGATTATCTTCAGATCTTGCTCCCGCTCGGCCCGGCGGGCCCGGCAATCTGGGCCGGGATTGCGGTGGTCGGGGTCAGCGCGATCAACTGGCTGGGCGTCCGCTGGGGCACCCAAGCGCAGCGCTGGCTGACGCTGACGGAGGTGATCGGGCTGGTCGCGATCATCGTGGCGGGCTTCTCGCTCGCGCCACCCAATGCCGTGCCCGACGCGGCGGGCGGCGGAGTGATCGGGCTGGTGATGGTGTTCGTCCTCCTGTCCTATGGCGGGTGGAGCGAGGCGGTCTATGTCTCGGCGGAGATGAAGGACCCGCCGCGCCGCATCGCCGCGATCCTGTGCGCGGCGCTGGCGCTGGTCACCGCGCTCTATGTGCTGGTCAATCTCGCTTTGCTCAACGGCCTCGGCCTCGCTGGAATGGCAGGCAATGACGCCGTGGCGGCCGAGGTGATGCGCCGCGCGTTCGGCCCGGCGGGCGCTGCGGCAATCAGCGCGGCGGTGGCGGTTGCAGCGCTGACCAGCGCCAATGCGACCGCGATTGTCGGCGGGCGCACCGCCTGTGCCTTGGGACAGCGCGTCCGGCCGCTGCGCTGGCTCGGCCGCTGGGATGAGCGCCGCGGCACGCCCGGCAACGGGTTGATCGCGCAATGCGGGGTCGCGCTGTTGCTGGTCGTGCTGGGCGGATTTGCGCGCGACGGGTTTCGCGTCGCGGTCGAGTATACCGCGCCCGTTTTCTGGGCATTCCTGCTGCTCGCGGGCCTGTCGCTGTTCGTGCTGCGTCGGACCGAGCCGGACACGCCCCGCCCCTTCCGCGTACCGTTTTATCCCATTCTGCCCGGGATCTTCTGCGCCACCACCGCGTATCTGCTATGGTCGAGCCTTGCCTATACCGGATGGGGCGCGCTGGCCGGCGTCGCGGTTCTGGTTGTCGGCGCACTGATGCTGTTGGTTGTCACCCCCGAAGCGGAGATCGAACCATGAAGCTTTTGCTCCTCGCCGCCGCCACGCTGGTCGCCGGAAGCGCGGTGACGCCTCCGCCGGCACCCGTTGCCCTGGCGCCGGGTCAGACCCCCGACGTGATCTATGTCCCCACCCCGCCCGCAGTAGTCGAGGCAATGCTGGACATGGTCGACCTGCGCGACGGTGATGTGCTGTACGACCTTGGCTCCGGCGACGGGCGCATCCCGATCGCTGCGGCGAAGCGCAAACAGGTCCGCGCGGTCGGCATCGACATCGATCCCGCGCGGATCAAGGAGGCGAACGCCAACGCCAAGGCGGCGGGCGTCACCGGCGAGGTGTCGTTCAAACAGGCGGATCTGTTCACCAGCGACTTCAGCGACGCGACCGTCGTCACCCTCTATCTGCTCGACACGTTGAACGAGAAATTGCGCCCGAAACTGCTCGCCGAGCTGAAGCCGGGAACGCGGATCGTCAGCCACGCCTTCCGCATGGGTGATTGGGAGCCGGAGAAAGAGGAAACGATCGACGGCCGGACGATCTATTACTGGACCGTGCCGCCGCGCGGGTAGGAATCGACCCGGAACGCTTTCCGCGCTAGGGCGGCGCGATGCATCATCTGTTTCTTGTTATGCTGGGCGGCGCGATTGGTGCCGGCGCGCGGCATCTGATCGGGCGCGCGGCGCTCGCACTTTGGGGGCCGGGCTTTCCGGTCGGCACGCTCGCGGTCAATGTAATCGGCGGGCTGGCGATGGGGCTGCTCGCGGGCTGGCTGGCAACACGGGCAAGCGGGGATGAGGCGCTGCGCTACCTGCTCGGCGTTGGTGTGCTTGGCGGGTTCACCACCTTTTCGGCCTTTTCGCTCGAGACCGTCCTGATGATCGAGCGCGGCGAGCTGACGACCGCGCTGTTCTACATCGTCGCATCGGTCGTTCTGTCGGTCGGCGCCCTGTTCGCGGGGCTGCAGGTCAGCCGGATGGTGGCGGCATGAGTACCGAGAATGTCCGCCAGTTCACCGTCGCGCTCGACGATGACGGCATCCGGCTCGACCGCTGGTTCAAGCGGCATCTGCCCGACACCAGCTTCAACATCGTCTCACGCTGGGCGCGCACGGGGCAGTTGCGCGTCGATGGCGCGCGCGCGACCCCGGGCGACCGCATTCAGGCGGGGCAGGTGATCCGTGTCCCTCCGGCGGACGCGGCGCAGGCGGCGGCGGTGGCGGCAAAGCCCAAAAAGGCGCGCCCGCAGCTGTCGCCCGAGCAGATGGAGTTTGCCGAATCGATGGTGATCCATCGCGATGCGCAGGCGATGGTGATCAACAAGCCGCCGGGCCTTGCGACGCAGGGCGGCACCAAGACGCATGATCATGTCGATCAGCTGCTCGATGGGCTCTATTACGAACTCGATGTGCGACCCAAGCTGGTCCACCGGCTCGACAAGGATACGTCGGGCGCGCTGGTGCTGGCGCGGACGGCGCGCGCGGCGGCCTATTTCTCGAAGAGCTTTTCGGGCCGCACCGCGCGCAAGACCTATTGGGCCGTCGTCGTCGGTGTGCCGAGCATCGAGGACGGGTTCATCGAACTTCCGATCGGCAAGCAGCCCGGCACCGGCGGCGAGAAGATGCAGGTCGACGAGAAGGAAGGACAGCCCGCGCGCACCCGCTATCGCGTGATCGACCGCGCCGGCAACCGCGCCGCCTGGGTCGAGCTGCAGCCGCATACCGGCCGCACCCACCAGCTGCGCGTGCACATGGCGGCGATCGGCCACCCGATCGTCGGCGACGGCAAATACGGCATGGCCGAAGCGTTCCTGTCGGGCAGCATCAGCCGCAAGATGCACCTGCACGCGCGCCGCATCCGCATCGACCATCCCGATGGCGGCAAGCTGGACGTGAAGGCGGACCTGCCGACGCATTTCGCGGAGACTCTGGTCCAGCTCGGCTTCAACCTTGAGGATGGCGACAACCTGCCCTCCGACGAAAAGGCACCGCCGACCAAGGAGCAGGAAAAGGCCTGGGCCAAGGCGCACGCCAAGACGGTGCGCAAGGAACGCCGCGGCGAACGGCAGGGCCGCCGCGACACGACGGTGAAAAAGGCCAAGCCGGTCAAGAAGGACGACAAGAAGGCGGACAAGAAGGTCGACAAAAAGCCTGCGCGGAAGCCGGTGAAGAAGTGAGTCAACGGTCCAAAATCCTCCCCGGCACGGGGAGGGGGACCATGCGCAGCATGGTGGAGGGGGCCCGAGGCACTGGATTCCCTTGCCTCGGGGCCCCTCCACCACGCCGCTTCGCGTCGCGGTCCCCCTCCCCGTGCCGGGGAGGATTTTGATGACCCGCCTCGCCGTGTTCGACTGCGACGGCACTCTGGTCGATTCGCAGGCCAATATCTGTCGCGCGATGGAGGCGTGCTTCGTTGCGCACCGGCTCGACCCGCCGACGCGTGAGGACATCCGGCGGATCGTCGGCCTCAGCCTTGTCCCGGCGATCGCGCAGTTGCTGCCCGACGGCGACGATGCGCTGCACGTCGAAATGGCGGAGGCGTACAAGCGCGCGTTCCATGCGATGCGGATCGACGCGGCGCTTGATCCCGAGCCGCTGTTCGATGGCGTGGCCGAAGCGATCGAGGCGCTGAGCGATAGCGGCTGGCTGCTCGGCGTTGCGACCGGCAAGTCGGATCGCGGGCTGGCGCTGATCCTGGAGCATCATGGGCTGACCGACCGCTTCGTCACGCTGCAGACCGCCGACCGGCATCCGTCCAAGCCGCATCCGGCAATGCTTCAGGCGGCGATTGCCGAGGCGGGCGGCGATCCGCTGCGCACCGCGATGATCGGCGACACCAGCTATGACATCGCGATGGCGGTGCGCGCGGGCACGCATGCGGTCGGGGTTGCGTGGGGCTATCACGAAGCGCATGAATTGCACGCCGCCGGGGCGCATCATGTGACGACGCATGCGCGCGACCTGCCGGCGCTGCTGGAGGCATTATGACCGAGGACCAGGCCCGCAACCGCTATTTCGCGATGGTATTCGCGCAGATAATCGCGGTCGCCGGGGCGGTGTTCGGGCTGATCATCATGGGCCGCGCCGAGGATATGCCGATGCGTCTGCTCGGTGCCGCGATCCTGTTGTCCGGCCTCTATTGCATCGCCGTGGTGCCGCGCGCGCTCGCCCGACGCTGGCGCACGCCGCCCACGGACTGAAGGCGATGCGACGGTTCTGGAAAGAGGTCGCGCTGGTCGCGGCCGATGGCGGGCATGACGTGCATCTCGACGGCAAGCCGGTGCGCACGCCGGGCCGCGCGCCGCTGACCTTGCCCAATCTCGCGCTGGCGGATGCGGTGGCGGAGGAATGGCGCGGCGTTGCTGAGACGATCGACCCGCGCGCGATGCCGCTCACGGGCCTTGCCAACGCCGCGATCGACCGGATCGCGCCGGACCCCGCCGCCTTTGCCGCCGGCCTTGCCAAATATGGCGAGAGCGACCTGCTCTGCTACCGCGCCGAGCATCCGCTGGAGTTGCAATTGCGGCAGGCGGCGAGCTGGGACCCGCTGCTCGGCTGGGCACAGCAACGCTATGGCGCAGCGCTGACCCCGACGACCGGCATCGTCCATGTCGCGCAGCCCCCCGAAGCGGTGTCGGCACTGGCCGACGCCGTGGCGGCGCGCTCGCCGTTCGCGCTGGCGGGGCTGTCGCCGATCGTCACCATCACCGGGTCGCTGGTCGCGGCGCTGGCGCTGCTCGAACAGGCCGCCACATCCGAAGACATCTGGTCCGCCGTCAACCTCGACGAGGATTGGCAGGCCGAACATTGGGGCGACGACCCGCTCGCGCTCAAGGCGCGTGAAGCGCGGCGGGCCGATTATGTGGCGGCGGTCACGTTTCTGCGGCTGTTGTGACGGCGCGCGATGGCACTTGCTCGGCGGATTGTAGCTACGCTCAACCGACCGGAGCAGCAGGCTTGGGCAGCAGCCAGGCGATGACCGCCCCGGCGGCGAGCCAGCCGGCGACTTCGCTGATCCACAGATAGATGAAATAGCCCCAGGGGGCGTGGTTGAACACGGGCTGTCCCAACTGGCTATAGGCGGTGAAGGCGATGGCAAACAGGCCGACGGCGGTCAGCCGCTGGGCAAAGCCCATGCCGGTCGTCAGCCGCGCCAGCGCGACGGCGAGTAGCAGCGCACAGAGGATTCCGAGGATCAGCCCGCCGACCAGCGCCGCTGTATCGGGCAGCGCAAAGCCGTTGGTATTGAACAGCACCAAAGCCGTCGGCCCCTCGCCATAGGCTTGCGTTCCCAGCGGTGTGCCGGGCCAGGGGATCGGATAAGCCCCGCTTCCGTTCGGGCCCAGATGCTGGGCCAGGACCGACTGGATGGCGACGCTCGCGCTGTCACCAGCATTGCTGGTCGCCAGCATCGACAGCGGCGTGCCCCAGAAGATGAATCCGACGATCCACATCGCGACTCCGCCCAGCAGGCCGCCCAGCAAGACTCTTGGCATTTCGGCTCTCCCCGTTGTTTCGTTCAGCCTAACGCATGGGAACGCGGGAAGAAGCAGAAAATCAGCGCGTGGCGAGGCCCATTTCGATCGCCTCTTCCGCGCGTTCGCGGATGAAGCCGATCAGACCAGGCTTGCGCGAACGCTTTTCGCGCTCGGCCTTCAGGATCGTGTGGACCTTTTCGAAGCACGCATCGAGATCGTCGTTGACCACGACATAGTCATAGCCGTCCCAGTGCGAGAGCTCACGCTCGGCGCGCTTCATGCGATACTGGATCACATCCTCGCTGTCGGTCGCACGCGCACGCAGGCGCTTTTCGAGTTCGGCGAGCGAGGGGGGCACGATGAAGATGCGGACGACGTCGCCGCCTTCAAGCTGGAACAGCTGCTGCGCACCCTGCCAGTCGACGTCGAACAGCACATCCTGTCCGGCGGCGAGCATGCGCTTCACCGGCTCACGCGGGGTGCCGTAGCGATAGTTGAAGACATGCGCCCATTCGAGGAACTCGTGCCGCGCGGCGCGGGCCTTGAATTCGTCGGTGCTGAGGAAATGATATTCGCGCCCATCTTCCTCGCCCGCGCGGATCGGGCGAGTGGTCGCGGAGACCGAGACGCCCATACCGGGCTCCCGTTCGAGCAGCTTGCGCGCGATAGTCGACTTGCCCGCGCCCGAGGGAGAGGACAGGACGAACAGCACGCCCCTGCGGTCGAACTCATATTTGGAATCGCGATGCGCCATGCGCGCCATTGGCGCGGGCGGGGCGGTTACGTCAAGCGGGTGCGGTCAATAGCGCCGCTTGCGTCCCGTCATAAAAGACCACAGCAGGATCAGACCGCCAACCACCCAGCCGAACGGACCCATCCGCGTCAACGCACGCTGGCCCATCGCGCCGATGATCGCGCCCTTCATCCCGCCGCGCCCATCGCGGCGGTCGATCGCGCGACCGAGCAAGGCGGCGAAGAGCGTGCGGATCATGCCGGGGTCCGCATGCGACGGCGCAAATAGCGATATCCGAACGCCGCTGCACCGATCACGATTGCGGCAGGAACCACCGTCTTGCCGACGCGCCATGCCGCGATGCCGGCGATCGTGCCGAGCGTACCGCCCTCGCCATCGCTCTCATCGATCCGCTTGCCGATATAGCCTGCCACCAGATCGCCGATCATCGTCCAAACTCCTTGTTACCTGTCGCAAGGTCGAACACCTCGCCCACTCCGCGCAAGCCGGTCCAGAAGGCCGCGCCCGCACATGCGACCGCGATTCCGCCGAGCAGCGCCCCGATGATCGATCCGTCCATTAACCAATCCTCCGTTGGGGGAGGAAAAGCGCGAGCGCGCAATGGGTTCCGCTTCGGTGGGTCAGACCATCGTTTCGGGGCGGACCAACCGGTCGAAGGTCGCAGCGTCGACCAGCCCGAGCGCCAGCCCCGCCTCACGCAATGTCCTCCCCTGTTCGTGCGCGGTCTTGGCGATCTTGGCGGCATTGTCATAGCCGATCGCGGGCGCGAGCGCAGTGACGAGCATCAGCGAGCGCTCAACCAGTTCGGCGATGCGGCCTTCATTCGCGGTCATGCCGTCGACGCAGCGCTCGGCGAAACTCTCCATGCCGACACTGAGCAGATGAATCGAACGCAGCACCGCCGCCCCGATCAGCGGCTTGAACACATTGAGCTCGAGATGCCCCTGCATGCCGCCGACGGTGACCGCCATGTGGTTGCCGATCACCTGTCCCGCGACCATCGTCAGCATCTCGCACTGGGTCGGGTTGACCTTGCCCGGCATGATCGAGCTGCCCGGTTCGTTGGCGGGCAGCTCCAGTTCGCCAAGGCCCGAGCGTGGACCGGAGCCGAGCAAGCGGATGTCGTTGGCGATCTTGGTCAGCGCGACGGCAAGCGTGTTGAGCGTGCCCGACAGGTGGACGAGCGGATCGTTGGAGGCGAGCGCTTCGAACGCATTCTCAGCGGGCATGAAGGGGTGGCCGGTAATCTCGCCGAGCGCGGCGCAGAATTCGCCCGCGAAATTCTCGGGCGCGTTGAGGCCGGTGCCGACCGCCGTGCCACCCTGCGCCAGCCGGTTGGTCCCCGCGACCACCCCCGGCTCGATCCGACGCAGCGCGCGATAGACCTGATTCGCCCAGCCCGACGCCTCCTGCCCCAGGGTGAGCGGCGTTGCGTCCTGGAGGTGCGTGCGGCCGATCTTGACGATGTCTGCCCAAGCCCCTGCCTTCACCTCCAGCGCTTTCTGGAGCCGCTGTCCTGCGGGGATCAGGTCGCGGGTCGCCGCAAGGCTGGCGGCGATGTGCAGCGCGGTGGGAAAGCTGTCGTTCGACGACTGGCTCATATTGACGTGATCATTGGGGTGCACCGGCGACTTGCCGCCGCGCGTGCCGGTCAGCAGCTCGTTGGCGCGGCCGGCGACCACTTCGTTGACGTTCATGTTCGACTGGGTGCCGCTTCCGGTCTGCCAGATCACCAGCGGGAACTGGTCGTCATGCAGCCCCGCCGCGACCTCCGTCGCCGCCGCCTCGATCGCGTCGGCCAGCGTCGCATCGAGGCCGTGGTTGCGGTTCACCCGCGCCGCCGCCTGCTTCACCAGCGCCAGCGCATGGATGATGCCGATCGGCATCCGCTCGGTCGCGCCGAACGGGAAATTCTCGATGCTCCGCTGGGTCTGTGCGCCCCAATAGGCGCTGGCGGGCACCTCGATCGCGCCGATCGAGTCGGTTTCGGTGCGCGTGGCGGTCATGTTAGTCTCCTGCAGCGGCTAGGGCCGAGATGGCGGTCGCACCGGCACCGGACAAGCCGCGCGCGCGATTGATTTCGTAACGATACCGCAACTAGGCTGCGCCACCGCCGTCACGGGAGCCATCATGCCGCAGCCGATCACCGCCGACGCCTGCGCCGCGATGCGCGACCAGTTCCGCGATGCGCGGCTGATGATCGCCAATGAATTTCGCGGGCTCGACCCGCATGACCAATATTACAACGCCTTTGCGCGTGCGCTGAAGCGCGATCCGCTGGAGCGGGTGGCGATGCTGGGGACCGACCAGCGCGACCAGTTCGTGCCCGTGCTGCGCAGCCTGATCGCGCAGGGCGGCACCGCGCCGCGCCGCATTCTCGATGTCGGATGTGGCGATGGCCAGACCTTTGCACTGATCGCCGATACGGTGCCGACCGGATCGACCATCGACCTGATCGATCCGAACGAAGACTATGTCCGCGCCTATGCCGATCGCGTCGCGGCGATGCCCAATCTGACGCTGGGCAACGCGCATGCCCTGCCCTTCATTCCCGATGCCGATGACAGCTTTTACAGCCCCGCACTTGAACGGGGCTATGACCTGATCCTCGCCATCCATGCGCTGTATTTCTTCGCCGATCTCGACGCCTGCCTCGCCGATATCGGCGCGCGGCTGGCACCCGGCGGCACTGCGATCATCGTGTTCGCCGACGAGTCGGTTTCTTATACGGGCCTTGGCTATCGCGCGTTTTTGCGCAGCGGCGGGGAGGATGCACTGGCCCAGGCGCATGCCGATCTGTGTCAGCAGCGGCTGGCGCTGCTGCGCGGTTCGCCGGGGGCGCCGCCGACGGTGGCTGCGCTGTGGCAAGGCGATGCCAGCGTCCATCCCCAGCCGACCCGCCTCTACGGGCACACGCTTGCTGACCTGATCGCGCTCGGCAACATCGCCGGGCTCAGCCTGTTCGAACATCCGGCCAAGTTCGAAGTGATCGCCGACCTGCTCGAACACGCGCCGCGCGACGTCGATTTGCGGATCGAAACCGAGCCGGGCCCGCGTCAGGGAATGTTGAGCGCCACCCAACCACAGATTGTGTGTGCGATTACCAAGCCGGGCTGACCCGGCTCACTTCTTCCGCTTGAAGTCCACCGCGACGACGTTCGATCCGTCCTCAACCGGGGTCGCGACGGGGGGTTCGTCGTTTTCGGCTTCGTCGTGCGGTTCGGGACCATCGGGGTCTTCGGCCGCCTGAAAGCGCAGCTCGAAATTGACCGCCGGGTCGTGGAAACCGGTGATCGCGGCGAACGGGATCGTCAGGATCGACGGAATCTGGTTGAAGCTGAGACCGACCGAGAAGCGGTTGTCGTCGACTTTCAGGTCCCAGAACCGGTGCTGAAGGACGATCGTCATCTCGTCCGGGAAGCGCTCGATCAGCCGGTCGGGAATGTCCACGCCGGGTGCGCGCGTCTTGAACGTGATGTAGAAATGGTGCGCGCCGGGCAGCGCGCCGGTCGCGGCGACCTGATCCAGCACCCGGCCGACGACCGCGCGCAGAGCCTCCTGCACGATCTCGTCATAGGGAATCAGGCTATCGGGTACGTTGCCGGTCATGCCCCTGACCTAGCGACGCCAGCGGGGCGGTCAAGATTTGTTGCCATTCGCGAAGCGAAGCGGCGATTGCGCCCGCCCGCGCAACCGCTATTGGAAGCGCCATGCGTACCGCCACGATCAGCCGGAAGACCAGCGAAACATCGGTCGATGTGACCGTGAACCTCGACGGCACCGGCAGCTATACGATCTCCACCGGGATCGGCTTTTTTGACCATATGCTCGAGCAGCTGTCGCGCCATTCGCTGATCGACCTCGACGTAAAGACGGTCGGCGACCTGCATATCGACCAGCACCACACGGTCGAGGACACGGGCCTTGCGATTGGCGAAGCGGTGTCCAAGGCGCTGGGCGACAAGCGCGGCATCCGCCGCTACGCCGATGCGCTGAGCCCGATGGATGAGACGCTGACCCGCGTCGCGCTCGACATTTCGGGGCGGCCCTTCCTGGTGTGGAAGACCGAGTTTAGCCAGAAGCGCCTTGGCGAGATGGACACCGAGATGTTCGAACACTGGTTCCACAGCTTCGCCCAGACCGCCGGGCTGACGCTGCATGTCGAAACTTTGTACGGCAGCAACAACCACCATATCGCCGAAGCCGCGTTCAAGGGCCTCGCCCGCGCGCTGCGGGAAGCGTTGGAGATCGACCCGCGCAAGGCGGACACGATCCCGAGCACCAAGGGGACGCTGTAATGGCGCGGCTGGACGCTGCACCGGTCTGTGTCATCACCCTGACCTATGTCGCACCCATCGAGCAGGTCGACGCGCAGATGGCGGCGCATGCCGCCTGGCTGGAAGCCGGGTTCGACGCCGGGCTGCTGCTGATCGCGGGGCGCCAGGTGCCGCGCACCGGCGGCATCATCCTGTGCCGCGGCCACCGCGCCGAGGTGGAGGCCTTTGCCGCAACCGACCCGTTCGTAACCTCCGGCGTCGCGACCGCGGTCGTGACCGAGATGGCGGCGAGCTTTGCCGCCGACGCGCTGGCACCGTTGCTGTCATGACCATCGCGCTGATCGATTACGGCGCGGGCAATCTTCATTCGGTCCACAATGCGCTGAAAGCCGCCGGAGCGGTGGGCATCGCGGTGACCGCCGATCCAGACGCGGTGGCGCGGGCTGATCGCATCGTCCTGCCCGGTGTCGGCGCGTTCGGCGCGTGCGCGGCGGGGCTGCGCGCGATCCCCGGCATGGTCGCGGCGATGGAGCGCCGTGTGCTCGAACAGGGCGCGCCGTTCCTGGGCGTGTGCGTGGGCATGCAGCTGCTCGCGACGCGCGGCGAGGAACATGGCAGCCATGATGGCCTGGGCTGGATGGACGGCGTGGTGCGCGAGCTGCCGGCGGGCGATGTCCATGTCCCGCATATGGGCTGGAACGATGTCACCCCGCTCGCCCCGCATGCGCTGGTCGAACCCGGCGAAGCCTATTTCCTGCACAGCTACGCCTATTCGGGCAGCGGCGTGCTGGCGATCACCGACCATGGCGGCCCCGTCACCGCCGCGATCGGGCGCGACAATATCCTCGGGGTGCAGTTCCACCCCGAAAAGAGCCAGCATTATGGGCTGGCGCTCCTCCAGCGTTTTCTAGGATGGAAGCCGTGATTGTTTTCCCCGCCATCGACCTCAAATCCGGGCAGGTCGTCCGCCTTGCCGAGGGGGATATGGCCCGCGCCACCGTCTATGGCGACGACCCCGCCGCGCAGGCGAGCCTGTTCGCGCAGGCCGGGGCCGAGTGGCTGCACGTCGTCGATCTCGATGGCGCGTTCGCCGGTGAATCGATCAACGGCGTCGCGGTCGCGGCGATTGTCGACCGCTTTCCGGGCAAGGTCCAGCTGGGCGGCGGCATCCGCAACCGTGCGTCGGTCGAGCGCTGGCTCGATCTGGGCGTGACCCGCGTGGTGATCGGCACGGCGGCGCTGGAAGACCCCGATTTCGTGCGCGAGACGGCGGCGGTGCATCCCGGCCGCGTGGTGGTGGCGGTGGATGCGCGCGACGGTTTCGTCGCGACCAAGGGCTGGGCGGATGTGTCGACCGTGTCGGTTGCCGAGCTGGGCCACCGGTTCGAGGATGCCGGGGTCGCGGCGCTGCTGTTCACCGATGTTGGCCGCGACGGGCTGCTCAAGGGCTGCAATGTCGCGGCGACGGTCGCGCTCGCCGCCCAGGTGTCGATCCCGGTAATCGCCAGCGGTGGCGTCGCGGGGATCGCGGACATCCATGCGCTGGTCGGCAAGCCCGGCATCGAGGGCGTGATCACGGGCCGCGCGCTGTATGACGGGCGGCTCGATCTGGCCGAGGCGATCAGGGTCGCGGCATGACCGTCCGCGCGCGCGTCATTCCCTGTCTCGACGTCGCCGGGGGCCGTGTCGTCAAGGGCGTGAACTTTGTCGATCTGGTCGATGCCGGCGATCCGGTCGAGCAGGCGCGCGCCTATGACGCCGCCGGGGCGGACGAATTGTGCTTCCTCGACATCACCGCCAGCCATGAGGCGCGCGGTACGATTCTCGATGTCGTGCGTCGCACCGCCGAGGTTTGTTTCATGCCGCTGACCGTGGGCGGCGGCGTGCGCAGTGTGGAGGACGCCCGCGCGCTGCTGCTCGCCGGCGCGGACAAGGTCGCGGTCAACAGCGCGGCGGTCGCGCGGCCCGAACTGGTCGCGGACATCGCACAGAAGATGGGCAGCCAGTGCGTCGTTGCCTCGGTCGATGCACGACAGGTCGCTCCGGGCCGGTGGGAAGTCTTCACCCATGGCGGGCGCAAGCCGACCGGCATCGATGCGGTCGAGCATGCGCTCAACCTCGCGCGATTGGGCGCGGGCGAGTTGCTCGTCACCTCGATGGACCGCGATGGCACGCGCGACGGTTATGACCTTCCGCTGATCCGCACCATCGCCGATCAGGTGCGCGTGCCGGTGGTGGCATCGGGCGGCGTCGGCGGGCTGGCCGATCTGGTCGCCGGCATTGTCGAGGGGCATGCCAGCGCCGTCCTCGCCGCATCGATCTTCCATTTCGGGCAGGCGAGCATTGCCGATGCGCATGCCGCGCTGGCCGGCGCGGGAATCCCGGTCCGCACCGTCGGTTAATTTGACAGTTACCGGTTGCGGTGGCGCGGCGTTAACCCTCGACTCCCGCAGCCTCCGTGCGTTCGCGCCCGCTGGCAGGCTTCTTGCTCCTCTCCCGACTAACCAACGGGAACGGGAGAACCACATGATTTGCACCAGCCTTCGCCTCGCCGCGCTTGCCGCCGCCCTCGCCGCCGCGCCGGCGCTTGCCTATGACAAGCCGCCGAGCTCGACCCCGCCGGGATCATCGTCGGGCGGCGGGACCGGATCGTCGGGCGGCAGCCCAACCTCAATCCCCGAACCAGCGGCGATCGGCCTGTTCGCGCTCGGCATTGCCGGGGCTGCCTATATGCGCCGCCGAAAGCGCGAGGACTGATCCTCAACCTTTTGGCAGGGGTCGCGGATTATGGTCAAACCATGTTCCGCGCCCTGCCCCTGATCCTGCTGACCACCGGCCCCGCCCTCGCCGCGCACAGTGGCGCGATCAGCCGGCGGACGATGCCCGAATTGTCGGACCTGGCGCTCGCCGCGATGGCGGCGGGCGGGCTGTGGCTCGCCCAGCGCGCGATGCGCCGCCGTGCCCGCGCGCGCCGGAAGGCCAGTTCACAGGATTGACACCAGCGCGCGGCTGACCGACTGCGCGCCCATGGCCGACGATATTCTCGCCACGCTCGAAACCGTGATCCGCGCCCGCCGCACGGGCGATCCGGCATCGTCCTATGTCGCGAAACTGACCGCGAAAGGCCGGGCCAAGATCGCACAGAAGCTGGGCGAGGAAGCGGTCGAGGCTGCCATCGCCGCAGTGCAGGACGACCGCGCCGGGCTGACCGGGGAAGCGGCGGACCTGATCTTCCATTTGCTCGTCCTGCTCGCCGACATGGACCTGTCGCTTGATGACGTCCGCGCCGAACTCGCGCGGCGCGAAGGCGTGTCGGGGATCGATGAAAAGGCAGGGCGCACTTGATCTCCCCTCCCGCTTGCGGGAGGGGTCGGGGGAGGGCTTGTTCAAATCGCTCGCGGAAGGTTCGGAGGACAGGCCCTCCCCTAACCCCTCCCGCGAGCGGGAGGGGAATCTATGCCCGTCGACGCGACCCAGCCTTATGACCACAGCAACGTCTTCGCGAAGATCCTGCGCGGCGAGATTCCCGCCAAACGCATCTATGAAGACGATTATGCCATCGCTTTCCCGGACATTGCCCCGGTTGCGCCGACCCATATCCTGGTGATCCCCAAAGGCGCCTATGTCAGCTGGGACGATTTCAGCGCGCGGGCGAGCGACGCGGAGATTGCGGGCTTCGTCCGCGCGGTGGGCAAGGTCGCGCGGGATGCCGGGCTGGTCGTGCCGGGCTTTCGTCTGCTCGCCAATGCCGGGCCGGACGCGCACCAGACGGTCGGACACCTGCACGTCCATCTCTTTGCCGGGCGCAAGCTGGGCCCGATGCTGGTCGATGCGCGCACCGTGGACGCGATGCTCGCACGGGGCGATGCGATTGGCTGAACGCATGCCCCTGCGCCTTAGGGATTGCGCGACGCATATTTGCGACTAGGCTCCGGCTGTTCGTATCATCGGCGACCAGGCAACAAGCCGCGCCGACCAAGGGGAAGATTGCATGATTTTTGGGCGCGTAAAGCCTCTCGACGCCATCCTGGCGACAGCGGAGAGCAAGTCTCTGCATCGATCGCTGGGGGCGTTTCAGCTGATGCTGTTCGGCATCGGCTGCATTATCGGCACGGGGATCTTCGTGCTGACTGCAGCTGGCGCACAGAAGGCCGGCCCCGGCCTGATGCTGGCCTTTGCCATTGCCGGGTTGATCTGCATCGTCGCGGCGCTCTGTTATGCCGAAATCGCGGCGATGATCCCGGTCGCGGGATCGGCCTATACCTATACCTATTCGGTGATGGGCGAGTTGCTTGCCTGGACCGTGGGCTGGGCGCTGGTGCTTGAATATGCCGTTGCGGCGAGCGCCGTGTCGGTCGGCTGGTCAGGCTATCTCAATGGTTTGATTACCGAATTTACCGGCGTTGGATTGCCCGCCTTTCTGTCGGGCGCGCCGCTGGCGCTGGGCGGTGTCGAGGGTGGCCTGATCAACCTGCCCGCAGTGTTCATTGCCCTGCTGGTCACCGGCCTGTTGATGATCGGCACGTCGGAAAGCGCCAAGGTCAATGCGGTGCTGGTCGCGATCAAGGTGTCGGCGCTCACCGCTTTCATCGTGCTGACGCTGCCCGAGGTGGAGATGGACAAGTTCAACCCGTTCCTGCCGGCGGGCGTGTTCGGTGGCCTTGGCACTGGTCTCGGCGCGGTCGGCGCTGCGGCGACGATCTTCTTTGCCTATGTCGGCTTCGACGCGGTTTCGACCGCGGCTGAGGAAACCAAGAACCCGCAGCGCAACGTGCCGATCGGCCTGATCGGGTCGCTGCTGTTCTGCACCGTCTTCTATATCCTGGTTGCCGCCGGCGCGATCGGCACAATTGGCGGGCAGCCGCTGATGGGTCCGAACGGGGTGCCCTTCCCCGCCGGTTCGGAAGAACTGGCGCGCCAGTGCGCGACCTTCTCCGCCAATGCACTGCCGCTCGTCTGCTCGGACGAGGCGCTGGCGCATGTGCTGCGCCAGATCGGCTTCTCCAGCATCGGCAATATGCTGGGCATCGCCGCATTCGTGGCGCTGCCGTCGGTGATCCTCGTCCTGCTGTTCGCTCAGACGCGCATCTTCTTCGTGATGTCGCGCGACGGCTTGCTGCCGGAGGGGCTGTCGAAAATCCATCCGAAGTGGAAGACCCCGTACATCGTCACCGCGATCACCGGCGTCGTCGTCGCCTTCGCCGCCGCGCTGCTGCCGGTCGGCAAGCTTGCCGACATCGCAAATGCCGGCACGCTGTTCGCGTTCATGATGGTGGCGATCGCGGTAATGCTGCTGCGCAAGACCGAACCGAACCGCAAGCGGGTGTTCCGCACCCCGGCTTTGTGGTTCGTCGGGCCGGCCACGGTCGCTGGGTGCATCTTCCTGTTCGTCAACCTGCCGTTTGAGGCGATGCTGGTGCTGCCCATCTGGGGCGCCATCGGCCTGGTGATCTATTTCCTCTATGGCTATCGCAAAAGTCATCTCGGCCGCGGCGTTGTCGTGGTGCATGAGAGCGAGGTTCAGGACATCGCACCCGGCATCCCGGGCGTGGACGACGAAGACCGCCGCTGATCGGCAAGAGTTCGCGCGATTGCGGGGCTGGAAGCAGATGCTTCCGGCCCCGCTTTCGTTGCAAAGCGCTTGCACGCGCCCTCCACTGCGCTAGCCTCCACGCTTTCGGGGTTATCAGGGGGATATTATGAGCGCAGCCGCAGACGCGACCGCGACGACCGGGTTGATCGACCATGTAACCAACGTCTCGGACTTTATCTGGGGCGGAAGCTGGAATGGGGAGTCGGTGCTGCCGCTCCCGCCAATGGTCCTGATCCTGTTCGGGGTCGGCCTCTATCTAATGATCGGGCTGCGCTTCTATCCGATCGTCAAGCTCGGCGCGGCGTTCAGCGGGTTATTCAAGAAATCGGGCGGGGGCGCGGGTGAGATTTCGCCTTTTGCGGCCCTATCTACCGCCTTGTCGGGACAGGTTGGCACCGGCAATCTGGCGGGTGTCGCCACCGCGATCACCCTTGGCGGGCCGGGCGCAATCTTCTGGATGTGGATCACCGCATTGATCGGCATGGCGCTCGCCTTTGCCGAAGGCGCGCTCTCGATCCGCTTTCGCGAGCAGGCGGCAGACGGCACCTATCGTGGCGGCCCGATGAGCTACATCACCTACGGTCTCGGTCCGAAGTGGAAGTGGCTGGCGACGATCTTCTGTTTGGGCACGCTGTTCTCGGCGCTGGTCACCGGCAACGGAATTCAGGCGAACAGTTTTGCCGATTCGGTGACCGAACTGACCGGCATGGAGGAATGGGTGGGCGGCCTGATCGCGGCGGTCGCGGTGTTCATCGTCATCCTCGGCGGGATCAAGTCGATCGGCGCGGTGGCGGAAAAGGTCGTGCCGGTGATGGCGCTGAGCTACATTGTCCTCGCGATCATCGCGCTGGTGATGAACGCGGGCGACCTGCCTGAAACCTTCGGTCGCATTTTTTCGGGTGCGTTCAATCCACAGGCGGCATCGGGCGGCTTTCTTGGCGCGGCGCTCATCATGGCGATCCGTGCGGGCGTCGCGCGGGGCTTGTTCTCGAACGAGGCCGGTCAGGGCTCAACTCCGATCGCGCATGCGGTCGCGCGGACCAACGATCCGGCGTTACAGGGCCGGTTCGCGATGATGGGCACGTTCATCGACACGATCGTGATCTGCACCATGACCGCACTTGTCCTGCTGACCGTGCAGGGCAATTTCACCCATGCCGGCGCAGCGGTCGAGCATGCCTGGCAATCGGATCTCAGCGGCTTTGCGATGACCTCCGGCGCCTTCGCCGCGGCCTTTCCGACGCTGATCGGGGGTATTCCGCTCGGCACACTGGTCGCGTCGGTCGCGCTGTTGCTGTTCGTGTTCACGACCTTGCTCACCTGGAGCTATTATGGCGAACGGGCGATCACCTTCGTTTACGACCAGTTCCCTGGCGCGACCCCGCGCGGCGAAAAGCTGCTGCACATCACTTGGCGGCTGCTGTGGTGCGTCGTGATCTTCGTTGCCAGCACGGTCGATCTGGAGCTGATCTGGCGGCTGGGCGACATTTCCAATGCGGCGATGGCGCTGCCCAACCTGCTCGCGCTCGCATTGCTGTCGGGCGTGGTGTTCAAGCTGGCAAAGGGGCATCGTGCCGCCGGTAAGGACCATGGCCGCGAAACGCCGACCGAGCTGCTCGACGAGTAAGTCAGCTCGGGCCCAAACAAAAAGGCCGGGGGAAACCCCGGCCTTTTTCATCGGTGCGGCGCTGTGGCTCAGCCGAACTTCGCGGCAACCTCCTTGAGGTCCGCCTCAGGCCGCGCGCCATAATGGGAGATGATCTCTGCCGCGCAGGCGGCGCCGAGCTTCAGCGATGTTTCGACGTCCCAGCCCTGCGCCTGGCCGTGCAGGAAGCCGGCGGCGAACAGGTCGCCTGCGCCGGTGGTGTCGACCACCTTCTCGATCGGCTCGGCCGCGACCGCGACGCGGGCGCCGCCCTGGACCGCAATCGCGCCATTCTCACTGCGCGTCACGACGAGCGTCGGCACCTGCGCCGCGACCTGCTCCACCGCTGCGTCGAACTCCTCGACCTGCGCCAGCGCGAGCAGCTCATTCTCGTTGGCGAACAGGATGTCGATCAGCCCTTCGGCGATCAGCGCGCGGAAATCGTCGCCGTGACGGCTGATGCAGAACACGTCCGACAGCGTGAAGGCGACCTTGCGGCCCGCGTCGCGTGCGATCTGGATCGCGGCGCGCATCGCCTGACGCGGTTCTTCGGGATCCCACAGATAGCCTTCGAGATACAGGATCGCGCCGCTGGCAATCAGGTCGCGGTCGAGTGCTGCCTCAGGCAGGAACTGCGACGCGCCGAGGAAGGTGTTCATCGTGCGCTGGCCATCCGGCGTCACGAAGATCAGGCAGCGGGCGGTGGTCGGCTGGCCCGGGCGGACCGCGGTGCCGAAATCGACGCCGGCGGCGCGCAGGTCGTGGCCGAACACCTGACCCAGCTGGTCGTCGGCAACCTGGCCGATAAAGGCGGTGCGGCTGCCGAGCGCAGCCATGCCGGCGACGGTGTTCGCCGCCGACCCGCCCGAAACCTCACGGCCTGGGCCCATTTTGGCATAGAGCGCGTCGGCTTCTTCGGGCGAGAACATCAGCTGCATCGAGCCTTTGGCGACGCCGATTTCTTCGATGAAGCTGTCTTCTGCCTGGGCCAGAATGTCGACAATGGCGTTGCCGATCGCGACGACGTCGTGGGTGGGTGCGGTCACTTGTGTCTCCGGAGAATAGTTGTCGCGCGCCTATAGTGCAGCGCGGCGTGGCGCAACTGCGTTGACTTGGGCGACATCGCCCCGCAACGATGTCCCTATGGTCCAGGCGCTGTTTCTCTCGATCGGCCAGCTGTTCGACAAGCGCATCGTCGCGGTGTTCGCCAAGTCGATGCTGGTGACGCTCGCGATCTTTGGCGCGCTGGGTGCGGGGCTGTGGTTCGGGATCGAGTATCTCGTCGCCACCTATTTTTCCGCGAGCCAGAGCATCGCTAGCCTGGCGGCGGCGACCGCGATCCTGATCGCACTGCTCGGGGCGTGGCTGTTGTTCCGCGTGGTGGCCATCGCGGTCATCGGCGTGTTCGCGGACGAGGTTGTCCATGCGGTCGAGGCCAAGCATTATCCCGAACGCTTCGCCGCCGCGCGGGACGTCAGCTTCGCGCGCTCGGCGGTGATGGGGCTCAAGTCGGCCGGGCGGGCGATCCTCGCCAACATCGTGTTTTCGCCGGTATATCTGTTGCTGATGGTCACCGGCATCGGGACACCGATCGCCTTTTTCGTCGTCAACAGCTGGCTGCTCGGCCGTGACCTTGGCGACATGGTCGCTGCGCGGCACATGCCCGCCCAAGACCTGCAGCGCTGGCGCGCGAGCACCCGGCTGGCGCGCTTTGCCACCGGCGCGGCGGGAACCGGATTGTTCTTCATTCCGTTCGCCAATCTGATCGCGCCCATCGTCGGCGCGGCGATGGCGACGCACATGTTCCACCGGAGGAAATCCAAGTGAAAGCGATTGCGGCACTGTCCGCCCTGATTTTGCTGTCCGCCTGTGGCGGCGGCGGAGTCGTGCCACCCCCCGGCCGCGCCGCGCCGGTGCCCGTGCCCCAACCGGGCATGGCCGCGCTGACCAGCGTGATCGGGGCAAGCGCCAATGCGCTGACCGCCCAGTTCGGCCGCCCGCTGCTGGACGTGACCGAAGGCAGCGCGCGCAAGCTGCAGTTCGGCAACGGCACCTGCGTGCTCGACGCCTATCTCTACCCGCCCAAGTCCGGGCGCGGCGATCCGGTCGTGACCTTTGCCGAGACGCGGCAGCGCGACGGGTCGCCGATCGATCAGGCAAGCTGTGCGGCGGCGATCCGGGCGAGCCGCACGGGGCGGTAGTCCTGGCTTAAGAAGAAGAAGAAGACCCTCCCCAACCCCTCCCGCACGCGGGAGGGGCTTTAGCACGCTGCGGAAAAAGGCTTCCGTTTTCGGGAGAATGGTGATTCAGATTTTCCAGCGGGATTGGTGCTGGGGATGACGATGCGCGGTTCAGAT
>NCEF01000026.1 GCA_002280565.1 Sphingomonas sp. 32-66-10
CAAGGCACTGGCGCTGTACGAGGCGGCGTTTCCCGCCGGGCATCCGATTATTGCGACGAGCTGGAATAATCTGGCGTCCAACATCAATGCGCAGGGCCGTGCAGCGGAGGCCGAGCCGCTGTATCGCAAGGCGCTGGTGCTTTACGAGGCGGCGCTCCCCGCAGGGCATCCGGATATTGCTACGGGTTGGGACAATCTGGCGTTGAACATCGAGGCGCAGGGCCGCGCGGCGGAGACCGAGCCGCTCTTTCACAAGGCGCTGGCACTGCGCGAGGCGGCGCTTCCCGCCGGGCATCCGGACATTGCGACGAGCTGGAACAATCTGGCGGGGAACATGGCGGCGCAGGGCCGCGTGGTGGAGGCCGAGCCGCTCTATCGCAAGGCACTGGCGCTGCGCGAGGCGGCGTTGGCGACCTTTCATCCGGGTCGTATCGATGGCTATTGGGCGCTCGCCGATAATCTGCAGCGCCGCGGCATTGCGCCCGCCGAGGTGCGGTGGCGCTATCGTCAGGCGCAGGCGGGGGCGTTTGAGCGGATGGCCTCGTTCACCGGCTACACGCCTGCCGCGCAGGCTGAAGTGCGCAAATATCGCCCCATCTTCACCGGACAGGTGCGCGCCGCGTGGGATCTGGCCGGCGGAGCGCGTTAGGCGCTCACCCCCGCGCCATCTCCAGCACCACGTCCCATTCCGCCGCGCTGACCTTCGCCACCGACAGTCGCGAATATTTGACCAGTTCCATCTCGGCCAGCCGGGGTTCGGCCTTCACCTGCTTGAGCGTCACCGGCTTGGGCAGCGGTTCGACCGGCTTCATTTCGACCGACACCCAATGCTTGCCCTCGCCATCGGGTTTGGCTTCGCGGCTCACTTCCATGATGCCGACGATCTCCAGCCCGATATTGCTGTGATAGAAAAAGGCGCGGTCGCCGACCTGCATCGCGCGCAGATTGCCTGCCGCCGTGTGGTTGCGCACGCCGTCCCATTCGGTGCTGCCGTCGCGCACCAGATCGTCCCAGCTGAACACATCGGGTTCGGATTTCATCAGCCACAGATTCATCAGGACACGCTCCTTGTTCGCCGCCTCCATCGCGTCACTTTATCTAAACCACAAGTGAATGCGCGATTCCGCGCCCGTTCAGGCCGACTCGCCCAAACAGGCATCCAGACGGACCTCAAAAGCGTTGAGACGTCGGACTGTGCAGATGCACGAGGAGGAAGCCATGAAGACGATGATCACCAAGGCGGTGCTCGGTCTCACCCTTGGCGCCACCGCGCTCACCGCGGCCGCGCCGGCAGAGGCCCAGCGCTATCGCCATCGCGACCGTGACAATACCGGCACCGCCATCGCCGCCGGCATTGCCGGGGTCGTGATCGGGGCGGCAATCGCCAGCTCGAGCCGCGACCGTTATCATGACCGCCACTATCGCGGCTATGATCGCTATGACGGCTATTACCGCCAGCGCGGCTATTACCCCCGCGAGAGCTATTATTATCGCGATTATGAGCGGCGCAATTGGCGCGGCTGCACCATTCGCCGCGTCTACGACCCGTATCTGGGGCATCGCGTGAAGGTGCGTTACTGCCGCTAAGCGGCGCGATCACAGGGCGGCGCGACACTCCGGTTTCGCGCCGCTTTTGTTTGCGCGCATTTCAGGTTAGAGGCGCGCGCCATGAGCGACACTCCTCCCGACCGGCTCTCGGTCAATCCAAAGAGCCCCTTTTTCGACCAGGCGCTGCTCCAGCGCGGTATCGGCATCCGCTTCAAGGGCGTCGAGCGCCGCGATGTCGAGGAATATTGCGTCTCGGAAAACTGGATCCGCGTGCAGGTCGGCAAGACCATGGACCGCAAGGGCAATCCCCTAACGATCAAGCTGTCCGGCCCGGTCGAGGCATGGTTCGAGAGTACGCCCGAGGGCGAAGGCGAAGGCGAGGCCTGAGGCAATCAAGCCCCTCCCCTTCAGGGGAGGGGTTGGGGGTGGGGCAGTGAAGTCTCACCGAGACCGCTCGCCAAGAGGATAGGCCCCACCCCAACCCCTCCCCTGAAGGGGAGGGGCATAAATGGTCTAACCCAGCACCTCCCCCGCCGCGTCCTCCACCGCTCGCATCGCCGCGCGGAACGGGAAGGGGCCATGGCTGATCCGCGCCACACCGGCCGCAGCCACCGCCGCCGCATCCGGCGCGCCCGGGAACGCCATGAAATTCACTGGCAGCGGCGATTCGCGGCATACTCCGCCGCTGCCTGCAGGAAGATGTCGGTGCGCGCGTTGATGAAAAACTCCGGCCCGGTCACGGCGCGGATCGCGGCGATGCGCGCGGCCTGAACCTGCGGCGCATGCATCCCCGTGCCGCCGATCACCTGATCCTCGAAATTGCACCCGATCGCCCCGGTCGCTGCGAGCAGCGCGACGTTCGATGCCACCGCATCGGGCGCGACCGCATATCCGCCCTCGAAATCGATCGATACTGGCAGGTCGACCGCTCCGACGATCCGCCGCGCATTGCCCAGCGCCAGATCGAGCGGCAGCGCCTCGGCATCCGTAAACCCGTTCGCCGCTGCCACCGACGCACTACCCGTGGCGATTGCCTTCGCTCCGGCAGCGGCAACTGCCCTGGCCGATCCGGCGTCCCACACATTCACCAGCACCAGCGGCACCCCCGGCACGTGTAGCGCTGCGAATTCCTCGAATCGGCTCATGAACCCTCTCTCCCGTTCCCGCCACGATAGGGCGAGAACGAAAGAGGAACAATCCGATTTTTGCGATCAAACGGTCAGTGAAAGAACCGCGCTACCACGTTGCGATAGCTGCGGCTCACCTTCACCTGCGACCCCGAATCGAGCACCAGGAAACACTCGCCATTGGTGTGCGGCTTGACCTGCTTGACCTGATCGAGGTTTACGATGGTCGAGCGGTGGACACGCTGGAAGCGGCGCGGGTCGAGCCGCTTTTCCAGATCCTTCATCGTCTCGCGCAGCACCAGCGTATTGTCCGCGGTCTTGATGCACATATAATCGCCGGCGGCTTCCACCACCTCGATCGTATCGACATCGACGCGGAAAATCTGCCCGCGATCCTTGATGTTGATCAGCTTCTCATAGCGGTTCGACGAGACATCGCCCTCGCTCGCGGCCAGCTCTTCGGCTGCCTCGGGTGCGACTTCGGCCAGCACTTCCTTGAGCTTCTCGACCTCTTCGACGCCGCGCTTTTCGGTCAGGCGCTGGCGCACGCGCTCCAGCGTGTCGGCCAGGCGCCCTTCGTCGACGGGCTTCATCAGATAATCCATCGCATTCGCCTCGAACGCGCGGATCGCATGGTCGCTATAGGCGGTGACGAACACGAACAGCGGCGGTTCGATTTCCATCAGCCCCTGCACGACCGAAAATCCGTCGAATCCGGGCATCTGGATGTCGAGGAAGACCAGGTCGGGCTTGTGCGTCTTGATCGACCGGATGGCCTCACGGCCATTCTGGCATTTGTCGATGATCTCGACATCGTCATGCGCCTGCAGTCGCAATTCCAGGCCCTGGATGGCCAGGGGTTCGTCATCGACCAGGATGGTGCGGATCGTCATATCTCTCTCTACTCAAAAACGCGTCGTCCCGATGCCCCCGGTCCGACGCCCACAACCCCTGCCTTTAAACTCCCAACCAATGGTTACGGTCCGGTTCCGGTCAAGCTGCTTCCTTGGCTTGCTCCTCGAACTGGAACGGAATTTCGATCTCAACGCGGAAACCGCCTCCCGGGTCCGAATGCGTCGAAAAGCGGTGCTCCGCGCCGAATGCCTGCGCCAGTCGTTCACGGATATTGGTAAGCCCAACCCCGGTTGAAAGGCTTGGCCGGTTCTTGCTCTCGATCAATCCCGGACCGGTGTCCGATACGGTGATCTGCACCCGTTCGCCGTTGAGCCGAGCGGACACGCGGATTTCGGCACCCTCTTCCTGCGGCGTCACGGCATATTTGATCGCATTCTCCACCAGCGGCTGGAGCAGCAACGAGGGCAGGCGTGCCTTGGCGGTGCGCGGGTCGATATCGAACTCGGGCTTCAGCCGGGCATCGAACCGCATCTTCTCGATTTCGAGATACAGCTTCAGCGTCTCCACCTCCTGCGCCAGCGTGACATGCGCGGTCGGCTCGTTGGCCAGCGTGTAGCGCAGGAAATTGGCGAGCCGCGCCAGCATCGCATTGGCCCGGTCGGTCTGCTTCAGCAGCACCAATGTCGAAATCGAATTGAGCGTATTGAACAGGAAATGCGGGTTCAGCTGATAGCGCAGCATTGCCAGCTGCGCCGAGCTCGCCTGGCTTTCCAGAACCTGCATGCGGTCGATCTGATCCTCGACGATCAGATAGAAGTTGATCCCGAAATACAGCGCCGACCACCCCGCCAGCACGGTGAAGGTCAGGAACAGGCTGCCCAGGATCAGCGGCAGCTCGATCCCGGGATCGCCGCGCATCACCGATACGGTAAAGGCATTGAGCACGGCATAGACCAAGGTTGCCGCCGCCAGCGTCGCGATCGACGCGAGGATGCCGGTGATGCGCGGAAGCCGCCGATAATAGCCATACAGCGCCGACAACAGCAGCGTCAGGCAATATCCCACGATCGCCTCGATCGTGACGCGGATCAGATCCTCGAAGCTGAAGGTGCGGTTCGAGAAGTTCGAAACCGCGCGTAGCAGCAGATAGCCGCCCCAGCCCGCGCCCTGCAGCATCCAGAAGGCGCGGCTCTTCTGTTCGAAAAACGGGCGGGAGAAGATGGTCGGCTTGGTCATTGCGTTGGCGGCTTCTCTACATCGCAGCTCGACCGGTGGGAAGAATATGCGGAACGTGACCGTCACGATATCGTTGCACCAGAGGCTATATTGGACGCCGCACCCCGTGTCGGGGACGCCCCATGATCAGGAGACATGCCGATGACCACCCGCACCGCCACCGCCCGCTATTCCGGTTTCGGCAAGGAAGGGAAGGGCGCGATTACCACCCAGTCCGGCGTGCTGACCGACCAGTTTTACGGCTTCAACACGCGGTTCGAGGATGAGCCGGGCACCAATCCCGAAGAGCTGATCGCCGCCGCCCATGCCGGCTGCTTCACCATGGCATTGAGCTTCGCGCTGGCCAAGGCGGGCTTCAGCGAAGGCACGCTGGAGACCAAGGCGGCGGTCAAGCTGGAGCAGAAGGACGGCGGCTTCACCATCACCCGCTCCGACCTGACGCTGGAAGCCAGCGTCCCGGGCATCGACCCCGACCAGTTCGCCGACCTCGCCGACGAAGCGAAAAAGAACTGCCCGGTGTCCAAGCTGATGAACGCCGAAGTGTCGCTGGCGCACAAGCTGAATTGATTCACCATCGTCACCCCGGACTTGTTCCGGGGTCCACCGTGACGCAAGCGCGGCGCTAGAGCCTCTCGCTTCACGCACACCGCGCAGTGGACCCCGGCACAAGGCCAGGGTGACGCGTTTTTCGTTTCACCGCTCGTTCAAATAATAGCGATCCGTGGCGGTCAGATCATCCGCCAGCTCATACACGATCGGCTGCCCCGTCGGGATCTCAAGGCTCGCAATATCCGCGTCTGAAATCCCCGACAGATGCTTGACCAGTGCACGCAGCGAATTGCCGTGCGCCGCGATCAGCACGCGCTTGCCGGCGCGCAGGTCGGGCGCGATCCGCTCGTCCCAATAGGGCAGCACGCGCGCGATCGTGTCCTTCAGGCTCTCGGTCTGCGGGATCGGAATGCCCTTGTAGCGCAGGTCCTTGGCGAGATCCCACGGCGACCCTTCCTCGGGCAGCGGCGGCGGGATGTCGAAGCTGCGGCGCCAGATCTTGACCTGATCGTCGCCATGCTTCGCTGCGGTCTCCGCCTTGTCGAGCCCGGTCAGCCCGCCATAATGCCGCTCGTTGAGCTTCCAGCTTTTCTCGGTCGGTAGCCACAGCCGGCCCATTGCCTCCAGCGCCAGGTTGAGCGTCTTGATCGCCCGGCTCTGAAAGCTGGTATAGGTCATGTCGAAGTCGAGACCCTTTTCGCGCATCAGCTCGCCCGCGGCCCATGCCTCTTTCACGCCCTGCTCGGTCAGGTCGACGTCCCACCATCCGGTGAAGCGGTTTTCCAGATTCCAGGACGACTGGCCGTGGCGGATCAGGACGAGCGTGGGCATGGGACCTCCGTGTAGTTTCGCACGCCCCTTACCGTTCAGGCCGAGCTTGTCGAAGCCCTGTTCTTCTTCCTAGGTGCAAAGCGACCTTTCATCGGGGCGAACGGAGGTGAGACATGATCCAGAGACAGACCATCATCTATGACGGTCCCGGCGGCCCGTTCGAGGGCGTCGCCGTCGCCGACGCCGATTGGGCCGATCCGCGCCCCGGTGTGCTGATCGTCCCCAATGTGCTGGGCGAAAAGGAACAGGACCGCGTCACCGCCGAACGGATCGCCGCACTCGGCTATGTCGGCCTCGTCGCCGACGTCTATGGCCAGGGCAAGCGCACCACCCGCGAATCACCCGACCCGGCGATGTACATGAACGCGCTCAACGCCGATCGCCCGCTGCTGCGCGATCGCCTGTTCGCCAGCCTTGCCGCGCTCCACGCGCTGCCCGAGGTCGATGCAACCCGCACCGCCGCCATCGGCTATTGCTTCGGCGGCAAGTCGGTCATCGACCTAGCGAGGGCAGGGGGCGACGTGCGCGGAATCGTCGCCTTCCACGGCATCTTCGACGCGCCCGGCTATGATTACCCGACCCCGATCAAGCCAAAGCTGCTAATCTGCCACGGCTGGGACGACCCGCTCGCCCCGCCCGAAGCGGTAACCGCGCTCGCCGCCGAGCTGACCGGAGCCGGGGCGGACTGGCAAATCCACGGCTATGGCGGGGCAGGGCATGGCTTCACCGACTCGAGCCAGAAAGGCTCAACCCGCCCCGGCTTCGGGCACAACGCCAACGCCGACCGGCGGAGCTGGGCCGCGATGACGGCGTTTTTGGCGGAGGTGTTCGCCTAATCAATTCCTCCTCTGCAGAGCAGGGGAGGAATCTGAGCCTTCAGGCCGATGGCGTCTTCGGCTTCGCAGCGCGCGGCGCACGCGGCTTGGCCGGAGCCTTGGCCGCTACAGGCTTCGCCGCAGCAGGCTTCTTCGCAGGTGCAGCCTTGGCGGCCGGCTTCTTCGGTGCAGCCGGCTTCTTCGGTGCAGCCGCCTTTTTCGGTGCCGCAGGCGCAGCCTCCGCGACCGGAGCCTCGGGCGCCTTCTCGCCGGTCAGCTTCGCCGTAATCTTCTCCGCCGCCCGCGCCGCGATCAGCGTAGCCAGCGACGACGCCGTTTTCGCCAGATCGTCCATTCCCGAAGGCTTGGCCGCATCCGTGGCAGCGGGAGCAGGAGCGGGGGCCGCAGCCGCCTGCGCATCCGCCGCCTTCTTGCGCACATTGCCCGCCAGCGCGACGAGTCCCGCCGCGACGATATCGGCGACCAGCGGATGCTTGGTCAGCTCCAGCAGCTTGGCGCCCTGCTCACGCAATTCCTTGGGCAGCTCGATCCCGGCGACGGTCTTGGGCAACTTGGGCGTCTGGTCCGCCTTCGCTGTCTTCGCCGCCTTGTCGGTCTTGCTCTTACCCTTCTTCGCCTTCGCCATCAGCCCGCACTCCCGATATGTCACATTAGTGTCACATCATGACGCGGCTGCGTCAATCGGCGAACACCCGCTCGAAAATGGTATCGACCGACTTGAAATGATAGTCGAGGTCGAACTTCTCCTCGATCTGCTGCGGCGACAGCGCTGCGGTGACCTCGGGATCGGCCTTGAGCAGCTCGAGCAGCGACAGCTCCCCATCGCTCTCCCACACCTTCATCGCGTTGCGCTGCACGAGTCGATAGCTGTCCTCGCGGCTCACTCCTGCCTGGGTCAGCGCGAGCAGCACGCGCTGCGAGTGGACGAGGCCACCCATGCGGTCCAAATTCTTCTGCATCCGCGCCGGGTAAACCAGCAGCTTGTCGATCACCCCGGTCAGCCGCGCGAGCGCGAAATCGAGCGTGATCGTCGCGTCCGGCCCGATATAGCGCTCGACCGACGAGTGGCTGATGTCGCGCTCATGCCACAACGCGACATTCTCCATCGCCGGGATTACCGCCGCGCGGACCATGCGGGCGAGGCCGGTGAGGTTCTCGGTCAGCACCGGGTTGCGCTTGTGCGGCATCGCCGAGCTACCCTTCTGCCCCGGCGAGAAATACTCCTCCGCCTCCAGCACCTCGGTGCGCTGCAAATGCCGCACCTCGACCGCCAGCCGCTCGATCGAGCTGGCGATCACGCCCAGCGTCGCAAAGAACATCGCGTGGCGGTCGCGCGGGATCACCTGAGTCGACACCGGCTCGACGGCAAGGCCGAGCTCGTCGGCGACATGCTGCTCCACGCGCGGGTCGATATTGGCAAAGGTCCCGACCGCGCCCGAAATCGCACAGGTCGCAATGTCTGCGCGCGCCGCGATCAGCCGCACTTTGCACCGCTTGAACTCGGCATAGGCCTCGGCGAGCTTGAGGCCGAACGTCACGGGCTCGGCATGGATGCCATGGCTGCGCCCGATCGTCGGGGTCAGCTTGTGCTCATAGGCCCGGCGCTTGAGCACCGCGAGCAGCTGGTCGAGATCGTCGAGCAGGATATCGGCCGCGCGCGTCAGCTGCACTGCCAGGCAGGTGTCGAGCACGTCGCTCGAGGTCATTCCCTGATGCATGAAGCGCGCTTCGTCGCCGACATTCTCCGCGACCCAGGTCAGGAACGCGATCACGTCATGCTTGGTCACCGCCTCGATCGCGTCGATCGCGGCGACGTCGATCGTCGGGTTGGTCGCCCACCAGTCCCACAGCGCCTTCGCCGCCGATTCGGGCACTACGCCCAGTTCGCCCAGCTTCTCGGTCGCGTGCGCCTCGATCTCGAACCAGATGCCAAAGCGGGTTTCGGGCGACCAGATCGCGGTCATGGCGGGGCGGGAATAGCGGGGGACCATAAAGAAGCCTTTCGTGGGACGCGGCGCCCCTAGCAAAGCCCCGGCGGCGCGGCAAACCGCGCATGACTCAAGTGTTCCACTCTGTTCGTCGCAATCGCGGCACAGTATCGGCACGATTCGAAGTGCTGTGTCGACTAGTCGATTGCCTTGAAACAATCTTGCGGAACGTGGCAAATATACAACGCGTTATCCAGTCACATGAACCGCAAATAAATGTGCGGCTTCATCGGATTTGTTGGTTTAAGATGCTGGAGAATGACATGTTGAAATCTATCCTTCTTGCAAGTGCCGTTGCAATTTCGGCGCCTGCATTTGCTCAGGACATGCCGGAGCAGCAGAACCCCCCGCCGCAGGAACAGCCGGCTCCGACCGAAAGCACCGAGCCGGTTCCGCAGGAGGCCCCGGCACCCGCGCCGCAGCCTGAGGGCGATCCGATGCCGGAGGCGACCCCGACGCCGGCCCCGACTCCGACCCCGACGCCAACCCCGGAGCCCCAGGCGACCGAGCAGCAGGCCCAGGCAACGCCGCCCGCACAGTCGGCCCAGAAGCCCGCAAGCGCGGACCAGATTGCACAGATCATCGATCAGGGTTTCCCGACCTATGACGGCGACAAGGACGGCAATCTGACCGGTGAAGAGTTCGGTCGCTGGATGGTTGCGCTGCGCTCGGCCACCGAGCCCGCCTTCACCGGCGAATCGGCTGCCGACAAGGAATGGATCGGGCGCGCCATGGCTGCTGCGGACACCGACAAATCGGGCACCGTGAGCAACCCCGAACTCAAGACCTTCCTCGCCCCGGCTGCGGCGGCGTCGTAACCAGGTCTCCTCGGACGGGCGGACCGCGTCCCGCCCATCCACCGGCCGCCGGAGTTCGCTCCGGCGGCCGTTTCATGCATTCTTACATCAGCCCCTGCGCGCGCAGGCTGATATGCCCGCCGGTGCCGATCACGATATGGTCATGTACCGCAATCCCCAGCCTTTTGCCCGCCTCCACGATGTTGCGGGTCAGTTCGATATCCGCGCGGCTCGGGCTCGGATCGCCGCTCGGATGGTTGTGCACCAATATAATCGCGGTGGAGCCCAGGTCGATCGCGCGGCGGATCACCTCGCGGACATAGACCGGCGCCTCGTCCACCGACCCTTCCTGCATCAATTCGTCGCGGATCAGCATGTTCCGGCTGTTGAGGTGCAGCACCCGCACCCGCTCGATCACATGATGCGCCATGTCCGCGCGCAGATAATCGAGCAGCGCCTGCCAGTTCGACAGGATCGGCCGCGCCGCGACCTCATTCTTCAGCAGGCGCAGTGCGGCGGCATGCGCGATCTTGATCGCGGCGGCGGAGGTCTCGCCCATCCCCGGTACGCGCGCGATCGCCGCTGAATCGGCGGTCAACAGCCCGGCAATGCCCCCGAACTGGTGCAGCAAGGCCTTGGCCAGCGGCTTGGTATCCCGCCTGGGAATCGCGAGGGTCAGCAGATATTCGACCAGCTCATGGTCCATCAGCCCGTCGGCATCGGCAAGCAGCCGCGACCGCAACCGCGCGCGATGCCCGGTCCCATCGGTAATCGCCTCGCCGCCGTCCCCCATAAGAGGAGCCTAGCGGCAGAGCGCGGCCAGCGAAAGAGCTGGACGGTTGCAACAATGTTGCACCGCGGTTGACTCGGGATGCCCCCCTTTCTAAAGCGCGCGTGCCTTGGCGGGCTCGCCGCTCGGCCCATGCGTTTCGCCCTGGTATTGGACTGGCGGAGGAAGCGAAATGACCGAGAACGAGCCCGGACCGGACCCCCTCAAGGAGGATGCCCGCATCACTTCGCTCAACGAGCGGCTGGCGCGGGCGAAATCCGAAGAGGCGGATCGGCGGGGCGAGGGGCAGCAGGCCGGCGATCGTGATTATCGCATGGGCAACCGCGTCCTCGCCGAGCTGATCGGAGGAATGGTTGGGGGGGCGCTGATCGGGTGGGTGCTCGATCGGTTCCTGGGAACCTCGCCATGGCTCCTGCTCACGCTGCTTGCCCTTGGCATCGTCAGCGCGTTCAGGAACATCATCAGGATTTCGAACCAGCGCTCGAAGTGACTTTCGGGCGCTTGCGTTACATGGGAAACGGGCGTGGCTGAAGAAGCAGGCAAGATCGATCCGATGCACCAGTTTGAGGTGACGTCGATTGCCGACATGTTCACCATCGGCAATCAGACGATCGCCTTCACCAACAGCGCGCTGTGGATGGCGATCGCCGCCGTCGCTTTGTGGGTGTTCATGCTGGGCGGCATGAAGCGTGAGGTGATCCCGGGCCGCTGGCAGATGGCGGTCGAGGGCTTCACCGGCTTCATCGACAATCTGCTCAAGGCAAATATCGGGCATGAGGGGCGCAAGTTCCTGCCTTATGTCTTCTCGCTGTTCATGTTCATCCTGTTCGCCAACGTAATCGGCCTGCTGCCGTTCGGCGTCGTGCCGGGCGTGCATCCGTTCACCGCGACCAGCCACTTCACCGTCACCGGCGTGCTGGCGATCCTGTCCTTCTCGATCGTCCTCGTCGTCGGCTTTGCCAAGCATGGCCTGCGCTTCTTCTCGCTGTTCGTGCCAAAGGGGACGCCGATCCCCGTGCTGATCCTCGTGGCGCCGATCGAGTTCGTCTCGTTCATGGTCCGCCCGTTCAGCCTGGCGCTGCGACTGTTCGTTGCGATGACCGCGGGCCACATCCTGCTCAAGGTGCTGGCGGGCTTCATCATCAATTCGGCCAATGCCGGCGCGGGCTGGGGCCTGCTCGTCGGCGTGCCAAGCTTTGCGCTGATGCTCGGCGTCTCGGCCCTCGAGATACTGGTCGCCGGCGTCCAAGCCTATGTGTTCGCGCTGCTCACGTCGCTGTACATCAACGACGCGGTGCACCTGCACGATCATCACTGAGTTTTTACCACCAAGACCTGATTTTCTAAGGAGTGATTTCAATGGAAGCAGAAGCATTCAAGCTGCTCGGCGCCGGTCTCGCGGCAATCGGTGCTGGCCTCGCGGCGCTGGGCGTGGGTAACGTCTTCGCGGCGTTCCTCCAGGGCGCACTGCGCAATCCGGGCGCGGCTGCCAGCCAGCAGGGCAACATGTTCATCGGCTTCGCGGCTGCCGAGCTTCTCGGCCTGCTCGCGTTCGTCGTGGCGGTGCTGCTGATCTTCGTCGCCTGATGTCTCTGCCGCCCTGCGCGTCGCGCGGGGCGGACTACAGGACGGACCGCGAGAGGACGGACCAATGCCCCAGATCGAACAAGTCGCGGCGACCTATGCGTCGCAGATCTTTTGGCTGCTGCTGACCTTCGGGCTCACCTTCGTGATCGTCGGCCTGGGCATTCTGCCCAAGGTGTCGGGCACGATGGATGCGCGCGACAAGTCAGTTGCGGACGACCTTGCCGCTGCGGAAGCGGCGCGCTCGGCGGCCGATCAGGCCGAAGAGACCTGGCGCGCACAGGAAAATGCGGCGCGTGAAGCCGCGCGCAAGCGCCTCGCCGAGGCACGTGCGCAGGGGCAGGCCCAGACCGACGCCGCGCTCGCATCGGCCGATGCCGAGATCGAGGGTCGCGTGACTGCGGCCGAAGCCCGGATCGCGGAGGCGAGCGCCGCCGCAGCGGGCGAAATCGAATCGGTCGCCACCGATGCCGCGCGTGACATCGTTGCGCGCCTGTCGGGCGTGACCGTCACCCCGGCCGAAGCGGCTCAGGCAGTGAAGGCAGCACTCCATGGCTGAGCAAGCACAAGTGACCGCGACCACCGCCACCGATCCGGTCGCCCAGAATTTGAGCGAAGCGTCCAAGGGTGAAGGCATGGGCCTTCCCAACGCGGGTGGCACCGAGGCTGAAGGCGCGGTGCATCACGCCGCTCCGGCGGTGTTCGGCATCGACGCGACCATGTGGGTCGGCCTGGCGATGCTCGCGCTGATCCTCGTCGTGGTGTGGAAGAAGGTGCCGTCGGCCATTGGCGGCATGCTCGACAAGCAGATCGCGGCAATCCGCACGCGTCTCGACGAAGCCAATCAGCTGCGTGCCGAGGCCGAGGCGCTGCGCGAGGAATATGCGCGCAAGCTCGCCAATGTCGAGCAGGAGGCCGCCGCCATGGTCGCCCATGCCGATGCGGAGGCACAGGCGCTGCTGGTCAAGGCCAAGGCCGATGCCGAAGACCTGATCCGCCGCCGCACCAAGATGGCGGAGGACAAGATCGCCGCCGCCGAGCGCACCGCACTCGACCAGGTCCGCGCCACGGCCGCCGAGGCCGCGGCCAAGGCCGCCGGTGCGATCATCGCGCAAAAGCACGATGCCGGCGCCGATAAGGCACTGGTCAACCAGACGATCGCCGGCCTCTCGCGCCTCAACTGAGCGGCGGGTTCCGGACCAGAAAAAGGGGCGTCGGTCGAAAGACCGGCGCCCCTTTTCGTATCGTAAGCCCCTCCCCTTCAGGGGAGGGGTTGGGGGTGGGGCGTCTAAGTCTCACCGAGACCGACGTGCTTGGTGGATAGGCCCCACCCTAACCCCTCCCCTGAAGGGGAGGGGCTAATCGCTTCACCTCCCAACAAACCCAGCCGCACGCCCCCGAAGCCAATCGCCCCCTCGCGCGTTGCCCTGCCATGACCGACGACAGCCCCTCCCGCTCCGACCTCGCCGAAGATCGCACCGACCTCGCGGAAGACAGAACGCTGCTCGCCAACGAACGCACCTTCAGCGGCTGGGCGCGCACCGCGCTGGCGACAATCGGCATTGGCCTCGGCTTTCACGTCCTGTTCGGGGCGCTCGAACCGGACTGGCTACCCAAGGCGATCGCGACGGTGTTCATCGCGCTCGGCGTCGCGATCATCTGGATGGCGCAGCGGCGCGCCTGTGCGATTCAGAGCCGATTGTCCGCGCACAATATCCGCGCGCTGCGGTCGCTTAACCTCCGGCTGATCGCCTGGGTCTATACGCTCGGCGCGCTCGCGCTGACGATTGCGCTATGGCTCATCAACGGCGACGCTATTTCTTGAGCAAATCCAGCACCGCCACCGTCATCGCCGTCGTCCCCAGTGTCACCGATGGCTTCGCCTCGACCTTGAAGAAGGGCGAATGGTGCGCGGGCAGCGTCTTCTCGCCGCGCTTGGCCGCGTCCAGTTCGGCTTGCGGCGTCCCGCCGACCACGAAATAGGCCCCCGGCACGCCCAGTTTCTGCTCGATGAAATAGGCGAAATCCTCCGCCCCCATGCTCTCGCGCGGCTCGGTCTTCAGAATGTCCTTGCCGAACGCCGTGGTGAACGCGCCGCGCACCCGCGCGGTCAGCGCCGGATCGTTGAGCGTCACCGGGGTCGACTCAAAACCGACCCGCACCTGCGGCAGCTTGTCCTCGGGCAGCCCGTTCATCCGGCCGACATTGGTCGCGATCCGCTTGATCCCCTCGAGCAGCTTCTTGCGCGTCTCCTCGTCATCCGACCGTACCGTCAGCTGCAACTCGGCCTTGTCGCTGATGATGTTGTGCTTGAACCCCGAATGGAACGCGCCAACGGTGACCACCCCGGGCTTCAACGGCGCGATCTCGCGGCTCACCAACGTCTGCAGCGCCATCACGATCTGCGCGCCCATCACGATCGGGTCCTTGCCCATATGCGGCGCGGCGCCATGCGTGCCGACGCCAAAGACGGTGATGTCGACGCTGTCCGACGAGGAGGAACTGATCCCCGGCTCCAGCCCGATCTTGCCGGTCGGAAAGCCCGACGTCACATGGAACGCCACCGCATAATCGGGCTTGGGGAAGCGGGTATAGAGCCCATCCTCCATCATCTTGCGCGCGCCGCCGATCCGCTCCTCGGCCGGCTGCACCACGAACACGACCGTGCCTTTCCACCGGCTCTTGAGCTTCGCCAGCTGCCGCGCGGTGCCGATCATCGACGTGATGTGCACGTCATGCCCGCACGCATGCATCACCGGCTTCACCACGCCGTCGATATCCTCCTGCGTGACGGTCGAGGCATAGGGGAGGCCGCTATCCTCCTTCAGCGGCAGCCCGTCCATATCGGCGCGCAGCAGGATGGTGGGGCCATCGCCATTCTTCATCACCCCGACCACGCCGGTCCCGCCGACCCCCTCGGTCACCGTGATCCCACCCACCGCGCGCAGCTCCTTCGCCATGATCGCGGCGGTCCGGCTCTCCTTGTACGAAAGCTCCGGATTCTTGTGGAAATCGACGAACAGCGCCTCGAGATGCGCCGCATAATCCGCCTCCACCGCCGGCGCGAAGTCCGGCTCGGCCAGGACGGGGGTGGCGATCAGCGACGAAGCGAGCAGGGCGGTGAGCAGGCGCATGGTGGGGTCCCCCAAATCTGATCGGGACAGGCTATCAGATGGAAAGCGCGGCGCAATCCGCCTACATGGGCACGACGATGTCCGACCCCAATTCCCCCAACCGCTTCAACGAAGACTCCGCCACCTATGCCGTGCGCGGGTCGGAGACGCCCGACCTCGACGCCGGTGTCGCCGCGATCCGCAACGTCCTTGCCACGCTCCCCGTCCGCCCCGGCGTCTATCGCATGCAGGATGCGCGCGGCGACGTGCTCTATGTCGGCAAGGCGCGCGCGCTGAAGAACCGCGTCGCCAACTACACCCAGCCCGCCAAGCTCTCCAACCGCCTGCGCCGCATGATCGCCCAGACGCGGTCGATGACCGTCGTCACCACGAATAACGAGGCGGAGGCACTCCTCCTCGAAGCCCAGCTGATCAAGCGCTTCCGCCCGCCCTACAACGTCCTGCTGCGCGACGATAAGTCGTTCCCCTACATCCTCCTGCGCGGCGACCATGACTATCCCCGCGTCCAGCTGCACCGCGGCGCGCGCCGCGCCAAGGGCGACTATTTCGGCCCGTTCGCGGGCGCCGGGCAGGTCCGCAAGACCCTCAACGCGCTCCAGAAACTCTTCCTCCTGCGCAGTTGCACCGACAGCTTCTTCAACACCCGCGACCGCCCGTGCCTGCTCTACCAGATCCGCCGCTGCTCGGCCCCCTGCGTCGATCGCATCGACAAGGCGGGCTATGCCGAACTCGTGTCCGATTCCCGCGACTTCCTGATGGGCAAGTCGACCAAGGTTCAGGCCAAGCTCGGCGAGCAGATGCAGGCCGCCGCCGAAAATCTCGACTTCGAACTCGCTGCGATCCTGCGCGACCGGCTGAAGGCGCTTACCTTCATCCAGGGCAGCCAGGCGATCAATGCCGAGGGGATCGGCGACGCCGACATCTTCGCCATGGCCGCCAAACAGGGCCAGATCGGCATCCAGGCCTTCTTCATCCGCGGCGGCCAGAATTGGGGCCACCGCGCCTTCTTCCCCGCGCACACCGCCGATGTGCCGGAGGATGAGGTGTTCACCCAGTTCCTCATGCAATTCTATGAAGAGATGCCCCCGCCGCGCACCATCTTCGTCGACCGTAACCTCGACGATCTGAAGCTCCTCTCCGAAGCGCTCGCCGAACGCGCCGGGCGCAAGGTCGCGATCGGCATGCCGCAACGTGGCACGCGCCGCCGTTTGCTCGATCAGGCCAAGCGCAACGCGATCGAGGCGCTCGACCGCCGCATGGCCGAATCGACGACTCAGGCAAAGATCCTGCGCGACATCGCCGACCTCTTCGCCCTGCCCGAACCGCCCGACCGCATCGAAGTCTATGACAACAGCCATATTCAGGGCGCCCACGCCGTCGGCGCGATGATCGTCGCCGGGCCGGAGGGGTTCCGCACCGGCCAGTATCGCAAGTTCAACATCAAGAGCGCCGCCACCAACGACGATTTCGCGATGATGCGCGAAGTCTTCACCCGCCGCTTCGCCCGCGCGCAAGAGGAAGACCCCGACCGCGACAAGGGCGTGTGGCCCGACCTCGTCCTGATCGATGGCGGCAAGGGCCAGCTCAGCGCCGCCCGCGCCGTGCTGGAGGAGCTGGGGATCGAGGATGTGTGCATGGTCGGCGTCGCGAAAGGCCCGCACCATGGCCGCGAAGGCCGCGAAGTCTTTCACCTGATGGACGGCAGCGAACGCATGCTCCCCGTCAACGCCCCCGCGCTGTTCCACATCCAGAAGCTCCGCGACGAAGTCCACCGCTTCGCCATCGGCGCGCATCGTGCGAAGCGCGCCAAGGCCATCGGCGCCAGCCCGCTCGACGACGTCCCCGGCATCGGCCCGGCGCGCAAGAAAGCGCTGCTGATGCACTTCGGCACAGCCAAGGCGGTGCGGGGGGCGAGTTTGGAGGATCTACAGAAAGCGCCGGGGGTGAGTGCGGCGGTGGCGCAGCAAGTGTATGACTTCTATCATTCGCGGTGACGTTGGGTGGTGACGCCGAGAAAGGGCGCGACCGGCGCCGGTGACCTAGCGTCTGCTAGTGGGTGGAAACCCGACTGGCTGCAACCAGCCAGAAGGTGCAAAGAACAGTCATTAGGGGGTGAAAATATGATTGGCCTTCTGGGAAACCGTTTGGTCCCTTTGACGGACACCTTCGGATTTCTCCAGTGTTCCGTTGATGTAGCCAAGTCAGCATTCTTGGATTGGCAGCGGCCGATACAAGAAGGACGCGGCGTAGCTCTCACGGAGCAACATATTCAAGGATCGTTGGAGGCAATTCTTAGAAAGCTGCTTCCATTGACTAGCGTCGAACATCGCCGCTTTCTGTTTATAGCAACGCACTCAGAGTGGACAGCGTTCGTTGATAACGGGCATCAGGGGACCGACGCGTTCGCGCCTATAAGCCATCTTGCTAAGGAGATCGGATGCTCTGGCGTCCGGGCGACGGACGCGCATTCTGGTCGAACTCAGGGTGGAACAATCTTTGAGTTGTATAGCCCAGAGGACACGGATTGGCTAAATATAGAACGAGCGATCTCCGCCGTCCCGACTGACGGTCGTTGGACTTTTAGCTCGAGTGGGACGATGCTCTTCTTCGAGAAACCGGATTATTACGCAAGAAGGCGGATTAGGGATCGCTTTGATACAAAGATACTTAAGCAGTATCTGGAGGCGCTTGGCATCGACGCCTTCAATCCGAACTTCTACCTCAACGAGGGTCACTTGGTCGAGAAGGTCGGCCCGAGCGCACCGGCGATGCAGCTATTCGACTTGGCCGTTTAGCGACCGCTTTTCCGAGGACCTGTTCCCCAAGGTAACGTCCGCTATTGGGTCGAAAGCGGTCACACCGCCCCCCACCCCTAATCCGGCCAATCCGCAAACGCCCGCACCACCGCCAACCGTTCCTCTTCTGTCGTCAGCGCCGTCCGCGCCCGCGCCGTCGCGTCCTCCGCCGCATGCCGCGCTGCCGCTGCCCAATCCGGCGCAACCGCCGCCAGCGCCGCCAGCGTCTTTTGCAGCTTCACCGCCACCTCCACGGTCCCCGCGCCATCGCGCCCGATCGCGCGAAACGCATCGACCACCAGCTTCTCGATCTCCAGCGCCGGAAACACCACCCGGTCATCGGCCGGCTGGCCCTCGACCCGCACCATTTGGTCGAACACCCGCAACTGCGCGCCCAGCACCGCAATCGCCGTCCCCGGATCATTGACCGCCGGTGACAGCGCCCGCGACGCAATCTCCGACAGCACGATCAGGCCAAAGCGCGGGTCATGGTCGAAACTCCGGTCGCGCTCGATCGTGATCGCCTCGGCAATGCGCGCATCCACCCCCGCATTGCCGCCGACCACCCATGCGACCACCCGTCCGGAATCGACAAAGCTCCCCGGCAGCACCGCCAGCTGCACCGTCCCGCCGCACCCGGCCATCACCTCGCCCAGCTCGGCGACATCGATATTGGTGACATAGCCGATCCGCCCGCCACACCGCACCGCCCGCGCCCCGTCCGCCACCGGCGGCACCGCCAGCCCGGCAATGCGCGGGCGATGCTGCATCCGCTCCGCCGCCGCGATCCCCGCGCGCTCGACCCGCATGATCGTGTCATGCACCCGCCCGAGCAGCGCGATATGCTGGATCCAGCGCAACAGCGTGACGACGATCACGACGATCAGCGCAATCGTGCCCACGAACAGCAGCACGCGCCCCTGCTCGCCATAAAATCCGGTCGACAGCGCGATGATCCCGACAATCGCGAACAGGAACGCGCCCAGAAAGGTCGACAGCGCATTTTGCGACGTCGAATCCTCGACCAGCAACGCCACCGCGCGCGGCGTGACGTTCGACGTCGCCGCGCCATAGGCCGACACCATCGCCGTCAGCGAAAAGGTGGTGACCGCCAGCATGCTAGACGCGATAATGCCCAGGATATTGTCGACCGCATCCGCCCCGATCTTGGCCCCCAAAGTATAGGGGACCAGCGGTGCAACCAGCGGCGCCAGCAGTGCCAGCACCACCGCCGCCAGCGAAAACGCCGCCGCGCGAAACCACAGCCGCCGCGACACCACGCGCCACACCCACGCCCAGCGACTCATCGCGCGGACCGAACCGGATTCGTAACGATCATGGGGGTCCAACCCGTTGGGGCAGGGGAGGTTCCGGGGGAGGGCAGGGTGGCGGCAACTATATGGCTTTAGGCGGCCACCTACCGACTATCGGCCTCCAGCCAGTCCGCCATGATCACCCCCCGATGCCCGTCCGGCGCGAGGGTGGCGCGCAGCGCTTCCAGCAGCGGCGGCAGCGCCTGGGTAAAGGCATAGGGCGGATTGACGATGAACAGGCCCGCGCCGTTATAGATGCCGGGCTGATCGGCATCATATAACCAATGCTCGACCACCAGGAATTTCGGGATGCGCAGGTTGCGCAGCTTGTTCTTCCACTGTTGATGCGTCGTGCGGTCCTTCAACGGATACCAGATGACCGTCACGCCATGCGCCCATTTGCGGTGCGCCGCCGCGAGGGTGGCGGTAATCCGGGCGCGCTCGTCGGTCTGCTCATAGGGCGGATCGACCACCACCACGCCGCGCGCCGTGCGGGTCGGCAGCATCGCCAGCCACAACTCATAGGCATCGCGCTCATGCACGGCCGCAGGCGACCCGCGCATCACGCGGCGCAGTTCGCCGGCATCCTCGGGGTGCTTTTCGTTGAGGATCAGCAGGTCCTGCGGGCGCAGTAGCTGCGCCAGGAACTGCGGCGATCCGGGATAGAGGTTTGGCTCCCCCCCGGCATTCACTGCCCGCACGGCGGCGCGATAGTGGTCCAGCAAGGGGTTGGCGTCGGCAAAGGCCCGCACCACGCCCTGCGCGGCCTCGCCAGTGCGCTGCGCCTGCTCGCCGCCAAGGTCGTACAGCCCGCAGCCGGCATGGGTGTCGATCAGGGTCAGTGCGCCCTCTTTCTGCTGCAAGGCCCGGACAAGTGCGATCAACAGGCTGTGCTTCACGACATCGGCACTGTTGCCGGCGTGGAAGGAATGGCGATAGTTCATTGAAAATCCGAAACCCTTACCGCTCTGCCCCTCGGCCGCTGGCAAACCGTGCCTAGACGTTCGGCTAGTCCTTGCAAGATCGGTCATGCTAGAGCGACGGATATGTCGAAGTCTCAAAGCAAAGGCGGTGCCGTCCAGGTCGATGGCATCCTCTACGATTGGCACCTGCAACGCGAGCCGCATCTGTCCGATGACGAAGGGTGGCGGGGCATGACGATCTCCCTGCAACAGCGCGATGCCCGGCGTGAGGCGCTGGTGGAATTTCCTCCGCCCAAGCGGCTGATGAAGGGATTGCCGCCCGGTCGCCTCCAGCTCGACGACGCGACGATTTCGCGCTGCGTCCGCGCTGCGCTGGCGGCGGGATGGGAGCCGGAGACGCGGGGCAAGCCGGTGATCTTCATGGTCGACGCCGACGGGAATTGAGGTACCTGTTGGGGCGAGGTGACGGCTTCACCGCCGAAACGCAGCGGCACCTTCGGGGGCTGTCCTACAAGCCCCCAACGCATTACACTCCCGCCATGCTCATCGCCCCGCCTCCCCCGCACGCTCCTATCGCGCGGAAGTGTCAGGCGGCTCCCCTACATACGCCGATTTTTGTCAGAATTGTCAGCATAGTGAACGCGACCGTTCGCCAACCCCGCCGACATTTTGCAATTTCTTCACCGAAGCGCGTTAGGCCGCAGCCATGCCCACGCGCGTTTTCCTGACGGTCGACACCGAATTGATGTGGCGGCACCATGCCGCCGGGCTGCCGATTGGTGAGATTGCGGAGCGGTCGCTGGAGCCGGCCGGGGTCGGCATCGGCTATCAGCTGCGCCGCTTTGCGGAGCATGGCCTCAAGGCGACCTTCTTCGTCGATCCGATGCCGGCGGTGGCGCATGGCCTCGATCCGATCCGCCGCATCGTGGAGGCGATCCTTGAGGCGGGGCAGGAGGTTCAGCTGCACCTCCACCCCAATTGGGCCGCCGCGCGTGACGAGGATCGCAGCGCCGCCGCCTCGTTCGAACTGATCGACTTCACCTTCGCCGAACAGCGCGACCTGATCGCGGCCGCGTCCGACCTGCTCGTCGCCGCCGGGGCGCCGCGCCCGATCGCCTTCCGCTCGGGCAGCTACAGCGCCAGCGACGACACGCTCGCCGCGCTCGCCGAACTCGGCATCCGCTATGACAGCAGCCATAATGGCTCCGAACATCCCTGGCCGAGCGCGATCGGCCTCGCCCCGCGCCAGATCGCCCCGGTCGAACATCGCGGCGTGATCGAAGTGCCAGTGACGTTGATTGAGGATGTGCGCGGCCACCTCCGCCACTTCCAGATCTGTGCGCTGTCCACCGCCGAGATGCGCGACGCGCTCGACCATGCGGTGGCGGCGGGGCATGCGGCGGTTACGATTGTCAGCCACGGCTTTGAGCTGGCCAACCGCGCTGGGACCCGCCCCAATGCGGTGCATGTCGCCCGCTTCGACGCGCTCTGCGCGATGCTGGCCGAGCGGCGCGGCGGCATGGAGACGGTGCATTTCGCTGACCTCAGTCACCTCCCGCTGGGGCAGGACGATGCCCCGCTCGGCCCCAGCCTGATCCGCACCCGGATGCGTCAGGCGCAGCAGCTCTGGTCCAACCTCGTGTCGGAGCGCGCCGCATGACCGCGACGGCGCGACCCACCCCGCTCAATTTCCGCATCGGTGCGCGCACCTTGATGGCGGTGCAGCGCGACATGGTCCGCGTGCCGCTCAGCCTCGATGAAGCGCGCGAAGGCCGCTTGCCCGTCCTGCCGCCGCTGCCGCGCGACGCGCATGGCTATGTCGTGACCTCGTTGCCCGAGGATCGGCTGGAGGCGATGGTCTATGCCTCGGGCAAGATGATCGGCTTCGTCCGTCAGAAATATACGCGCTACTATGCCGATCTGACCGGCGGGTTCGACGCCTATATGGCCAGCCTGTCGGGCAATGCGCGGCAGGGGGCAAAGCGCAAGGCGAAGAAGATCGCGCAGGTCTCTGGCGGCGATCTCGACATTCGCGCCTATCGCACCCCGGCGGAGCTGGAGGCGTTCCACGACATCGCCCGCCGCATCGCGCTGCGCACCTATCAGGAAAAGCTGATGGGGGAGGGGCTGCCGGCGAGTCCCGAGTTCATTCAGGGGATGCTGAACGCGGCGGCGGCGGACCGGGTCCGCGCCTGGCTGCTGTTCATCGCCGGGGAGCCTGCGGCCTATCTCTACTGCCCGGCGCATGGCGACAATCTGGTCTACGAATATGTCGGCCACGATCCGGCCTTCAACGACTTGTCGCCCGGCGCTGTCCTGCAAGTGGAATCGTTCCGTGACCTGTTCGACGAAGAAAAATTCGCCCGATTCGACTTCACGGAGGGCGATGGCCAACACAAACGCCAATACGCCACCGGCGGCGTCCCCTGTGTGGACTTGTTACTTTTGCGGCCCAGCCTCACGAATCGCGTGACGACGGCGGCACTTGGCGGGTTCAACAAGACGGTGACCGGCGGCAAGGCGCTGGTCGACGCGATAGGGCTGGAGAAGCTGTCCAAGAAGCTGCGCCGGGGATAAGGGCAGGGCATGCATCTGCGTGCCCCCGCCATCATCGTCGCAATCCGCCCGCATGGCGAAAGCGGCGCGATCGTCCGGGCGCTGACGGCGGAAGCGGGGTTGCTGGCCGGCTATGTTCGCGGTGGCAGGTCGCGACAGCACCGCCCGGTGCTTCAGCCGGGCAATGTGATCCTCGGCGACTGGCGCGCCCGGACCGAGGATCAGCTGCCGGCGCTGGTGGCCGAACTGGTGCACAGCCGCGCACCGCTGTTCCGCGAGCCTTTGCCCGCCGCCGCAATCGACTGGGCCACCGCGCTGACCGCCGCAGCGCTGCCCGAGGGGCAACCCTATCCGCCGCTCCACTCGGCGCTGGAAGGGCTGCTCGACGCCATCGAAGCCGCGCCGGCGGCGCGGGGCTGGGCGGTGGCGATGGTTCGCTACGAACTGCTGCTGCTCGCCCTGCTCGGCTTCGGATTGGATCTCGACCAGTGCGCCGCCACCGGCGCGACCGAGGATCTGGCGTTCGTCAGCCCGAAAAGCGGCATGGCCGTCAGCACCGCCGCCGCCACCGGCTATGAGGCCCGGCTGTTCCGCTTGCCCCCCTTCCTCCGCCAGGGCGGGGCGGCGGAGTGGGACGACATCCTCGACGGCCTGCGCCTCACCGGCCATTTCCTCGACCGCGACCTGCTCCCCGGCCGCGCCGCCGAAATCCTCGCCGCCCGGTCCCGGCTGGTCGACCGCATCAACAGGGCGGTTGCGTGATGCGGCGCAGCACGGCAAGGGGCCAGCACCTTGAGCAGGTGGAGTTGTCATGCCGCTGATCGCAATCCTTCCCGGCGACGGGATCGGCCCCGAAGTTACTGCAGAGGCTCGCCGCGTCCTCGACGCCCTCGATCTTGGCCTGACGTTTGAGGAAGCCCCGGTCGGCGGCACGGCGTATTTCAGCGACGGCCACCCGCTACCCCCGGCAACGCTCGACCTGGCGAAGCGCTCCGACGCCATCCTGTTTGGCGCAGTCGGCGATCCGCGTTGCGACGCGCTGGAACGGCATCTGCGCCCCGAACAGGCGATCCTCGGGCTGCGCAAGGAGCTCGGCCTGTTCGCCAATCTGCGCCCCGCCACGCTGTTCCCCGGCCTTGAGGACGCCTCCGCGCTGCGCCCCGAAGTCGCCGGCGCGATCGACATGGTGATCGTCCGCGAACTCAACGGCGACGTCTATTTCGGCGAAAAGGGCATGCGCACCACCGCATCCGGCCGCCGCGAAGGCTATGACGTCATGTCCTATAATGAGGATGAGGTCGTCCGCATCGCCCGGGTCGGCTTCGAAACCGCGCGTGCCCGGCGCGGCAAGCTGTGCTCGGTCGACAAGGCCAATGTGCTGGAAACCTCTCAGCTGTGGCGCGACGTGGTGATCGAGGTTGCAGCCGACTATCCCGACATCGAACTCAGCCACATGTATGTCGACAACGCCGCGATGCAGCTGGTGCGCAACCCCGGCCAGTTCGACGTGATCGTCACCGGCAATTTGTTCGGGGACATCCTGTCGGATCAGGCGAGCATGTGCGCCGGGTCGATCGGCATGCTCCCCTCCGCCTCGCTCGATGGCAGCGGCAAGGGGCTGTACGAACCGATCCATGGCAGCGCGCCCGACATTGCCGGGCAGGGCAAGGCCAATCCCTGCGCGACGATCCTGTCGGCGGCAATGCTGCTGCGCTATTCGCTCGGGATGGCGGAAGCGGCGGACCGGATCGAGGCGGCGGTGACGGCGGCGCTGACCGGCGGCGCACGCACCGCGGATCTGGGCGGCACGCTGTCGACGCGAGCGATGGGCGATGCGGTGGTGCAGGCGCTGGTGTGAGCGAAGCGATGCTCGAACTGGCGGTCGTCGTCCCCACCTTCAATGAGGCACGCAACGTGCCGGTGATGGTCGCGGCGCTGGACACGGCGCTGGCGGGACGTCGCTGGGAAGTGATCTTCGTCGACGACAACAGCCCCGATGGCACCGCCGACGTGGCGCGTACGATCGGCCGCAGCGACCCGCGCGTGCGGGTGGTGCAGCGGATCGGACGGCGCGGCCTGTCCTCGGCAACGATTGAGGGGATGTGCGCCACTGCCGCGCCATTCGTCGCGGTGATCGACGGTGACATGCAGCATGACGAGACGCTGCTGCCCAAAATGCTCGACGCGCTGCTCGCCGATGACAGCGTCGATGTCGCGATCGGATCGCGCTTTGTCGAGGGCGGCGGCACCGGCGAATGGGACCGCGACCGCGTCGCCAAGTCGGAACTCGCCACCCGCATCTCGCGCAAGGTGCTCAAGGCCGATCTCAGCGACCCGATGAGCGGCTTCTTCATGGTCCGCAGCGATGTGGTGCGCGCGATCATCCCGCATCTGTCGGCAATCGGGTTCAAGATTCTTCTCGATATCCTCACTGCCAGCCCGCGCCCGCTCAAGTTCGTTGAACTCCCCTATGTGTTCCGCACGCGCCAGATCGGGGAGAGCAAGCTCGACCATGTCGTCGCGATGGAATTCCTGATCGCGCTCTACGACCGGATGTTCGGGCGGGTGGTGCCGGTGCGGTTCGTGATGTTTTCCGCGATCGGCGCGCTGGGCGCGGGGGTACATTTTGCGGCGCTATGGCTGTTCTTCCGCCTGTTCGAGTACAGCTTCCTCACCGGCACGATCGTCGCGACGTTGATCGCGATGACGTTCAACTTCTTCCTCAACAACGCGCTGACCTATCGCGATGCGCGGCTGAAGGGGTGGCGGCCGCTGCTCGACGGCTGGGTCGGCTTCTGCATCGTCTGTTCGGTCGGCGCAGTCGCCAATATCGGCGTCGCGGCATTCCTGCACGATGTGCAGCAGGCCCAATGGGCGCCGAGTGCGCTGGCGGGAATTGCCGTCGCGGCAGTGTGGAATTTTGCGCTGTCGTCGCGCTTCGTATGGGGACGATATTGAAGCTGCCTTATTGGTGCTGCGATTGGCGGTAACGGTGCGGCGATGATCTCGTTACGCCCTCGGCTCCTCCCGCTTGCGCTGGTGCTTGCGAGCGCCCCGCTCCCCGCCACCGCGCAGGAGGCTGCGCCTGACTCCGTCGAAGAAGTGGTGGTGACCGCCCGCACGTCCGGCGCGCCGATGTGGACGGTCAGGACCGAGGTGGGGGTCGTGCTGCTCGTTGGCGAAATCCGCAATGTGCCCAAGGCGACGCCCTGGTACCCCGACCGGCTCGAACGCGCCGCCGGTGGTGCGCAGCGGATCATCCTCGGCACCAAGGCGAAGGTGTCGCCGGGCGACATCCTGCGCCTGATCTTTGCGGGCGGGAAGCTCACCAAATTGCCCGACGGGCGGGTGGCGGCGGACTATCTCGACGCGCCGCGACTGGCGCGGCTGCGTGCGCTCGAAGCGCGTTACGAGCAGGATTACAGTCGGCGCAACTTCCTGATCACATCGTTCGACCTGCTCGCGCGGCGGCTGGCGTTCAGCAAGGATACCGGGGACGATGCGACCGATGTCGTGCGCAAGGCGGCGCGGCGCGGCGATATTGAAACCCGCCCGGTCGGGGAGGTGCGCGGCGAGGATATGCTCGACAATCTCTTCGCCGCTCCGCCGGAATCGCATCTCCCCTGCCTCGACGCGGCGATGGCGGCGGCAGAGATCGGGCCGGATATCGTGAATGCGCGGGGCAGGGCGTGGACCGGCTTCGACGTGCCAGGATTGATGGCGAACCCGTTGGAGACGGCACTGGGGCGGTGCTGGCCCTGGACCGACAATCAGCTGGGTGCCGAATTGCGCGGGCAGTGGGTGGCTGCGCTCGACGAGGCGGCGAAACAGCCCGGCGTGACGCTGGCGGTGGTGCCGATCCGGGTGCTGGCGGAAGAGGGCGGCGTGCTCGACCAGCTCAAGGCGCGCGACCTGGACATCAGCGGCCCGCGCTGGCGCTAGGCCCAGCCGGGGAGCCACATCCAGCGGGTAAAGGCGCGCGTGCTCGTCAGATCCTGCGCCGCGATGATCGGATAGAAATAGGCGAACAGGCCGACGGCGGGCACCAGCAGCCATTCGTCGCGTCGCTTCAGCGCATCGCGCCAATGGTGCATTGCGACCGCCAGCACCACACACAGGATGATGCTGGGTAGATAGTAATAATAAAAGAACCCCAGCGACTTGGGGATCACCGCCCACACGCCGAGCGAGAAGGTCCACAGGATTGCGGCAGCCAGCGGCACACCCGCGCGCTGCTTGACCCCGGCCCACCAGCAGGCGGCGACCGCGACGAGGCCAGTCCACAGGATCGCCGGATTTCCGATCAGCAGCACGCCGCGCATCGCCCCCTGATCGGGCTCATAAAAATACCAGATCGGGCGCAGCATCAGCGGCCAGCTCCACCAGCTCGACTGATAATTGTGAGGGGTCAGCACCTGCGTCTGCAGCGCCAGCATCTCGAACTGGAACGGGATCAGCCGCGCCAGCGTCATCGGGTTGGTGGTGTAGAAAAAGGCGGGGGCGAAGGTCGCGAAATAGGTGGCGATGCTCACCACGCCCATGACTGCCAGCGCGGGCAGCCAGTGGATTCCGCCGAACCGCCTGGAGTCGCGGTATCGCAGCCACAGAAAGGCGACCCCCGCCAGCGCGACATAGGGGATCGCCGCCCACTTTACCCCAACCGCCGCGCCGAACAGCACGGCGCTCGCCAGCCAATATCCCCATGCGCGCCGCGATTCGGCCTGCATCGCCGCGAGGAAGGCGACTCCGGCCCACACCAGAAACGCGCTCATGAACACGTCCAGCATCCCGATTCGCGCCTGCACGAACACCATCTGCCCCAGCATCGCAAACAGTGCCGCGAACAGGGACGGGCGCGTGGCGCGGGTCAGCAACAGGGTAAAGGCGTACACTCCAGCGATTGTCGCGCTGCCGAACAGCGTCGAAAAGATGCGCCAGCCGAGTGCGTTATCGCCAATCAGGTGAATGCCCAGCGCAATCAGCGCCTTGCCCAGCATCGGATGCTCGGGATTGGTGATGTGCGAGAAGTCGAGCAGCACGCGCGCGGCGGTGACGTAATGCACCTCATCGAACAGCAGAATGCTGGGGCGCTCAACGCCGACGGTGAAGAGGCACTGCGCAACGACCGCGAGGAGCAGGCCGAGCAGGACGGGGCGCTGTTCGAGACGGTCGAGCATCGTCGCGTTCGATAGCTGAGCTTGAAGCGTGCGTCACCCGTCGCGCTTGCGCCCGCGCGCCATCCGCTTCTAGAGGGAAGACATGAAGCGCCGCACCGGACAAGACCGCGAGATCACGCAACACTGGAAGCCCGCCACCCTTGCGGTGCGCGGCGGGACCGCGCGCAGCGAATGGGGGGAGACGAGCGAAGCGCTCTTCCTCACCTCGGGCTATGCCTATGACTGCGCCGGGGACGCCGCCGCGCGCTTCGCCGGCGAGCAGCAGGGCATGACCTATTCGCGGTTGCAGAACCCGACGGTCGAGATGCTCGAACACCGCATCGCGTTGCTCGAGGGTGCCGAGGCGTGCCGCGCGACCGCGTCCGGCATGGCGGCGATGACGGCAGCGTTGCTCTGCCAGCTGTCGGCGGGCCGCCTTCGGATCGTGCCGCTGGCTGACCGACACGCTGATGCCGCGCTTCGGAATCGAGACGACGGTGGTCGATGCCCGCGACCCGCAGCAATTCGTCGACGCGATCCGCCCCAACACGAAAGTGTTCTTCTTCGAAACCCCGGCCAACCCGACGATGGATATCGTCGATCTGAAGGCCGTGTGCGACATCGCGCGCGAACGCGGGATCACGACCGTGGTCGACAACGCCTTTGCCACGCCCGCGCTGCAGCGGCCGATGGAGTTCGGCGCGGATATCGTTGCCTATAGCGCCACCAAGATGATGGACGGGCAGGGCCGTGTGCTCGCCGGCGCAATCTGCGGCAGCGAAGCGTTTATCACCAACACGCTGCTGCCGTTCCACCGCAATACCGGCCCGACGCTGAGCGCGTTCAATGCGTGGGTGGTGCTCAAGGGACTGGAGACGCTCGACCTGCGCATTCGCCGCCAGAGCGAAAATGCGATGAAGGTCGCGCGCTTCCTCGAAGGCCGCGTGCCTTTGGTCAATTATCCCGGCCTGCCCAGCCATCCGCAGCACAATCTGGCGATGAGTCAGATGGCGGCGGTCGGCCCGATCTTCTCGTTCGAACTCGATGGTGGCCGCATCCAGGCGCACGGTTTGCTCGACGCGCTCGGCCTGATCGACATTTCTAACAATATCGGCGATTCCCGGTCGCTGATGACGCATCCCGCCTCCACCACCCATAGCGGCGTCGCCGAAGAGCAGCGGCTGCTGATGGGCGTGCGCGAAGGCATGCTGCGCTTGAATGTGGGCCTGGAAGACCCCGACGACCTGATCGCCGATCTCGATCAGGCGCTCACGGCGGTCGGGTTGTGAAGGCGCTGTTCGGCCAGGATGCGGTCACGCGCGACATCACGGTGCGCGTGTCGGTCAGCTACCTGCCCGAACAGTCTGAGCCCGGCCGGGGCCGCTGGTTCTGGGCCTATCACATCCGCATCGAAAACGGCTCGCACCAGGCGGTGCAGCTGCTCGCGCGCCGCTGGACGATCACCGACGGTCGCGGAAACCAGCATGGTGTTGAGGGCGAGGGCGTGGTCGGCGAACAGCCGATGATCGCGCCGGGATCGAGCTATGACTATGTTTCGGGCTGTCCGCTCACCACGCCGACCGGGTGGATGGAGGGCAGCTATGTCATGGTCGGTGCCGATGGTCATGAATTTGACGTGGCGATCCCCCGTTTCGCGCTGCGGGCGCCGGCGGTGGCGGAGTAAGAGATGAAGCGTACGCATCTTCCCCTCAACGGCCTGCGGGTGCTCGACGCGGCGGCGCGGCATCTGTCCTTCACGCGCGCGGCAGACGAGCTCGCGGTCACGCCGGCGGCGGTCGGGCAGCAAATTCGTGCGCTGGAGGATACGCTGGGTGTGGTCCTGTTCCGCCGCACGACCAAGGGGCTCGAGCTGACGCCCGAGGGAGAGGCTGGCCTTGCCGCGCTGCGCGCCGGTTTCCTGCAGTTCGAGGAAGCGGTCCGCGCGATGCAGGCGGGGCAGTCGTCCAAGTCGCTGACCATCGCCGCGCCGCGCGACCTCACCGAAAAATGGCTGATGCCGCGCCTCGCCGAAATCGCGCGGGAGGATCCCGAGCTGCGCTTCGTGCTGATCGCCGCAGACGAGGCGATCGACTTTACCGAGGCCAATCTCGACCTCGCCATTCGCTGGGGCGAAGGTCCGGGCGAGCATGAGGGCGAGGCGCTGGAGAGCGACGGCATGGTCACCGTCGCCAAGCCCGGCGGGCGCGGCGAAACGCCGATCGGCTGGCCCGGCTGCGTTACCGAGGACGGCACGGCGCTAGTCAAGGTCGGCGACGCAGGACTCGCGCTCGATGCCGCTGCGGAAGGGCTGGGACGCGCGACCGTGCCCGAACTGCTCGCGCGTGCCGACATTGCCGCCGGACGCGTCGCGGTGGTCGGCGATCCGATCCCGTCGCGCCTGGGTTATTGGCTGGTCGCGCCGCTGCCGCAATGGCGGCAGAAGAAGGTGAAGGCGCTGGTCGAGGCGCTGGCGGAGGCGTGAGCCCGCTCCAACCGCGTGAGACGGTGGTTCTGGAAACGCCGCGCCTGATCCTGCGGCCTCGCCGCGTGGACGATGCCGACGCGCTGTTTCCCAGCGTCGCCGATCCCGACCTGATGCGCTACTGGTCCGGCCCGCCGCATGCCAGCGTGGGCGAAACGCGCGCCGATTTCGAACGCCACGCCGACGACTGGCGCGCCTGGGCGGTGACGGTGCGCGGCGACGATACGGCGATCGGCATGGTCGCGGCGGGCGAAAAGCGGCAGGGCAATGTCACCGAACTCGGTTACCTTTTCGCGCGGGCGCACTGGGGCAGCGGCTTGGCGCGTGAAGCGGTGAGCGCGGTCATCGACCGCATCTTTGCCGAGGGTCAGCGCAAGGTGTTTGCCGACACCGACCCTGACAATGCCGCCTCACGCGGGCTGCTCGAACGGCTGGGCTTCAAGCTGGAGGGCTATCTGCGCGCCGAATGGGAAACCCATATCGGCGTGCGCGACACGACGATCTATGGCCTGTTGCGCGACGAATGGGCTGCTCAGTTCGTCGCAACCTGACGCATCAGGCGCTGCATCAGGCTCATGAACGTCAGCGTTTCGACCGCAGCGTCCGGACGCGTCCATCCCCCGGTGATCGCATACCAATCGCCCGCCTTGGTCCGGACCAGCCAGCTGCCATAAATGACGCCCGTTTCCGACCCGCCCTTGAAGCCGGCATAGGCGAACCCGGCGTCTCCCGGCACCTGCGGATTGACCGCCATGATCGCCAGCGCCTCGGCTCCGCTGCGGGTGCGCAGCCAGTCGAGCAACGCCGCCTGGTCGCGCGGCGACGCGAACCATTCGACATCCAGCGCCAGCGGCTTGGCCTCGAACATCGCCGCGTCTGGCTTGGTCGCCGCCAGTCGCGTGGCATTGTCGCGCAGCAGCTTGCGGCGACCGTCCGGCCCTGCACCCTTCCACGCCGCCGCCAGATCGGCATTGCCCGGCGATTTCAGCTGGAACGCTTCGATCGTGGTCAGCACAGGTAGCGTGGCCCCGGGAACGGAGGCTCCGGCGCGTGCAACCATCGCATCGACCGCGTCCCTGCCGAGCGCGCGCAGCAGCGTGTCGGTCGCCGTATTGTCGCTGATCGAAATCATTAGCGTCGCCAGGCTGTGCAGCGTCACAGGTGCGCCGGTCGGCCAGTTCTGGGTGATACCCGAAGGGAGCGACCGCGTGTCGAGGGTGACCACATCTCTCCATTTGCGCGTGCCCGCCTGCACCTGCCGTGCGGCTTCGGCCAGCACCCAGAGTTTGAAGGCGGAACCGAGCGGCATCGCCGCATCGCCACGATATTCGGCGACCGGCGTCCGGCTGTCTCCCAGCCGGTACACGCCATAAGCGGCAGTTCCCGGCAGCGCGCGGAAATCCGCCTCGATCTGCGCGAGCCCGTCACCGCGCGGTTCGACCTGACTGATCAGCAATCCAGAGATTGCGTGCGGCGGCGCAGGGTCGACGATGATCTGGATCGTCGCCACCGACTTCTCGAAGCCAACCCGAACCACGGCCTGATGGGGCGTGCGCGGGGTGACCTGTTCGATGCCGACGGCCTTGCCATGTTGCGCACGCAGCTGCGCGCCAAGCGCGTCGAACTGTGCCTTGGGAACCTGCGCTTTGAAGCTGGCGTCAAAGGTGCCTTCGAAATCGCCGGAACCGTTGATCAGCACGGGGAGCGCGTCGATCCGGCGGGTGAGCTCGGGCGCGGCCTGAACTTGCGTGGCTTGAGCGGGAGCGGGCGGGGCGGTCGTCTGCCCCTGCGCCGCAAGCGGCACAGTCAACAGGGCGAGGGCGAACATCAGGGTGCGCATCGGTAGTCCTTTCAGGCTTGGGATTGGTCGACGTCGGAAGAACCGGGGTCAAGTGCGGCGAGCTGGGCGTCGAGCGTGCGCGCAGCATGGCGGTTGAGCCGGAGCACGCCATACAAGACGCCGCACACGATCGTCGCCGCCAGCGCCGCAACGCCCAGCGCCGGCCCCCATCCGGTGTTTGCTGCCGTGACCCGGGTCACTGCGGCGAGGAAAATGATCGTGCCTGGAAGCATCGGGCCGATATACCAACGTCCGACACTGGCCAGTACATCGCGCTGCGCCGTCAACAGCGCGCGCAGATGGCTCAGCGCGTCCTGGTCCAGCGCCGCCGGATCGTCGACCGGGCGACGCGTCCACAGGTTGCGCATGACCAGCAGCAGCCCGGCGATTTGCACCAGACAGGCAATGCGCACGCCCCAGTCGGGGCTGGCCACGCCCGTCCAGCCAAAGAAACCGGCGGTCAGCGCACCGGCGGCATATTCGGTTACGTCGCGCCGCCATACCCGGCGGCGCAGCACGCGCGCACGTTCGGTCAGCTCGGCAGGCGAGGGCGCGCGCGCATCAGTGTGCTGGGCAGTCCACAGGGTGACGATGGGATCGCTCATCGCGGATCTCCCGATGCGAAATGACGGGCGAGCATGGTGCGGATGCGGTGCAGCTTCACGGCGACATGGTTGGCGGACAGGCCGGTAACCGCACCGATCGCGGCCGCGTCCAGCCCTTCGAGATGGAGCAGCATGACGCTGCGGTCCGGCTGGCGCAGTGCGGCGATCAGCGCGTGGATGCGGGCGAGGAGCTGCGTCGTCCCCGCCGTGCCTTCCGGATCGTCGGCGGCGGGCAGATCGGCGACATCTTCGAGCGCCACTCCCTTGGTCCCACGCGCGTCACGCGCCACATGGCTGGCCGCGACATTGTGCGCGACGCGATAGACGAAGGTGGACAGCGCGCTGCGCCCGGCAAAGCCCGACAGGCTCCGCCACAGCGCCAGGTGAATATCCTGCTCCAGATCGCGCGCGCGGTCCGGGTTGCGCTCGACCGCATGGGCAAGCCGGGCGATGGCGGGGGCATGCGCCGCCATCGCCTGCTGATACAGCCGCTCCTGCACGGCGGCCGGAGCAGCATCCATATCGGCATCGATCGGGGCGGTCATCGCGTCCATGCCCCTTTAGTCGCCTGAGGCAGCGCGATCTTACAGCGCCGCCGAAAATAAATCAGGCGTCGATCGCTTCCTCGTCCAATCGCGCGGCATTTTCCTGGATGAAGGCGAAGCGGTGCGCCGGGTTGGTGCCCATCAGCCGGTCGACCAGATCCTTGACGCCCGCACGCTCCTCATATTCCTGCGGCAGGGTGATGCGCAGCATCGATCGCGTCTTGGGGTCCATGGTCGTTTCGCGCAGCTGGCCGGGATTCATCTCGCCCAGCCCCTTGAAGCGCGATACCTCGACCTTGCGGCCCTTGAACGGCCCCGCCTCGATCTCGGCGCGGTGCGCGTCGTCGCGGGCGTAGAGGCTCTTGGCGCCCGCCGTCAGGCGGTAGAGCGGCGGTTGTGCCAGATACAGGTGCCCGCGCCGGACGATGTCGGGCATCTCCTGGAAGAAAAAGGTCATCAGCAGCGTCGCGATATGCGCGCCGTCGACATCCGCGTCGGTCATGATGACGATGCGTTCGTAGCGCAGATTGTCGGGCTGACAGTCCTTGCGCGTGCCACAGCCGAGCGCGAGCGTCAGGTCGGCGATCTCGCTGTTCGCGCCGATCTTGGCGCTGGTCGCCGATGCGACGTTGAGGATCTTGCCGCGGATCGGCAGGATCGCCTGCGTCTTGCGGTCGCGCGCCTGCTTGGCGCTGCCCCCTGCGCTGTCGCCTTCGACGATGAACAATTCGGTCCCGGCGGGATCGTCGGCGGAACAATCGGTCAGCTTGCCCGGCAGGCGCAGCTTGCGGCCCGAAGTCGCGGTCTTGCGCTTGACCTCGCGCTCCTGCTTGCGGCGCAGGCGGTCGTCCATCCGCTCCAGCACATAATTGAGCAGCGCCTTGCCGCGCTCCATCTTGTCGGTGAGGAAGTGGTCGAAATGGTCGCGAACCGCCTTTTCGACCATGCCGGTCGCCTCGGGTGAGGTCAGCCGATCCTTGGTCTGGCTCTGGAATTGCGGGTCGCGGATGAACACCGATAGCATCAGCTCCGACCCGACCATGATGTCGTCGGCGGTGATGTCCTTGGCCTTTTTCTGCCCGACCAGCTCACCGAACGCGCGGATGCCGCGCACCAGCGCCTGGCGCAGACCCTGTTCATGGCTGCCGCCGTCCGGCGTCGGGATCGTGTTGCAATACCAGCTATAGCTGCCGTCGCTCCACAGCGGCCAGGCGACCGCCCATTCCACGCTGCCCTGCGCTTCGCCGGGAAAGTCCTGCCGTCCCGCAAAGAACTCCGCCGTCGCACCTTCGCGCGTGCCGAGTTGTTCCTTGAGGTGGTCGGCCAGACCGCCGGGGAACTGGAACACCGCTTCGGCCGGGGTGTCGTCAGTGATGATCGACGGATCGCACTTCCAGCGGATTTCGACGCCGGCGAACAGATACGCCTTGGACCGCGCGAGCTTGTAGAGCCGGGCGGGCTTGAAGTGCATCTCCCCGAAAATCTCGGTGTCTGGGGTAAAGGCGACGCTGGTGCCGCGGCGATTGGGCGCGGCGCCGACATGCTCGATCGGCCCCATCGTCACGCCCTGGTTGAACCGCTGGCGATAGAGCTGGCGGTCGCGCGCCACCTCGACGACCATGTCGGTCGACAGCGCGTTGACGACGCTGCTGCCCACGCCATGCAGGCCGCCCGAGGTCGCATAGGCCTTGCCCGAAAACTTGCCACCCGCGTGCAGCGTCGAGAAGATCACCTCGAGCGCCGATTTGTCCGGGAATTTGGGATGCGGATCGGTCGGGATGCCGCGGCCATTGTCGACGATGGTCAGCCGGTTGCCCACGTCCAGCGTCACCTCGATCCGGCTGGCATGCCCCGCCACTGCCTCGTCCATCGCATTGTCGAGGATTTCGGCGGCCAGGTGGTGAAGCGCGCGCTCGTCCGTCCCGCCGATATACATGCCCGGCCGGCGGCGGACGGGCTCAAGCCCCTCCAGCACCTCGATCGAGCTGGCGTCATAGCTGTTGGAGGGGGAGGCGGAACCGGATTGAAAAAGATCGGACGACATATGTTCTGGCTAATCCCCCGCGACGGTCCCGGCAAGCACGGGTGTTGCTGCATGGCAACATGAATGCGGAAATTCGGAACGGGGCGGGAAAGAACCGCGCCGTTCCTCGTTAAGCTCCGGCAAGTTCAGTTGGAGTAACCTGTTTATGCGTATGCGTACCCTGATGGGCGCCGGTGTGGCCGCCCTGACCCTCATCGCCGCCCCCGCCATGGCCCAGGACGGCGAGCCCGCTTTCGACGGCGTCTATGTCGGTGGCTCGTTCGGCTACACCGTTCAGAACAATGATGTCGGCGAGACGATCGAATTCGACGCCGGCCGCAACGGCACCTTTGGCGACACGATCGCGACCTCGACCGGTGCCGACGCCTTCTCGCCCGGCTTCTGCAACGGCGCGGCGACCTCGAGCGCCAATGTCGCCTGTCTCAACGACAAGGACGATATCGAATATTATGGCCGCATCGGCTTCGACAAGCAGATGGGCAAGTTCGTGCTCGGTGCCGTTGCCGAATTCGGCAAGACCGAAGCGCGCGACAGCGTCACCGCCTACAGCACGACCCCGGCCTTCTACACCATGACGCGCGAGCTCGACTGGAATGCGGCGCTGCGCCTGCGCGCCGGTATGGTCGCGGGTGAAAGCACGCTGTTCTACGCCACCGGCGGCGGCGCTTATGCGAAGCTCGATAACAGCTTCAGCAGCAGCAACACCGCAAACAGCTTCGCCGTTGAGGGCGACGATATGGCCTGGGGCTGGCAGGCCGGCGGCGGCGTCGAGCAGAAGCTTGGCCGCAACTTCTCGATCGGCCTTGAGTATCTCTACAGCCGTTATGACGACAGCGACTCGCGCGTTGCAGTCGGCACCGGCACTGCGGGTGCGACCAATCCGTTCGTCCTCGCGGGCGGCGCGGACTTCCGCCGCAGCGAGGACTTCGACTTCCATTCGCTACGCGCGACGGCAGCATTCCGCTTCTAAGGCGGCTTCCCGAGCGGGAGTCTGGAGCCGGCGGGGAAACCCGTCGGCTCTTTTCGCTGCGCCGAGCCGATGCGGCCCGCCCCGACGCCCGTTAAAATGCAATCAGCAAAGGCGTTCAGCGAACGCGCGGACCGCCATAGGGCAGGGGTGGCGGCGGGCGGCGATCACGGCGCGGTAGCTGCGCCTGATAGGCGTGACCGCAATGGTCGACGCAATACGGGAAGCCCGGGTTCACCTTTTCGCCACAGAAATGGAAGTCCGGCTCGCCCGGATGGCCCAGCGGCCATTTGCAGATGCGATCGTTGAGGTCGAGCAGCGTCGTCTTGCCCTCGATCTCCTTGCTCGGCTTGGCCGGGACCAGGCGGCGCGGCGGGGCAGGGGCGATCGGCGGGGCCTGTTCGCCCGGGTTCTGGCGAATAAACCCGCCGGGGCCGACCGAACGCAGTACCGGGCCTTCGCGCACTGCGGGCGTCGGCGCTTCAACCTCATCCTCGTCCTCATCCTCGATCACCGGGGCGGGAGCAGGGGTCGGTGCCGCGACCGGAGCGGCGGCGCGCGGGGCGGGCGCAGCGGGTGCCGGCTTGGGCGCAGGCGGTGCGGCGGGCGCGGGAGCGGGCTTCGCCTCTGCCGCATTGGCCTTCACCGGCGACGGACGCGAAGCGAGACCCAGGCGGTGCGCCTTGCCGATCACGGCGTTGCGGCTCACGCCACCCAGTTCCTCGGCAATCTGGGTAGCGGTCAGGCCGCTGTCCCACATCTTGCGCAGCGTCTCGATCCGTTCGTCGGTCCAGCTCATTTGTCGTCCCTAAAGAATCAATCCCGTTGCCGGGTGTGGCCGCAGCGATTAACCGGCCTTTGCATGACCGACCAGTCCCCGCCGCCCGAAAGCATGATCGCCGGCCCCGGCGTTCCGATCATCCGTAACGTGAACTGGGGCGGGCTGTGGACCCTCTATGTGAAGGAGGTGCGCCGTTTCTTCAAGGTGCAGCTCCAGACCGTATGGGCGCCGGCGGTTACCACGTTGTTATTTCTGGTGGTTTTCACCGTCGCTTTGGGCGGGGGCGGGCGCACCGTGACGCTCGGTAGCACCGCAATCCCCTTTGCTAATTTTCTTGCCCCCGGGCTGATCGTGATGGGCATGCTTCAAAATGCCTTTGCCAATGCCAGCTTTTCGCTGCTGGTCGGCAAGATTCAGGGGACGATCGTCGATTATCTGATGCCGCCTTTGTCGACGGGCGAGCTGCTCGCGGCCTTGTGCGGCGGCGCGGTGACGCGCGCCTTTTGCGTCGGCGCGGCGGTGTGGCTGGCGATGGCGCTGTGGCCCGGCGTCAGCGTGATCCCGGCGCATTTCTGGGCGATCCTGTGGTTCGGGTTCCTCGGTTCGCTGTTCCTGGCGCTGATGGGCGTGCTCACCTCGATCTGGGCGGAGAAGTTCGATCACGCGGCTGCGGTGACCAACTTCGTCGTCGCGCCGCTCGCCTTGCTCTCAGGCACCTTCTACTCGGTCGATCGTCTGTCGCCGATGTTTCAGGCGATCAGCCACGCCAATCCGTTTTTCTACATCATCTCGGGCTTCCGCTACGGGTTCCTCGGTGTGGCCGATTCGCCGATCCTGGTGGGAAGCGCGGTG
>NCEF01000045.1 GCA_002280565.1 Sphingomonas sp. 32-66-10
GCGGACATGGAGAACTTCCGTGCACAGCAGATGGGCGACGTGCGGCGCGGGTGGACTTCCACGCGCATCGGCACAGACGCGAACTATGCACTGGCAGACCTTGCTTCCGCGCGGGCGCAGGAAGATACGGCGCGAGCCGAACAGCTGCAAGCCAGAGTCGACGGCCTGCGCCAGCGCCAAGCAATGTACACGCCCCGCGTGTCGCGGCTCGAACAGATCAAAGACCCCGGCGACTTTGTTGATTGGACACAAGGCATGCTGGGCTCTGGCCCCGCCTCGATGCTCGACCCTGTGGCCGCCGCCGCCGCGACGACCGCGGCAGGTACGGGCCTGCGCATGGTACCGCACCCCGCCGCGCGGCTGGCTGGTCGCGGGCTGCAGACCGTAGGTGCGTTCGCCGCGCCGTACGCCATCAACCAGCGGCAGCTGACTGGCGAGTTCTACGGGCAGGCCATCGAAGACCCGACGATTATGGAGAACTACACCCCGCAGCAGCTCGCTGTGCGGGCAAACCTTCAGGGCGCCGGTGCAGCGGCGCTTGTACCGTCGGCACGATGGGGATAGAGGGCGGTACCGAAGTGGCGCAAGGCGAGCTAACGCGTCAGGGGCTGGCGCAGATGAACCCCGAGCGCGTCGACGAGAACGTCGGAATGGACCGGCTGAACGAGTTTGCGGCCGGGTTCGTCGGGGCCGGGCCGTTCGCTGCGGCCGGCGCGCTGGCGGACACCGGCTTCCGTCGTGTCGGCGCTACGGCCGACCAGACTGCGGGCCTCGTGCGCGAGCAGGCAGGCCGCGTGGTCGACATGTACGACGGCTCACGGGTACAGGACGGTGTCAATGCGACCGCGGAGGCGACACAGGGGCTGTTCCGTCGTGGGCGCGACGCCGTCGCCGGTATGGTCGGTCGCGGCAAAGACGCCGTAGTCGATATGCAGAGCGGCAAGACGACGGTAGAGGACATCACGGCTTCGTTCCGCGAGCGCACGCAGGGCGTGTTCGACTCGATGAATCAGGCGCTGGAGGAACGTGAGGTTCTGAAGGGCAACACCCTGCGCGACATTACGCCTGACCACCCGGACTACGGCAACGCGATGCGCAGCGAAGAAGCGCGCCGCTCGACAATGATCGCTGAGAAATTGGCAGCAGTAGCGCCGAACGATCCGCGCGCCGCCGACCTGATTGCTCGCATTGGCCAGCCGCACCTGTCGCCAGCCGACAGGATGACGTTCGAGGACGAAGCTGCCGACTACTTGATCGAAAAGAGCAACATCGAGCAGATAACACAAAAAGCAGAGCGGGCAGCGACAACCGTAGGCAAAGCTGCTGCGGCTACAGGCAAAGTCCTTGGTCGCGTCGGTAGCGGCCTGTGGGGTGCGGCAAAGTCCATGTTCCGTGGGTTCGACGAAGGCCGCAGGCAGAACCGCCAAGACTGGACAGAAGAACAGTGGCAGCAAGAGCAGGCCGACCGTACTGAAGCCGGGGGGCGTGCCCAAAGCCTGCTGCGGGCGCAAAACTTCTCTGACTCGCTGGCGCAAGCGGTACGGGCGCGACAAGAGCGCTTTACGGCCGTCGCTCCCGGTTCAGCGGAACGTGTCGCTGTGTACATGGGTGACGTAGGGTTCGAAATTGCCAGCTTGGCAGAGCAATGGGCGCCGATTGTGGCCGCGCGCCCTACGCGCGACCAGAGCAGCGTCGCCCAGATCAACAACGATGCCCGCCTGCGCGCCCGCCAAACAAGAGAAACCGACAAGTCGCCCACGCGCCTAAAAAATCAGGGCCAGCCGTTCACCATACCGCCCGCCGAAGGGCCGAACTTCGAGGCCCTCACGCTGTCGCTGAACCGCATCGCCAACGACATGAACAATGCGTTCGGCGCGGACGCAGCACAAGAGCTGGCGGCTATTGAGGGCATGGCCGCGCCAGAGAGCGCGCCGTTCTTCCGCTACCTCGAAGAACAGCTGGCCGTCGTTCAGAGCCGTGATGGCGCACGGGCGACGGCGGATATCCGCCGTGATGCCCAGAACACGATGCTGCGCGCTCTGAGCCCCGAAGTGAACCAGCGGCTGCTGAAAGCTGGCGTCAACATCCACCGCCCCGACGGCAAGCGGATGCTGCTGAGTATGGTCGAGGCGATCTACACCGGCCGCGCCAGCAAAGAATTCGACCGCGAGCTGGGCAAGATGCTGGGGCAGGACGTTCTGGACGGGATGCTGCAGGCTATCGACACGCGCACGCAGCAGTTCGCCGCAGAGTACGTCGACGACCGGGCGGTAGATGCAGGCGAAGCTGGGCTCGAAATAAGCGAAGATGGGGACGTTGTCGAGACCGGCAAGCGCGCCGAGAACATCATCCAGAAACAGGGCGAGCGCGCCGTTGCAAAGAGTGCAGGCGACACACTGTATGGGTTCTACCGCACAGGCGCGCCGCGCACAGCCTCACGCGGCGACCCGTTCCGTACAGGCGACAAAGCCACCGCCGACGAGATTCGCCAATGGGAAATCAACGTGTCGGAGCGCGCCGCCGAAGGGCTCGAGCCTGACTGGGAAAGTGACCCGCGCAACGCGTCGCGCCCACCGCTGATTCCCGAGGGCAAAGAAGATGCGGCAATCCGCAGCATGGAAAAGCGGCTGAAAGTAGATCAGACCCCAGCCCGCATGAAAGAGCTGCTGGAGCAGGAAAGGGATTCTGCCGCTGCGTCGATTCGGCGCATGGAGGGCAGGCCCAAAGCTGAACAGACGCCAGAACTTATGGACAGGTTGCGTGAGCAGCACAAAAACGCCGCTGCTGGCGCAGAAGCCGTAGGCAAGCGCATAGCCGCGGCAGAAGCAGGCGACGAGGCGTCACAAGCGTGGCTCGACGACCGCCTACGACCGTTCTTTCTGGCGCGCGCCGGGGAGTGGAGCGTGACGGCGGTACCTGCCGCAGACATCATGCGCGAGCGCGGCATGACTCAGCGCACGCAGGTGCTGGCGATGTACCGCGACTACATGCGCAAAGAGGGCACAGCAGCGCAGCGGTCGCCTGACACCGCGGAGCAGGCGCAGGCTGCGCTCAACGAAGCGCGCATTGCCAGCATGGCGCTATTGGACGCGATGGACCGGGAAAAGACGCAGGCAGACGGCGTAAAGCGGGAACCCCGACTAGACCCAAAAGACCGCCGCGAAGTATTTGACCGCGCCCGCACGTACTTCGAGAACCACTCGGTCGCCGTGGCGCAGCGGCTGTCTGATCGTGACCCCGCCACAGTTTCGGCAAAAGACTTGCTCGAGCTGCACGAGAAAGGTCAGCGCATCGTTGACTCCGCGCGCAAGCGCGCCGCCCAAGAAGAAGACGGCGACACGAACGCCGTAAGCCCGCTGAACAGCCGTGGGCTGCTGACGTTCCCGTCAGACATTGTCGGCGGCAAAAACAAGGTCGTTCACATCCCTGCACCCGCGCTCGTGTACTTGGCCCGCGCGCGCAGGATGATGTCTGAACCGCTCGACTTCGAGCGCGCCGACGAAGACTATTCGGATAAGGCAAAGAACGGGCAGTACCTGCGCGACCTGATCGACGGTATCAGCATGGTGGTGGCGTCGCGGCACGTAACTGGTATGCCGGTGTCATACGACAAGCTGGGCAACCCAGAGTCGTTCAAGCAGCGCATCCCCAAAGACTTAATGCTGGCGACGAACACGTACGGCAACCTTGACTTTGGTCGGCAGCAGCGGGTCAACGCGCTGCTTGCGCAGACAAGAAGGGAAGCTGCGGAGTTTGAGAGCGACGGCAGAAAAGACGCCCGCGACAGCGAAGAACACCAAGAACTCGTAGCCCGCGAAGTTATGCGTGGGGAAGACGCGGCGTTCGTCCCCGACGCCCGCCAGCCACAAGAGCCTACGGGCACCCAGCGCGTACATGCGCTGAACCCCGAAGAACGGGCAGAGTACGCCGAGCTGCGCAGCCCCGCCGCTAGGCAGAAGTACCTAGCAACGCTGCGCACGAAGCACGGCGAGGCGTGGTCGCAGCTACTCGACCGTGTCGGGCCGCAGGGCGCAGACCACGCTGTCTTCGCTGATCTGAGCACACAGCAGCGCGCGCTGGCCGAACGAGCGGACGGAAGTCCAGCTCCTTACGCCCCCGCACGTACAGACAACCGCACATCCGTACGCCCGCACGTACCCGCCGTAGAGACGCCAGAGGGCAGGCGCGAAATGCGCCGGCGCGGGATGGACCCGAGAGTTCATAGCGACGACGTAACTCCGCTCGACCTCGTGCCGCCTACGGCGTTCGACACCGAAGCCGGTGAGGCGCTGGACGAGTTTGCCGAGCAGCGCCGCCTGTCTGTGATGACTGGGGCTGTGGCCACAGGCGTGGAGAGCATGGCGTACAGCAAGGCCCGCATGGCGTCGGAAGGCGTAGCGCGCGGCGCTGCGCTGGCGCGGCTTATCCGCGAAGACGCGACGGCTGGGCTCGACGAGCTGCTGAACTGGATGCGCCTAGCGTCGCGCAACGGGCTACACCTAGCGATGCCCGCTGCTGTGGCCCTCAACCGCGACACGCTGGCCTCGTACCCCGCAGCTGTACAAGAAGAAGCCGCTGCCACGCGCAAGCTGCTGGCACAGATCATCCGCGACGACCGCGCCGCTACCCCAGCCGTCAAGGTCGCCGTGATGCGGGCGATGGCTCCAGCTGACCAAGTGGGGCGCATCACTACGATCACGCTGCCCGCGATGCTGGCGGCAGTCAAAGGCGAGCGGCAGGAGCTGGGGCCGATGGATGCAGACCCGGCGCCCACTCGCCGCCAGATTGACGCAGCTTCGACGCGCGCGGTGCAGCAGTACCAGCAGCGCTTCCAGCAAGCTGCGCCCGCGACCACACCTCCCGCTCCGCGCCGGGAGGGCGGGGCTCCCGAGGGAAAGCCGCAACCGGCACCGAGCCCGCCCCCCGCTGGGCGTGGGAGCGCTGAAAGCCCTGCCCGTTCGAGCGTCGTGCTGGGCGGCACAGGCCCTTACGCCGCCAAAGATCAGGCGAAGTCGGACAAGGCCAATAAATTCATCGGGCGTGGCTCGGCTGCGTCGTCGACGGCGCGGTACGCTAAAGCGTGGGGCGACCGGGCAAATACCGGCGAATACACAGCGGGCGATGTGGTGTTCGTGTCTGCGGAGGGCGCACGAGCCGGGCGCGTAGACATAGATGTTCAGGAGCTTAGGCGAGCGATTGATGCCAAAGTCACGTTCATAACGGATGTAGCTGCAGACCGTAACCGCCCGTACAACGTCGGCGAGCGCCACGTCGCGGCAATGCTCGAGACAGCGGGGTACTCCGAAACTTCACCGGGGCGGTGGGAGCAGACAGTGTTCGAGCGCATCGTTACTGCGGACGTCGGCCGCAGACTCAACGCCCAGGGCCCCACTGACTCAACTCCGCGCCCTGCGACCGCCGCTGAAATCAAGGCGGCAAAAGACTACATCCGCAAAGTGCTGGGGCCAGACATCAAAGTCGAGTTCAAGGAC
>NCEF01000027.1 GCA_002280565.1 Sphingomonas sp. 32-66-10
GAGTTGACGCGACGCGCAGGTGAGCCAGTGCTTTCAGAGAGGATGTCGTCAGGTGTCAGAGAACACACGTTTGAAGTTGTTGAGTCGTGAACAGGCCATCCTGGCGTTCAACCGTCGGGTGCTGGCACAGGCCCAGCGCAGCGATGTGCCGCGGCTCGAGCGCCTGCGCTACATCTGCATCGTGTCGTCCAACCTCGACGAGTTCTTTGAGGTGCGCTATGCCGATGTGCTGGAGGCCTCGCGCGCCGGAGCCGGTGACATCGACCGCCAGTACATCGCCGAGGTGGTCAAGCAGTCGCACCAGCTGGTCGAAGACCAGTACCAGATCTTCAACGAAGAAGTCTCCCCGGCTTTGCGTCAGGCGGGCATCCTTATCCTCAACCACGCCGACCGCACCGCCGAGCAGCGCGAGTGGGTGGCGGGTTTCTTTCGCAAGCAGGTGCAGCCGCTGCTGGTGCCGATCGGGCTGGACCCCTCGCACCCCTTCCCGCAGGTCGCCAACAAGACGCTGAACTTCATCGTGCGCCTGGGCGGGCGCGATGCCTTTGGCCGCGACAACGACATCGCCATCGTGCGCATCCCGCGCGTGCTGCAAATACGCGCGCACTTCCTCGACGGAATAGGTTGGCTCCGTCCCCGACTTAAGCCGATCATAAGTAGCGGCGACCTCAGTTCTGAGCCACCGCTCGACCTCGGCATCCCAGGCCGGATCATCGTCCCGCTCCGCCAGCGCCCGCAACCCGTCCGCGACCACGTCGCTCACACTCGCATACTCCCCCGCACTGACCCGCGCCTCAACGGCGTCGGCCAGATCTTCGGGCAGTTCGATATCAAGGCGGCGGGTGGATTCCATCGGAGGGCCTCGAGCGACAGGCTGGCAGACTATGATGAACGGCGGAGTGTTTCAAGCGAACGCATTTTCCCTCCCACGAAGCTCTACCACCAAACAGACTCGCGAAAAAAGAACAAATCGCAAACAAACCCTTTCCTACAACCCCCATCCCAGCACATAAACTGGTGGATGAACGACTCACCCACCCCGCCCGCCGCGTGTCACGAGGATGAAGCCATCCTCGCCTTCACGCCCGCCCCCAATTGTGGCCGCGCCGATGGCTGGACTGCGCGGCGACAAACCGACTTCATCCACGCGCTCGCCGTCATGGGCACCGTCACCCGCGCCTGCAAAGCCGTCGGCATGAGCCGCCAGACCGCCTACAAACTGCGCGAGCGGCCCGAGGCGGCCGACTTCGCCCGTGCATGGGATGCGGCGCTGATGATGGGTTATGACCGCATGTTCAGCATGGCGATGGACCGCGCGCTCAACGGCGTCACCCGTCCGCGTTACTATCGCGGGCGTCAGATCGGGACGATCACCCGCCCCGATTTCCGTATGGCGCTGGCTGCACTGGCCGAACCGCCCGAACCGCCGCAGCGTCGTCCGAAGCTGACGGAATGAAGCGCGTTGCGCGGAACTTCGTCAGTTTCCCGCCGCCCCCGCGTCCCGCTCCACCCGCACCGCGCCGACCGCCCACAGCGCCCAAGCGATCAGCAACGGCTGCGCCAGCAACCGCGGCACATGGTACCACGCTGACAGCCCCGCCCCGCTCCCGCCCAGCCACGCCAGGTCGATCATCGCGTGCTGCACATTGGCCGGCCACACGCACAGCGCATAGAGCGCCAGCGCCCAGCCCGCCGCCAGCCGCCACTTCCGAGTCATCAGCGCGGCGGCGCAGATCAGCTCGGCCGCGCCGGTGGTCAGCACCACTTCACGCGCGTCCCATGGCACCCATGAAGGCACGATCCGCACCATCGCATCGGTGAACAGAAAATGCGCCACGCCAGCCGCCGCATAGAAGATCGCGAGCAGCCACCGCCCGATCCCCCTCGCCCGCGTCTCCGGCACATCAGGGGGCGAGTCTGCCATCGGGGTTACAGCGTCGCCGCCGCGGCGATGATCGGCACGAACTTCTCGGCGGTCAGGCTCGCTCCACCCACCAGCGCGCCGTCGACATTGTCGACCGCCAGGATGCTCGCCGCATTCGCCCCGGTCACCGACCCGCCATACAGGATCCGGATCGCCTCGGCCTTCTCCGCCCCGACCATCATGCCCAGCTTGGCGCGGGCGATGGCGTGGATCAGCTCGATTTCCTCCAGCGTCGGGGTGCGCCCGGTGCCGATCGCCCAGCGCGGCTCATATGCCAGCGTGAACCAGCTGCCGTCCGCGTCCTCCGGCACCGATTTCTCGATCTGCGCCTGCACCACCCTCTCGGCGCGACCGGCATTGCGCTCCGCCTCGGTCTCGCCGACGCACAGGATGACGTTGAGGCCATGGCGATGCGCCGCCGCCGCCTTGGCCCAGGCGTCATGGCTGGTCTCGTTCTGGTCCGCCCGCCGCTCGCTATGCCCGACGATGGTCAACGTGGCGCCGGCATCCTTCAGCATCGGGGCAGAGATGCACCCGGTATGCGCCCCGCTGTCATGCTCATGGCAATCCTGCCCGCCGATCGGCATCCCGCCCGCGACCGCAACGGCCGGGGCGATCAACGTCGCCGGGGGGCACAGCGCGACATCGACGCCGGGATGGTCAGCCGCCGCCTTGGCAATCGCCGCCACCTCGCCCAGCGACTCGGTGACACCGTTCATCTTCCAATTGCCCGCCACCAGCTTGCGCCGCATCCCGCTTCCCCTTTGTCCACTATTGGACAGGCGGATAGGCCGCGCGGCCAAGCGGCACAAGCACCTTGCCGTGGCCAGCTACCGTTGTCGCTTGATGCCCGTCGCCCTGCCCCCTAAAGCGGGGCCAATTCTTCCCATTTCAGCGGGTTTCCATGCTCACCAATTTCCGCCGCATCATCTTCTCGACCCCCGGCAAGATCGTTGCCCTGCTGCTGCTGGTGGCGCTCGGCGTCGGGTTTGCGATGATGGACGTCCAGAATCTGGGCGTGGGCGGCCCTTCGGCCAGCGGCGCGCTGGTCCAGGTCGGCGACAAGAAGCTGACGCAGCAAGAAATGCAGGACCGGCTGCGCAACGCACTGGAGCGCGTCCGCCAGCAACAGCCGATGCTCGACATGGCGCAATTCGTCCGCACCGGCGGGTTCGAACAGGTGTTGAACCAGGTGATCGACGGCATGGCGCTGGAGGAATATGCCGGCCAGCACGGCATGGTCGTCTCCCCCGCCGCGATCGACGGACAGATCGCGTCGATCCCGGCATTTCAGGGCTTCGATGGCAAGTTCAGCCAGCAGCGTTTCGACCAGTTCCTGTCCGAACAGCGCATCACCGCTGAACAGGTGCGCAGCGACATTCGCCGCGAGACTTTGGTCCAGTGGCTGATGGCTCCGATTGCCGATCCCGGCCCGGTCCCGGCTGAACTGGCCCTGCCCTATGCCTCGCTGATGCTGGAACGCCGCAAGGGCTCGGTCGGCTATATCCCGATCGGCGCGATTCCACCGGGCAATCCGCCGACCGAGGCGGAGCTGCAGGCCTATTACAAGAAGAATGTGGGCCGCTACACGCTGCCCGAACGTCGCGTGGTCCGCTACGCCGTCGTCACGCCGGCGCAGTTCGAAGCCGGTGCAAAGGCGACCGACGCGGAAATCGCCGCCGAATACAAGAAGAACGCCGCGCAATATGCCGCCACCACCCGTCGCAATCTCGCGCAGATCATCGTCGCCGACGAAAATGCCGCCAAGGGCATTGCGGCGAAGGTAAAGGCCGGGACGTCGATGGCCGACGCCGCCAAGGCGGCGGGCCTTCAGGCATCGACCGTGCAGAATGCGGAAAAGGAAGCGTTCGCCCGGGCCAGCAGCGCCGCGATCGCCAACGCCGCCTTTGCCGGTGCGCAGGGCACGGTGGTCGGCCCGCTGCGCTCGCCGCTTGGCTGGCACATTGTCCGGGTCGAAGGGATCGAGCAGGTCGCCGGCAAATCGCTCGATCAGGTCCGAGACGAACTCGCCCAGACGATCGCGAAGACCAAGCTGGCAACCGCGCTCTCCGATCTGCGCGCCAAGATTGACAGCGAGATCGCCGGCAATTCGACCTTTGACGAGGTGGTCACGGGGTCGAAGCTGAAGGCAGAGACCAGCGCTCCGCTGTTCGCCGACGGCCGCACCGCGATGGCCGGTGAAGCCGCGCCCGATCCCACGCTGGCGCAGATCGCCCAGGCCAGTTTCTCCATGGAGACGAGCGACGATCCCCAGCTGATCCCGCTTGGCGAGGAAGGCGCGTTCGCACTGGTCAAAACGGATCGGGTCGTTGCCGCCGCGCCGCGTCCGCTTGCCGAAATTCGGCCCAATGTGGCTGACGATCTCGTCCGCAGCCGCCAGCTCGACGGCGCGCGCACGGCCGCCAACGCGATCGTCGCCAAGCTGAGCAAGGGTATGCCGATCGCTCAGGCGATGAAGGAAAGCGGCCTCAACCTGCCCGCGATCCAGCCGCTCGACGCCTCGCGCGGCCAGCTTGCCCAGATGGGCGAGCAGCTGCCCCCGCCGGTCCGCCTGATGTTCAGCATGGCCGAGAAAAAGGCCAAGGCGATCCCCGCGCCCGAACGGGGTGGATATTGGATCGTCCAGCTCGATGACATCGAAGAGGGCAATGCCAAGGGCAACGCCGCATTGATCGGCCAGACCCGCGGTCAGCTGGGCCAGCTGATCGGCAATGAATATGCCGAACAGTTCGCCGCCGCCGCGCGCAAGGCGGTGAAGGTCAAGCGCAACGAAGCCGCCATTGCCGCGCTGAAGGCGCAGCTGAGCGGTCAGGCGACGGGCGGCAATTGATCGCGATGCGCGGGAGGACTGAGGGGCTCGACGCCGCCCGCGCGGAACTCGCCGCCGGTCGGCCAGCGCTGATCTGGCGGCGGCAGCTGGCGGACACCGACACCCCGGTCGCCGCCGCGCTCAAGCTGATCGAGCCGGGCCGCGGCGATTTTCTGCTGGAATCGGTCGAGGGCGGCGCGGTGCGCGGTCGCCACAGCATGATCGGTCTCGCCCCCGATCTCGTCTTCCGCGCGCAGGGCCACACCGCCGAGGTCAACCCGAACTGGCTCACCGACCGCGACGCGTTTGTCCCGACCGATGGTCCGACGCTCGAAGCTTTTCGGGCGCTGGTCCAGTCGTGCCGCATCGACGTCCCAGCCGAACTGCCCCGCGCCCTCGCCTGCCTGGTCGGCTATTTCGGCTATGAGACGATCGGGCTGGTGGAGACCCTGCCCCGCGCTGCCAGCGATGCGCTGCGCCTGCCGGATATGATCTTCGTCCGTCCGACGGTGATCCTGATCTTCGATCGGCTGGCGGATTCGCTGTTCCTGGTCGCGCCGATCTGGCCCGATGCAGCACGCGATCCGGAGCAGCAGATCGAGATCGCCGCCGATCGGATCGAGGCGACCGCCGCCCGCCTCGCCGCCGCGCCGCTGCCCCCCCGCGCGGTTGCCGACGCGGTGGAAGTGATTCCGCAGCCCGTCGTGCCTGCCAGCGACTACGCCGCCATGGTCGACCGCGCGCGGGACTATATCACTGCCGGTGACATATTTCAGGTTGTCCTCGCCCAGCGCTTCACTGCGCCCTTTGCTCTCCCACCGATCGAACTGTACCGCGCGCTGCGCCGGGTGAACCCGTCGCCCTTCCTCTATTTCCTCGACCTGCCCGGCTTTGCCCTGACCGGGTCGAGCCCCGAGATTCTCGTCCGCGTCCGCGACGATGAGGTCACGATCCGCCCGATCGCCGGCACGCGTCCCCGGGGCAAGAATGCGGCCGAGGACACAGCGAACCGCGACAGTCTGCTCGCCGATGCCAAGGAACGTGCCGAGCATCTGATGCTGCTGGATCTCGGTCGCAACGATGTCGGTCGGGTGGCACAGGCCGGATCGGTCACCGTCACTGACAGCTACACCGTCGAATTCTACAGCCATGTCATGCATATCGTGTCGAACGTGGTGGGCAGGTTGCGCCCCGACGCCGACGCGCTCGATGCGCTGTTCGCGGGTTTCCCCGCCGGAACCGTCAGCGGTGCGCCCAAGGTCCGCGCATGCGAGATCATCGCCGAACTCGAACGCGACCAGCGCGGTCCCTATGCCGGCGGTGTCGGCTATTTCTCCCCCGATGGGTCGATGGACAGCTGTATCGTCCTGCGCACCGCGATCGTGAAGGACGGGACGATGCACGTCACCGCCGGCGCGGGCATCGTCGCCGACAGCGACCCGGCCTATGAACAGCGCGAGTGCGAGGCAAAGGCCGGCGCACTGTTCGCCGCTGCGCGCGAAGCCGTGGCCCGCGCCGCCGAACCTGGCTTCGGCCAGTAACTAATCGTCGAGTTCGGAGCCGCGCGGCATCGCCGCCTCTTCGTCCTTCTTCGCCTTCATCTCCGCCTTCCACTGCTGAAGCATCCGGACGGTGCAGCCGCTCTGGCCATAGCTGCCGATCGGGCTGCAGCTGCCGGGCAAAGTTGCGCGATTGACCTCATCCACCAGTTCGGCGCGACGGACCCAGCTTGTCCCCTCCGGCCCCGGCTCGGTCTTCCGCAGCGCCTTGGGAATGCGGAACGGCGAGTCGCCGGGACGTGCGCAGATCACGACCTCGTCCGGGCTCTCGGCCTTTGGACAGGATTCGTCGCCATAGAGCAGCACGCTACTTACCCGCTGCGGCGGCGCGCTGCTGTCGGCCCCAGCTTGATCCTGCGCCATCACGGGAGACGCGGCCAGCGATGCGATAAGAAAGGTTCGGAACATGCTGGTCTCCTTGGCTGTCCCGTCTATCGCATATTGCTCGATTAAGCTCGGCTGAACCGCCAAATCCACGCAAAACCGCATTTACCCCCAACGGGTGAATTTGAGGGTTGCAACGACTTACCCAACGCGGGTAAGGCAGCCATATGACGACGTTAGAAGGTTCAAAAATTCGCCGCTTCCGTGAGGAACGCTCCATGTCGCGCGCTGCGTTCGGCGCGTGGTTCGACACGCCCGGCTCAACGGTGCAGGGCTGGGAAGAGGACGGGAAGCGCGCCTCCCCCGCCGTGCTCAACCAGATCGCGGCGAACAGCATTGCACATCATCAGGACTGGTACGTCCATGTCCGCAACCTGGAGCAGGCGATGGACTGGACCCCTGACAGCTGGACCCGCGCCGAAGCACGACAGTTGCCAATTTACCCCGACGGGGCCGCGCTGACAGCTGCGACCGATACATTATCCAATTTCCCCCCGCTGGTCTTTGCGGGCGAGGCGCGCGCGCTGACTCAGGAGCTGGCGCGTGTGTCACGCGGTGAGGCGTTTCTGCTGCAGGGCGGCGATTGCGCCGAAAGCTTTGCCGAGTTCCACCCGAACAATATCCGCGACACGTTTCGCGTGATCCTGCAGATGGCGGTGGTGCTGACCTTCGCGTCAAAGCTGCCGACGGTGAAAGTTGGCCGCATGGCCGGTCAATTCGCCAAGCCGCGCTCGGCGGATACCGAAACGATCGACGGGGTCGAACTGCCCAGCTATCGCGGCGACAACGTCAACGACATCGCCTTTACGCCCGAAGCGCGCATTCCAGATCCGCAGCGGATGATCCGCGGCTATACCCAGTCGGCGGCGACGCTGAACCTGCTGCGTGCCTTCGCGAGCGGCGGTTACGCCAATTTGCATCAGGTGCATAAGTGGACGCTCGACTTCATGGGCCGCAGCCCCTGGGCCGACAAGTTCGCGGATGTCGCCGACCGCATCGGTGAGGCGCTGGACTTCATGGAGGCGTGCGGAATCAATCCCGAAACCGTGCCGCAGCTCAAGCGCACCGATTTCTACACCAGCCATGAAGCGCTACTGCTCCCGTACGAGCAGGCGCTGACCCGGCAGGACAGCCTGACCGGCGACTGGTACGACACCAGCGCGCATTTCCTGTGGATCGGCGACCGCACCCGCTTCGATGGATCGGCGCATGTCGAATTCCTGCGCGGCATCGGCAACCCGATCGGGATGAAGTGCGGACCGAGCCTTGAGCCGGACGCGCTGCTACGCCTGCTCGACACGCTGAACCCCGCCCGCACGCCGGGCCGGATGACGCTGATCACCCGCTACGGCCATGACAAGATCGAAAGCGGCCTGCCCAAGCTGATCCGCGCGGTGAAGCGCGAGGGACATCCGGTGGTGTGGAGCTGCGACCCGATGCACGGCAACGTCATCAAGGCCGCCAACGGCTACAAGACCCGCCCGTTCGATCGCATCCTGGCCGAAGTACGCGGCTTCTTCGCCGTCCACCGCGCCGAGGGAACCTATGCCGGCGGCATCCATGCCGAAATGACCGGGCAGAATGTCACCGAATGCACCGGCGGCATGATCGACGTCAGCGAACACGACCTTGCCGACCGCTACCACACCCATTGCGACCCGCGGCTCAACGCGGGGCAGAGCCTGGAACTCGCCTTCCTGCTCGCCGAAATGCTCAACGAGGAGATGGCGGAGCGCCGCAAGGCGGCGTAACGCACATCAGGTCTCGGGCGGCTTGCGTTTGGCAGGAGGGACCGACTCTGCGGGCTTTTTCGGCTGTGGCTTGGCTTCCGGTTTGGAAGATTGCTGTGGCTGGGTCGCTTGCTCTTGCTGCGCGGCGCCGAGCGCATAGACGGTCAGGTCGATGAAGGAGACGTTGTTCTCCCGTGCGATCTTCTTGAGCTTGCGGAAGGCGTCGAGGACGTCCGCTGGAACACTGCAGCCGCGCTCCTGCTGGAGCCATTCGGCCTGAGGGTCGACTGGCGTCTCGTCATTAGGCCGATCCCAGTTCAATACATAAACGTGGAACGGCGACTTGATCCCTGCACAATCGATCGGAACGGTAAAGCGCTTCATCGATCCGTCAAAGGGCCCGTAGCGTTTGCGCAATTCGGCAAGCTCGGTTGCAGAACGCTCCGGTACCAGCTTCTGATCAAGCAGGATGCCCAAATCGCGCGCATAGCCCCAGTAGTTGGGTTGATAGACCGCATGTCGAACTTTGGGGTCGGCGCTCAAGTCGCGGGCGAGGACCTCACGCAGGATCGCAGCTCCCCGGACCGGGTTCCGCGTTACACCCTCTCCCCGCGCAAGCATCAGCCCGACGCTGCCCTTCGCCTCTACGCTGCCCGCTGCCGCTGCCCGCTCATACATCGCAAATGCAGCGACCGGATTCTTTGCAACCCCCTTGCCGCTGCCTAGCTTCCGGGCCGCCTCCAACATGGCATTGGCGTCACCCAGTTCCGCACCCTTCATGAATGCGTTGTAGGCCAACGCCTCATCCACGGCGCCCAGATCGCCAGAGCCGAACAATTGCCCTGCGTTATACCAGCATTCGCCGCACCCGGCCGTTCCGCCGCCAACGAGAATTTCGAGCGCCTTGCGCGGCTCCTTGTCCTTCCCGTCCTGCGCGATCCCGTGCCAATAGCCGTTCGCCAGTGGGATGACTGCCGAGAGATCGCCGCTGTCGACCGCCTTTTGGAAATAGCCGCGCGCCTTGACCTTGTCGCGCAGACCATGATCATTGTTGTTGTACAGCCAGCCAATATTGGACCAAGCTCTGGTATCTCCTTGATTGCCCGCCAGCTCCAGAAGCCGTATAGCTTCTGCCAAGTCCTTTTTGACGCCTGACCCGTCGCGATAGGAAATACCCAGATTGCGGGTCGCACCGGCGAATTTGAGCCACGAACCGACGCGAAACCATTCTACGGCTTCCGCATCATTTTTGGGTCCAGCTGCGTCACAGCAGAGGTAAACGCCTAGCGACGACGCAGCGCGGCCGCTGCCGCGGGCGACCGACCGCCGCAGCAGCGCCGCACTTAACTGAACATCTTTCGACGCGCCGCCCACGCCGTCCCAATGCGCAAGCGCCAGAAGATACAGCGCAAAGGCATCACCCTTTTCGGCGTCAGCGCGAATCGCAGAAAGCGGGCGCAGCTTGAGCGCGTCGTTGAGCAGTTTGCGGCCATCCTCTCCGCCACCGATCCGGTCCGCGCCGATCAGCCGCGCGACCTCCATCTGCGCAGATCCCCCGCCGCCCCGCATCGCCCCACCAGCACTGGTGATCGCCCCTTTGAGCGAGGCGAGGTCCGTCCCCGACGGCGCGGTGCGCAACACGACGTTGAGCGAGCCCTTGGCATAGGGCCGCTGGCGCGCCAAGGCGGGGTCTGCCGCAAACCGGGCTTGCACCCGCTCGAACACCTGGGTCAGCGTGATGTCCGGGGCGGCAAGTTCGTGCGCCAGCGCAGCGGTGTAGGGGCTGTTCTGGCCGGTGCCGTCGGATGCAGTCTGCCCGGCCATCGCGGAAAACGCGACCATCCATTCGGGCCCGGTTTGCGCTCCCGTTATCTCCGCAAGGCCGGGGCTTCCGCCAAACGGGTTGTCGCGGCACGCATCCAGGATCACCAGCAGGTGCCCAACGCGCGTCCGCGCAAACTTGCTCAGGAAGAGCTGAGCGTTGAACCCCTGATCGTCATAGTCCCCCGGCGTTACCTCGCGCCCCAACAGGTCCGCGCCCTTGGGGACGAGATAATTAATCCCTTCATACTGAACCGCATGCCCGGCGTAATAGATGACGATGAGCGCGTTCGGCGATGCCTGCGCCTTCAGGTACAGCGCATCGAGCGCGTCGCGTATCTGCCCCTTCGTCGGATCAGTCAGCAGCTTGAGATTGGCTGCATCGAACCCCGAATTGGACAAGCGGCTAGCCACCAGCGCCGCGTCGCGGCCGGCATTGGCGAGCGCGTACCGGCCTTCATACGCCGAAACCCCGATGACCAGCGCATAGCGCGGCTGTGTGGGTGCCTGTGCCTGCGCCCGGTCCGCCGCTACCGCCAGCGACACGATCAGCGCAATGATTAGCCATAGCGTTCTCGCCAGCTGCATATCTTATCCCCCAACAAGATATGTTGAACCTTATTTGAGACACTGCCGCGTAAAGTCAAACGAAACGCGTACCCCGGGCTTGGTCACGCTTTGCGCATTGACCAGGCAGCGCAGCTGGCGTTTGCTCAGCATGATCAGTCCTGTTTCACCGTCGCGGTCCTCGACCACCAGGTCCGGACTTCCGCTGCGCGAACTCGCGCTCGTCTTGCGCCCTTGCGCAACCATGCCGTTGCAGCTGCGCGGATCGAGCTGGACAATCACGGCATCGCCAACTTCTCCCTGAAGCGCATCGCGCTTCCGCAGCAGGCAGTTCCAGCGGGCGGCGTCGAGCTCGATCTTGCGGACACACAGCGCGCATTCGGCGCGATCAGCGGCTTGGTCGACGGTCGCCCCCGTCTGGATCGGCGCAATGGCCAGCATAAGCGCCGGACCTAACATGGCCGCACCAGGCTCACTGCCAATTGCCCAACAGCACGAACGGCGCCCAGTAGAATGGATGGGCATAGCCGGTCACGGCCGGCCCGGTCGGACCATCCTGTCGCGCACGGCCATTGCCGCGATCGGTGCCGGTTCCGCCCTGCGCCGTCATCAGGGCGATCTGGGCCTGGCGCAACGATTCGGCCTTGCTTGACCCACCCTTGGCGTGGATCGCGTAGAAGCGCTGCATCAGCACGGCAGTGGATTCGTCCGCAACGGACCAGAGTGAGGCCAGAACCGCCGACGCGCCCGCCCCTTGCGCGATCTCCGCCAGGCTCGCATCGACCTCCGACCCGTTTTGGTTTCCGCCGGGTACACCGGTCTGACAGGCCGAAAGCGCAATCAAATCGACCTCATAGGCCGTAAAGCCCCCGTCCTTGATGAACTCGGTGAGTGGCAGTTCCTGACCCGTCCCCAACAGCAGGAACGACTTATCCGCTCGCGCCGGATCGAGCGCGAAGTGCGACGCAATATGGATCACAGTATAACTGCCGCTCATCGCCGCGCTCAGCGCCGCGCGGTCGAACGCGCCGTCCAGCTTGACGACCCCCGGTAGCACCCCGGTTGCCCCACCCTCGGCACGGACAATCCCCGCCAATTCCGCCGGAACCGCAGGCAATGGGCTCAGCCCCGCCCCGCCCTGGCTCGCGCCCAGTGCTGCTACACTCCATGCGGTCGCATTGGACGGCCCCGTCTGCACCTCCTCAATGGAGCGGAACGCGCTGAACGCATAGCGCTCCGCCAGCCACTGCTTGCCGTCATGCAGCGCCGCCATCGGCAGATAGCGCAGCGCATCGTCGAGGGAGAGCATCACATGCTGAATCCCCGCTGCACGCAGGGCCCTGTCCACCGGCTCGAACAGCGACCGATAGAGCTTCGCGGCGGGGTCGGTGATGAACACCGCCTTGTCCCTGATCGCCTGGCGATAGAGGCCGATATCCTTGCGCATCGCGATCATGTCGATCGGCACCACGACTGACTTCTGAAAGCTGGCGGTGGTGATCAGCCAATGGATGCGGTCGGGCAGCACGACTGCGTGCAACGCAGCGACGCCCTTTCCCAACCGTCGCACGGCGGGCATGAGGCGCGGCTGGATCTGCGCCACCCGATCCGCCTGTGCCTGCCGATCCGGGGCTAGCGCGATATCGAGCTCGGCGACGACATTGGCGACTTCGCCCAACTCGCTGCGAAACGCGGTTTGCGCCGCCGCCAGCGCAGTGGTCGCGGCGGCCAGTTCCTGCTGCTGCGCGGGCGTCAGCGTGCCCTGTCGCTGAAGCACAACGAGCCGCTCGCGCGCCGCCCCAGCCTGCGCCAGCGCCGCAGTGGCGGCGTCGAATGCAGCCATGCTCTGCGTCTGCTTGGCGTCGAGCGGCATCTGGTCGAACGCTTCGCCCTCGCGCCGCTTGTCGCGGGTATAGTTATAGCTCTCAAAATCCTTGAGCATCGCCAGCACATGCTCGGCCTCGCCGAACCGGCCCATTTCCATGAAAATGCCGGCGAGATAGCGGTAGCGGTCCTGGTGCACGCGGATGAAGCATTCGCGGATCGACGGATCGAGGTCGGATATCCGCTTGCGTGCGTCCTGCAGCTTGTTGACTGCGACCTTGGCAAAGAACAACGCTGCCTCACGCCGACCGCCGCTGCTGGCCTCATTGGCAGCGCTCGACCAGTGGCATGAGGATTCAATTAGGGCGAAATAGTTGTCGCGGCTACCGAACCGGCTGGCGAGCGCCGCTTCCTTGATCGCCAATGACCGGACCTTGGTCGCCAGATACTGGTCCATCTTGCCATAGAGGAGATAATGCTCCTCGAGACTGCGAAACCCTTCGAACACGGCATATTCGGACGCATTCTCGACCGCAGTGTCGAGCTCTTTGCGCAGCACCGCCTCGCGCGCCTCGAACGTCGGCTCCGCCGCGAGGCCCTCGGTCTGCGGGCCGATCGGAATCGGGGTGAAGCCTTCGATCTTGAGCAGGCATTTGATCGTCGCCTGTGCCCCGCACGCGGCCTGCCATTGCTTGGCATCGTAGCCGCCGCGCCGCACCGCCTCGGCCAACCAGTAGCGCGCCTGCCTGACATCGGCGCTCATGCCCCAGCCGAGTGCCGACGCCCGCACCATTGCCTCGGCGCCCCCGCTCCACTGCGTCGCCGCTGCATGCCGGAACCAGCGCAGCGCCATCGCCGGATCCTTGGCGACGCCAGATCCATGAAGATACGCCTCACCGAGCGCCACGCGTGCGCTGTAGTCACCGCAATGCACCGCCCAGCGTAGCAGGCGGATCGCCTCCTTCGGATTGGCCCTGGTCCCGTCGCCCGCCAGATACATACGCGCCAGCATCACTGCATTGGCAAAGCTGAACGACGCCGCACGCTGCATCCATTCGAACGCCTGCGCCCGGTCATATTGCGGTGCGCCGGCCCGCTGGGCGTCAGTGAAGTCCAACTCGCCCTTGTAATAGAGCGCCAGGCTCATCGCCGCGCTGGTCTCGCCCCGGCGATAGGCTTCCTCCCATGCGCGCACCGCCTTGACCGCGCTCTTCTCGACCCCGAAGCCCTTGAGGTGCAGATAGCCGATCGCGCGCTGCGCATCTGCCGAACCACGTTCGGCGGCGATCTCGAACCATTTCAACGCTGCGGTCGGGTCGCCCGCGCCATCATCGAGCAGCCGCCAGGCATATTTGGCGGCGGCCTCTCGCATCCCCAGCTTCGCCAGCGCTTCGAACAGCGGGATGTAGGATGCGTCGCCGTTGAAGTTGAACGCAGAGGGCGTGTCGAACTGCGCAAGCAACGCGGTCTGGCGATCCTCCGGCAGCGCCTTGAACTCGTCTCCCTCGGCATAACGCGCCAGCTCGCGCAGCGCCGCTTCCTGCAGCTTGAGGTCGAGCATCAGCTTGAGCTGATATTCCTTCGCCACCGACGGGTCGCTGGCGGCCTTGGCATATTGCACCGCCAGCCCGAACTGCTGCGTCGCCAGCTTGCCCGCCTGCAACGCCTTGGCGACATCGATCAGCACCTTCGGGTCCGTCAGCGCTACAATCTTGCGCCGCCATGGCGCGCTATCGAACTTCAGTCCGCCCGCCTCGATCAACGGTCCGGGATGGGCCAGCGCGGCAAGCGCCCAGCCCGCCCCCTGTTCGGCGCGCGCGGTCAGCACACGCAGCGCCTCGGCCCGATCGGTATCATCGGGCGCGTCACGCAGGATCACTTCGACAAGGTCCCGCGCAGCGCTGTCCTCCCCGGCCGCCAGCGCCTTCCCATAATATTTGCGCGCGGCCTTGAGGTCCATCGGCACCTGCTTGCCGGCCGCGAACACATCGGCGGCCATCGCGATATCCGTTGGATCATCGCTGTCCGCCAGCTTGTGATACAGCCGGATTGCGGCCGGATTGTCGCTGGGAACACCGGTGAATTCGCCCGCTGCCAGATCCAGGGCCAGGCTGCGCGTCGCTCTCATGCTGCCAAGATCGGCGGCCTTGCGATACCATGCGCGGCCGGCTTCCAAGTCGCGGGGCATTCCCATGCCGGCCTGGGCCAGGTCGCCGAGGCGTACCATCGCGTCGGTGTCGCCGGCATCGGCAGCCTTTCGATACCATGCGATCGCCATCTGAATATCGCTGACGGCGCCGATCCCCTGCTCATAAAAGGACCCAAGACGCCGCATCGCACTGGTCGAGCCACGATCGACCGCCAGACGCACATAATCCGCCGCGCCCTTCTCATCCTTCGGACCGCCCCGGCCCAACTGGAGCATCACGGCGTAATTCTCCGCGCCCCAGTCCGATCCCTGATCGGCCGCGAGCCGGTACAACCGGCGCGCCTCGACCGGATCCTCGGGAACTCCCTGTCCCTTCTCGGCCATGTACCCCAGCGCCGCTATGGCGTCCGGTTCGCCCAGTTGCATCGCACGTCGATACCATTTGTGGGCACGCGCAAAGTCCTGGGGTACCCCGCTTGTACCTAACCGATAATGTTCCGCCAGGGTCTCTGCCGCGCCGGCGTGGCCAAATTCGGCCGCGCGCGCATAGGTGGCGATTGCCGCCGGGACATTCGCAGGCGTCCCGATGCCGCTCAGATAATATTCGGCCAACCGTCCAAGCAGCCAGACGTTGCGACCTTTCTCCCCTGACTTGGCCAATGCAAAGGCGCGCTGAGTATCTTTCGGCACGCCACTGCCGGTTTCGTACATCTGTGCCAGCGTGTTGATCGCTTGCAGGCTACCTCCGGCAGCGGCGCGCTCGATCAGGCCCAACGCCGCCTGGTCCTCACCAGCCTTGCTGAGGGCTCGCCCGAGATTGGCCATGACCGCCGCGTCGCGCGGATGCGCTTCGAGCGCGCGACGACACAGTTCGATGGCCCGCTCGGCAACCATGTCGTCAAACTCGACGCCGGTACTGTCGTCGGGGGTCGGCAGCCGCGCTTCTTGCGCGCACGCCTTGCGCAAACCGCCCTCCCGCGCCGCGGCAAGCCCGGGGGTCATCACGGCGAGCGATGCGCCCGCAAATAGGACGAAGCTGCGTTTCATCTGTCCCGCCTCCGCCGTCCACTATCGGTCAGCCGAGGACATGGTGACAAGCCCCGCAATTCAGACGGAATTGGATGCCAGAGGGCCTGTAAGCCGGGTTCTGTCCACGCGGCCCTTTCCCCGAAGGGAGGTGCGCGCGATAGGCGACCATTCCTCTAGGCCCACATTTGCATGGGGGCTCAAGCAATCAACCCGGACCGCGGGGCGGAACTCCCCGTGCGCGGTCCCTATTCGATCTTGCTCCCGGTGGGGTTTGCCGTGCCGCTTCCGTTGCCGGTCGCGCGGTGCGCTCTTGCCGCACCCTTTCACCCATGTCCTTACCCGAAGGCAGTGGACGGTCTGCTCTCTGTGGCACTTTCCCTGACCCCGGCGAACCGGGACCGCCGGGCGTTACCCGGCACCGTGTTTCCGTGGAGCCCGGACTTTCCTCGGTGCATTTGCATGCAACGCGGCCGCCCGGCCCTCTGGCAGCAGCGGCGATAGGCTCAATCGCGGCGCGGCGCAAATAGCGACTTCGCGGCGGGCCACCAGTGCAACCACAACTCCACCGCAAGCAATGGCAGGACAAAGCTGAGCCAGCCCCGCGTCGCCGCGCGCACCTCCGCATTCTCGATAAAGCCGAGCATGACTCCATCGCCCGCTGCCATCATCCGCACCCACACGAACGACAATGCGATCGCCGTGGCACGGATGACGAACGCGCGGTGCAGGTCGAACCGCCGCCGCCGCGCCGCCTGCCACGCGATCAGGACAAAGCCGATCCACACTGCCGCGAACAGCGTCAGGGGCACCTGCGTTTCCTGCGCCGCGATCGTGCTGCCCAGATGCAACGCGAACAGTCCGGCGAACAGCGATGCCGCGAGATAGACCCGACCCAGCGCGCGGTGCACCCACGGCCAGCGCGCGCGCAGCGATGCCGCAAACTGGATCGGCGCGATCAGCAATACGGGAATGGCCAGCGCGACATGCGCGAAATACCAGATGCGGCGCCCCCACAAGGTCTCGCCCGTCGGGGCTTCCCGCTTGGCAATGAAGGCGAATGAGTCGGTGTGGAACCAGCATGCTGCGACGGCGACGATCAGCCAGAACAGCGCCCAGCCCCATCGCCGCGCTGCGCTCACTTGCCGCCCGCGCCCTTTACCGTAGCGGGCAAACGGTAGCGCGCGTCGTCGATTTCCACCTCGATCGCATCCTTGTCGATGATCGTCACGCTCGCCGGCTTTGCGCCGTCGGCAGCCACCACCCCGCGTCCATCGCGTGTGACCCGTAGCCGGTGAAAGCCGCCATCGGGATGGCGCACGGTCAGGATCAGCCCATCCTGGGTCTGCGCCCGGTCGATCGTGCAGCGCGTCGCGAAATCACGGGCGTCACCCAGCGCGCAGGGGATACGCCCCTCCGCTGCGTCACGCGCCGCCTGCGTGCGCGCGTCCTGCGCGTGGTCCGCCTTGGTCTTGACCGGCCCCGGATCGCAGGCGGCGAGCATCAGCAACGCCGCCGCGCCCAAATATTCAGATATCCGCAAAGACATGCGTTTCGGACTTCGCCCCCGGATGCGTTACCGCGCCCTTATAGGCAGGTCCGACATTCTGCGCATAGCGCCACAGCGCGCCCGACTGATAATCGTTGCTTCGCGGCTGCCAACTGGCGCGGCGCTCGGCCAGCACCTCGTCGGCGACGAGCAGGTCGATCGTCCCTGCCTCTGCATCGATGCGGATCGTGTCGCCATCCTCGACCAGCGCAATCGGCCCGCCGTCCGCCGCTTCCGGCCCGACATGGCCGATGCAGAAACCGCGCGTGGCGCCGGAAAAGCGCCCGTCAGTGATCAGCGCGACCTTTTCACCCATGCCCAGGCCATAGAGCGCGGCGGTGGTCGACAGCATCTCGCGCATGCCCGGCCCGCCCTTCGGCCCTTCATAGCGGATCACGACGACTTCGCCCTCCTGGATCGACCGCGCCTCGACCGCGGCAAAGGCGTCTTCCTCACAATCGAAGCAGCGCGCTGGCCCCTCGAACTGCAGCCGCGCCATCCCGGCAACCTTCACGATCGCGCCATTGGGGGCCAGGCTGCCGCGCAGGCCGACAACACCGCCGGTCGGCGTGATCGGCGTCTTGACGTCGTAGATGACCTTCTGGTCCGGATTCCACGTGACCTGATCGATATTCTCGCCCAGCGTCTTGCCGGTCACGGTCATGCACTCGCCGTGCAGCAGCCCGTTTTCCAGCATCGACTTCATCAGCATGTAGACGCCGCCCGCTTCGTACATGTCTTTGGCGACATATTTACCACCCGGCTTCAGGTCCGCGGCATAAGGCGTTGATTTGAAGACCTCTGCGACATCGAACAGGTCGAAGTCGATCCCCGCCTCGCTCGCCATGGCGGGCAAGTGCAGCGCAGCGTTGGTCGATCCGCCGGTTGCAGCGACGATCCGCGCCGCGTTCACGAACGCATCACGCGTGCAGATGTCGCGCGGGCGGATGTTGCGCTCCAGCAACTCCATCACCTGATAGCCCGCCGCAACTGCAATCTGCTCGCGGCTGGTATAGGGCGCGGGGACCATGTTGCTGTTTGGCAGCGACAGGCCGATTGCCTCACCGACACATGCCATGGTGTTGGCGGTATATTGTCCGCCGCACGCGCCGTGTCCGGGGCAGGCGACCTTCTCGAGCGCGTGGACATCGCTGATCGGGCAGGTGCCAGCGGCGAACTTTCCGACGATTTCGAACACATCGACCACGGTCACGTCGCGGTCCTGATAGCGGCCGGGCAGGATCGACCCGCCATAGACGAAGATCGACGGGATATTGAGGCGCAGCATCGCCATCATCATGCCCGGCAGCGACTTGTCGCACCCGGCAAAGCCGACCAGCGCGTCATAGCAATGGCCGCGGACGCTGAGCTCGACCGAGTCGGCGATGACTTCCCGGCTGACGAGCGAGGATTTCATCCCCTGATGCCCCATCGCGATGCCGTCGGTGACGGTGATCGTGTTGAAGCGGCGCGGCATCCCGCCATTGTCCTGCACGCCCTTGCGCGCAGCATCGGCCTGCGCGTCCAGCGTCGTGTTGCACGGTGCGCTGTCATTGCCAGCGCTGGCGAGCGCGACGAACGGGCGGGCGATCTCTTCCTCGCTCAACCCCATGGCATAATAATAGCTGCGGTGCGGCGCGCGCTCGGGACCGACGGAGACGTGGCGCGAGGGCAGGCGGGATTTGTCGAAACGGTTGGTCATGGCGCGCCTATGTCGCCGCAGCCCGCCCCTGCGCAAGATGATCGCGCACGAATGTTACCAGATTTGCGAGAATTTCGCACCAACGCGCCACTCCGGCCGGATCAGAGATCAGATCGTTCCGGATTTCGATGCCCAGATAGGGGGTTCCCGTCCCCTCCGCGTGCCGATTCATCGTCGCGTTGAGCAGGCGACCCGAATAGGGTTCGTTGTCCCCGGTCACGACGCCCTGCGCCGCCAACCAGCCGATCGCCGAGCGGGCCGCGCGCGCATCGCGGTTGTACAAGACGCCGGCCTCCCATGGACGCGGCGCTGCGATGCCGCTTTCCAGCGCCGGGGTGAAGCTGTGGACCGAGACGATCAGCGCGGGGCGCTGGGTCCGCACCTGCGCGGCGATGGCACAATGATAGGGGGCATGAAAGCGCGCAATCCGTTCGGCACGGTCCGCGCCGGCATTGCCGGGGATCGCGTGGCCGTCGCTGGCATGCGGGATCAGGCCGAGCGCATCGACCTCTCGGTTGAGGTCGATCACCAGCCGCGACACGGTGGCAAGCAACGCGGGTGCGCCCAATCGCTCGGCCAGGCAGCGGCTCACCACCGCCGCGCCGATATCGATCGCGATATGCTTGTGGAGCAGGGCCGGGTCGATGCCGAGATCGATGTCGCCGGGCACATGGTTGCTGGCGTGATCGCACAGGATCAGCACGTCACCAGTCCCCGGGACCCGCTCCACCACGCTCACCTCTTTCCTCCCAGAAACGCGTTGAGGCGCTGCGCAAAGCCGGGCGAGCCGAACGCGTCCTCGAACGCCTGATCGTGCGCCGAGGCCGCGGGGTCGCGCAGGATCGACTTGAGCAGACGCACCGCGTCGGGATCGTTGGTGCAGATCGTCGCGGCCATCGCCCGTGCCTGCTCGGGAGCATCGCTTGCGCGGCAATGGACGAGCCCGATCCGCATGGCCTCATCCGCGTCGATGCGGTCGCCGGTGAAGAGCATCCGCGCCGCTTGCCCCGCCCCGACTCGTGCACGCAACCGCGCGACATCGCTCGCGGGATAGCCGATGCCGAGCTTCGCCGGCGTCGTCGCGAAATGCGCCGCATCCCCCGCCACCACGATATCGCATGCGAGCGTCAGCGCGACCGCCGCACCGAAGCACCCGCCATCGACCGCCGAAATTACCGGGATCGGCAGTCCCGCCACTGCCTCAATCCCGCGTGCCATCGCCAGCCGGAAGCGGGTGCGCAGCGCCGGATCGGCGATCAATGCCGGAAATTCGGAGAGGTCCGCCCCGGCAGAAAAGATACCCGGCATCGCCGACTCGACGATGAGCACACGCGTGTCGCTTTTTGCGACCGACGCCGCTGCATCGGTAATCGCGTCCCATGCTGCGATCGGCAGCGCATTTCGCGCGCCGCCCCGGTCGAGCGTGAGCAGCGCAACTTTATCATCGAACTGAAGCCGGATCATCGGCGACCCAAAGGGCGAGGATGGCGCCCGCCCGAAAGCGGGGGCCACCCACGGGCGTCTCGCTCCCGGCGCATGACCCGCAGCGAACCCTTAGCAAGAACGGGGCCAACACCCCCCGCTCTCGCAAGCCGCACCCGCGCGACGCTGTAGCGTCCCGCTATGGAGCATTCTCCTGTCACGACAGCACCGTTTTGAGACACCACCAGTCCGGCTGTTCGACACGCAGACGCTCTGCCGCAATCATGCACGCCGTGGAATCCGCGAAGAGCGCAAAGCACGTCGCACCGGATCCCGACATCCGGCACAGATCGGCACCCGACTGGCGCTCCAGCCAAGCGACTGCATCGGCGATCGCCGGCGCGACAGTCAGTGCCGGCGGATAGAGATCGTTGCGTCCCGCCTTGGCCCGCGCGATCAGGTCACCCTCCACCAAGATTGGCCCGCGATCGATCCGATCCCATGCCGCGAACACCGGGCCGGTCGACACCGCGACGCCCGGATTGACCAGTAGCACCGGAACACCCGGCGCTCCGTCGATCCACTCCAGTTGCTCGCCCCGTCCGGTCCCGATCGCCGTCCGCCCATAGAGGCACGCTGGCACATCCGATCCCAGCGCATCAGCAACGGCGAACAAACGCGCATCCTCAAGGGGCACCCCTGTACGCCGCGCCAGCAGCCGCAGGGTCGCCGCCGCATCCGCCGACCCGCCGCCTAGCCCCGACGCGACCGGCAGCCTCTTGTCGAGCGTGATCCGTCCCGGCGTCGCCACTCCGAATGCCGCGCCAAATGCAGCGCGCGCGCGGGTCACAAGGTTATCGCCCTCGCCCGCCAACGCCGCCCCGAACGGTCCCTCAACGGCGAAGCCCTCGCCATCGAGCTCCAACCGCACGACATCGCCATCGCGCACGAACGCGAACAATGTCTCCAGCTCATGATAGCCGTCATCGCGCCGCCGCCGCACGTGCAGCGCCAGGTTGAGCTTAGCCGGAGCGGGCTCGGTCAGGATCAGTTTGCCGCCATCCTCTGCACGACGCCATCGGCCAGCTTGGCCGCAAGCCGCGCCTTCTGCGCGTCATTGGCGTTGATCGACGCCGCGCGCCAGGCATAGCGCGCCTCGAACCGCCGCCCGGCGCGCCAATAGGCATCGCCCAGATGCTCGTTGATCGTCACGCTGCCCGGCTGCCCTTGCGCGGCCTGTTCCAGCAGCGGCAGCGCGCGCGCGAGATCGCCGATGCGATAATAGCCCCAGCCAAGCGAGTCGGTGATCGCCGGATCGTCGGGGCGCAGCCGGTTGGCGCGTTCGAGCAGCGCGACTGCGGCGGTCAGATTTTCCCCGCGCTCGACTTGCGCATAGCCGAGATAGTTCAACGCCACCGGTTCGTCGGGTGCCAGCTCCACGGCCTTGTGCAGATGCGGCAGCGCGTTGGCCCAGTCCCCCGCCCGTTCGAGCGCACCGCCAAGCTGCAAGTGGTGGATCCAGTTCGCCTCCGCACCCGCCCGTGCCAGAGCCTCGGCATAGAGCGGCGCAGCCTCGGCATCGCGCCCCTGATCGGCCAGCAGGTCGGCATAGCGCCGGAGATCCCGCTGGCTCGCCCCTTGTGCGGTCGCGAGCGATTGCGCGAGCGCCAGCGCCCGGTCGGGATCGCCCTGTTTGCGGCGCAATTCGATCTGCTCAGCCAACGCCGCACTATAAAATGGGCTGGCGGTCCGGATCGTTCCCAGCACGAGCTGCGCCCGGTCGATCGCCCCCTCGTCACCCAGTGCGGCAGCGAGCAACAGCCGGGCGCGATCGTCGCCAGCGTCAAGCGAGAGTGCAGATCGCGTCAACAGGATCGCAAGTGTCTGCGTCTCCTGCCCCTGCAAATCGGCGGCAAGACGCGTCAGCAGCCGACTGGTCCCGAACGCGGCGCCGGGTCGCGCCGCAACCAGCGCCTCGCGCAGCCCGACCATCGTGGGGTCGTCCCCGGCCAGCAATTCGCGCGCCGCACGCCGATCACCGATTCCTGCCAACAGGCTCGCCGCGTTCCAGCGCAGGTCGATGCTGCCCGGGTCGCTCCCCAACGCAGCGCGCAACGCCGCCACCCCCTCGTCGCGCCGGTTCGACGCGAGCAACAGCAACGCGCGATGCTCGGCGATGTAGCGGCGGCTAAGTCCGCTCTCCGTGGCGGCGTCGAGGAACTGGAACGGGTCGCCCCCGCGGTCGAACGCCAGCCAGGCGCGCAGGATCGGGGCGAGGAAATCGAGCGGCCCGGCCCCGATCCGACCCAGCGCATCGTCGGCGGCAAGCTTGTTCTTCGACCGCACCGCATCGGCGAAGGCAAGGATCGCGGTGTCCGGCGGGGCGACATCCGACCGGACCAGCACTGCAGCTGCCCGTCGCGCCAGCGCCAGGTCGCCCGCCGCAAGCGCGTTGCGGTACGCACGGATCGCGACGACCTCGTCCGCTGGCGCGGCCGTGAGCGCCGCGGCATAGCCCGCAGCGGCGGCATCGACCGCACCGTCCGCCGCCGCCGCACGCGCCTTTACATAGGCACCGAGATCGGCCTGCGCCGCCCCGGGCAACAGGACCGCCAACGCTGCAGCAGACCAGGCGAGATGCTTACATATTGGGATAGTTCGGACCTCCGCCGCCCTCCGGGACGACCCAATTGATATTCTGCGTCGGGTCCTTGATGTCACAGGTCTTGCAGTGGACGCAATTCTGCGCGTTGATCACGAACTTCGGGTCGCCCGTTTCCTCGCCGACAATCTCGTAAACGCCCGCCGGGCAGTAACGCTGCGCCGGCTCGTCATACATCGGCAGGTCGTAAGCGACCGGGATGTCCGGGTCCTTCAGCGTCAGATGGACCGGCTGGTCCTCCTCATGGTTGGTGTTCGACAGGAACACCGACGAGAGGCGGTCGAAGGTCAGCACGCCATCGGGCTTGGGATAATCGATCGGCTGGACCAGATCCTTGCGCCACAGGCTCTCATGGTCCGGCTTGTGACCGAGCGTGAAGGGCATCTTGATGCCCCAGCTTTCGAGGAACATGGTAACATTGGCGAGGCCGGAGCCGACGAGGTCACCGAACTTCTTGACCAGCGGCACGACGTTGCGGACGATGCTGAGCTCCTTGTACAGCCAGCTCGCCTTGAAGGCTTCGGGATAGGCGGTCAGTTCATCGCCCGAGCGGTCGGCGGCGACCGCCGCGAATGCCGCTTCGGCCGCCATCATGCCGCTCTTCATCGCGCCATGCGTGCCCTTGATCCGCGGCACGTTGAGGAAGCCCGCGCTGTCGCCGATCAGGGCGCCGCCCGGGAACACCAGCTTCGGGATCGACTGCAACCCGCCATCGCTGATCGCCCGGGCGCCATAGCTGACGCGCTTGCCGCCCTTGAGCAGCTCCGCGATCGCCGGATGTGTCTTCCAGCGCTGCATCTCCTGAAACGGCGAGAGATACGGGTTGGAGTAGTTGAGCCAGGTGACGAAGCCCAACGCCACCTGCCCATTCGCCTGATGGTACAGGAAGCCGCCGCCATTCGACCCGGCGGTTTCGTTGAGCGGCCAGCCTTGCGTGTGGATCACCCGGCCTGGCTCGTGCAGCGCGGGGTCGATGTCCCACAATTCCTTGACGCCAAGGCCGTAGATTTGCGGCTCGACGCCCTCGCACAGCCCGAACTGGCGCTGGATCTGCTTCGACAGATGGCCGCGCACGCCCTCTCCGAACAGCGTGTAGCGGGCATGCAGCTCAAGCCCGGGCTGATAGTCATGCTTGCGCGCGCCGTCGCGCGCCACGCCCATGTCGCCGGTCGCGACGCCCTTCACCGACCCGTCGTCATGGTAGAGGATTTCGGCGGCCGCAAAGCCGGGGAAAATCTCGACCCCGAGCCCCTCGGCCTGTTCGGCCAGCCAGCGGCACAGGCTACCGAGGCTCCCGGTATAGGTCCCTTCATTGTGCATGAATTTGGGCGTGATGAAGTGCGGGATCGCCCATTTGCCCTTTTTCGACAGCAGCCAATGCTGGTTGTCGGTCACCGGCACCTGCGCCAGCGGGCAGCCGGAGTCGCGCCATTCGGGCAGCAGTTCGTCCAGCGCCTTGGGATCGATCACCGCGCCCGACAGGATATGCGCGCCGACCTCGGAGCCTTTTTCGAGCACGCAGACCGCGATCTCGCTGCCCGCTTCATTCGCCAGCTGTTTCAACCGGATCGCCGCCGCAAGGCCCGCCGGCCCCGCGCCCACGATCACCACGTCATACGGCATCGACTCGCGTTCGCTCACTTCCTGTCTCCTCTCGGAACACCGACGTAACATCTCGTCGTGTGTCCGGCGCATTCCGTCCCTCCCCCGATGAAGGCAGATTGACGCTGGCGTCAAGGCATGACTCTGTCGCTTTATGGGTATTGAGGGGGTCATGGACTGGCGGGCCGAAGCCGCAAGCGCACTCAACTGGTGGCGCGATGCGGGCGTCGATGTGCTCGTCGAGGATGACCCGCGCGACTGGACCGCGCGCCCTGCCGCTACGGCACAGCCCGACGCCCCGGTCCGTGTCGCCAACGCCGGCGCGGAACCCGAAGCGCCGCTACCGGCATCGATCGAAGCGTTTCTCGACTGGCGCTAT
>NCEF01000002.1 GCA_002280565.1 Sphingomonas sp. 32-66-10
ATCGACATCACGGTCGACGGCAAGAAAGAACGCGCCGTCGCCAATGTCGGCCTTCATCCGTGTCCGCCCGGTTATGAAGTGGACGATGACACCTGGACGGCCGGCATCCAGCAAAACCTTGACAGCGCCTTCCGGCTCGCCCGGTCCTGCCTGCGCAGGATGGAGCCGCGCGGCGAGGGGTCTATCCTGATGATCTCGTCCATTGCGGGCCTCGGCGCGCTCGGCACACCGGTCACCTATGGCACGTCCAAGGCGGCGATGAATCATCTGGCCAAGGAGCTTGCCCGCGTGGCAGGTCCGAAAGGCATCCGCGTCAACGCGATTGCGCCCGGCAATATCATCTTCCCCGGCGGCGACTGGGAAGAGCGCTCCACCGGCCCGCGCGGCGACAGCTGGAACCGCTGGATCCGCCGCGAAGTGCCGCTGCAACGCTTCGGCAAACCAGACGAAATCGGCTCGGCTGCGGCCTACCTGCTCAGCCCGCTGGCCAGCTTCATCACCGGCGCCATCCTGCCGGTGGATGGCGGCCAGACGAAATAGGGCTAGTCCTCTGACGGGGGCGTCTCAGGTTCCTGTATGCTGACCAGATAGGACAGCAACAGGTCCGCCGTTTTCGGACCGTACAGGAATTGCGGCATTCCCGGATGGCCGATCCTGACGCTTTGCCGGAAATCCTCGTTCAGCGTCTCGCTGTCATAATCGGCCAGCATATGCCGGAGAGCCGGGGCGTCCGGCCACTCGGCCTCCTCATTGTCGAGGCCATGACAGCTGGCGCATTCTCTCGATACGATGGCGCGTCCCCGTTCGATCTTGTCTGCCAGAAGATCGTCGGGCGAGGTCTGAATGACCGCAGCCTGCGAGGCCGCTGGCGCAGGGGTCTGCGCACACGCCATCAAGGTGAGCGGCACCAGAGCGGTTATCGGTCCGCGCATCGTCACTTCCTTTCCGGGCCAGGCCCGGTCATTGCCTGATACAGGCGCAGTTCGGGCCCGTTGGACGATCAGCTCTCAGCCGGTTCCTGAATGCTTTTCAGATAGGTCAGCAGCACGTCTGATCCGAGTGGTCCGAAATGGAATTGCGGCATGTCGGGGTGACCGACCTTCAGGCCTTCTCCTCTCCCGCTCTTGACGTTCATGAAGTTTGCCCCTCGGCGGTTCCCTCTTGCGGTTGGTATACGAAAAAGATAGAAAGTAATAAATTACTTTCTTTTGAAGGCGCGAACAATGAATGGGCGTTCCAAACATCTTCCCGCTGACGAGCGACGGGCGGCGACCGTGGAGGCGGTGGTCGACCTGGCCGCGGAACAGAACCCGAGCGACATCACAACGACGGCCATCGCCCAGCGGATGGGTCTGACCCAGGGCGCTCTCTTCCGCCACTTCCCGACCAAGGACGCCATCCTGCAGGCGGTCATGTCCTGGGTGACCGAGCGGTTGCTCGCCCGCGTGGACAAGGCGATCGAAGAAGCCGCCTCTCCGGCTGCCGCGCTTGAGGCGGTTTTCATGACGCATATCGATTTCGTGTCTGACCACCCCGGTGTGCCGCGAATGCTGTTCGGGGAGTTGCAGCGACCGGGCGAGACGCTTCCCAAGCGCATGGCCCAGACCCTGATCCGCCATTATGGCGAACGGCTGCATACCCTGCTCGACGCCGGAAAGGCACGGGGCGAACTGCATGCGGACCTCGATCCGGAAGCCGCGGCCACCCTGTTCATCGGCACGGTCCAGGGCCTGGTCATGCAATCCATGCTGGCGGGCGATGTGACCCGCATCCGCAGCGATGCGCCCGGCGTGTTCGCCATCTATCTGCGCGGCGTCGGAGCATCATCATGAAGAACATCCGCCTGTCCGGCACGACAAAGCGGATCCTGATCATTGCGGCCGTCATCGCGATCATCGGTGCTGGATGGCTGTGGATGCAGCGGGGCAGCCGCGACGGCGACGCCCTCAATCTGTACGGCAATGTCGATATTCGGGAGGTGCAATTGGCCTTCCGCCAGTCCGGCCGCGTCGCGCAGATGCTGTTCGATGAAGGCGATCATGTCGAGCCGGGCGCACATATGGCGACTCTCGACGCGCAGCCGTTCGAGGAAGCGCTCGCGGCCGCCGACGCCGCCGTAGCGGTCGCACAGGCAGACCTCGACAAACTGCGCCGCGGGCTGCGGCCGCAGGAGATTGCGCAGGCGCAGGAGGCCCTCAATCAGGCCCTGGCCGTCGCCAGGGACACGGAGCGTAATTTTGATCGGCAGAGCCAGTTGCTCGCGTCGGGAGCCGCCAGTCAAAAGACGGTCGATGCCGCGCGCACTGCGCGCGATCAGGCCGCCGCCAGTGTCAAAGCGGCCCGGGCCGCGCATTCGCAAGCCACCGAAGGGTTTCGCAAGGAAGACATCGCGGCCGGGCAAGCCCGCCTCGCCGCCGCACAGGCAGCACGGGCTCAAGCCGCCACCGCTCTTGCCGACACGGTTCTGCTTGCACCCGGCACCGGCACAATCATCGCACGGGTGCGCGAACCCGGCAGCATGGTTGTCAGCCAAAGCCCGGTCTATAGCCTCAGCCTTGATGCACCGGTTTATGTCCGCGCCTATGTCGGCGAACCGGATCTGGGGCGCATCGCGCCCGGAATGCGGGTGCGCGTTCGCAGCGACTCGTCCGACAAGACCTATCAAGGCCAGATCGGGTTCATATCACCGCGGGCGGAGTTCACGCCAAAAACGGTAGAAACCACCGATCTGCGCACGGATCTGGTCTATCGCCTGCGGATCGTGGTCACCAATGCCGATGCTGCGCTGCGTCAGGGCATGCCGGTAACGATCGAGGTCGAAGCCGGACAAGCCACCGGCGCGCGCGCCAAAGGCCGCTGACGTGCCGCCCGCCACCGCGCCACAGGAGCAAAATGGCGATGTCGCGGTCGTCATCGACAGGTTGAGCAAGCATTTCGGCAGTGCGCCTGCGTTACAGGATCTCAGCGCGCAGATAAGCTATGGCCGACTGACCGGGCTGGTCGGGCCGGACGGCGCGGGCAAGACCACCCTGATGCGTATCCTGACAGGACTGCTGGTGCCGAACAGCGGCCACGCCACGGTAGCGGGCTTCGATGTGGCGGACGACAATGACGCCATCCATGTTGCGACAGGCTACATGCCGCAACGCTTCGGGCTCTACGAAGACCTGTCGGTCATGGAGAATATGCGCCTCTATGCACAGCTGCGCGGCATGGATGCCGATGGGCACACCGACCTGTTTGCCCAATTGCTCGACTTCACGCGCCTTGCCCCTTTTACCGGACGCCTGGCGGGCAAGCTCTCCGGCGGCATGAAGCAGAAGCTGGGCCTCGCCTGCGCGTTGATGGCCCGGCCTGCCGTCCTGCTGCTCGACGAACCGGGCGTCGGCGTCGATCCGGTCAGCCGTCAGGACCTGTGGCGCATGGTGCAGGCGCTGACCGACGAAGGGATGGCCGTGGTCTGGTCGACTGCCTATCTCGACGAAGCCGAACGCTGCGACAATGTGCTGCTGCTCAACGAAGGGCAGCTCGCTTATGACGGACCGCCCGGAGAGCTGACCGCGCGCCTTACAAGCCGGAGCTTTCGGCTGGAACAGGTCGGCGAGCGGCGGCGGGCCGTGCTAGCCGAAGTGCTCAGCCTGGACAGTGTCGGCGACGGGGTGATCCAGGGCGCCGGCGTCCGCGTGGTGCTGCGCGCCGATGCGGGAACCGAGCAAATTAGCGCGCTCGCCGATCGGGTCGGCGCGCAACTGAAAGCGGTGCCTGCCCGCTTCGAGGATGCCTTCATTGATCTTCTGGGCGGCGGTCCGGGCGGCACATCGGCGCTTGCCGAAGGGATGCCGCCGGTCGAACTGGCTTCAGACGTTGCCGTCTCCTGCCGCGATCTGACCAAGCGTTTCGGCGATTTCACCGCCACCGACATGGTGAGCTTCGAGGTCCGCAAGGGCGAGATATTCGGTCTGCTCGGGCCGAACGGCGCCGGCAAATCGACTACCTTCAAGATGCTGTGCGGCCTGCTCAAACCCACCAGCGGCGAAGCGCAGGTGGTGGGGCTGGACCTGCGCCGGGCGACCGGTGCTGCCAAAGGCCAGCTTGGCTATATGGCGCAGAAATTCTCGCTCTATGGCCTGCTGTCCGTGCGGCAGAACCTGGAGTTCTCCGCGGGCGTCTATGGCCTGAAAGGCGCCGCGCGGCAGGCGCGGATCGACGAGATGATCGACATCTTCGGGCTGCAACCCTGGCTGTCGGCGGCGCCGGAGTCCCTGCCGCTCGGGGTCAGGCAACGTCTGGCGCTGGCCTGCGCGGTGATGCACCGCCCGCCCGTGCTGTTCCTGGATGAACCGACTTCGGGCGTCGATCCCATCACGCGCCGCGAATTCTGGACCCATATCAACGGCCTTGCCCGCAAGGGGGTGACGGTGATGGTCACCACCCACTTCATGGACGAGGCGGAATATTGTGATCGGGTGGCGATGCTCTATCGCGCCCGGCTGATCGCGCTCGACACGCCGGACGCCCTCAAACGCGGCGCGGTCAGCGATCTCCGGCCGGACCCGACCATGGAAGACGCCTTCATTCATCTGGTCGAAGCCGAGGACCGCGCTGACGAAGCCCGCAGCGGAGTTGCCGCATGAACGGCGCGGGCGGATTGCGAACGGACCTTCAAGCCATGCGCCGCTTCGATCCGAAGCGCCTTTGGGCGCTGGTGTTCAAGGAAAGCCTGCAGGCGATGCGCGATCCGTCCACGCTGCTGATCGCCTTCGCCCTTCCGGTCGTGTTGCTGCTGCTGTTTTCCTATGCGGTGTCGCTCGACGTGCGCGCGGTGCGCATCGGTGTCGTGCAGGAATCGCAGTCTGCTTCGGCGCAATCGCTGGCCGCCGCCTTCGCCGGCACCCGTTATCTGGACGTCACCTTCGCCCATGACCGGCGCGAGGTCGCCGACCGGGTTGTCTCGGGCGACTTGCGCGGATTGGTGGTGATCCCGCAGGATTTCGAGCAGCGCCTGGCTGATCGCGGCACGCGACCTCTGGTGCAGATCATCGCCGACGGTTCGCAGCCCAATACCGCCAACTATGTCACCAACTATGCGCAGGGCGTGGTGCAGACCTGGCGGGGCGGGCTTGATGGCGAGACGCCACGCTCGGTCGTCACGATGGAGCCGCGCTACTGGTTCAACGCCGAACTGGAAAGCCGCCGCGCGCTGGTGCCCGGCGCCATCGCCATTGTCATGACCATCATCGGCACCATGCTGACCGCGCTGGTGGTGGCGCGCGAATGGGAACGCGGCACGATGGAAGCGGTGCTCTCCACCCCCGCATCGGTCGCGGAAATCCTGATCGGCAAGCTCCTGCCCTATTTTGCGCTCGGCATGCTGGCCACGCTCGGTGCGACCGCGCTGGCGGTCTTCGTGTTCGGCGTGCCGCTGCGCGGATCGCTGGCGGCGCTCCTGCTGCTTTCGGCCACCTTCATGGTGCCGGCGCTGGGTCAGGGACTGCTGATTTCGTCTGTCACCCGCAACCAGTTCCTGGCCGCGCAGATCGCCTTGTTCTCCGGCTTTCTGCCGGCCTTCATGCTGTCGGGCTTTCTCTATGAGATCGACGCGATGCCCGCGCCGATCCGGGCCATCACCTGGGCGATACCGGCGCGTTATTTCGTGTCTTCGCTGAAAACCGTCTTTCTGACCGGAGACATCTGGGCCGTCTTCGTGCCGAACCTGTTGGCGATGGGCGCAATCGGCATCCTGTTTTTCCTTCTGGCAAAGCGCACCACGCGCAAGAACCTGGAGTGAGCGGCGATGGCGCGACCCGATAGCTATTTCAGTTTCACCCGGCTGCGAGCCCAGTTCGTCAAGGAAGTGCTGAGCATCCTGCGCGATCCGCGCAGCCGCATGGTGGTGTTCATGCCGCCGCTGCTGCAACTGCTGGTGTTCGCCTTCGCCGCAACGCTCGAAGTGCGCAATGTCGATATTGCCGTGCACAATCAGGATGCGGGCCGCTGGTCGCATGAACTGATCACGCGGCTCGATCGGGCCGACTTCATTACCCAAGTCTATCGCGTGACCGACAGTCAGGAACTGGGACGCCTGATCGACCAGGGCAAGGTGATCGCGGCGATCGATATCCAACCGGACTTTTCGCGCGCAATCGCTGCCGGAGACAGCGGTCGCGTTCAGATGCTGATCGACGGCCGGCGCAGCAATTCAGGACAGATCACCGCCAGTTATCTCTCCGCCATCGCCGCCGAAGTCGGCGCGGAGGCCAACCCCGGCACAGGTCCTGCGACGCCGGTGGCGGTGCGCAACTGGTTCAATCCCAATCTGACCTATCGCTGGTTCATCGTGCCCGGCCTCTCGGGCATCCTGGCGTTCTTCAGCGCGCTGCTCATAACCTCGCTGTCGATCGCCCGTGAACGCGAACTGGGAACCTTCGACCAGTTGCTGGTGTCGCCAACCTCCACGCTGGAAATCATCCTGTCCAAATCCTTGCCGGCGCTAGTTATCGGCACCATGCTCGGACTTCTGATGATGGCGGCTGCTGCGGGACCGTTCCGGATTCCGTTCAACGGGTCGTTCGCGCTGCTGTTTGTCAGCCTGGTCCTGTTCATCCTGTCGGTGGTGGGCATCGGCCTGATGATTTCGGCGATCAGCGCGACCCAGCAGCAAGCCATCCTTGGCGCCTTCGCGATCGGCGTGCCATCCGTCCTGATGTCGGGCTTTGCCACGCCGGTCGAGAACATGCCCATGCTGCTGCAATGGCTGGCGCAGGCGATTCCGCTCACCCATTTCCTGATCATCGTCGAAGGCAGCTTTCTGAAAGCCATGGCGCCCGGCGACATATTTGCCAGCCTCTGGCCATTGGCGCTGATCGCCCTGGTGTCGCTCACCATGGCCACCATCTTCGTTCGAGGACGCCTGCAATGATACGCATCCCCCATCGGTGGCCGCACCTTGCGGCGGTGATAGTCGGCTGCACCTCGTTGACGGCCTGTGTCGTCGGCCCCGACTATCGCGCGCCACCGTCCGTTGATACCGGCAGCGGCTGGACCCGGCCGGTCGCGGCAGACTCCGCGCCAACCGGCCTTACCCGCTGGTGGAGGGCCCTGGGCGATCCCGAACTGGAGAGGCTGGTCGATACCGCACTGGCGCAAAATCTGGATATCCGTCAAGCTGCCGCGCGGATCGACGAGGCGCGCGCGCTGCGAGACCGCGCCGCTGGCCGGCAACTGCCCACGGTTTCTGCTGGCGCCAGTGTGAACCAGCGTCGGCAAAGCGAGAACGGCCCGCTGCCCGTTGGGTCCATTCCCAGCCTCGATGCGTCTCAGACGATCTACGAAGCCGGCTTCGACGCGGCCTGGGAACTCGACCTGTTCGGCGCCAACCGGCGGGCGCTGGAAGGCGCGAACGCCCGCTTGCAGGCGACCGAAGCGGAGGCGCAGGGCGTGCGTATGCGGATCGCGGCCGAAGTCGCACGCGCATGGTTCGAGGCGACCGGCGCCAGAGAAGAATTACGCGCGCAGCGGGCGACGGTGGCGACGCTGCACCAAACGCTGGAACTCATGCGCGGACGCGCTGCGCTCGGCGATGTTGCCGGTGCCGACGTGGACGCAGCCCATGAACGCTGGGCCGCCGCCAACGCCCTGCTGCCGGGCATAGAGGCACGGCAGCGCGGGGCGGTGCTCGGCCTTGGTGTCCTGCTCGGCTCACCGCCGGAACGTGAACTCAAGCTGCTCGATGCCACCGCGTCGTCTCTCATACTGCCGGCGCTGCCCGTGGGGGAACGTGCCGATATATTGCGGCGTCGCCCCGATGTTCTGGCTGCCGAACGGCGCCTCGCCTCCAGCACCGCCGAGATCGGCGTGGCGACCGCCGAACTGTTTCCCAGGCTCTCTATCGCAGCGGGCGGCGGATTTCAGGCGCTTAGCACGGGCGACTGGTTCGACGCCTCCAGCACCCGCTACTCGATCCTGCCGCTCATTTCCTGGCGCTTGTTCGACGGCGGCCGCGTACGTGCGGAGATACGCGCGCGGGAGGCCGTTCAGCGGCAGGCCGCGCTGGGCTATGAACAGGCCGTCCTGGCCGCATTGGGCGACGCGGAGCGCGCCTTGAGCGACTATGACGCCGGACGCGATGCGCTCGCGCGTCGTCAAACGGCGCTCGAGGCTTCACGCCGGAGTTTCAGCCACGCCGAGGCTCGTTTTGCCGCCGGCGATATCGCGCGGATTGAACTGCTTGCGGCCGAGCGCCTCCTGCACGAAGCTGAAACCGCCTGTGCCCGCGCGCATGCCACAACGGCGGTGCAACTGGTGGCGTTGTACAAGGCGATCGGTGGGGGCTGGGACTTGCCCGATGCGCCGACTTCCAAACACGTTTCAATTGGTGCCACAGTGGGAGAAGGGCAATGAATGACGCTGACGGGAACAGCAAGGAACCTGCCGCGCACGACTGGGCGGGTGAAGCGGGCACACGCTGGCTTGCCCAGCTCGATCGTTTCGAGAGCATGATCGAACCGATCGGCGAAGCGCTGCTCGCGCGAGCAGCCTATGTTGCCGGGGAGAAGGTGGTCGATATCGGCTGCGGCGGCGGCTGGACGACGAGGCGGATCGCCGAAAGGACGGGCAACACGGGATTGGCGCTCGGCCTCGACATATCGCCCGAACTGGTGGCGGCGGCAACGGATCGGGCGCAGCGCGCCGGTCTTGCCAACATCCGCTTCGAACAAGGCGACGCCGCGACGGCCATGCCTGAAGAAGCCCCCTTCGACCGGCTGCATTCCCGCTTCGGCACGATGTTCTTTCCCGATCCCTATGCCGCCTTCGCCAATCTGCGCCGAATGCTGCGTGCTAGTGGAAGGCTCGACATCGCGGTGTGGGCGCCGATCGCCGACAATCCGTGGCAGCGCAATGTCATGGCCGCAATCCGTCGGCATATCGACCTGCCCACGCCGCAGCCGCGCGAGCCTGGTCCGTTCGCGCTGGGTGAGCAGGACTATGTGACCGATCTTCTGCGAAGCGCCGGTTTCTCCAACATATCGTTCGACGCCTGGACCGGGGATCAGCGCGTCGGCGGACCCGGCAGCGATCCCGAGAGCGCCACCCGCTTCGTGCTCGACGGCATGCAGGTCGGCGATCTCGTCCGGGCGAGCGGGAACGACACGCGCGTGGCCGTTCACCGCAGCCTCGTCCAACTGTTCGAGCGCAATTGCGATGATGAAGGTGTTCGCATGGGCGCGAAAGCCTGGCTGGTGAGCGCCCGCGCGTGACCTGGCGTCAACCGCCATCCTCATCGTGAACCACCCACAGGCTATGTGAGTCGATCTCCAGCTTGAGCAGGGCGCGGGCCGCTTCCGATCGCGCCATGATCTCCGACCGGCGCGCTTCTCCCGCCTGACGGCGGGCATAGAGCAGGTCGCCAAGGTCGATCTGGCCGAGCTGGTAGCCACGTTCGGTTCGGACCAGCGCGTTGGCGGCGCTTTGCGCTGACAGATCCGTGTTTTTCCACGCCTCCAGCCGCAAGGTGGCGCTGGACAGATCGGCGTCCGCGATGGCCCTCACGGTCCGCTGGACGGACATATGCTCAAGCTGCGCGGCATTGCCTTCCGCAAAAGCCCGGTCCGCCGCCGCGCGCCTGTGGCCGCCGCCCAGCGGCATCGACATGACGACCCCCGCGCCCTGCTCCATGCCGCTCCGCTCACTGAACAGCCGGACGCCGAAGGACGGATCGGCAATCCGGTCCGCGCGAACACGCCGCGCGACGACCGCCAGCCGCTGTGCCTCACGCTCGGCGGCGCGGATTTCATGGCTGCGTTCGATCACCAGATCCCGCATCGCCGCAAGCCTCTGCGGCGGCACCATCGCAACGGAGGTTTCCGGCGGCTCGGTGGGAAGCGGTATCTCTGGAAAATTCGCGGCAAGCGCCACACGCGCCTGTTCGCGCGCCGCGAGCGAGTTCGCGGCCTGGGCCTGGGCCTGGGCCAGCGCCGCCATGGCCTGATCGACATCGATCGCCGCCGCATCGCGCAACGCCACGCGCCGGCGCAGCGCGGACAGCTCCTTTTCCAGCCAGCGCACCGTATCGAGGTCGTTGCGATACAGCGCACCGGCAACCAGCCAATCGTTCCAATAGCCGGAGAGCAGCAAAGCCGTCTGATGCCGGGCATCCTCCATCCGGTTTTCCGCGACCTCTATGCCCAGAGCGCCGGCCTCGCGATCGAGCGCCGCCTTGCCCGGCAGACGGAACGGACGGGCGATCGTGGCGTCGAACTCGTCGTAGCCGCCTTCCCTGTCCACGCTGCGGCGAACATAGCTGCCGGTAACGGCAATTTCATGGGTTCCCTTCGCCAGCATGTCGCGGTCGGCACGGGCTGCGTCCACCCGTGCCCGCGCGGCCGCTACGGCCGGATGATTGTCCAGCGCTTCGGCAACCTTTTCGCTCGGCGGCAAATCGGCGCGCTGGGCCAGAACCGCGGCGGGCGTGAGCAACGCGACAAGCGCCCCTAGGAAAAGCGGCGATCTCATGCGATCCTCCCCTGGGCTGACACCGGGACTACGTGCCAGCGCACTGGCAGCGACCGCTTCGATTGCGTGACCGCGTCAACCAGTGTCCCCAGGACGTCCTCATCGACAATCAGTTCCAGCGCGCTGCGGCGTAGCAGACCCGACACCCGTTCCGCCGTGCTGGCGTCGCCGAAGTCCCAGCCGCGCACGGCCTGCTCGGCGATATGGATCGGCGCGTTGCAGGCGGCGCGGAGTGCGTCGGTCACGCTATCGGCGTCATGCGAGGCGCAATGGAAGGTCAGCAGGATGTCAGCCATTGTCGGTTTCTCCCGCGCTTTCGCCGAAACGCTCGAACAGGATCGGCAGCAGGATGAGCGTCAGCAGGGTGGAGGTGATGAGGCCGCCGATCACGACGATGGCGAGGGGGCGCTGAATCTCCGATCCGGGGCCGGTCGCAAACAGCAGCGGCACAAGGCCGAAGGCCGTGATGCTGGCGGTCATCAGGACGGGGCGCAGGCGGCGCTCGGCGCCGATGCGCACCGTTTCGGCCATGCTCCGCCCATCGGCCCGGAGCTGGCGGAAATAGGTGACCATGACCAGCCCGTTGAGCACCGCGATGCCAAGCAGCGCGATAAAGCCCACCGAGGCGGGGACTGACAGATATTCGCCGCTAGCCCAGAGCGAGACGATCCCGCCCACCATGGCGAAGGGAATGTTGACAAGGATGAGCACGGAGGCGCGCATCGAGCGCAGCGTTGCCAGCAGAACGAAGAAGATCAGCAGCAGCGCAATCGGAATCACGACCGCCAGCCGGGCCGAGGCGCGCTGCTGGTTCTCGAACTGCCCACCCCAGACGATGCTGTAGCCGGCGGGCAGTTTGACCTTCGCGCCGACCTCGGCTTTCGCTTCGTCGACATAGCCGACCAGATCGCGCCCGGAGACGAACGCCTGCACCAGCGCGAAGCGCGACCCGTTCTCATGGTCGAGCTTGACCGGCCCCTCGGTCCGCTCGATCCGCGCCATGTCGCTGACCCGCGCGATAATGCCGGTCGGCGTATGCAATTGCAGATCGGCAAAACGGGCGGGATCGGTGCGCAGCGCCTCGTCGCCGCGGATGACGATCGGCACGCGCTTCTGGCCATCGGCGACGATACCGACATGGGCGCCTTCGACCTGCGCGCGCAGCGCATCCTGTATGCGGTCGACCGGCATCCCGAAGCGCCCGGCGGCGGCGCGGTCGATGTCGAGCTGGAGATAATCGACGCGGTCATTGGCGACGGTCAGCACTTCGGAGGCGCCATCGACGTTCGACAATATCTGCTGCACCTGATCCGCCAGTTCGCCGAGCATCGCCAGATCCGGCCCGAAGATCTTGACGGCAAGATCGCCGCGCGCGCCGGTCAGCATTTCGGAAACGCGCATCTCGATCGGCTGAGTGAAGCTCGGCTCGATGCCGGGCAGGCCCGCCATCGCCTTGCGCATGTCCTCGACGATGAGATCCTTGTCGCCGCGCCATTCGGAGCGCGGCTTCAGACGAACGAAGCTGTCGGTTTCATTGGGGCTCATCGGATCGAGGCCGATTTCGTCCGATCCGACGCGCGCGATCACGTCCTGCACTTCCGGAACGCGCATCAGCGCGCGCTGCGCGGCCATGTCGCCCTTGACCGACTGGTCGAGATCGATGGAGGGCAGCTTGGTGAGCTGGACGATGATCGACCCTTCATCCATCGTCGGCATGAAGGTCTTGCCGACCGCGCCATAAGCGATGCCGGCGATGACAAGCCCCGCCGCCGACAGCCCGTAGACCACCCGCTTGCGCGCGAAGGCGCCGTCGAGAAGCCCCCAATAGCGAGGGCCGAGCTGGCGCATCAGCCACGGCTCGCCATGATGGCCGCTTTTGAGACCGAAGGATGCAAGCACGGGGACCAGGGTGAGCGCGAGCAGCAGCGAACCGGCGAGCGCGAAGACGATGGTAAGCGCAACCGGCGCGAACAATTTGCCTTCAAGCCCCTGCAATGACAGCAGCGGCAGGAAGACCAGCGCAATGATGGCGATCCCGGCCGAGACCGGCACGATGACTTCGCTTGCCGCCTGATAGACGAGGTTGAGGCGCGGGGTTCCCTCCTCGTGCGCCCGGCCGAGCCGTTCGACGATATTTTCCACCACCACGATCGACCCGTCGACCAGCAGGCCGATGGCGATAGCCAGGCCCCCAAGGCTCATGAGATTGGCGGACAGGCCCATACCCTGCATGAAGAGGAAGGTGATGAGCGCCGCCATCGGGAGGGTAGCAGCGACAATCGCCGCCGCCCGCCAGTCACCCAGGAACAGGATGAGCAGCACGACGACAAGCACGGCGGCTTCGAGCAGAGCTTTCTCGACCGTGCCGACGGCGCGCGCGATCAGATCGGACCGATCGTAGAAAACATCGACATGGGTGCCGGCGGGCAATGTGCTTTCGATTTCCGCGAGGCGGGCGCGGACACCATCGACCACCTGCCGCGCATCGGCGCCGCGCAAGGCGATCACCAGTCCTTGAACAGCCTCCGCCTGGCCATTCTTGCTGACCGCGCCATAACGTGTGAGGCTGCCAATGCCGACCGTCGCCAGCTCGCCGAGCCGAACGATGCGGTCGCCGCGGCTGACAATGACCAGTTGCTGAAGATCCTCGACCGACCGGATCGCCCCCACCGCACGCACGATCAGGGCTTCCTCGCCGCTTTTCAGGCGCCCGGCGCCATCGTTGCGATTGCCGCTTTCGATCGCCGCCTGGATATCGGCGATGGAGAGCCCTGCCGCCGCAAGCGCAACGGGATCGGGCCTGACCTCGAAGGTCCGGACAAAGCCGCCCAGCGCGTTCACGTCAGCGACGCCGGGAACGGTGCGCAGCGCCGGACGGATGGTCCAGTCGAGCAGTTCGCGCTTCTCCTGCAGCGAGAGCGGCCCCTCGATCGTGAACATGTAGATGTCCGAAAGCGGTGTGGAGATCGGCGCAAGGCCGCCGCTGATCGACGCGGGCAGATCGGGCATCACATTCGACAGCCGCTCCGCCACCTGCTGGCGCGCCCAATAGATGTCGGTGCCGTCGACAAAATCGATGGTGATGTCGGCGATGGCGTATTTGGCGGTGGAGCGCAGGATTGCCTGATCGGGAATGCCGAGCATTTCCATCTCGATCGGTGTGATGACGCGGCTTTCCACCTCCTCGGGTGTCATGCCCGGAGCCTTCAGTATGACCTTCACCTGCGTCTGGGCGATGTTCGGATAAGCATCGACGGGCAGCGTCATGAAGGCCCAGGTGCCCAGCCCGGCAACGGCCAGCGCCAGCGCGATGACGAGCAGACGCCAGGAGAGCGAGGCGGCGACCAGCGAACGCAACATGGCCCGGACCTATCGCGACAAAGCGAGCGCCTTGAGCGCGCTCGTGCCGGAAATGACCACCTGCTCGCCCGGCCTGACGCCCGAAAGCAGCACGGTCTGTCCCCCAGCGGAACCGCCCATCTTCACGTCGCGGACCGCGTATCCGTCACCAGTGGAAACGAAGACGATAGCCTTGTCCCCGATCATGGCGATCGCCTCGCTGGGCACGCTGACGGCGCCGGCCGGAGCCGGCCCGGACAGCGACAGGCTCGTCGCGCGCCCAGCGATGATGCCCGGCCCGGCGGGAATCTCGGCCTTGAGCATGGCGGAACGGGTGGCGGGGTCTACCGTCGAGCCGACGGCGGTGACGCGCCCGGCGATGCCGGGTTCGATCAATATGCTCATGCCCGGCCGTACCGTACCGACGAGCCGCTCGGGCAACTGGCCGACAGCCTCATAGCGATTGGCGGCGTCGATCACATAAGGCGCGGTAGTTCCGTCCACCGGAGAGCCCGCCTGGATGTCGGCGGTGGTGATGCGCCCGGCGATCGGCGCGGTCAGCGTATAGGTGCCCCTTGTGCCCGAGCCATTGACCATTTTAAGGATGCGCGCCTTTTCGCCAACATCCGCGCCCGCTTCGGCCGCCAGCGCATTGGCTTCATCGGCCCGCGCGCCCGCGATGATACCTTCGCGGGCAAGCTGCGAGAGCCGGGCCGCGTTCGACCGCGCAACGCTCGCCCGCGCATTGGCACGCGTCAGGTCAGCCCCCATCGTCAGCACGTCGCGGCTGGAAATAACCGCAAGCGGCTGGCCCTGCCGGACGGTATCGCCTTCAACCACCAGCGTCCGCATGACCACGCCGGGAAAGGTCGCGGCCACGGCCACGCGCGCATTGGCGGGCGGCTGAATCACCGCCGGAATGACGGCGATGGGGGCTTCGCTCGCGGTGACGGCGGGCGCCAGGCGGATACCAAGCTGAGCGGCCTGCTTGCGATCAACGGGCAGAACGCCCGGCGCCGCTTGCCCGGCTTCGGAAGATGAAGGGGTGGGTTCAGGCACCGTGCCGGACCCGGCAAGCCACCAGATCCCCAGCGCCAGCGCGATGACGGCAAGGCCGGCAAGGACATAGTTCCGCTTCGACATAGGCTTCGCCTAGAGCGCGAAACTGACGAAACCCTGACGGGTCGCAATGCTTGGCGCTTCAGGTGTCGGGGAAATGCAGAGACAATTCCCGCGCGGCAGGATCTGTGGTCAGCCGTGCGCCGTGCGCCGCCATGATCCGGTCGACGATCGCCAGGCCAAGCCCGGCGCCGCTGGTGCTGGCATGGTCCGCCCGGCTGTGCCGACGCACGAGCTCGCGAAGCCGATCGGGTGAGAGGCCCTCGCCGCCATCGCCCACCGCGATCACCGGATCCGGGCCAACCCGTATATTCACCGTGCCCCCCGGTGGCGTCACACGGACAGCATTCTCGATGAGATTCCGCAAGGCGGCGGCGATCGCTTCGCGCCGGCCCCGCGCCACTGGATGCGCGGTGCCTGCATCGAGCGTGATGGCTTTCCCTTCCGCGATGATGTCCGGGGCCAGGAAGCTGACGACATCGCGCGCGATCTCGACAAGGGACACGGATTCCAGCGGGAATTGCGCGGCGGCGGCGGCATCGACCTGGGCGAGCAGCATGAGCTGGTCGACCAGGCGGCGCATCGCGGCAACGTCATGCTTGAGGCGCGCGGCGTCGTCATGATCGAGCCGGTCGAATTCGAGCGACAGCACCGCGAGCGGCGTGCGCAGTTCATGGGCGACATCGGCGGCAAAGGCTTCCTGGCGCATGGCAGCGTCGTCGAGGCGGCCGAGCAGATCATTGACGGCATCCGTGAACGGCAGCGCTTCGGCTGGCAGATGGGACGTGTCTATGCGAAAGCCGCGTTCGTGCCCACGCGCTGCTTCGATCGCGGTTGCGGCTTCCTCAAGGGAGTCAAAAGCCTGTCGGATCACGCGCCGCACGACGAAGGCGACGGGCACCATCAGCACGACCAGTGGAAGCGCGACATGCTCCAGCATCTCGCGCACGGCATTGATCAGCGCATCCTGCGCCGTCAGATCGTCGAATGTCAAACTGTAGAAAAAGACGACCGCTGCAAGCAACAAGATGGTGCCGACAAGGCCGACGAGAGCAAGCCCTCGCGCAAGTTTGCGCGACACGGAGCGCCGATAGGTCACGCCGCGACATCCTTCAGCATATAGCCGACTCCGCGAATGGTGTGGAGCGCGCCGGTGGCGCCAGCCTCGTCCAACTTCCGGCGCAAGCGGGAGACCGCCGCTTCCACGGCATTGGGCGTCACCGGCTCGTTGAAATTGTAGAGCGCGTCCTCGATCGTCTCGCGGCGGACGACCGTGCCCGCCCGCCGCAGCAGCAGTTCCAAGAGGTCGGCCTCCCTGCGGGACAGATCTATGGCGCAGTCTCCGCGGTGCGCCGTGCGCGCCGCCGTGTCGAACCGCAGGCAGCCTGCTTCCAGCACAGGTTGCACGCGCGGGCCGGGGCGGCGGAGCAACGCGCGAATGCGCGCGGCCAGTTCGTCGATCTCGACGGGCTTGACGACATAATCGTCGGCGCCGGCGTCAAGCCCCGTGACCCGGTCCTCCAGCGCGCCACGCGCGGTCTGGATAATCGCGGGCGGCATTTGCCGATACTGGCGGCGGTTCGCCAGCCAAGTGACGCCATCGCCGTCCGGCAAGCCGAGATCGAGCACGATCGCGTCATAGACCGCGCCGCCCAGTGCGCTGTCCGCATCGGACAGGCTGGTGGCGATGTCGCACGAAAAGCCCCGGCGCTGAAGGCCGTCCGCAACCAGCTTCGCCAGCCGGTCGTTATCCTCTATGACAAGAATGCGCATCTATGTCGGCTTTCCTAGCACGATCCCGCCTCAATTCCCGTCCTGCGATCTGATCAGTCCCGCGACGGGATCGAAAGAGGCCGTCTCAATCCCGGTCATTATCCTCGCCTTGAACGGCTGTTCCACCTTCGATTTCATGCCCTTGCTTCGCCTCACCGTGCGATTGCGCACTGAACGCTGCGGAATCGTAGCGCAGGATGCCAAACACCGTCATCCCCATCACCATGGCGGCAAGCAGCACCGCGACGACGGCCGGTCGGCGGGCATCGTGGGCACCAGGGTGCAGAGCGGCGCTCTTGCGGCCGGTGACCATGGCGCGCGCGAGATTTTCGCGGGTGAAGACGGACATCAGTACCACCGCTGCGACATGAACGCCGATGAGTGCGAGCAGGCCATAGGCAATCGCCTCGTGAAGATCCTCGTCGGTCTGCCCCGCGTCGACCTGGATGCCGGTCCACAGCACCGCGCCGGTTACGATAAGCAACGCCAGAACGGCGAGCGCGCCCATCGGATTGTGCCCAATCGTCCGTTGTGGATGACCCGCCGCGAGTTCCCGGATGTGCGACAGGAGGCGGGACGGCCGCACGAAATTGGCGAAGCGCGCATGTTCGCCGCCGATAAACCCCCAGACAAGGCGAAAGGCAAGCAGCATGGCGGCGGTCCACCCTGCGGCCATGTGCCAGTCCGCGATGGGGCTGTCCCCTTCCGAGGACAAAAAGGCAATCGTGATGGCTGCGACCAGCAGCCAGTGGAAAAGCCTGAGCGGGGCATCCCAGACCCTGAAACTGTCGCTGCGGCTCGTTTTTGCCATGAACATCATTTGTCTCCTTGGCCTTTGCCATAAGAGCGATTGCTGACGGCGCGCTGACGAACGCGGGGCAGCGATCACGTCAGACAGCCGCTCCGAACAGGCCGCCCACGCCTGCCGTCAACGCCATCGCTAGAGCGCCCCAGAACGTGACGCGGACGATCGACCGCATGACCGGGGCGCCGCCCGCCTTCGCGCCAAGCGCCCCGAGCAAGACGAGGCACAGAAGCGAAACGGCGACGACGAGCGGTATCAGTTGCTGTCCCGGCGCGGCGGTGACCACCGCCAGCGGCATGATCGCCCCGGCGCTGAACGTCGCGGCGGATGTAAGTGCCGCCTGCAACGGCCGCGCCGTGGATATGTCGGAAATCCCCAGTTCGTCGCGGGCATGCGCCCCAAGCGCATCGTCCGCCATGAGCTGGTCGGCTACCTTGAACGCAAGATCGGGGTCCAGGCCGCGCGCCATATAGATATCCGCCAGTTCCTGCCGTTCGAATCCGGGCTGCGTGGTTAGTTCCGCCGTTTCGCGGGCGAGGTCCGCCTTCTCGGTATCGGCCTGCGAACTGACCGAGACATATTCGCCGGCGGCCATCGACATGGCGCCGGCGACAAGCGCCGCGATGCCGGCAACGAGGATGCCTGATCGATCCGTTCCCGAAGCAGCAACACCGACGATCAGGCTTCCAGTGGAAACGATACCGTCATTGGCGCCAAGGACGGCCGCGCGGAGCCAGCCGATACGCGATACCGCATGTCGTTCGGGATGGATGTGCAAGCGGGTCATGGGTTCTCCAGCCAAGGGTCGGCACAAGACCATGACCGCATTTGCTGACCAGTTCCTGACGCAATGCTGTTTCCGGCGCTAATTGAAATGGAAAGGCAGGACGAAATCGAGCTTTTCCGCATCGAGGCTTTCTGGCGGGCGCGGAAAGGGCGCCGCCAGGCGAACCGTGCGAAGGGCGAGCCGGTCAAGTTGTGTATTGCCGCTGGATTGCGCGAGCGAGAGTCCGCGCAAGGCGCCATCAGGACCGATGGAAAAATTAATCAGCGCCTCGCCTTCAAGATGGAGGCCCGCCGGGCGTCGGGCGGCAATCCATTCCCACAACCGTCGAAGATAGGCCGCACGCGCGGCGCTGAGCGTTGATGACGCAGTCTGCGGCGAAGCAGGTTGGGGAAGCGGCATGTCGACGTTCATGCGGGCAGGCAAAGGCGACGGTGCGACAGGTAGCGTCAAGGCAGCCTGATCGGAGGCGGGCCGATCGGGCGACGCCTGCGGCCCTTGCCCCGCGCGTGTCGCTGGAGTTGTATTGGGGGGCGTCAGCTGATTTGCCGGTCTGGGGGCGGCATTCGGTCGGCGGACAGGCGGTTGTTCGGTTTCGAGCGAAGGCAGCGCCATGACCGTGACCGTGAGGAGTTCCTCCCGCCTTTCGGGGACAAGACGCGGACTGTGACTCCATAGGCTATAGACCGCAAGAACACTCGCATGTAGCACAAGCGACACGAGGAACCCGAAAGCCCTCGTATCGCTCGCCTGGGTCAGCCGATATGCCGGACTAGCGGCCATGCCTCAGAATTTCGAAGTAAGGCCGATGTTGAAGGAGCGGCCTCGACCAGGCACCGGCCGCAAGTCGCCGGTCGCCTTGTAATCGCCGAGCGACATGCCGCCCAGTGGCAGATCATACCCCTTGTCGAACAGGTTCTGAACGTCCAGGCCCAGCCGGTACTTACCCCAAGAATAGCCGGTCCGAAGATTGACGAGCGCATAGTCGTCCGTTCGGGGCTCTTTGCGCGTGGCGTCGACCCGGTTCTTGTCCGCCACGACCGCCAGTTCGACCGCGCTCTCCCAGCCCCCGAGCCTATGCTCCAGCGCAAACGTCGCGTTGAACGGCATCTGATGATAGAGCGACCCGCCGTCGTCCAGATTACGCCCGCGCAGCCAGCTTGCCGTTGCGGTCAGTTTCGCCGTGCCAGCCGATGACGACTGCCATAGCGCAAGCGATCCCGAGACATCGACGCCATATAGCTCGGCTTCGCGGTTGGCGAACCGAAGCTGCACGAACCCCGTCGGCGTGCCCATCATATTGGTGAAATCGGCCAGTTTCACGACATCGATATAATCATGGACGCGCGTGTAATAGGGCGCGATCCTGAGCGTCCAGCCATTGGCGCCGGCGCCTTTCAGACTGACTGCGGCACTTATCGTATCGGCCCTTTCGGGCTTCAGGGCGGGATTGCCGACATAGCCGTTGCCATCACCGAACCAGCCGATCATCCGGCTCGACATCGAACCGCGTCCCCAGCTGTAGCGTTCATAGACGTTGGGTGAGCGGCTCTTGCGCGCATAGCCCAGTTCGAGCGTCGCCTGATCGCTCGGCGCATAGCGGACAAGGGCCGTGGCGCTCCAGTTGCTGTCATCCCGCTTGCGATCCGCGGCGTTGAACGCGGTGGCCGCCATCGCGTCAGCCATATTCATCATCGAGGTGGAATAGGGTTGGACCTCGCCGGTGTTCATCCAGACCTGATCGTTGCGGAGGCCGACCAAGGTGGTCAGTTGCGGCGTCCACTTGGCCTCCCATTCGGCAAAGGTGCCAAGCCGGTCACGCTTCGCACCGTTCACATTGATATAGGTATTCGGCCCCATCATCATGTGGCCCGCGACCGCCGGCCAGTAGTCATTGAGCCATTGGTGGTGGAATTCGCTCCCGAGACGCAGCGTGTCGCGATTGGACAGCATAATGTCGCCCTTGAGCGTATAGCCGGCGCTATGAACCTCGGTGTTCATGGGCATACCGCCGGTCGCGGTGCCGCCCTTGTCCGCCAGGAAATTCATCCGATGGTCGGTGTCGCGATAGAAGGCGCGCAGGTCCAGATCGCCCCAGTCGAAGGCGCCCTTCCAGTGACCGTTCAGATACCAGCTCTTGTTGGATGTCATGTCCATATACTGGTTGGGAAAGCCCTCGTACGGCGAGAAGTGATAGCCGCCCTTCAGTTCGAACAGGCCGATATCGGTTTGCGCGGCCAGGCTCAGCGCATGGTCCGTCTTCTTGTATTCAGTCGAACGGATGGTGCCGTCACGGCCGCCGCCCTTGTAATTGTCGGACTGGGTGAAGGAACCGGCATAGCTGAGGCTGAGCCTGTCGCTTGCCGCCGTGATCGAAAGTGCGCCGCCGAAGCCGTCGCCGTTACTGCGGTAGAAGGTGGACAGTTCGCCCGTCAGCAATCGTTCGCCCGCCTTGGCGAAGCGCGGTGTCAGGGTTTCGACGGAAATCGCGCCGCCGATGCTGTCACCGCCCATGCTGACCGGCGTCACGCCCGTGATGACGCTGATCGCATCAATCGTCTGCGGATCGGTGTAGGACAAAGGCGGGTTCATCGCATTGGTGCAGGCGATGTCGATCGGCACGCCGTCGACCAATATGGTCAGCCGCTGGCTTTCGAGGCCCCGGATCACCGGCAGGCTGGAAAAGCCACCGGCGTCGAAGCTGCTGACCCCCGGCAGGCGACCGATCAGCGCCGCCGTATCGCTTGTTCCCGATTGCAGGGGCGCGATCTTGTCACGCGAAAGGATCTCGGAAGAGACGGGGCCAGCAGGGCGATCCTTGGAATCGATCTCGATGGACGGAAGGACTTGCGTGTCCTGGGCAAAAGCACTCGCGGCCGACAGGCCATAGAATACTGCAGCCGCGCTCGCGGCTTTGGAAATGACAGACATGGATGAATCCTGATCCAGGCGCGCGGCGGTCCGCACGCCGTTGAAAATGAACAGCGAAGGGGATCAGGCGGCTGTTGGCGGTCCTATTGGCGGAGGCCGCAGAAATGGCGAGGGTGCGGGCGGCGCGAAAGATAGGCCAAGAAAGCCCATCGCCAGGATGAAGGCAATGGCGAGCGCCAGCAGGATCGGATCGGCGGCGGCGAGCGCTGGCGACGACAGGCCCGAGAAAGCGCAAGGTATGTCGGCCTGCTTGTGATCTGCGGGATCATGATCGCCGGACCTGCCCGGAATCTCCATCATGACCGTTTGCAGACCCTGGCCCGAGCAGAGCTGGACCAATATCGCACCCGAAGAGACGTTCGGCATGAACCCGGCTGGCACCAGCACTTTCATCATGAGCGCGGCGCTTACCAGCCAGATGGCCAGCCAGCGATGCCGGGCAAGAAGGGAACGAAGCGTGGTCACGGGAGCGGTCTTTAGAAATCGGCACTGCTGATGTCGAGGTGACAAGTTGTATTTTTTGGATACATCGCCTTGATTTAGCGCATTGCGAACAATTTCTGGCGGAAGCATTCCGCAAGCGGGAAATCGAGTGCGGCAAAATTCCGGCAAAACATGTCACCGCAGCCAACGGGGATGCAAAACCAGATGCTGGCGTGTCCTGTCCCATTCACCGCAGCATGTCGACCGCGACGACGAAGATCAGCATCGTGAAAAGATGACCAGCGATAGCCTATCTCTCATGCGGCTGCTTTGTGCTCAGTATAAGATTTTATTATTGCCACGCCGACCGGGCTGATCTGCCACCATGCGAGTAGATCGTTCGGGCCCGTATTGGCAATCGCAAAGCCTCGCTTAGCCAACATAGCAAGCGCAGGATCGCTAGCCGAAGCCAGAAAGCCTTTGCTCTCAAGCGGCAATGCAGCAAGTTCGGTTAACGCATCCCATTCGGCATCGGGCAGCAATCCGTTGCCGGCGGGGGCCACCTCCTTGATCGGGATGGGTCCGGCCGCCTTGCGACGGTTGCGGGACGTAGGCTTGATCTCGCCAGCCAGCGCGGAGGCGATCCGGCGGCCGACGCGATTGGCGGCCTTCACGGACGGATCATGCTGGACATGGGCATAGATCATCGTCGAGCGTAGATTGGCATGGCCGAGGATCGCGCCCGTCAAGGCCAGCGCCTCGCCGTGCGAGGTGGCCGTGGCGCCAACCGTATGGCGCAGCGTATGCGGGGTGACGCCGGGCAGCTCGGCCTTTTTGACGATCTTCGGCCAGATGTTCTTGGTGCCCTGGAAATAGCTGTCGCCCTCGTCGGCCGGGAAAACGTAGTCCGTGCCATCCACCTTCTCGACGCCTTTGAGCAAGGTCGCCGCCGCAAGGCAGAGTGGGCGGATCGACTTGCCGGTCTTGCTGTCGTCGAGAACGAGCAGATCGTTTTCCAGGTCGACTTCATCCCACTTCAGTTCCGCGATTTCGTTGCGACGGCAGCCAGTCAGCACCCACAGTCGAGTGATGTTGAGCGCCTTGACGTTGACACCCTCGGTTTCCAATGCGTCACAGGCCGCGCCGAGGCGTGCGACTTCCTCAAGTGACAGGAAGCGCGTGCGCTTGTTGTCGGACTTGTTCACCACGGCCTTCTCGCAGGGGTTGGCGGCGACGATCTCGTGGCGCTTGGCGAAGCTGAACACAGCCGACAGATCGCGGAATACCTTGCGGGCCGCACCACTGCCGCCCTTTACGATGATGCGCGTGCGCGGCCCCGTCTTCTCATTCTTCGCCGTCTTACCCGCCTCGACATCGCGGAAAAACCGTTCGACGTCGGCGGCGTTGACTTCCGTAACGCGCTTGCGACCGAGAAGCGGCACGACATGATGGCGCAACCGGGCGACGGTATACTTCTTGGTCAAGGGCTTCATCGGCTGACCCTGGCGCTTGCCGCGTTGGACGAAGCAGCCCTCCTTTTCATACAGGTCGATCAACGCGCCAACTCGCATTTCCTTACGCTTGGCGTTCCGCTCCGAAACAGGGTCTTTGCCCATCAGCGCGGAAGCCACGATCTCCTTTGCCCGCTTGCGCGCCAGTTCGACCGTGAGGGGGCCGAACTGCCCGATCGTGAAAAAGCGTTGCGGCGCGTTCCGGCCACCGCCTTCGGCCAGATACTTGACGACAAAGGTTTTGACGCCGCTCACCCCGACGCGAACGCCGAAACCCTTCGTATCGCTATCCCACAGCATATACCGCTTGGCTCGTGGCTCAGCGGCGTCCACCACCGTTTTTGTCAGCTTAATTTCGGACTGCTTCGCCATTTTCTCTGCTTTTCCGAGACCTTGATCACCGTTCCGGGCTACAACCGGGCTACAACGAAAAGGGGAAATTATAGGTTTCGTCTCGGCCATATATAGCGTAGAGAGATGCTAAAAACAAACGTAAAATCATAATCTTAATCGTAGAATAGCGGCCTGTGGCGTTGAGTGGAGAAGCGCTCATGCAACTTTGCCAAGGTTGGGGTCGAGGGTTCGAATCCCTTCGCCCGCTCCAGTTTTACGGTGTAATTGCGGATGGTTAGCGAGGCTGCCGAGAGGCAGCCTTCGTTGTTTCTGGGCCTTGGGGAGCAGGCGGGGGAGCATAATTTATTATTAGTTTGCCCCTCGGAATCGCAGACTCTAAGATTCCCCAAATGGGGTAACGTCAAGGGAGTGGTCGTGAAATTCATCGAGGATCAAACGGCTCAGAAGCTACGGGGTGGTTACTACACCCCCCTCGATCTCGCGTCCTTCATTTCCCGCTGGGTTGCCGACCTTAAGCCGAGCAAAATCCTAGAGCCGAGTTGCGGCGATGGCGTCTTCTTCCAGGCGATGGCCGACGTTGGCGGCTTTCAAAAGGCTAGCCTCATCGGCTTCGAACTCGACGACGAGGAAGCTGGCAAATCGACGCGCCGCGCCAAGGAGCTTGGCCTTCGCCATGCAGATATCCGTGCGGAAGATTTTCTAGGCTGGGCCATCGACAATATGGCCAAGGGCGGCGAACGCTTCGATGCCGTGGTCGGCAATCCTCCCTTTGTTCGCTACCAGTTTCTTCCGCCCGAATTTCAGACGCGGGCTGCCATAATCTTCGACGAGTTGGGGTTAAAGTTCACAAAGCACACAAATGCGTGGGTGCCCTTTATCCTCGCCTCTATGTCGCTGCTTCGACCGGGTGGCCGGTTGGCGATGGTTGTTCCGGCCGAAATAATCCACGTCACCCACGCCCAATCGCTTCGCAGCTATCTCGGCAAGGAATGTCGCAGGCTTGTCATCATCGACCCGGAGGAGCTGTGGTTCGATGGCACGTTGCAAGGCGCTGTTATCCTTATGGCAGAGAAACGCAGTAGCGCTCGCCAGAAGGCAGAGGGCCTTGGCATGGTGCCGGTTCGGGGCCGGGAGTTTCTTCGTCGGTCCCCGTCCGAGTTGTTTGCAGAGCCACAGTCGATCAATGGAAAGACAGTTGCAGGCAAGTGGACGCGGGCGTTGCTCGATCTGGAGACGCGCGACCTGTTCGACGAACTCGAGGGCCATGCCGAGGTTCACCGCTTCGACGATATCGCGCGCGTGGACGTTGGCATCGTTACCGGCGCGAACAAGTTTTTCCTCGTCCCCGACGAGACGGTAAAGGCCTATAACCTAACCAAATATGCTCACCCTATGTTCGGTCGCAGCGAGCACTGCCCTGGCGTTATCTACGACGAGCGACAACATGCGGCGAATGCCGAGAAGGGGAGTCCGACGAACTTCCTCTGGTTCGACGATGCGCCCAACAAAATGTCGAGCCGGGCACGCCAGTATATCGAACGTGGCGAGGCCGAAAATCTGCACACCAGATATAAGTGCCGTATCCGCGCGCCTTGGTTCAAAGTGCCGTCGGTCTATTCCACCGAAGTCGGAATGCTCAAGCGGTGTCACGATACCCCGCGTCTCATCCTCAATAAAATTGGGGCCTACACCACGGATACCGCCTATCGCATTCGAACACGCGAGGGGGAAGGCGAGCGACTGGTAGGATGCTTCATCAATCCGCTAACAGCACTAAGTGCGGAATTGGAGGGGAGGCACTACGGCGGCGGCGTGCTCGAACTCATCCCCTCCGAAATCGAACGGCTCATCATACCTCTCCCGAAAGCGGTCACGCCGGACCTGGAGGATTTGGACGCCTCTATCCGTAATCGACCGACGCACGAGACGTTGGAGCGGCAGGGGAAGATTGTCCTCGGTGCGCTGGGTATATCCAAGGCCAAGCAAAGCAGCGCATTAGAGGGGTGGCGCAAGCTTCGGGATCGGCGACATCGAACATCAACGGAAACCGTCGAGGCCTAGTCGATTTCGATCACATATCGACCGCCGGGCAAGGATGGAGCGAACAGGCGCAAAGTGCGCCCGATCAAGCCGGGTTTGCGGATGTGGTCTACAGCGTTGTCCCAGTGCAATCCGGTTGTGTAGTTCGCTTGTCCAGCAGCCCACGCAGGCTTATGGCTTAGATGCAGGTCGAAGTCGCCAACATAGACACCTGCGATTACCAAAGACACGGCAACATCCGCCATTTCCTTACCGGGGTCGTTCGGATCGACACCCCACGCCAACGCCCCGAAAACGGCGTTACGGAAATATGTGGCTTGATTAATCCGCTGGCCATTCACTTCGAATCTCGCTTGCGTCAGACGCAAAACGCCGGGATTATTTCCGTGGGTGAGTTGTTGCAGGTCGCTTGTCGGCAGATTTGGCTTTGCCCAGAGCAGCGCTCCGTATTGCGGCATGACGGACATAACCGTTCCTGGAGCTGCAACCGGGGCTTGGGGGCGTCGGGTGCGCGTGCGGTTCTGCGGCACCTTAAACGGCAGATTTATCCGCTTCTTGCTTGTATTCGGCCCTTGCTTACCAGCGCCTAGAGCAGAAGTGGCGGTCGGCTTGCGCTCATCTTCCAGCACGCCCTCTCGCAATAGCGTCACTATCTGTCGACCCGACTGGATTGCAAAGCAATGCTCAGGATGGGCTGCTTCAAGCGTTTGGAAACCGTTGGAGAAGGTGTCGAGGAATGCCGCGTCGCTAGGCTCGGCAAGATCAAGCTCGATGTTTGCTCCTGCTTCGATATTGTTGAACAGGCCAGCGTGGGTAAGATTGGCGCTCCCCATCAAAATACGAGCTACACCGTTCCCCGTTGCGATAAAGAGTTTCGGATGGAAGATACGCGCCCGCATGGCTGTATCGACGAGGTAGACTTCGACACCGGTCGCTAGCAATCGGGCTATCGCTTGTGCGGTAGTGGAGCCGTTTCGTGCCCCGATAAAGACTTTGCACCGATTGCCTAACGCCCGGAGCGCCGGAGCGACCTCAGCGACACCGTTTGTATTTGCGAAGGCAGAAGATAAAACAACCGAAGTAATCCAAGGCTCTGCCAACAGACCGTTCAGCTCGCTGGCGTGCTGGTGCCCGTTTGTAACAGGCTGAAAAATTGCACGCACGACTGCCATTGTATCCCCCTACGCCTTTGCCGACGCAAACGTAGGGGCGAAGAGATTGTTAATCCAGTATCTTGCGCTTCACATTCACTCTTGTTGCCTTGCAGAAGGTGCACGGCCATAAAGGCGACGAAGCCACCACGCACGGCTTCCGGGGCGTAGTAACCCCGAACGTAGACGGTTGGGCTGCCCGGTGCAGTCCGCACATCCTTGACCCTTATGGTCGGGGAGCCTGCGACGTATGTCCAGGGCTTCCCAGCCTAAAGGTCGTAGGGACCGATCTACGTCGGTTTACTAACTCCCCGATCACCAAGGATCAGATGTGAAGTCGATGCGGGGGCGCACCGCCACCGACTTCCGGGGAGAACCGCGATGCCCAGAGGCGCGCGGCATGTGGAAACCGGAATATTACGGCCCGGCAGATGGGGCTACGCGCTGGAGACGGACGGCGGGGGAATGTGGCAGCTCGACGTCGCCGGATCGGCCCGGCGCTATCTCGGCAGGCGGGTAACGGTCGAGGGAACGCGGTCGGGCTTCGACTTGCTGGACGTGCATCGCATTTGTCTTGGCGAGCGGTTGGCGGAATTGCCCAGCGGCGGCTGGTCGGACCTACGCCGACGCCTCGGCTTCCGCTAAGGCCTCGGCGTCCCGCGCGCGGGCGTAAGCCCAGGAAAGCTCGCCGCCATGCAGTGCCAGCGCCTCGTCGCGAGCGTCCAGATAGGCAAGATGCTTGTCCGGGTCCGGGCGCAGCATCGCGATGTCGGCATCCGGCGGCTCGCATCCCCGACGTAACGCATCCAGCACGCGCGCCAGCGTCCGCTCCCGCTGCGCCGCCGTCTCCCGTGCCAACCACTCGTCTGCCGTCTCCGGGGCGGGCCGGGCATATTTGGCGAGATAGGCATCGGCCCATATACGAGCGATGGGATCATCACCCATCCGCCAGCGCCTTTAGCGACCGCGACGCCTTGGCGACTGGCGCGTTGCGAAAGGCCATAACGCCGCCCAGCCGCTTCACGACGGCGCTACCCGCGCTCGTCACCCGCTCGATGGCCGCGTCCGCCGCCTCTAGCTGGGCGCTATCGACGGGCGCGAAGGTCGCAGCGGCACGGGCGCGGATCGTGGCGTGCATCGCCGGGTCGATGCCGCACAGGAAGGGCGGCGCGTGCAGCACAGCGGCGACGGTGGGCAAGTCGCTCGCCCCGATGGCATCCATTACAAACTTCGCCCGCGCGGCGGGCTGCTTCATCGCCTTTATGTGCGCCCGGACCTCGCTGGCGAGCGCCAATCCCTCCGGCGTGCGCCGGGCAGGCGTATCCAGCGCGGTCGCCACGCGGCCCGCCAAGGTGTCGCGGTAGCGGGTCAGCTCGGCGACGCGGCGATCAACGGCGGGCGCGACGCGATCCAGCGCGCGTTCCGCCGCCGCGATAAGCTCTTCCGTGTTTACGACGCGGGTGGGCCTGCCGTTCACCATGCGGATGTCGCCGACAATCTCCGTGCCGCCGCCGTTCGCTGCGGGATGCTGCCGACGCACGGCGGGCGGGGCCATCGCCTGCAAGTCGCGCTCGGCATCGTTCAGCCGCCCGAAGCAATCGTAGCAGAGACGCAGCGCCTCGCGCGCCGACGAGTATACGGATACGCCCAGCGTGTCGGGCTGGTCCAGCGCGCGACCAAGGCCCAGCAGGCTGTCCGGGTGCATCTCCAGCGGCACGTCGCCGCGAACGGGCGTGCCTTCGTCAAGGGTCGCGGTCATCGAGTCGTCTCCTTTCAATACCAGCCATAGGTGCGACCGCTGCCGACGCGGATCGCCGCGTGCATCACCGCGTATCGCGCGGCGTCCGCCGCGTGGTCGGGTCCGGTCGTCAGCACGTCTTCGGGGCGCGAAGGGTCGCGCTCGATAAATGGAACGGTCTGCCAGAAGTAACGGCAGCGCCCCGTAATCCACATGCCGGGACGGCCATTGCTCTCCTTGGCATTGTGCAGGCGCTCGCGCATCGCAGCCCAACCGGCGATCCGCTCCTTGCGCGGGCGCTGTAGGCTAACCCCGTGGCGCGCCAGCACGTTCAGCAGCGTGTCTTCCAGCCCGCGCGCGTCGTCGCCCACGCCATGCGGATGGACGCCCCAGCGTCCGCACATTTCATGCACGGCCTCGGCCAGCTTGCCCGGCGGCCAGCCGAGACCGACGTTCGGGTCGTTCGGCTCAACGGTCGCCAGCTCGTCCAGCAGGATAAGGCTGTCCTTGGGAAACGGGCCGATGTCGCCGGGCGCTTTCAGGCAGACATAGGTAACGGACGGCGCGGCGCTGCCCCAATCCATCGCGAGGAAGGGCCGCCAGACCTTGCGGCTAATAGGATACGGCCACGCGACGGGCAGCATATGCACGCGCTCGTCCAGCGTGCCGCCGAAGAATGCGCCGCGCGCAATGTTCCAGTCGCCGTTAAGCCATGCCCGTGCCAGCTCCTCGTCGTTGCCGCAGGCGGCCAGCAGACGGCGGCGGTAATCCTGCTGGTCCACATGCGGGTTGTCGATAAAGGTGGAAGGGCAGTTTACCCATGTCTCGCCGTCCACCTCGTAGGGATGCCACGCCGGGGCGCGAGCGATGTAATTGTGATGGATCATGGCGTGCAGCGGTCCGCCGGGGTTGGCGGTGCGGACTTCCCGAAGCGGCACGCCCTCTTCGGCCCGAAGGTTGGACTTCAACAGGTCAACCCAGCGCCGGTCGCGCAGCAGGCCGAACTCATCGACCACCAACAGGGTAAAGCTGCGGCCCTGGAACTTTTTGTAGGCGTTCGGCCCGTCGAGCTGTCCGCACTCGATAATCGCGCCATTGGGGAGGCGGAACGTATGCTCCGCGCGGTTGTGGCGGACGCCGCGCCCGTAGGCCGACGACAACAGCGCGTCGAGCTGCTCTTCCAGCTCCTGCACGGCCTTGTGCGTCTCGCGGACGATCAGGGGCCGGGCGCGCTCGCCATGCTTCTCCACATGGCGCAGCACCAGTAGCAACGCCGCCGTGGACTTGCCGCCGCCGCGCCCGCCCGCCAGCAGCAGGTTCCATTTCTCGGGCACCGACAGGACGGTGCTTTGGTAGGGCGTTGGGGCCAGCGCGACGGTCATCCCGGCAGGGCCTCCCCGCCCACGGGAAGGGGGGAGAGGCATGAACCACCCTCCCCGGCCACGCGGATCGCGCGCAGATAGGCTTCGGGCGTCTGGCTGTCGGGCAGGTTGATGGTGATGTTGGCGCGCGCTTCCGGCGCGTCGCCCTCGCGCCAGCCCAGCCGCGCCTTGGTCAGGTAGATCGCGGCGACGACGTTGCCGTTGCGCGCCTGCGACAGCAGCAGGTGCGTCAGCTCGTCGCCAAGCGCCGCAAGGCCGCGCTCGAAAGCCTCGTCCACTTCCGGCACGCGGCGGCGCATGTCGGTCATGGTCTTGCGGTCCATGCCCAGCGCCTTCGCGATGCTGCGCTGGTCGTTGCCAGCCGCCGCCAGCGCCTCGATGGCTGCCAGCCCGGCGGGCGTCACGGTAATCGGCGCGGTCTTGCCGCGACCGGCGCGGGTAATCAGGGCGGGGGCGTTGCTCACCCTGCCAGAACTTACCCCTAGGCAGGGTATGCGCTTGGGGGCTATTAGGTTGCTATTGCTCGGTTTTCTGCAGCGAAAAGCCCAGCGGGGGAGCCGTGGGGGAGCAGCCCTTTTTTACGGCGGGAGCGGGGGTTTGGCTGGTATCCTACGACCCACCGTTTCGCCGCAAGAGCGGCGCGGGGCCACTCCGCCCTGCGATCCGCCCTCCCAAAAACCCAAGAAATGCAGCGTGCAGCGCGAACCGTTCGGAGAGAGCGGACTTTCTTCTGTTTCAGAATAAACCAGAAGATACCCAAGTGCCACCGTCCCATCTCTGGGTCGTTCCTGCGGGGCTTAAAACCATGGGCTCTCTGCGTCCTGTCCGCTCTGGGCGCGAATAATGCTGTAACCGGACAGGGTTACGCCAGAGCGGACAACAGCGCGGACCTAAAACGGCACCACCGTTTCGTGCCAATCGGTCGCCTCGTCGGGCCAGCGATGGTCGCCGATATGCGCGCACCACGCCGCCCGCATTTCTGCCAGCGGCGGAAAGGTCCAACCCCGCTCGCCGTTCGACTGCCAGCGCGTGCAGCCCCAGCCTTCCAGCGCCTTGCCCAGCCGCTGGTCCGAAAATTCGCGCAGGCGGGGAGAATGCTCGCGCATGGCCGAGAACAGCGTGCGCGACAAAACAGTGCCGCGCGGCGCGCGCCGGTTAGCGGGCGGCGCGCCGGGCAGGCAGCCGTCTTCCAGAATGCCAAGAAGAAACTGCTCTTCCGGCGCCAGGCTAAGCACCTTTTGTTCCTGCAACGCAGCCGTCGCCGGGCGCTTGCCGACATTCCACCGGCCCGATTCAATGTCTTCGCGCCAAGAGCGGCCCGTCAGCCAGCGGAAAAACGCCAAGCCGCCGCCACTATCCCATTCCCGGCAGATCGCGCCGAAATATGCGCGGTCCTGGTTGTGGTCGCCGGCATCGACATTCAGGACAAGAAAGCGCCTGTCATCCTTAAGCGCGCCGATTACATGGGCGTCGTTGGATGCAATCATAATGCGGAACCACTTGCGGGCCTGCCACGCATCGACGCCCTTCGGCTCGATGGCGACAGTCGGTTCGGTAACGAGGTTACGCAGCCGCTTATTGGCCGCCGCGCCGCTGCCGAAATCGACCTCGTCCCCAAACAGAAACTGCGTTTCCATAAGGTGCCGATTAAACTTGCCGTCGATATGTTCCTGCCGGTTGGCGACGAAGAAGTGCGGCCCGAAAAATTCGCCGAACAATCGCGCGACCAGCCCCTTGCCGCTTCCGCTGGGGCCAGTCATCACCACGGCAACCTCGCAGGGGCCGGGCCGCAACAGGGCGTCGGCCAACCATCCCAGAAGATACGAATAAACCTCATGGTCGCCGCCGCAGACATTGTCGTACAGGTGGGCGAGGAAGAGCTTGCACTGCTCCGGCTCTTCGGGACCGTCAAACTCGTCATCCGGCTCTGGAACATCGCCCAACAGGCGCGGGCGCAAATCCCGCTCACGCATCAGCCCATCCGGCCAACCTGCCCAGACATTGTATGTCTCTTCCGGCACCTGCCAAGGCATATGGCCGGGGAGAAATTCGGCGCGCTCGTAATGGGGCGTCGAGCGGTGGTCGAGCCAGACCTCGACCAGCTTGCGGTAAAGCGGCTTGCCATCCTTGGTCTGCCCAACCTGCAAGCGCTTCTCCCCATAAGCCGTCTTAAAATCATGCACGGACATCTGGCCCAGCCGCCCGTCATCCTGCCGCCAACACACACGCGGCTTGTTGCCGAACTTGCGGATAAAGATGTGGCCGTCCAGTTCGCGAAGGCCAGCAGGGGCGTTGTCGCACGCCTCGATAAGCGCCTTCATCTCGTCCAGTTCGGCAGGCGTCAGGTTGTATGTTTCCAGCCACTGCGCGCCCGTCGGCTTGGGCAGCCCCTGCGCCTCTGCGTGCGCGCAGAATTCCTCGTAGGTCATCCGCTGGCGCTGTATCCACGGCATGGCGTTAATGTAGTTCGGCGCGACGACGCTCAGCGTGTCGGTCACGGGGATCAGCGGCGGCGTCGCGCCGTTATTGATTTCCGGATCGTCGGGCGACAGGTAAGTATCGTCGGGCATGGTCCTTATCCTCCAGGGGGTTGTGCGGTTGGATGCAGAAATCCATCGGCCCGCGCCTTTCCTCCGGCGCGGGTCGCTTGCTATGCGGCGGGGCGATTGTCGCGGGCGGCGACGGCGCGGCGTCCCTGTTCGGCGCGGCGATCAACGCCCTCGCGATCCTCGCGGGCGCGCAGGCGGGCCTCCATCCACGCGGCGACTTCGCTTTCCACGAAGGCGACCTTCTGGGTGCCCAGAGGCACGGGGCGCGGGAACGCGCCTGCCTTTATCTTCCGGTAAATCTCGGTCTTCGACAGCGCCACGCGCCGCCGGACCTCCGCCATCGTCATAAATCGCTCGGCCATCGCCGGTCCTCCAGTTGTTGGAACTGGTGGGGAGTATGGCGATGTCCGCGAGACGATATTTGGGGTCTATTTGTCCTGCCGCTTTTTGGCGCGCCGCGCTCGGCGTTCGCTTGCCTTTTTCAGGTTGGTGACATTCTCAATCGTGTAGCGCTCGTCGAGGTGCCGCACGATTTCCCAAACGAGGCGGGCGGCGGGATTGCTGCGCCCCAAATCATAGGGCCGTTCAGGTTTAAGGTGGTCGCGCCCGTATGTCGGGTTAAATCCCTTTCCGGGCAGTGTGGTCCGCCACCAACGCTCAACGTAAACGAATACGGGATGCAGCGGCGCGATGGGCGGCGGCGCGCCCGGCCTTGGCCCTTGCTCGCTCGTATTCCAGTTGGTTAGCCGATTGGCGCTCGCCTGGCCTACGCGGCGGCTATAGAAATGCTTCCAAAACGCATCCCAATCATCCGGCCCGTAATCGCTGTATTCGGAATAATCGTATGGCGGCGGGTCGCTGGCATCGTCCAGATTATCCTCCAGCCGCCGCGCTATGGTGGCGAGGTTGCGCGCCTCCCAATCGTCGCGGCACACATCGTATATTTCTGCCGTTTCCGCAAACAGGCGGCAAAGGGATTCATGGTGTTTCGACAGGTCTATGCCGCGCGACCGCTTACGCTCGTCGTCCAGCTTCACATCTGTTGCGATCAGCGCGATTGCGTGGCGGGCGATCTCTGCAAATGCTCGCCAGTCGTAGCGTGGCGGTTCCCACATCTCCCCGTCGGCAAACCTGTCCTTCATGGCCTTTTGTCGCGCAATTCCTCCCATCGCTTCGAAATCGCGCGGTTCGTCACCGCCAAATTTGTCGTCCGTCACTTCACCAGCCCCATAATGTGGTCGGCATAGGCCGCCAACGCCGCCTGCTTTTCGGGCAGATAATCGTGCTTGTTATAGGTGCGCTGCAAGCCCGACTGGGCATGGCCCAGCACGGCGTCCCGCACTTCCTGCGCGAAGCCCAGCCGGGCGAGGCGGGTTTCGCAGGTGCGCCGCAGATCGTGCGCCGAGAAATGTTCCAGCACCGCCTCCGGGTCTTTCCTCATCTCGCGCAGCGCGTCGGTCGCCAGCTCGCGCAGCTTGGTCATCGGCTTGTCGCCCAGCGCCGACGCCTTCTCGCCGCCGGTCGTGGAGAACAGGAAGGGATTGGGACCGTTCCAGCGGGGCAGGCCCTCGACCAGATCCCACGCAGCACCGACCAGCGGCACGATATGGCCGCGACGGCTCTTAAACCGCTCCTTCGGGATGGACAGCCACCGCTCGGCGGCGTCCACTTCGCCCCAGCGGGCATCGGACCAATCGCTTTTGCGCTGCCCGGTCAGCAACGCGATCCGTGCCAGATGCCCGAAGGGATAGCCCATCTTGCCGGTGGCCGTCCAAACCGCCCGGATTTCCTCGTCGCTCAGCGCCCGCTCCTTGGGCTGCAACGTCAGGTCGCGGCGCTTCATGCCCGCCATCGGCGAGGCCGCGACAAGCGACTTCTCGGCAGCGTAGTTCAGCAGCCGCGACATCATCTTGCGGACCTCGCGCGCGGTGCCGCGCTTGTCCGCCGCAACGAGCTTGTCCAGCAGTTCATGCACGTCGGCCTGCGTAATGTCGGCGATGGGACGGTTGCCCAGCGAGGGCCAGACATGGTCGCGCAGCACCTGTTCCATGCGCGGCCATGTCTCCACCTGCTTCTTCGCCAGCTCGATCATCCGCTGGGATACGGCCTTTACGCTGTTGGTGTGGCGGGCCAGATTGGCGTCCTGCCTCTCTGGGCGAGGGTCGCGCCCGGCCATCGCCTGCGCCACGATCTTGCTCGCCTCTGCCCGCGCCGCCGCGACGCCCACCATCGGATAGGCACCGATGGTAATGCGCTTCTGCGCTCCCTTTAGCGGGCGACCGGTGGGGGAGATGCCCCGTTCGCCCGGCACCTTGTATATTACCGACCACGATTTCAGGCCGGTCTCGCTCACGCGCAGCAGCAGCCCGCGCTGCACCGTATCGCCGAACTCGCGGCGGCCAGACCGGGGCGCGGCCATCCGCGCAACGCCCTCTTCCGTAAACGTCCTTTTCAATGCGCTCGGCACCGACAACCTCCTCGCGGCCGGGGAGCATCCGGGGAGCAGAAATGGCAGTTTTCCGCCGGAACCGACCGGAACAAAACGTGCCCAACGCTGCCGAGGAAGGCAAGCGATTAGATTGTCAGTATTTTTCCGGCTGGAACCGGTCGGGCCGTTTCATCGACCCCTTGCCAAGGTTGGGGTCGAGGGTTCGAATCCCTTCGCCCGCTCCAGTCGCCGCGCTGTGATCGCGCGGATCTTCGTCAGATCGGGCTCGTCAGAACCCTGGAGTCTTTTGCTGGCCCTCCGCGCAACAGCGCTGCGGGCGTGGTTCGAATCCCTTCGCCCGCTCCAGTCGCCATAACGGCAGCACTAATCATCATTGTGCTGAGACACTTCCGGCGCGCCACGCGTTTCGCGAACGCGGCGTTTCGCAAATTGCCCCCTTCCCGCCCTTTTCGTGCCGGGTCTGGCACCTAATTATCTGTTCAAACAGGATTTCAACGCGCGCGAGCGTGATCCTGATGGACAAAATGGAGATACAACCATGACGATCGAGGCACCGGTGCGGCGCACGGCGCGTCCGCGGGCATGGATGATGGCACTGACGGGGCTGGCGATGCTCGCCGCGCCGCTGGGCGGTGCGAATGCCGCCGGCAATGGCGTGAAGCAGCTCGTATCGAGCGAATGGCGCAACCCGAGCAACAGCGTGCACATCCGCATCACGCCATGTGGCGGCGAGCGCGTGTGCGGCACGGTGATCTGGGCGAGCGACAAGGCCAAGGCCGATGCGCGCAAGGGCGGCACGGAGAAGCTGATCGGCGCGAACCTGTTTCGCGAATTCCGTCAGGTTGAGCCGGGCAAATATAAGGGCCGCGTGTTCGTGCCCGACATGAACCGCACCTTTAGCGGCCAGATGCGGATCGAGGGCAATGCGATGATCGGCAAGGGCTGTGTGCTCGGCTTTATCTGCAAGTCGCAGACCTGGACGCGTATTTCGTGATGTGAGCGGGGCGGCGGCGCGCTAAGCACGCGGCATGACGCACGCTCCTATTCGCACCGGCATTGGCGGCTGGACCTTTGAACCGTGGCGCGGGACCTTTTACCCTGACGGTCTCGCGCAGAAGAAGGAGCTGGAGTTCGCCAGCCGCCAGCTCGGCGCGATCGAGATCAACGGCACCTATTATTCGGGGTTCAAGCCCGCGACCTTTGCCGGATGGGCGGCGAGCGTGCCCCACGGGTTCGTGTTCGCGGTCAAGGCGTCGCGCTATTGCACCAACCGCAAGGTGCTGGCGGAGGCGGGTGAGTCGATCGCCAAGTTCGTGGGGCAGGGGATAACCGAGCTGGGCGACAAGCTCGGCCCGATCCTGTGGCAGTTCATGGCGACGAAAAAGTTCGACGCGGCGGATTTCGGTGCGTTCCTGAAGCTGCTGCCCGCCAGCGATGACGGGGTGACGTTGCGCCATGCGGTGCAGGTGCGGCATGAAAGTTTTGCGGTGCCGGAGTTTGTGACGATGTGCCGCGAGGCGGGCGTTGCGATTGTCTATGCGCACTCGCCCGAATATCCCGCGATTGCCGATGTGACCGGCGATTTCGTCTATGCGCGGCTGGAGTCGGGGCAGGACGATAACCCGCTTTGCTACCCTGAGCCCGAGCTGGACCGCTGGGCGGAGGCCGCGCGATGCTGGGCGTCGGGGCGGCGGCCAGCGAGCCTGCCCTATATCGAGGATCGCGATCCGCCCGCGACACCGCGCGAAACCTTCGTGTTCCTGATCCATGGCGGCAAGGTGCGCGCGCCGGCCGGGGCGCAGGCTTTGGCGACACGGGTGCGCGGCTGACCGCGACCGGCGCGCAGGCTGCGCCGCCCGCAGCGTGGGTCCATATGGATGCGATGCGCGCCGTGTTCGCGGTGACGGTCGCGTTCGGGCATTTGTGGGGGCTGCTGGTCGAGGATTATCGGCCGACCGCATCGCTGCTGGTGCGCGCGGGCTATTTTCTTGCCGGCTTTGCGCATTCGGCGGTGATCCTGTTCTTCGTGCTCAGCGGCTACTGGATCGCGCGCAGCGTTACGGGGCGCATCGAACGGGGCTGGCGCTGGGACGATTATCTCATCGACCGGGTCGCGCGGCTGGGGATCGTGCTGGTCCCGGCGCTGCTGCTGGGCGGGCTGCTCGACTGGATCGGTTATCATCTGCTGGAGTTGCCAACCTATTACGGGCTGACCGGTGCGTGGGTGTTCAGCCAGGACCTGTCGCAGTCGCTGACGTGGCGCGCGCTGGTCGGCAATCTGTTGTTTCTCCAGCATCTGATCGTCCCGCCCTTTGGCAGCAACGGGCCGCTGTGGAGCCTGGCGTTCGAATTCTGGTATTATCTGTGGTTTCCGGCGCTGTGGCTGGCACTGCGCTATCGACGGCCGGGCATCGCGTTGGTGAGTTTGGGAATCGCGTTCGCCAATCCGGAGATTGCGCTCGGCTTCCTCAGCTGGCTGTGCGGCGCGGCGTTGCTTGGAGCGGAGCGGCGCTGGCCCGACCTGCGCCTGGCGCGCTGGACGCCGGTTGCGGCCGGACTGCTGTTACTCGCGGCGTTGCTGTGGGGGCGCACGGGTGATTTCGGGGTCGAGGATCCGATCGAGGCCGCCAGCTTCGCGCTGTTCCTGTTCACCCTGTTGCGCAGCGACCCGCCGCGCCTCGCCGCGCTGCGCCCGCTCGCCAGCTATGGCGCGCAGGCGAGCTTCTCGCTCTACGCCATCCATTTCCCACTGATGGCGTTGGCGGCGGGATGGATCGTCGGGGACACGCGGCTGGCACCCGGCGGTGAGGCTGGGCTGGCGGTGGTGGCGATCCTGGTGCTGGCGGTGGCTACGGCGTGGCTGTTCGCGGCGCAGACCGAAGCGCGCACCGGAATGCTGCGCAACTGGCTCAGGCGTCGAGCCCCAGGCGGGCGAGCGGGTGACCCACCGCCCCGCTGACCAGCGCCGCTTGCGCCGCCGTGAATGGCCAGAGCTTCGACACCGGCCCCATCACCCGGTCGCGCAGCCACGGAATCGCCGTGCCATCGGACTGATAGACCGGGGTCAGCAACCGGCTGAGCAGCTGATACAGCTGAATCTGGTCGCGGCGCAGGCGGATGGTTTCGGTGAGCGCGTCGGGCAGCGCGCGCGCGCGACGCAGGCCGAGCGCAAGGGCATAGGCGTCGAGCAACGCCATATTCGCGCCCTGTCCCAGCTGCGGGCTGGTCGAATGCCAGGAATCGCCGATGTGGATCAGGCCCGGCGCGACCGGATGGGGCAAGGTGCGGTGCGCGTAGCTGGCAAAGGTCAGCTGGTCGGGATTGGTGATCTGGTCGAGCAGCGGCGCGGTTGCGGGCCATAGCGCCAGCAATTCCGCCTTCCACGCCGCCAGTCCCGCCGCGCGCCAGTCGGCGAGGCGATCGCCCCGCAGCGACCAGAACAACGCTGCGCGCGGGCCCGTCGCATGGCGTGGCGTTCCGATCGGCAGCACGCCGGTCATCACGCTGGCGCGACGGTAGCGCTGCTGGAGCGCATCGGGGATGAAGTCGCCCGCCCAGCCGAGATCGGCCCAGAGCGCGCCGAACGCCAGCGGGCGGGTCGGGGGGACGAGCGGAGAGCGGCTGCCCATCGCATCGACGATCAGGTCGAAGCGGCCGGTCTGGGTGCCATCCGTGAAGTGCAACCGCCCGTCTGCACATGCCGTGATCGCCCGCCCGGCTTCGATTCCGATACCCTCGGCCAGCACGGCATCGTGGAGGATCGCGAACAGGGTCGCGCGGTGGACGCCGATGCCGACACCGCCGCGCTTCAATGCGGCGTAGCGCACGTCGAGCACGCAGTGCTTCCCGGCATGGCCGATCAGCCGCGTGACCGGCGCGCCACGCGCCAGCAATTCGGCCTCCAGCCCCAACGCGCGCAGCACTGCCTGGCCGGTCGGCTGGATCAGCAGGCCCGAGCCGAGCGGGCGGGGCGTGTCGAAGCGTTCGAACAAGGTGACGCGATGGCCGTCGCGGTGGAGCAGCAACGCAGCGGCAAGCCCGGCGGTGCCGCATCCCGCCACCGCGATGTCGCGCGGCGTCAGCTCAGTGCTCCACGGGCCGGGCCGGGCTGGCGCGGTCGGAGACCATGCGCTGCCCGTCGATCACGATCGGGCTGGCAACGCCTGGTAATCCCTCTGCGGCGATTCGCATGCCGCGCGCGACGACCTGCGGGTCGGCGAACACCTCGTCCACCGTGTTGATCGGGCCGGCGGGGACGCCTTGTGCCTCGAGCGCTTCGGACAGCGCCTGTTTGGTCCAGCCCGCCACGGCTGCCTGAATCGGTGCGATCAGCCGGGCTCGGTTGCGCACGCGTGCCGGGTTGGTCGCGAAATCGGGATCGTCGGCGAGGGTGAGGCCGAGCACGCTGCACAGCTTGCGGAACTGCGAATCATTGCCGACCGCGATGATCAGGTCGCCGTCGCTCGCCGTAAACGCCTGATAGGGCGCGAGGTTGGCGTGGCCATTGCCCATGCGGTGCGGCACCTTCGCCGGGTTGGCCATCCAGTTCAGCGCCTGATTGGCGAGCACCGCGACCTGGGTGTCGAGCAGCGCCATGTCGATCTGCGCGCCGGCTCCGCTCGCATCGCGCTGGCGCAACGCCGCGAGGATCGCGACGGCGGAATAGACGCCGGTAAAGATGTCGGCATAGGCGATCCCCGCTTTTTGTGGCGCGCCATCGGGCTCGCCGGTCAGCGACATGATCCCGCCCATCCCCTGGATGATGAAATCATAGCCGGCGCGGTGGGCATAGGGGCCGGTCTGGCCGAAGCCGGTGATGGAGCAGGTGATCAGGCGCGGGTTGATCGCGCTCAGGCTGGCATGATCGAGGCCGTATTTGACAAGGCCGCCGACCTTGTAATTCTCGATGACCACATCGGCATCGGCGACCAAAGCGCGCACCTCGGCCTGTCCCTCGGGCGTCGCGATGTCGATGAAGCGGGCGGTCTTCCCACGATTGGCCGAGTGGTAATAGGCGGCGTCGCGGCTGATGCCTTCGCTGTCATGCAGAAAGGGCGGACCCCAGTGGCGGGTGTCGTCGCCTGCGCCGGGACGCTCGACCTTGATCACCTCGGCCCCCAGATCGGCGAGCAGCTGACCGCACCATGGCCCGGCGAGGATGCGGGCGAGTTCGACCACCTTGACTCCGGCGAGCGGTTTCATGCGCGGCAAATCTCATAGACGACATGGTCGGGGAATGCCTTACCCCCGCCGCGATGGGTGCGGCCCGGGATCAGCCGCCCGCCAATTTTCTCCATCGCGCCGCGTGAGCGGAGATTGTCCTGCCCGACGATAAAGACGACGCGATTCACGAAGCGGTGGATATGGTCGAGCATCAGCCGCTTGATCTCACGGTTGTAGCGCCCGCCCCAATAGGCGCGGGCGATGAAGGTCCAGCCGATCTCGATCTCGTCCTCTTCAGGCACCCAACAGTCATAGCGGCTCGAGCCGATGACCGCGCCGGTCGCCTTGTCGAGGATCGCCAGCCCACCGCCGCACGCGAGCGCGTCGGCGAAGAAGTTGCGGAATACCGGCTCCTGCCAGCGGTCATTGGCCGGATGGAGTTCCCAGATCAGCGGGTCCGATGCGACGGCGAACAGCGCATTCCAATCCTCGGCGACGAGTGGTCGAATGGTGACCAGCTCGCCTTCAAGGACCGGCTGCCGATCGGGCTCCATCAGAACGCAGCGATGCCCGTGATCGCGCGGCCGAGGATCAGGCCGTGGACGTCGTGCGTGCCCTCATAGGTGTTGACCGTTTCGAGGTTGATCGCGTGGCGCATCACATGAAACTCGGCGGAGATGCCGTTGCCGCCATGCATGTCGCGCGCGATGCGGGCGATATCGAGCGCCTTGCCGCAATTGTTGCGCTTGATGATGCTGATCGCCTCGGGCGACAGCGTGCCCTCGTCGAACATCCGCCCCGCGCGTAGTGCCGCCTGAAGACCCAGTGCGATCTCGGTTTCCATATTGGCGAGCTTGAGCTGTACCAGCTGGGTCGCGGCGAGCGGGCGGCCGAACTGATGGCGGTCGAGCGTATATTGGCGCGCGGCCTGCATGCACGCTTCGGCCGCGCCCATCGTGCCCCAGGCGATGCCGTAACGCGCGCGGTTGAGGCAGCCGAACGGGCCCTTGAGCCCCTGAACCTCGGGTAGCAGCGCGTCTTCGCCGACCTCGACGCCGTCCATCACAATTTCGCCCGTGATCGATGCGCGCAAGCTCAGCTTGCCCTCGATCTTGGGTGCAGACAGCCCCTTCATCCCCTTTTCGAGGACAAAGCCCTTGATCCCGCCACCATGTGCGTCGCTCTTCGCCCAGACGACGAAGACATCGGCGATCGGTGAATTTGTGATCCACATCTTCGCACCGGTCAGGCGGTAGCCGCCGTCGATCTTTTCGGCGCGGGTGCGCATGCCGGCCGGATCGCTGCCGGCATCGGGTTCAGTCAGGCCGAAACAGCCGACCCATTCGCCGCTGGCCAGCTTGGGGAGGTATTTGCGCTTCTGCTCCTCGGTCCCATAGGCGTGGATCGGGTGCATCACGAGGCTCGACTGCACGCTCATCGCGCTGCGATAGCCCGAATCCACCGCCTCGACCTCACGCGCGACCAGGCCATAGGCGACATAGCCAAGCCCCGCGCCACCATAGGTTTCGGGAATGGTCGGGCCGAGCAGGCCGAGCTGGCCCATCTCCGACATGATCTCGCGGTCGAAATTCTCGTCGAGAAAGGCGCGGGTAACGCGCGGCAGCAGCCGTTCCTGCGCATAGGCGCGCGCGGCATCGCGCACCATGCGTTCTTCATCGGTCAGCTGTGCGTCGAGCGCGAACGGATCCTGCCAGTCGAACCGGCCCATCTCGGCCATCTTACTCTCCCTGAATATCTTGAGCCGGCGCAGTCGGTGCTGCCGGGGTCGGGGTGCGTGCGCCGGGGACCGGCTCGGCCTTCCCCGCAATCGCCGCATTTTCGAGCGTGTCGAGCGCGCGGCGCGTCTCGATATAGCGGCCCGCCGCCGCCATCCAGCTTTCGGCACCCTGCGCGCCGGGCAGGCGCGAGACCTCGGCCAATGCCGCCTCGACATGGCCCTGTCCCAGCAGGCGGCGCGCGCGGGCCAGTCGCTCGCGCGGATGCGGGCTGGGCGCGTCCTGTTTGCGGATGATGACGAGCGTCGACAGTTCGCGCTGGATCGCGTTCAGCCAGCCATCGTCGGGCTGCGAGGTCGACAGGCGCGGGGCGATCTGGTCGAACGCGACGCGCAAGTCTTCCAGTGTGATCGGCTCGCCGGAGGCGGAAACGACGGCGGCGACGGCGTCAGGTTCGGCCCCGCCCAGGCGGCGGCGCAACTCACCCTCGATCGTTCCGAGACCCTGTCCGCGCTCCAACGCGCGGCGCGCTCCGAACACCAGCATCATCGCCTCGGCCCGCCCGGCATAGCTCGCCGCCACCCGCGCATCGGCATCGGCGGCGCGCAACCGCGAATCGAGTGCCTCCAGCCGCGCGGCAAGCGCCTGTTCACGTGCGGCGAGCGTGGCAACATCCATGCCCGGCGCGGTGACAGGCGCGGCGGAGATCGGCGGCTGGACAAGCGGGGCGGGCGCCGTCTCGGGCTGCTCCCACCAGTCGCCGGCGCGGAACACGACCGCCATCACCGCCAGGCCGGCAATGAACGCGATCAGCACCGCACCAAGAATCGTCATCAATGGATTGCCGCGCGCAGGGGCGGTGGGAACCGGAGCGTCGGGGGTCATGACCTGCTTATTCTCCCGATGCGCTCAAGGGTCAATCGCCAGCCGCTGTGCTGCGGCGATCAAAGCGGCATCGCTTGGCTCGCCGGCGAGGGCGACGCGGTCCCAGCCGTGCCCGTCGGCGTCGGCGGCGCGCGCGCTGATCGCGGCGATGCGGACGGAGGCGCGGGGAATCCGATGCGCGTCGAGCTGTGCGGCCAATTGGCGCGTCGCGCGCGCGGAATGGACCATCGCGACGGTCCCCGGCAGCTGCGCGGCCTGCTCCGGCGTCCAGCCGATTGCGTTATTGGCATAGACGGCGATGGTCATGCGCACCGCCGGGTGGTCGACCGCCGTCCGGTCACGCCCCGCCAGCCACAACAGGCGCTGGTTCCCCGGCAGGCGCGCCAGCAGCGCAGCGACGCCCTGGCTGCCGCATTCGATGACGCGCAGGCCCACCTGTGCCGCGGCGTCGGCGGTTTCGGGCCCGACCGCCAGCACGGGGAGCCCGGCGATCCGCGCCAGCCCCGCCCCCGCCTGGCGCGCGGCGTTCGCACTGGTTAGCAGCAGCGCGTCGAACGCGGCAGGATCGGGTGGGGTCCAGTCGAGCGGGGCGACCGCGAACAGCGGCAGCAGGATCGGGTCGAGGCCGGCGGCGCGAACGCGCTCAGCGGTGGCCGACCCGCCCGGTGCCGGGCGCAGGATGACAATCGGGCGGGTCAATGGCCGAACAGGCGGCGCAGCTGTGGCGAGGCATCCGACAGCAGCGCGTGCGCGTGGTCTGCCGCCTCCTCCGCAGTCCCGGCGAGGCCGCTGCGGTCGATCCGGACATGCTCCGACCCATCCGCGCTCAGGATTTCGGCGCGCAGGCGCAGGCCGTCCGGCGCGACCGTCGCCAGTGCCGCGATCGGCGAGTGGCAGTCTCCGCTGATTGCGGCGAGCAAGGCGCGCTCGGCCCAGACACAGCGTTCGGTCAGCGCGTCGCCGATGGCGCCGACATGGATGCGGGTCGCCGAATCGGTGGCGCGCACCTCGATCCCGACCGCGCCCTGCGACGGGGCGGGGAGCAGGTGATCGGTGTCGATGGCCGCGCCGACATCGCCATAGCCCAGCCGGTCGAGCCCGGCGGCGGCGAGCAGAGTGGCATCGGCCTCTCCCGCCGCAACCTTGGCGCGACGCGTATCGACATTGCCGCGCAGGGGCACCACGGCCAGGTCGGGGCGCAGGCGGCGCAGCTGCGCGGCGCGGCGCGGCGAGCTGGTCCCGATGCGCGCGCCGAGCGGGAGCGCGTCGAGCGATTCGGCCCCGATCAGCCGGTCGCGCACATCGGCGCGCGGCAGCATCGCGGCGACCGCGATCGTGTCCGGGCGGATCGTCTCGACATCCTTCATCGAATGCACGGCAAGGTCGATTGTGCCGTCGAGCAGCGCACGGTCGAGCTCCTTGGTCCACAATGCCTTGCCGCCGATTTCGGCGAGCGGGCGGTCCTGCACGCGGTCGCCGGTGGTGCGGATCGGCACGATCTCGACCGCCTCCGGACTCCAGCCATGCGCGGCGAGCAGCGCATCGCGCACCATATTGGCCTGAACAAGCGCGAGCGGCGAACCGCGGGTACCGAGACGGAGCAACATGCAGGCCGTCTAGCGAAGCGTTTCGGCGATGTCGAAGGGGTCAGATGATCTCGAACAATCCCGCCGCGCCCATGCCGCCGGCGGTGCACATCGACACCACCACCCAGCGCACGCCACGCTTGCGCCCTTCGATCAGCGCGTGACCGACCAACCGCGCGCCGGTCATGCCGAACGGGTGGCCGATCGCGATCGCGCCGCCATTGACGTTATACTTCTCGGGATCGATGCCGAGATGGTCGCGGCAATAGAGGCACTGGCTGGCAAACGCCTCATTCAGTTCCCACAGGCCGATATCGGCGACCGACAGCCCGGCGCGGTCGAGCAATTTGGGAATCGCGAAAATGGGACCGATGCCCATCTCGTCGGGGCCGCAGCCCGCCGCCTGAAAGCCGCGATAGATGCCGAGGATCTCCTTGCCCTCCGCCTGGGCGGTGGCGCGGTCCATCACGATCTGCGCGGCGGCGCCGTCGGACAGCTGGCTGGCATTGCCGGCGGTGATGTGTTGGCCTTCCGCGATCACCTGCCCGCCTTTCCACACGGTCTTGAGACCGGCGAGCGCTTCGGCGGTGGTGCCGGGGCGGATGCCCTCGTCCTGCGATACCGTCACCGTCTCGCTGCCGGTGCGGTTGCCTTCCTTGTCGAACAGCGCCTTTTCGACAATGATCGGGGCGATTTCCTCGGCGAACGCGCCCTTTGCCAGCCCGGCCTCGGCGCGCTGCTGGCTCTGCGCGGCATAGGCGTCCTGGGCCGCGCGGCTGATGCCATAGCGTTCGGCGACGATTTCGGCGGTTTCGATCATCGCCATATAGGCATGCGGTTCGTTGGCGAGCACCGACTGGTTGGCGAAGCGCGGCGCGTCCTTGTTCACCGTCAAACTGATCGATTCCATGCCGCCGGACAGCGCGACATCGATATCGCCTGCGATGATCGAGCGCGCCGCCAGCGCCAGCGCGGAGAGGCCCGAGCCGCATTTACGGTCGAGCGTGAAGGCGGGGACGCTCTGGGGCAGCCCGGCGGCGAACACCGCCATGCGCCCGGCATTGGCCCCTTGCGTCCCCCATTGATTGCCGACGCCCCAGAAAATGTCGTCGATCCGCGCCGGGTCGATTCCCGCACGCTCGACCGCGGCGTTCATCACATGGGCGGCGAGGACCGGCGCCTCGGTCGCGTTGAACGCGCCGCGATAGGCCTTGCCAATGGCCGTGCGGGCGGTGGAGACGATCGCGGCTTCGCGCATGGGCATCCTCTCATTCGTATATCGGGTATGGTCACCCTTTATCGCGAGAAGCGGCCGGTTGGAAGAGTCAGTCGGTGAAACTCGGTGTGCGCTTCTGCATGTTCGCCATCACCGCCTCCATCTGGTTGGGCGATCGCATCAGCTTTGCCTGCTCGGCGCTTTCGGCGACCAGGATCGGGGCGGCGCTGGCATCGGCGGACAGGTTGGCGAGGCGTTTGGCGGCGCGGATCGCCTCGGGATTGCGCGCGGCAATGGCGGCGGCAATGTCCATCGCCGCGGCATAGGGCGCGTCGGAAAGATGCGTGACAAAGCCGAGCGCCGCTGCCTCCTCCGCATTGAACTCACGCGCGGTGTAGGTCAGTTCACGCAGCACATCGTCGCGCACCGTCGTCCGCCACAGCGCAAAGCCGGCCATGTCGGGAACGATGCCCCATTTCATCTCCATGATCGAGCAGCGCGTGCCCGGGGCCATGATGCGGATGTCCGCGCCCGACATGATCTGAAACCCGCCGCCGAACGCGATGCCGTGGACGGCGGCGATGACCGGAACGGGCATGGTGCGCCAGCCCCACGCGACCTGCTGGAACAGGTTTGCCTCGCCATGGCTGCGCGCATGGATGTCGAGGCCGGTGCCGCCGCCCGCCATGCTGGCCATGTCGAGCCCGGCGCAAAAGGCCTTCCCCTCGCCTGACAGCACCACTGCGCGCAGGCCCGGCATGGCGGCCAGCTGGTCGATCGCGTCGGCGATCCCCGCAAACATCGCCGGGTCAAGCGCGTTCATCTTGTCGGGGCGCGCCAGCCGGACATCGGCGATGCCGTTAGCGATATGGATGGTCACGCGCTGTTCGGTCATATTCCTCTCCAATCGGTTCTGCTTTACGTCCACGTTAACCCGCGATGAGGCGATAGCCCAGCCCCTTGCGACCTTCGATCATCGCCGTGGCGAAGGGCCGGTCGAGCTTGGCGCGCAGGTTGGAGATCTGGACCGCGACGACATTGGTGCCGGGATCGAAGCGCAGCTTCCACACCTGTTCGAGCAACTCGCCGCGCGACACGAACCGCCCCGGCCGCTCGGCCAGGTAGCGCAGCAGCGCATATTCGCGCGGCACCAGCGCGATCATCGTGCCCGAGCGGGTCGCGGTGCGCGCCACGGGATCGAGCGTCAACGGTCCGACGATGACCGCGCTGGCGGCGTGACGGCGGACCCGGGCGTCGACGCGCGCCGCCAGCTCGTCGGGATCGACCGGCACCGTAACGGCGTCGCACGCCCCGGCATCGAGCGCGGCGATCAGGGTGGCGCTGTTGATGGTCAGGGCAATGCGCGGCACCGATCCGGTGACAATGGTCTGCCCGGCGCGCCAGCGGCAGAGGATCGCCGCAACGTGCGGTGCCGGATCGCATGTCGCCGCGCCGATCTCCAGCGCATAGCCGCGGGCGCGAATGGCCGCGTCAAGCCGCGGTATCTCGACTTCGGACAGAATCACCGGGCCCACCCGGCGGATTTGCGCAGCTTTGCCGCGGCCTGTCTGCCGCAGATGGGTCCAAAGCGGGGTGACCGGGCGCGGCGCGGGCGATCAGCGCCAGCGCCTGCGAGCAATCGGGACGCGCCGCTGCCAGCGCTGCAAGCGCGGTCGCGCGCATGCGCGGATGGGGATGGCGTCGCGCGAGATGGTCGATCAGGTCGAGGCCGTTGCCGCAGCCCAGATGCGCGGCGATCGTCGCCAGCCCTTCGGACGGTGCGGTGGTCAGCACCTCCGCAATCTCGCCGGTCGCGGGGTCGAAGCGATGCTGGTCAATCCAGCGATGCGAGGGATGGCTGCCCAGAATGTTGAGCGTGACCGAAAAGGCATCGGGTGGCAGCTGTGCGTGGACGTCACGGCACATGCGGTAGAGCATCAGCTGCCCCGGCTCGATCCGGCGCCGGCCGGTGAAGCGCATCGGTTCGTGCGGGCACGCGGGATCGCGCTCCCAATAATCGCTCCAATAACCGGGGCCGAGATAGCCATAGGTCAGGAAGGGGAAATTATGGTCGTGCGCCATGCCATAGACGAAAGGCGCGGTGCCGCTCGCCTGAACGATGCCGTCAGCGGCGGAGGGCCAGAAATTGGCACGCAGCACGAACCGGCCATTGGGTGGGCGCAGCAGAAACACCTGCGCGCCATAGCTGTTGGCGGCGCTTTGCCCGGCACAGCGTGTCTTGAGCTCGGCGATAGCGCGGTCGGCGAGGAAATCCCGGTTGCGCCCCAGCCGGGCAAGAAACGGGCCGAGTGCGGCAAAGCTGTCCTCGTCATGCGGATCGAAGGGGGTGGTCTCCAGCGCCTCGACCAGTTCGTCGAGGGTGATCGCGCCGCCGATGCCGGGGTCGATCATGCGGGTCATGCGGCGGCGATCCGGGCGTCGAGTCGCTCGAGTGTCTGTGTCGCGGCGGCGCGTACGCCCGCATCGGGGTCCATGCCTGCCATTTCGGCCAGTCGGGGCCGCGCCGTGCGCGCATCGAGCATCAGCCATTCGCGCATCGCCGCCCAGCGCAGGTGAAAGGCGGGATCGCGGGTCATGGCGTCAAAATTGTCGGCGGCATCGCTTCGCCCGCTGGCGCGTAACAGGGCGAGCAGCAGTTCGGCGCGGGAGGCGCGGTCGTCGGCGGTCGCGCTGCGGACCGGCCTGCCATCGGCGATGGCGAATTCGTGGAGAAGCGGGTCGGCACCCGGTTTGGCGGTTGCGGTGATGGCGACGACATCGCGCGCTGCAGCGACGATCAGCCGACCCTCGCGCCGTCCGTCCAGTTCTACCAGGCAGCCATCGGCCAGCTGCAGGCATGGGATCTCGACGCAGCGGCGCGGCCCCGCCTCTGCCAGCTGCCATCGGCGCACCTGCGCCTGCCCGCCCCGGACATATAGCGTCAGTGCGCGCCGACCCGACAGCACGACTGTCGCGGGCGGATCAATCCGGGCGAGCGCCGCTGCCGACGTCACGCTGGCGGTCAGCGTGACGCCGGGCAGGTCGGCGAGCACGACGGCGGTGCGCAGCGCGTCGCGGGTCATGCGCAGCGCCGGATCGAACCATGGATCGGCGCGCAGGGCGTCGATCAGCGGGGCGATCAGCCCGGCGACCCAATCGCTGTCGGCGAGCAAGGCGCGCGCCTGTTCCAGAACGGCATCTGCATCGCTGAGCCCATCGAACCGGGCAGCGACGCGGTCGCGCACGGCTTCGGCAAAGGCGGCATTCGAGTGCGCGCGTGTGTCCAGCACCGCCGGGGCGACGCTGGTCAAGCCGCAGTGTCGTAAACGATGATGACGATCGCGACCATCATCTCGAAAATCTCGTCCCCGGCGATTTCCGAAGCGCGAATCGCGCCGTGCATTGCGACCTGAGTGCCCAGCGTGGCGATGTCAGACAGTGTGAGCGTCAGCATGGTCGTTTCCCCTTGTCGAAGATGCGGACAGGCTAGGCGGAGACGTCGTCACGGCTGAGTTAATTCGACTTTATGTTGCGGCTGCCCCCGGCTTGCCGTGCGTCGCCATGCCCGCTAGCGCGATCGCCATGAGTGCGGTGCCGATCCCGTTTGACCCCCAACGCTTTTTCACCGCCCGGGTGGGCGGGCATGGCGATGCGCTGGGCATCCGGTACCGCGCGCATGGCCCCGACTGGTGCGAGCTGGCCTTGCCGTTCGACCCTAAGCTGATCGGCGATGTCGAGCGCGGGGTGCTGGCATCGGGGCCGATCATCACCCTGCTCGACATGGCGACGAGCGTGGCGGTGTGGATGAAGCGCGGCGGGTTCCTGCCGCATGCGACACTCGACCTGCGCGTCGATTATCTGCGGCCGGCGGTGGCCGGGCGCGCAGTGATCGGGCGCGGGGAATGCTATCGCGTGACGCGCTCGGTCGGCTTTGTGCGCGGGGTGGCGCATGACGGCGATCCCGACGATCCGGTCGCGCATGTCGCGGGCACCTTCATGTTCATGGAGGGTGCTGCATGAGCTTTGCGCTGCCGCCCTATGCCGAATTGCTCGGCATCACGATCGAGCACGGGGATGGCCCGCCGATCCTGGACATGCCGTTCGGCAGCGGCGTGCTGGGGCGCCCCGGATTCGTCCATGGCGGCGCGCTGTCCGGATTGCTCGAAATGGCGGCGGTCGCGGCGCTGCGCCACGCACTGGCGGCGGAGGATCGTGCAGGTGCGCGGATCAAGCCGGTCAACGTCACCGTCGATTTCATGCGCGGTGGCCGCGAAAAGGTGACGCGCGCGCAGGGCAAGGTCAGTCGCCTCGGCAACCGCGTCGCCAATGTCGAAGCGTTTGCCTGGCAGGATGATCCGGACCGCCCCGTCGCGGCGGCCCGGATGAATTTCCTTATTTCCGCGTCAGCTTGAGCAGCCGCCCTTCGGATCCGCGGCCGCCATCCTCGAGCACCCAGATCGCGCCATCGGGGCCTTCCTCAACCTCGCGGATGCGTGCACCCATCGGCCACTGATCGCCCTTGGCGGCATTGGTGCCGGTGACATCGACGCGGACCAGCGCCTGGCTCGACAGGCCGCCGATGAACAGATCGCCCTTCCATTGCGGGAACATCTTGCCCGAATAGACGATCAACCCGCCGGGTGAGATCGCCGGGTTCCACGACACCTTCGGCGCCTCGAACTCGGGGCGGGTGTTGTGGTCGGGGATGTCGCGACCGTCATAATGATCGCCGTCCGAGACGATCGGATAGCCATAGTTGCGGCCGGGCAGGACCAGATTGACCTCGTCGCCGCCCTTCGGACCCATCTCCTGCTACCACAGATTGCCGGCCTTGTCGAAGGCGATGCCGAGCAGGTTGCGGTGGCCATAGGACCAGACGGCGGGGTGGAACCCCTTGGCGGTCAGGCCGGGATCGCCCGCGGGCTTGCCGTCCAGCGTGAGGCGCAGCATCTTGCCGAGCGTGGACTTGGGGTCCTGGGCCGGGTCGAACTTCTGGCGCTCGCCATTGGCGAAGAACACATGCTTGCCGTCGGGGGCAAAGGCGATTCGCCCCGAATAATGGCCACTGCCCTCGACATAGGGGCTGGCCTGAAACAGCCGCTCGACCTTGGTCAGCGCGGGGGCGGTGCCATCGGTCAGTACCGCGCGGGCGAGGACGACGCCCTTGCCGCCCTGTCCCGCTTCGGAGAAGCTGAAATAGACCCGATTGCTTTTGGAATAATCGGGCGCGAGCACGATGTCCTTGAGCGCGCCCTGTCCGGCGCTGTCGACCGCGGGCACGCCCGCCACTTCGGTCTTGGTCGTGCCGTCCGCGCTGACCAGAATCAGCTTGCCGACCTTTTCGGTCACCAGCATCCGCCCGTCGGGCAGGAAGGTCATCGACCAGGGCGCGTCGAAATCGGCGACCGGGGTGACGGTGAAGGGCAGGCCGCCCGATGCAGCAGCCGCTTCCTGGCTATTCCCCGGCACCGCGCTGGTGCAGGCGATCAGAACGAACGGAACGGCGGCGATCGGTAACAGGCGCATCAAATCCTCCCAGAAGCTGTGCGCGCAACGCGCGGAATGCGTGGATGTTGCACGCGAAGCGGCGCGCGAAAAGGGGCCGGGTGACGCAGATTCGAACAGCTTGCCGTTTGCGCGCCATACGCCTATAGGGAAACCGTTCTCGACATTGGAAACTTGGCGAGGTCGGCCCCAGCGGGTCCGGCAGCGACGGGGTGTTTCCGGTGCATTTGGAGTTTTGAGCGTTGGCCGATCTGGCAGTCCTGACCGCAATCATCGAGCCTGAGGCGCGTGCGCTCGGCTTCGATCTGGTGCGCGTCAAGCTGTTCGGCGGCGAGGGCGACCGCACGCTGCAGGTGATGGCCGAGCGTCCCGATACGCGCCAGCTCAACATCGACGATTGCGCCGATCTGTCGCGCCGCATCTCAGACCGGCTCGACGAACTCGAAGAGGCCGGCCGCGACCCGATCCCCGAAGCCTATCGGCTTGAAGTCAGCTCGCCCGGCATCGATCGGCCGCTGACCCGGCTCAAGGATTTCGCGGATTGGCAAGGGCATGAGGCCCGCATCACGCTCGCCGAGAAGATCGACGGGCGCAAACAGTTCAAGGGCGACCTTGCCGGCGTTGAGGGCGACGTGATCGCGATCACCGACGGGCACGGGCTCACCCACCAAATCGCCTTTGCGACGATCGAGGACGCAAAGCTCGTGATTACCAACCGGCTGATTGCCGCAACCAAACCGCTCTCGGTCGAGGGCGCGGACGAATTCGAAGCAGAGGAACAGGACTGATGGCCACCGCCATTTCCGCCAACAAGGCCGAGCTGATCGCCATCGCCAATTCGGTGGCGTCCGAGAAGATGATCGACAAGGCGATCGTCATCGAGGCGATGGAAGACGCGATCGAGCGTGCCGCCAAGAACCGCTATGGCGTCGAGAACGACATTCGCGCGAAGCTCGATCCCGTCACCGGCGACCTGCGCCTGTGGCGCGTGGTCGAGGTGGTCGAGGCGGTTGACGACTATTTCAAGCAGGTCGATCTGAAGGGCGCGCAGAAGATCCAGAAGGACGCCAAGGTCGGCGACTTCATCGTCGATCCGCTGCCCCCGATCGAATTCGGCCGCATTCAGGCGCAGGCGTCCAAGCAGATCATCTTCCAGAAGGTCCGCGATGCCGAGCGCGAGCGCCAGTACGAAGAATTCAAGGACCGCCAGGGTGAGATCATCACCGGCGTCGTCAAGCGCGTCGAGTTCGGCCATGTCGTGGTCGATCTGGGCCGCGCCGAGGGCGTGATCCGCCGCGACGCGCAGATCCCGCGCGAAGTGGTCCGCGTCGGCGACCGCGTGCGCAGCCTGATCCTGAAGGTCGTGCGCGAAACGCGCGGGCCGCAGATCTTCCTGAGCCGTGCGCACCCGGACTTCATGAAGAAGCTGTTCGCGCAGGAAGTGCCCGAAATCTACGACGGGATCATCGAGATCAAGGCCGCCGCCCGCGATCCGGGTTCGCGCGCCAAGATCGGCGTGATCAGCCATGACAGCAGCATCGACCCGGTCGGCGCGTGCGTCGGCATGAAGGGCAGCCGCGTGCAGGCCATCGTGCAGGAAATGCAGGGCGAGAAGATCGACATCATCCCCTGGTCGCCCGACACCGCCACCTTCGTCGTCAACGCGCTGCAGCCGGCCAATGTCGCGCGCGTCGTCATCGACGAAGAGGATGACCGTATCGAAGTCGTCGTTCCCGACGATCAGCTGAGCCTCGCGATCGGCCGTCGCGGGCAGAATGTCCGCCTCGCCAGCCAGCTGACCGGCAAGGCGATCGACATCCTGACCGAGACCGATTCGAGCGAGAAGCGCCAGCAGGAATTCGTCGCCAACAGCGAGATGTTCCAGAACGAGCTCGATGTCGATGAAACGCTCGCCCAGCTGCTGGTGGCCGAAGGCTTCAGCCAGCTGGAAGAGGTCGCCTATGTCGAGATCGACGAACTGGCGAGCATCGAAGGGTTCGATGACGATCTGGCGAGCGAGCTGCAGAGCCGCGCTGCCGAGGCGCTGGAGCGGCGTGAGGAAGCGAACCGCGAAGCCCGCCGCGCGCTGGGCGTCGAGGATGATCTGGCGACCATGCCGTATCTGACCGAAGCGATGCTGGTCACGCTGGGGAAGGCGGGCATCAAGACGCTCGACGACCTCGCCGATCTTGCCACCGACGAGCTGGTCGCCAAGAAGCGCGCCGAACCGCGTCGCCGCGGCGATGGCCCGGCAGCGCCGGTGCGCGAGCAGGACAAGGGCGGCGTGCTCGGCGAATATGGCCTGAGCGACGAACAGGGCAACGAGATCATCATGGCCGCCCGCGCGCATTGGTTTGAAGACGAGCCGGTTGCGGCAGACGCAGAAGGGACGGCTTCGGCCGGTGGGGAGGACGCTGTTGCGGACTCCGAACAATGAGCGCCCGGTTGAACTGACGGACGGTCAGCGTGCGGATGGGGGTCCCATCCGCACCTGTATCCTCTCGCGCGAGGGACAGCCTCGCGACGGGCTGATCCGGCTTGCCGTGTCGCCCGACGGCGATGTGCTGCCCGATGTCCGCGCCAAGGCGCCGGGGCGCGGGGCATGGATCGGCGTCGACCGCGCGACGCTGGAGGCGAGCGGCAAGCAGCTGCGCGGCGCGCTGTCGCGGGCGTTCAAGACGAGCGACCTCACGATTCCCGACGACCTGGGCGCGCGCATCGTCGCACAGCTCGAGCGCGCGTTTCTCGACCGGCTCGGGCTGGAGGCCAAGGCCGGCTATGTCGTCATCGGCGGCGAGCGGATCGAGAAGGCCGGGCGGATGGGCAAGCTGCACCTGCTGCTGCATGCCGCCGATGCCGGGTCCGACGGCTCGCGCAAACTCGACCAGGCGCTGCGCGTCGGCACCGACCGGGAGGGGTCGGGGGACACGGGCTTCACATTGCCGTTCCCACGCACCATATTGTCCTTAGCGCTTGGCCGCGAAAATGTGGTACATGCAGGCCTGACCGACCCGCGAGCGGCGGGGCGGGTGCGCGACGCACTCGACCGTCTGCTCCATTTTATCGGACCCGACCCGGCCCCATAGCCTTGCGAAACCCGCTCGCAAGGCGCATCGGGCCTTGCGGCGATCTGAACGAACGACGAAGAAAAGCAGGAAAAGACACTTGAGCGATACCGAAAACGACAAGCCGAAACTCGGAATGCGCCAGCCGCTGGGGCTGAAGCGCACGGTCGAGACCGGCAAGGTGAAGCAGAGCTTCAGCCACGGACGCTCGAACACTGTCGTGGTCGAAGTGAAGCGCCGCCGCATGCTCGGCCCGCAGAGCGGGGCCGCGACCGAAGAAGCTGCACCGCCGCCCGCACCGGTTGCTGCGCCGCCTCCGCCGCCGGCTCCCGCGCCGCGCCCGGCCGCTCCGGCAGGCGAGACCGCGCAGGAGCGTCAGGCCCGCATGCTGCGTGAAGCAGACGAACAGCGCATGCAGGCGCTCGAGGAAGCGCGCCGTCGCGAGGAGCGCGAGCGCGCCGAGGCTGCAGAAGCGGAGCAGCGCCGCATCGAGGAAAAGGCGCGCGCCGAGGCGGAAGCCGCCGCCGCGCCGAAGGTCGAGGCAAAGCCCGAGCCGGTCGCCGAGGCCAAGCCGGAGCCTGCTGCGGCCCCTGTTCCGGCACCTGCGCCCGCACCTGCAGCGCCCGAGCCGATCGCGCTTCAGCTCGACCCCACCCGTCCGGCTCCGCGCCGCTTCACCCCGGTGCAGCGTCCTGAAATTCCGCGTCCCGCGCCGGCCAAGCCCGAACCGGCGGCACCCGCCGCCGCCGCGCCCGCCGCCGCCGCTCCGGCGAGCACCGGCGGTGCCGCTGCGGCGCCGCGCTCGGGCAATCTCGGGCCGAACCGCGCTCCGGCCCGTGCGCCGGAACCGCAGCGTCCGCAGCAGCGCGATCGCAAGGGTGACGAACGTCGTGGCGGCAAGCTGACCGTCAACCGCGCGCTCGGTGGCGACGATGGTGCGCGCGCGCGCAGCCTCGCCGCGCTGAAGCGTGCGCGCGACAAGGAACGCCGCCACACCGGCCCGCGTGAGCCGCAGGCCAAGCAGATCCGTGACGTCAAGGTGCCGGAAACGATCACCGTTGCCGAACTCGCCAACCGCATGGCCGAAAAGGGCGCGGATCTGGTGAAGGCGCTGTTCAAGATGGGCATGCCCGTCACGCTGACCCAGACCATCGACCAGGATACGGCCGAATTGCTGGTGACCGAATTCGGCCACAACATCGTGCGTGTCAGCGACAGCGATATCGATCTGGTGCTCGACACCGACGCCGATGCCGAGGATGCGCTCAAGCCGCGTCCGCCGGTGGTGACGATCATGGGCCATGTCGACCACGGCAAGACCAGCCTGCTCGATGCGCTGCGCGGCACCGATGTGGTGCGCGGCGAGGCCGGCGGCATCACCCAGCATATCGGTGCGTATCAGGTGACGCTGAAGGACAAGTCCAAGGTCACCTTCCTCGACACGCCGGGTCACGAGGCCTTTTCGGAGATGCGCGCACGCGGTGCGAACGTCACCGACATCGTCGTGCTGGTGGTCGCTGCCGATGACGGGCTGATGCCGCAGACGATCGAGGCGATCAACCATACCAAGGCGGCGGGCGTCCCGATGATCGTCGCGATCAACAAGATCGACAAGCCGGAAGCCAATGCCCAGCGCGTGCGCGAGCGTCTGTTGGAGCATGACATTCAGGTCGAGGCGATGGGCGGCGACACCCAGGATGTCGAGGTTTCGGCGAAGGAAAAGACCGGGCTCGACGAGCTGATCGAGAAGATCCAGCTGCAGGCCGAGTTGATGGAGCTGCGCGCCAATCCCGACCGTGAGGCCGAGGGCAATGTGGTCGAGGCGAAGCTCGACAAGGGTCGCGGCCCGGTCGCGACGATCCTCGTCACGCGCGGCACGCTCAAGGTCGGCGACGTGTTCGTGGTGGGCGCGGAAAGCGGCAAGGTCCGCGCGCTGATCGATGACAAGGGGCGCCAGATGAAGGAAGCCGGTCCGTCGATGCCGGTCGAGATTCTCGGCCTGTCCGGCGTGCCGATGGCGGGCGACCTGCTCCAGGTCGTCGAGAATGAGGCGCGCGCCCGTGAGGTCGCCGCCTATCGCGCCAGCGTGATCCAGCAGAAGCGCACGACCAACACGCCGGCGAGCCTTGAGAGCATGTTCAGTGCGCTCAAAGAAAAGCAGGCGATGGAATATCCGCTGGTCGTCAAGGCGGATACCCAGGGCACGGTCGAGGCGATCGTCGCGGCGATCAACAAGATCAGCACCGACGACATCAAGGCGCGCGTCCTGCACGCGGGCGTCGGCGGTATCACCGAAAGCGACGTGAACGCGGCTGCGGCCTCGGGTGCGCCGATCATCGGCTTCAACGTCCGCCCGAACGCCAAGGCGCGCGAAATCGCCGATCGCCACAAGGTCGCGTTCAAATATTATGACGTGATCTACGAACTCACCGACGAGATCCGCGCCGGCATGGCCGGGCAGCTCGGCCCGGAAGCGTTCGAAACCGTCGTCGGCCGTGCCGAAATCCGCGAGGTCTTCTCGGCGGGCAAGCATGGCAAGGCCGCTGGTCTGCTGGTCACCGACGGTGCGATCCGCAAGGCGCTCAAGGCCCGCATCACGCGCGACGACGTCATCATCTATCAGGGCGAGATCGCATCGCTGCGCCGCTTCAAGGACGATGTCGCCGAAGTCCGCGCAGGTCTGGAATGCGGTGTGACGTTCACGCAGAACTTCACCGACATCAAGCCGGGCGACTATCTCGAAACCTTCGAGGTCGAGCTGCGCGAACGGACGCTGTGATCTAGTTCGTCGCTTGCGCGACGAAGGCGGTGCCGGCCCGCTCTCCCACCCGGCCACCCATATGATACTGCCGTTGGGTGGCCGGGTGGGGGAGCGGGCCGACGCCGCCACAAGCGACCGAAGGGAGCGCCAGACCTATGCGCCACAACGACACCCCCGAAACCCGCTCCGTTCGCCTGCTGCGCGTGGGCGAGCAGGTGCGCCATATCCTGTCCGACATCCTCGCGCGCGGCGAGGTGCATGATGACCTGTTGGCCAAACACATGGTCAGCGTCACCGAAGTGCGCATGTCGCCCGACCTGCGCCACGCCACCGTCTTCGTGAAGCCACTGCTCGGCAAGGACGAGGACGCGGTGATCAAGGCGCTGCGCACCAACACCGCGTTTCTCCAGCGCGAGGTCGCGGCGCGGGTGAAGCTCAAATATGCCGCCAAGCTCAAATTCCTGGCCGACGAGAGCTTCGATGAAGGCAGCCATATCGAACAGCTGCTGCGCGATCCGAAGGTGGCGCAGGATCTGGGTGAGAACGACGCCGATTGACACCCATGCTGGTAAGACGCATCTTACCGCCATGAACGCCTTCACCAGATTGTCCGACAAGGGCCAGGTCGTCGTACCAAAAGCATCGCGCGATCGACTGGGCTGGCAGCCGGGTGTCGAGCTGGAAGTGATCGAAAGCGGCGACTCGGTGACGTTGCGCCCACGTCGCGCGTCCGGCACCCTGAAGGTTGACGATGCCGTCAGCCGACTGCGGAGCCTGTACCGGCATGAAGGTGAGCCCTTATCGATCGAGCAGCTGGGCTGGAGTCCTGAGCTGGATGATTCCGACGCATGAAGTCGGTCGATACGAACATTCTCGCGCGCTTCATTCTTGGCGATCATCCGGAGCAGGCACAGCGCGCCGTTGAAGTTCTGCGCGAGCCGGTCTGGGTCGGGTTCAGCGTCTGGCTTGAGCTGGGCTGGGTATTGAGCAAGCGGCTGGGGCTGGAGCGCGCGATCGTTGCCGACATGCTTGGGACCATCTTGTCGATCGACACGGTGCACGCGCCGGATGCAGCGGGCCTGTCATGGGCAATCGAACGCTATCGCGCCGGGGCGGACTGGGGCGATGTGATTCACCTGGTCTCTGCCCATGGGATCGCCGACCATTTCATGACATTCGACCGCGCTTTGGCGGCGCAGGCCGGCACCAACGCGCCACTGCGCATTGAGACGTTGTACTGAATGGCCAAGCTCTATTTCTACTATGCCAGCATGAACGCCGGCAAATCGACCACGCTGCTGCAGGCCGATTTCAACTATCGCGAGCGGGGCATGCGGACGTTGCTGTTCACCGCCGCGATCGACGACCGCTCGGGTGCAGGGCGGATCGCGTCGCGGATCGGGCTGGACATGCCGGCGACCGGCTTTGCCGCCGACACCGATCTGCGCCTGCACGTCGAGCGTGAGATGGATCACGGGCCGGTGCATTGCGTGCTGGTTGACGAGGCGCAGTTTCTGAGCGCGGCGCAGGTCGATCAGCTTGCCGCCGTCGCCGATGTGCTCGGCATTCCGGTGCTGGCCTATGGCTTGCGCACCGATTTTCGGGGGAGCCTGTTCCCTGGATCGGCGCGGCTGCTGGCGCTTGCCGACGCGCTGGTCGAAATCAAGTCGGTGTGCCGCTGCGGGCGCAAGGCGACGATGAACCTGCGCGTCGATGGTGAGGGGCGCGCGGTCGCCGATGGCGCGCAGACCGAGATTGGCGGGAATGACCGTTATGTCGCCCTGTGTCGGCGGCATTTCACCGAGGCGCTTGCCGCCGCCGATTAAACGTCCCGTTCCGTAACGGCAGCTGCGCACGAATCGGTAGAGTCCGGCACGGCCTTCCGCCACGGTGTGCGCCGGGGGGAAGGATGCAACCGATTGTCGAATCGCTGGCGGTGTGGGCGATACCCGCAATTGCGGCGGTGCTGCTGCATGATGCTGCCCAGCGGCTGGTAGCGAGCTGGCTCCCGGCTGAGCCAGACGCGCCCCAGCCGCCACCCAGTCGCCTGCCGCGTTTCCTGCGCGCGGTCGATCCGATCGGGACGGTGATCGTGCCGATCGCGCTGGCGCTGGGGGGCGCGCCGGTGTTCGGCTGGCCGCGTTATCGCCCCTTCGCGCTGCGCGAGGATGCGCTGGCGCGGCGGCGGCGGTTGCTGAGCGCGCTCGCTGGCCCGGCGGCGAGTTTTGCGGCGGCCCTGACCGGCGCGGTGGCGCTGGGCGCGCTGGTCGCCGCATCGGGCGGTGCGATGCCGGAACATGGGGTCGCGTGGCTGGTCACGACCAACCTGTTCAACTTCATCCTCGCCAATGCCTGCATGACCAGCTTTCACCTGCTGCCCGTCCCGCCATTCGACATGGGCCGGGCGCTGAGTGCCCTGCTGCCGGTCCCGCTCCGCCAGAAGTTGCGCAGGGCAGGGCGACTGGTGGTGCTGGCGGTGATTGCTACGGTCGTGGCGATCCCGCTGCTCGACCCACATGCCCGGATCGGGGAGTGGGTCGCCGCGCCGATGATCAACGCAATCACGCGATTCGTGCTGGGACTGGTGAACCTGACCGTTTGAGCCGCAATCGGTTCAGCTTTGCTGAAACCGGCGCTATGCACGCGCCCATGCATGGCTGGATCATCCTCGACAAGCCGCTGGGACTTGGCTCGACCCAGGGGGTGAGCGCGGTCAAGCGCGCGTTGCGTGACAGTGGCTATGGGCCAAAGCTGCGCGACCTGCCCAAGGTCGGGCATGGCGGCACACTCGATCCGCTGGCGACCGGTGTGCTGCCGATCGCGGTGGGGGAGGCGACCAAGCTTGCCGGGCGGATGCTCGACAGCGACAAGGTGTATAACTTCACCATCCGCTTCGGGGTCGAGACCGATACGCTCGACCTTGAGGGCAAGGCGATCGCGGAATCGGACGTGCGCCCGACGCGTGCGGAGACCGCCGCGATCCTGCCGCGCTTTACCGGCCCGATCGAGCAGGTGCCGCCCGCCTATTCGGCGCTCAAGGTCGATGGCGAGCGCGCCTATGACCTTGCGCGCAAGGGTGAGGCGGTGAACCTGGCGACCCGCGCGGTGACGATCCATGCCCTGACGCTGGGCGTGACCGATGGCGAATCGGCGACGCTGACGGCACATGTGTCGAAGGGCACCTATATTCGCAGCCTGGCGCGCGACATCGCGCTGGCGCTTGGCAGCGTGGGCCATGTCACCATGTTGCGGCGGGTGAAGGCGGGGCCATTCACCCTTGAATCCGCGATATCGCTGGACAAACTGGCGCAATCCGCTAAGGGCCGCACCCTTGAACACTGCCTCCTGCCGCTGAGGGCGGGGCTGGACGACATCCCGGCTCTATTCCTCGAACCCGGTCAGGCAGGGGCGCTCCGTCAGGGGAAGGTGCTGACCGGGATTGCCGCGAATGATGGCCAATATTTTGCGCTGGACGGCGAAACGCCGGTCGCGCTGGTCGAGGTTTCGGACGGAAACGTCCGCGTCGTGCGCGGCTTCAACCTGTAGAATGATGTCGAAGGAAGACGAAATTCATGACGATCACGACCGAGCGCAAGGCTGAACTGACCAAGGAACATGGCCGCAACGAAGGCGACACGGGCAGCCCCGAGGTCCAGATTGCGATCCTGACCGAGCGCATCGTCAACCTGACCGAGCATTTCAAGGGCCATGCGAAGGACAACCATTCGCGTCGCGGCCTGCTGATGATGGTCAACAAGCGCCGCAGCCTCCTCGACTACCTCCGCAAAACGGACGGGGATCGCTACACCGCCCTCATCGCGAAGCTCGGGCTTCGCAAGTAACCGAAAAGGCGGCCTTCGGGTCGCCTTTTTGCCATTTCGGGCATGTGCCCGAATCCTGGGTCACCGGCAATTCGGCCACCGACCCGCACCAGGGGTGACGTCACCCCGCACCGCGCAAGCCGGACAGCTTGCACACAGGCCCCGGGCGCATTGGGCGCCCGGTCCAAAGGAAATCAGATGTTCGACAAGAAGACCGTATCGATCGAGTGGGGCGGACAAACCCTGACACTCGAAACCGGGCAGGTTGCCCGTCAGGCCGATGGTGCCGTGATGGCGACGCTCGGCGAAACCGTGGTGCTGTGCGCCGTGACCGCCGCCAAGTCGGTGAAGGAAGGGCAGGATTTCTTCCCGCTCACCGTGCACTATCAGGAAAAATTCTCGGCCGCCGGCCGCATTCCGGGTGGCTTCTTCAAGCGTGAGCGCGGCGCGACCGAAAAGGAAACGCTGACCAGCCGCCTGATCGACCGCCCGATCCGCCCGTTGTTCCCGGAGGGGTTCTACAACGAAATCAACGTGATCTGTCAGGTACTGTCGTATGACGGCGAGAATGAGCCGGACATCCTGGCAATGGTCGCGGCATCGGCGGCCCTCACCATTTCGGGCGTTCCGTTCATGGGCCCGATCGGCGCAGCGCGCGTCGGTTATGTCGATGGCGACTATGTCCTCAACCCGACCAACGAGCAGGTTGCCGAGGGTGATCTCGACCTGGTCGTCGCCGCCACCGGCAACGCCGTGATGATGGTCGAATCCGAAGCCAAGGAGCTGTCGGAAGAGGTCATGCTCGGCGCCGTCCAGTTCGCGCACAAGGCATGCAAGCAGGCCGTCAACGCGATCATCGACCTGGCCGAGCAGGCCGCGAAGGATCCGTGGGAAATGGCCGAGCAGGCTGATCTCTCGGCTGCCAAGGACAAGCTCAAGAAGCTGATCGGCAAGGACATTGCCGCCGCCTATAAGGTGACCGACAAGTCCAAGCGTTCGGACCTGCTGAACGCGGCGCGCGCCAAGGCGAAGGAGGCGTTTTCCGACGCCACCCCGCAGGACCAGATGGCCGCGATGAAGCTGGTCAAGAAGCTGGAGGCGGAGATCGTCCGCGGCGCCATCCTCAAGGACGGCACCCGCATCGACGGTCGCTCGACTACCCAGATCCGGCCGATCGAAGCGATGGTGCATTTCCTGCCCCGTGCGCATGGTTCGGCGCTGTTCACGCGTGGCGAGACGCAGTCGATCTGCACCACCACGCTCGGCACCAAGGACGCCGAGCAGATGATCGACGGGCTGGACGGCCTGTCCTACTCGAACTTCATGCTCCACTATAACTTCCCGCCCTATTCGGTCGGTGAAGTCGGCCGCTTCGGCGCGCCGGGCCGTCGCGAAGTCGGTCATGGCAAGCTGGCATGGCGCGCGCTGCACCCGGTGCTGCCGAGCAAGGACGAGTTCCCCTACACCATTCGCGTTCTGTCGGACATTACCGAGTCGAACGGCTCGTCGTCGATGGCGACGGTGTGCGGCGGTTCGCTGTCGATGATGGACGCGGGCGTTCCGCTCAAGCGTCCGGTGTCGGGCATCGCCATGGGCCTGATCCTGGAAGGCAAGGATTTCGCGATCCTGTCCGACATTCTGGGTGACGAGGATCACCTCGGCGACATGGACTTCAAGGTTGCCGGCACGTCCGAAGGCATCACCACGATGCAGATGGACATCAAGGTCGCCGGCATCACCGACGAGATCATGCGCGTCGCGCTGGCACAGGCCAAGGAAGGCCGCGCGCACATTCTGGGCGAAATGGCCAAGGCGCTGGGCGAAACCCGCACCGAGCTGTCGGCGCATGCTCCGCGCATCGAGACGATGCAGATCGACAAGTCGAAGATCCGCGACGTCATCGGCACCGGCGGCAAGGTGATCCGCGAGATCGTCGCGACCACCGGCGCCAAGGTCGACATCGACGACGAGGGTGTGATCAAGGTCAGCTCGTCCGACGTCAGCCAGATCGAAGCCGCGATGAACTGGATCAAGGGCATCGTCGAAGAGGCCGAGGTCGGCAAGGTCTATAACGGCAAGGTCGTCAACCTCGTTGATTTCGGGGCGTTCGTGAACTTCATGGGCGGCAAGGACGGTCTCGTCCATGTGTCCGAGATCAAGAACGAGCGCGTCGAGAAGGTCAGCGACGTCCTGAGCGAAGGCCAGGAGGTCAAGGTCAAGGTGCTCGAGATCGACCAGCGCGGCAAGGTGCGCCTGTCGATGCGCGTCGTCGATCAGGAAACCGGCGAAGAGCTGGAAGACACCCGTCCGGCGCGCGAACCGCGTGAGCGCGGCGAGCGTGGTGAGCGCGAAGGCGGCCGTGGCGGCGATCGTCGTCGCGAGGGTGGCCGTGGTGGCGACCGCGATCGTGGCCCGCGCCGCGACCGTGGTGACCGCAACGATCGCCCGGCGCGTTCGGAATCGAAGGATGAGGGCGGCGAGAATATCGGCCTCCCCGCTTTCCTGACCGGCGGCAGCGACGACTGATCGTCTGTCGATCGCAAGAATGAAGAGGGCTCCGGGAAACCGGGGCCCTTTTTCTTGGCGCACCGTTTGCCCGGTCCGACAACAGGCGATAGCGTAGGGCGTCCCGTTCCTCACGCTCAGGATTATGCCTGTGACCTTGCGTCTTGCCCTTCCGCTCCTGCTCGCTGGCGCCGCCGCCCCCGCGCTGGTTGCGAATGCCGCGCCACAGGCGGCCACCCTCACCGCCGATACCCGGGCGGAGGACGCCCGGCTCAACGCGTTTCTCGATGCTGCGTTCGCCGCGAATGTCGCGCTAAGTCCGGAAAGCCAGACCGCGCTGGGCCTCAAAACCAATTACGACAAGCTCGACGACTATACCCGCGCCGATGGCGCCAAACGTATGGCGACGGCCGAGGCGACGCTCACGGAAATGCGCGCGAAATTCGATCCGGCGAAGCTCGGACCACAGGCGCGGCTGAGTTATCGCCTGTTCGAAACCCAGGTCGAACGGTCGCGCGCAGCCTACAAGTTCCGCGACTATGGCTTTCCGGTGTCGACCAATGGCAGCCCGGCGGGGCAGATCCCGGTATTCCTGATCAACAATCACCGCATCGACAGTGTCGCCGATGCCCGCGCCTATATCGCGCGGATCGGGGAGGTCGAGCGCGTGATGCGCGAGGTCGCGGCGACGATGCGCGATCAGGCGGAGAAGGGTATCGTGCCGCCGAAGATGGTGTTCAAACCTGCGCGTGAGGACGCGCGCAAGGTCATCACCGGCGCGCCGTTCGGTCCCGGCGCGGACAGCACCTTGCTCGCCGATTTCCGCAAGAAGGTCGGCGCGCTCAACAGTGCCGATGCCGAGAAGGCCGCGCTGATCGCCGATGCAGAGAAAGCGCTGACCGGCCCGTTCAAGCGCGGCTTCGACACGCTGTTCGCGGTGCTCGACGAGATCGAGCCGAAATCCAAGGGCAATGACGGTGCATGGAGCCTGCCCAATGGTGCGGCCTTTTATGCCAACCGGCTGGCGCAGAACACGACGACCGATCTGACCGCCGAGCAGATCCACCAGATCGGCCTAGATCAGGTCGCCGCGATCCGCCGGGAGATGGAGGCGGTCAAGATGCGGGTCGGCTATACGGGCAGCCTCGAAAGCTTTTTCGATGCGATCCGCACCGACCCCAAGTTCAAATATCCCGACACCGATGCCGGCCGCGAGGCCTATCTGACCGAAGCGCGCGCGGTGGTCGCCAGGATGATGGAGGCAGCGCCACGCTGGTTCCACCGCCTGCCCAAGGCCAAGCTGGAGGTGCGCGCGGTCGAGAAATGGCGCGAGGGGACGGCGTCGGTCGCCTTTTACAACCGCCCTGCGCCCGATGGGTCGCGCCCCGGCATCTACTACGTCAACCTCGCCAATATGGACCAGGTGCAGAAGATCCAGCTGGAGGGGATTGCGGTGCACGAAGGCGCGCCGGGGCATCATTTCCAGATCGCGCGCGCGATGGAGCTGGAGGGGCTGCCCAAGTTCCGCCGGTTCGGCGGGTACAGCGTCTATAGCGAGGGCTGGGGCCTCTATACCGAGCGGCTGGCGAAGGAGATGGGCGGCTATGCCGATCCCTATTCGGAATTCGGCATGCTCTCGCTCCAGATGTGGCGCGCGATCCGGCTGGTGACCGATACCGGGCTGCACGCGAAAAAGTGGAGCCGCGAACAGGCGATCGACTATTTCAAGGCGAACTCGTCGATCTCGGCCGCGGATATCGAGCGTGAGGTCAACCGCTACATCAACAATCCTGGGCAGGCGACGAGCTATATGATCGGCCAGCTCAAGATCGCCGAATTGCGCAAGAAGGCGGAAACCGCGCTGGGCGACCGGTTCGACATCCGCGATTTCCACGAGGTCGTGCTGGCGAACGGCGCGGTGCCGCTCAATGTGCTGGAGGAAGAGGTCGACCGCTACATCGCGAGCAACAAGGCATGAGGGCGCCCGCCGTCGCGCTGGTCGCGGCTGCGACGCTGGCGGGCTGTGCGGCCACCGGCCCGGCCGAGGTGCGGGTCGTGTTCGATGCCAAGGGCGTGACGGCGGCGCGCGCCAGCGGCTTGGCGGATCGCGCCACCGGCCGTCGCGTCACCGCCGACGATCCCGTGCGAATCGCCAGCATCTCGAAGTTGGTGGTGGCGCTCGGCGTGATGCGCATGGTCGAGGCGGGGCAGCTCGACCTCGATCGCGACGTGTCGGAGATATTGGGATGGCAGGTGCGTAACCCGGCCTTTCCCGATGCGCCGGTAACGCTGCGCCACTTGCTGTCGCACCAGTCGGGATTGATCGATCCGGACGAGTATCGCGTGCCGCTTGGCGCTTCGCTTGCCGATGTGATCGCGCAGCCCGCGCTGTGGGACGCGCAGCATCGGCCGGGCAGCCACTTCCGCTATTCCAACGTCGCCTTTCCGGTGATCGCGAGCGTGAAGGAGAAGGCGGGCGGCGAGCGGTTCGACAGGCTGATGCAGCGCCATGTGCTCGCGCCGCTCAAGCTCGATGCCTGTTTCAACTGGTCGACCTGTTCGGACGCCAAGATCGCGCGGCATGTCGTGCTGTATCGCGCGAGCGGTGAGGTCGCGCTGGACGACCTCAAGGGCGAGCGGCCCGCTTGCCCGGTGATCGCCAAGCAAGGCTGCGACCTTGCCGGATATCGGCTGGGTGAGAATGGCGCGCTGTTTTCGCCCCAGGGCGGGCTGCGCGCGTCGATGCGCGACCTGGCGGTGATCGGCGCAATGCTGATCCGCAATGATGGGAGCTTCCTGACCCCCGCGTCGATCGCCGAGCTGGAGCGCGTTGCGTGGCGCTTTGACGGCGGCAATGGCGATACGAGCGGCGGCTTCTACTGCCAATATGGGCTGGCGGTGACGACCTTGCCGACCCAGCGGCAGGGTTGCGACGATCGCCTGTTCGACGATGGCCGCACGCGGATCGGCCATGCGGGGGAGGCTTATGGCCTGCGCTCGGGCCTGTGGATCGACCGCGCGGCGGGGAAGGGCGTCGCCTTTTTCGCCACCGCGACCCCGCCGGTGAGCAAGGGACGCTCGGCATTCAGCGTCGAGGAAGAGCGCTTGGCGAAGGGGAAATAGTGGGGGGCTTCTGTTGCCCGGTGCCCCCCGTACCGCTGGAATCCGCTTCTGTTGCCCGGTGCGGTCCAACCGCGCATTTTAGAGTAATCTTAGGCCGTTAAGCCGTGGGATTACGCCGCAATAGCGAGTGCTTCGTTATCGTTGGCACTTGTGAGTATGGGCCGTCACGGTGGTCCCATTCCGAACGAAAGAAACGCTTTTCAACACACGTCGATCCTGGTTCGGCCCCGTCAGAAACGGTGTCCAAGAACACCACCTTATGGTGGAGCCGCCGGGTACTGCCCCCGGGTCCGCTGCGTCTATTGCACGCCACAATTTATCGTCATAGCCGGGCGAACCCGGCCTGACCGATATAGGAAGCCGCAATCCGATTGAAAAGAGCGGGTTTCGGTGCCGAAATCTAACAAGAACGATGGGATTTGGCCTTCCCATCGCCATAAACCGCGCGCAAAGAACGTGCCATGCTTACTCAGCGCTCTCGTTATGCCCTGCGCGCCATGTTGTTTCTGGCCAAGCAGCCCCGGGAAGGGGCGCCGACGCCGATGACGCGCATCGCCGCCGAAGCCAATGTACCGCGCAAGTTCCTCGAACTGATCCTTGCCGACCTGCGCGAAGCCGGGTTCATCCTGTCGACGCGCGGCAAGATGGGCGGCTATCGCCTGGCGCGCGCCAACCACCTGATCTCGCTGGGAGAAATCATCCGCGTCATCGAAGGGCCGCTGGCGCTGGTGCCGTGCGTCAGCCGCACCGCATACCGCCCGTGCCTCGATTGCAAGGACGAGGCGAGCTGCGCCATCCGCCATGCCATGGCGCGCGTGCGGGATGAGACCGCGCGCATCCTCGACGGCACCAGCCTGGCGGATGCCACCGCCGAGGATTTGGTCGCGGCTTAGTTTGATGGGCGCCTGACGGCGCGCTTCACCGGCCCGCTACCGTCGGCACTTACGCCGCTTCGTTCCGCTTCTTCAGCTCGTCGCGAATCTCGCGCAGCAGCACCACATCGGCCGGATCGGCCGCAGGTTCGGCGGTGCCCTCGGCCTTTTCCTTTTCCATCCGCGCCAGCAGCTTGTTGACCGAGCGGACCAGCAGGAAGACGATGAAGGCCAGGATCAGGAAGTTGATCGCCACGGTGATGAACTGGCCAAAGCCGAACAGCGGCACGCCCGCTTCCTTGAGCGCGGCATAGTTGGACGGAGAGCCGGTATAGCTCGCGGGGATTTCACCCAGCCGGATGAAGTAGCTCGAGAAATCGAACCCGCCGAAAATCCATCCGACCACTGGCATGATGATATCGTCGGTCAGCGATTTGGTGATGGTCCCGAACGCTGCGCCAATGATGACCCCGACGGCGAGGTCGAGCACGTTGCCGCGGGCGATGAAGGTCCGGAATTCCTTGAGCATAAGCTCTCCCTTGTGATTGCCCATCAACGCTATCGAAGGCGGGCACGCGGGGCAAATTTCCGGTTTCCATTGCGCAGCGGGCAGCCGGTCCCTAGATTTGCGGTGTCGTATGGATGCGACACACTATGAGGGACTCATCGCGATGAAGCTTCGTCTGGTTGCCGCGCTGGTTGCAGCGGCCATGCTGTCTGCCTGCGGGCTCAACAGCGTTCCGACCGCCGAGGAAAATGCGAAGGCGAAATGGGCGGAGGTGCAGAATCAGTATCAGCGCCGCGCCGATCTGATTCCCAACCTTGTTCAGACGGTGAAGGCCGCCGGTGCGCAGGAAAAGGCGGTTCTGGTCGAAGTGACGCAGGCGCGTGCCGCCGCGACGCAGGTGCGCGTCAGCGATGCCGACCTGACCGATCCCGCCAAGCTCGCTGCCTATGACCGCGTCCAGGCGGGCGTGACCTTGTCGCTCCAGCGGCTGCAGGAGGCCTATCCGGAACTGCGCAGTCAGGCCAATTACGCAACGCTGATGACCCAGCTGGAGGGTACGGAGAACCGCATCGGCATCGCCCGGCGCGATTATAACGAGGCGGTGCAGAGCTATAACACCACCATCCGCACCTTCCCCGACGCGATCGGCGCCAAGATCTTCTATGGCGCCAAGCCAATGGCGCCGTTCCAGGCGACCACCCCGGGCGCCGACACCGCGCCGAAGGTGGATTTCGGGAACGGCAACTGATCGCGCTGCGCCTCCTGCCGTTCCTGCTCCTCGCCGGGTGCGGGACGGCAGGGACCGGGCCGGCGGCGGAGGCGTCGCCAACCCTGCCCAAACTGACGGGACGGGTGGTCGATAACGCCGATCTGTTACCGCCGGACAAGGAGGCGCTGCTCGAGCGGGCGCTGCTGAAAACCGAGCAAGCGACGCGGAGTCAGTTCGTCGTTGTCACGCTGCCCTCGCTCAATGGCCGCAAGATCGAGGAGGTCGGGTTGGAGCTGGGCCGTACGTGGAAGATCGGCCGGTTCGACATTGACGACGGCGTGATGCTGATCGTCGCGCCGACCGAGCGGCAGGTGCGCATCGAAGTCGGCTACGGTCTGGAAGGCGTGCTGCGCGACGAGGAGGCGAAGGCGATTATCACCGACACCATCATTCCGCGTATCCGTTCGGGGAACATGCCCGGAGCGATCTTGGCCGGAAGTGCCGCGATCATCCGTGAAATCAACGTACCGGGAGCAACGCCATGAGGTTCGTGCATCTGGTTCTGGCGCTGCTGCTTGCCGCGTTCGCCGGGCAAGCAGCGTCGGCGCAGACTTTTCCTAAGCTCACCGGGCGGGTGGTCGATAGCGCCGACCTGCTGAGCCCAGCGCAGGAGGCGGAGCTGTCCGCGATGTCGGAGGCGACCGAGAAAGCGACCGGGCGCCAGCTCGTGGTCGCGACTGTGCCGGACCTTCAGGGCTATCCGATCGAGGATTTCGGCTACAAGCTCGGTCGCGCGTGGCAGATCGGACAGAAGGATGCTGACAACGGCATCATCCTGCTGGTCGCGCCCAATGAGCGCAAGGTGCGGATCGAGGTCGGCTATGGCCTGGAGCCGATCATGACCGACGCGCTGTCGGGGATGATCATCCGCGACACGATCATCCCGCGCTTCAAGGACAAGGACATGCCCGGCGGGATCATGGCGGGCGCCGCCGCGATCAACGAACAACTGAAACTCCCGCTTGAAGCGGCCGAGGCGCGGGCCAAGCAACTGCTCGACAGCGGCAAGGCGCGCAAGAAGGACGGCGCAGGGGTATTCGTGCTGATCTTCTGGATCGTGATCCTGCTGATGGTCGTGTTGCCGATCGTCATCGGCGCGGCACGCGGTAAGAAGTACCGCCGGGGCAGCGCGCCGGTGGTGATCTGGGGTCCCGGCTGGGGTGGCGGCGGTGGATCGTCCTGGGGCGGCGGTGGCGGCTCCTGGGGTGGAGGCGGTGGCGGCTTTGGCGGCGGCGGGGGCTTCTCCGGCGGCGGCGGGTCGTTCGGCGGCGGCGGCGCATCGGGGGGATGGTGATGGCACGGCGATTTACAGCTGAAGAACATGCCCGCGTCACCGCGGCGGTGGCAGCGGCAGAACGCGGCACCGATGGTGAGATCGTGACGATCGTCACCGACTGGTCGGATCATTATCACGACGTCTCGCTCTATTATGCCGGCGCGGCGATGCTCGCGGCTTTGGGGCTGTTCGCCTTCTTCCCCGACCTGCTCGACGCCAAGCTGGCGTTGTTCACCGGCGGCTGGGGCGAGGCGGAGCGGCATCTTCAGCTCGCGCTGCTGGTGGTGGTGCAGGCGGTGACCTTCCTCGCAGTCCGCTTCGGGTTCGAGGCGCTGCCGGGGCGCGGGGTGCTGATCCCCGGCGCGGTGCGCGGACGGCGGGTGCGGCGGCGCGCGGTGCAGTTCTTCAAGGCGAGCGCCGAGAAACGCACCGCCGAGCGCGTCGGCGTGCTGCTCTATGTCAGCCTGGCCGAACATCGCGCCGAAATCATCGCCGATGAGGCGATTCTGGCCAAGGTCGAGGACGGCGTGTGGGGCGAGGCGATGGTGGCGCTGGTCGACAAGGTGCGCGCAGGCGATCCGGCCGGCGGCATGGCAGATGCGGTGACCCGGATCGGTGCGGTGCTGACGACGCACTTCCCCAAGACGGCTGGCGACGCGAACGAATTGCCCGACCGGCTGATCGAATTGTGAGCTTTCCCGACAGCGAAGCGCCGGTGGAGACCGTCTGGCAGGGCAAGTTCATCACCGCCAAGCGCCAGGGCCGCTGGGAATATGTCGCGCGCGCACGCGGTATCCGTGCGGCGGTGATCGTCGCGGTCGATGACGACGGGCATCTGCTGCTGGTCGAGCAATATCGCGTGCCGCTTGGCCGCCGCTGTCTTGAGCTGCCCGCCGGCCTGATCGGCGACGGCGGGGACGATGAGGCGGATGAGACCGCCGCCGCGCGCGAGCTGGAGGAAGAAACCGGCTATCGCGCCGCGCGGATCGAGTCGCTCGGTGAGTTCTTTTCCTCGCCCGGCATGGTCAGCGAGAGCTTCACCCTGGTCCGTGCGCACGGCCTGACCCGCGTTGGCGAAGGCGGCGGCGTGGAGGGCGAGGACATCGTCGTCCACCGCGTGAAGCTGGCGGATGTCCCGGCCTATGTCGCGGAATGCCGCGCAGGCGGCATGGCGATCGACGTAAAGCTGTTGCTGGCGTTGGGAAGCAGCCTGCTCGGCTAGCGCTTACCGGAAATTGTCGGCGTAGGCCTGCAGCTTCAGCGTCTTCACCGGGGCGGGGACGACATGCACGTCGATCCCTTCGCGCGCGGCATAATCCTTGGCCGCTTCCAGCGTCGGGAAGTTCAGCCGCAGCTGCGCGCGCGTATCGCCCGATCCGGCCCAGCCGGTCAGCGGGTCGGGGCGCTGCTTCTCATTCGATTCGAATTCGAGCACCCAGCGATCGGTGCGGGCGCGGCCCGACTGCATGGCGTTTTTCGGGCGCTGATAGATGCGTGCGGTGGACATGGCCTGGCTCTTTATCCCGATCCGCGCCGCCTTGCATCTGCATTTTTCGTGCGGAGCGTCGCATTGGCGGAGGCGGGATCGTCGGGCCAGGGGTGGCGGGGGTAGCGGCCGCGCATTTCCTTGGCGACATCGGCCCAGCTGCCCTTCCAGAACCCGGGCAGGTCGCGCGTCGTCTGGATCGGCCGACCGGCGGGGGAGGTGAGCGACAGGACGAGCGGCGTGCCATCGCCCAGCATCGGATGGGTGGCGAGGCCGAATAGCGCCTGCACCCGCACCTCGACGCTCGGGCCACCCTCTGCGGCATAGTCGATCGCGTGGCTCGACCCGGCGGGGGTCTCCAGCCGCGCCGGGGCAAGGCGGTCGAGCGTCTTCTGCCCGTCCCAGCCGATCCGGTTCTGCAGCGCGTGGGTCAGCCCTTCGCCCGATACCGCATCGAGGCGGCGCCTGCCTGCGAGCAGCGGAGGCAGCCAGTCGTCGAGATCGGCGATCAGCGCGGCATCCGACAGCGCGTCGAGAGCGGCATAGGCCGCGCGGGAGCGTAGCGCCTGTGCGGTGTCGGACCAGGGCAGCAGCGCGAGGCCATGCGCGCGCACCCCTTCCAGCAAGGCGGCGGCAATCTCATCCGGATCGGCGGCGCTGTCCGGACCGGAGGACAGGCGGATCGCGCCCAGCCGCCGCTCGCGCATCGCCTCGACCCGGCCGGTCGCGGGGTCGAAGCGGACATGGCGGCGCGTTTCGATCCGGTCGGCGAACAGGCTGTCGATCTGTGCGGGATCGAGTGGCGCGGCGGAGAGAATCCGCGCGCCTGCGGCCATCCCCTGGGTCTCGGCGACCGCGAGCCATTCGTGGCGGGCGAGCGATGTGGTCGGATCGAGCTTGAACCCGCGTCCTCCCGCCGATGCCCAGGTCTCGCCCGACGCGTCACGGCGGCGCGCGATGCGGTCGGGGAAGGCGAGGGCAATGCACAGGGCGACCTGTTCGGCGCCGGGCGCAGTGCTGGCGGGCGCTGCCGGAGCGAGCTTCGTCCAGCGCTCGGCCAGCTTCCACGCCGCCTCGGCGCGCTGGCCGCGTTCGCTCCGCCAGCGGCGCATCCGCGACTCAAGGTCGGCGTCGCTCCCACCCAGCCCGCGCTCGCCAAGCAGCACGGCGACCTGCGCGGCAATCGTCGCCATGCCCAGCTCGCCCGCGCGGACCAGCATATGGCCGAGCCGGGGCGGGAGCGGGAGCGCAGCGATCGCCTTGCCATGCGCGGTCGGGCGTCCGTCGGCGTCGAGCGCTTCGAGCACCGTCAACCGCGCCCGCGCCTCGGCCACCGCAGCGGCAGGCGGCGGGTCGAGCCAGCGCAGATCGCGCGGGTCCGCAACGCCCCATAACGCGCAGTCGAGCATCAGCGCCGACAGGTCGGCCTCGAGAATTTCGGGCGGGTCATAGGGCGGCAGGCCTGCGGTCGCTGCCGCCTCCCACAGCCGGTACGCGACCCCCGACCCCTGCCGCGCGGCGCGGCCCGCGCGTTGCGTCGCCGACGCCTGGCTCGCGCGTTCGGTGACGAGCCGCGTCATCCCCGCCGCGCGGTCATAGCGCGGGCGGCGCGCCAGCCCCGAATCCACAACCACCCGGATGCCGTCGAGCGTGAGCGAGGTTTCGGCGATCGAGGTCGCCAGCACGATCTTGCGCCGTCCGGTCGGGTCGGGGGCAATCGCAGCGCGCTGGGCGGCGGGGTCGAGGCTGCCGTGCAGCTTGTGGACGATGGCGCCCGGAATGTCGCCGAGCCGTTCGGCGGTTCGTTCGATCTCGGCAACGCCGGGCAGGAAGGCGAGGATGCCGCCCTCCGCCTCGCGCAGCGCCTGGCGGATCGCGGCGACGACAGGCTCGTCGATCCGCGCTTCGGCGGGGCGGCCGAGATGGCACAGCTCCAGAGGATGGCTACGCCCTTCGCTCTCGATCACCGGCACGCCGTCCATGAGCGCAGAAAAGCGCGCGCCGTCGAGCGTCGCCGACATCGCGACGATCCGCAGGTCGGGTCGCAATGCTCCCTGCGCGTCCAGTGCCAGCGCCAGGCCGAAATCGCTGTCGAGGCTGCGTTCATGCACCTCGTCGAACAGTACCGCGCTGACGCCGGCCAGTTCGGGATCGGTCTGGATGCGGTTGACGAAAATCCCCTCGGTCACGACCGTCACCCGCGTCGCGGCGGAGCGCCGCGTGTCCATCCGCGTGGCATAGCCGAACATGCCCCCGACCTTTTCGCCCGCCAGCGCCGCCATGCGCTCGGCCGCAGCGCGCGCGGCGAGGCGGCGGGGGGACAGCAGCAGGATTTCGCCGCTGCACCAGGGCTCGCTTAGCAGCGCCGGGGCGACCGCCGTCGTCTTGCCCGCGCCGGGCGGGGCGACGAGCACGGCATTGCTGCCATCGCGCAGCGCGGCGAGCAAATCGGGCAGGACGGCATGGATCGGCAGGTCGCTCACACCCCCGCCCTACGCAATTCGACGCGATGCTTGAAGCCGCGATGGCACCGGATCGCGCGGCGCGCGTTGCGGCGGATGGAAAAGGAGACACGGTATGGCACGCACGGTTTCGAGCTTCACGGTCGCGGCGGACGGTAAGGGCGATTATCTGCTCAATTTCGAGGATGAGGATGGCGAGACGATCGAGCTGACCGCCAGCTTCGAACAGCTCGACCTGATTGCCGATGCGATCGGCGAAGCGCTGGATACGGACGAAGAAGACGCGCTCGGCGTTGAGGATGACGCGGACGAACCGGTGGAGGAGTAATCGTTTGGTGCCGGCTCGCTCCGCCACCCGGGCGCCTTAGCGCTGATGCTATGGGTGGCCGCGTGGGGAAGCGGGCCGGTGCCGAACCTGATCCGGCAAAGCTGGATCAGCGACTAATACGCCCGCGCCACCGCGAACTCGACCGCTTCGATCATCGCTTCCTTGGCGGCGCTGGCAGGAAAGCTGCCGATCGCGTCGATCGCGCGCTGGCCGTAATGGCGCGCACGGGCGAGCGTGTCGTCGACCGCGCGGCTCGCGCGGACCAGCTCGACCGCATAGGCGAAATCCGCATCGTCATTGCGGCGACCCAACACCGCTTCCCGCCAGAAGGCGCGTTCGGCGTCGTTGCCGCGCGCATAGGCGAGGATGACGGGCAACGTCATCTTGCCCTCGCGGAAATCGTCGCCGGCGTCCTTGCCCATCGTCCCCGCGTCGGAAACATAGTCGATCGCATCGTCGACCAGCTGGAATGCGATGCCGAGATTGCGGCCATAGGCGTCGAGCGCGGCTTCATCCGCCTCGCTGCGTTCGGCGACCACGGCGGCGATGCGACAGGCTGCGGCGAACAGTGCGGCGGTCTTCGCGCCGATAATGTCGAGATAGCGGCCTTCGTCCAGCTCCACCCGGCGCGCGGCGGTGAGCTGGTTGACCTCACCCTCCGCAATCACTGCGCTGGCGTTGGACAGGATCTTCAGCACCTTGAGGCTGCCATCCTCGACCATCAGTTCGAAGCTGCGGCTGAACAGGAAGTCGCCGACCAGCACGCTGGCCGGGTTGCCCCAGATGAGGTTGGCGGTGCGCTTGCCGCGGCGCATATCGCTGCCATCGACGACATCGTCGTGGAGCAGCGTCGCGGTGTGGATGAACTCGACCGCAGCGGCGAGCCGGTGATGCCGGTTGCCCGGATAGTCGAGCAGCCGCGCGCTCGCCAGCGTCAGCATCGGGCGCATCCGCTTGCCGCCGCCCGCGATCAGATGGCCGGCGAGTTCGGGAATCAGCGGGATTTGCGACTGCATGCGGTCGAGGATGACCGCATTGACATGGTTCATGTCACCCGCAACCAGCGCGATCATCGGCTCGAGCGAGGGGGCAGCACTGCGGCCGATGCGATGGATGGTCGCGCTCATGGCGACGCGATGGCGGCAACTTGCCGTAAAGGCAAGGGCCAGCGCGACCGGGCGGGGGGTTGCGCGCGGCGGAAAGCGCGGCAACAAGGCGCCGGCGCGACCGATGGCGCACCCGGAGGCAGGATTATGAGCGACGAAACGCTGAAGCGCTATCGCCAGAGCATCGACCGGATCGACGCGGCGCTCGTGTTCCTGCTGGCCGAACGGTTCCAGATCACCCAGGCGGTCGGACGCTTCAAGGCTGAAACCAACCTGCCCCCCGCCGACCCGATGCGCGAGGAGCGCCAGATCGCCCGGTTGCGCGAACTCGCCGCCGAAGCCGATCTCGATCCGGAATTTTCGGAAAAATTCCTGCGCTTCATCATTGATGAGGTGATCCGCCACCATGCCCGCATGCAAGATATACCGGGAACCGAGTGAGGCGCGGCGCGCTTGGCGCTGGGCGGGGTAGCAAAGGGGCGTAGGCATGATCGACGATGCGCTGATCTTCACGCCGGAGGATGTCGACCTGTCGCGCTCGCCGCTGCGTCGGTCGCTCGACGCGGACACCTATGTCCTGGGTGCGTTCAACCCCGGCCTGACCCGGCTGCCGGGCGGCAATCTGCTGCTGATGGTGCGCGTGGCGGAGGCGCTGACGCAGCCGGTGGTCGATGGCCATGCCCGCGCAATCCGCTGGACGCCCGACGGCTATGTGCTCGATTCCTATCCGCTCGATGGCCTGGAGATGGACGATCCGCGCACCTTTCGCCTGCGCGGCAGCGTCCCGCCCCTGTCCGGGCTGACCTCGCTATCCTGGTTGTTGCCGGTCGAAATTACGGGCGACGGGCGCAGCGTGGTGAAGGTGCATTACGACAAGGCGATCGAGCCGTCGGCGTCGTTCATGGCGCTGGGGGTCGAGGATGCGCGGATCAGCCTGATCGGCGGTGCGTGGTACATGACGGTTTGTGCGGTGTCGGACGAGCGGCAATGCACCGCGCTCTATCGGTCGGTGAACGGCCTCGACTATCGGTGCGAAGGGATCGTGCTCGATCACCAGAACAAGGACATGTGCCTGTTCGAGGGCAAGGTCGGTGGCAAGTTCATGGCGCTGACCCGCCCGCTTGGCGAAGCATGGTTCGCGCCGCCGCCCGACAGCCCCTATGCTGGCGGACCGGCGATCCAGCTCGCCCAGTCGCCCGATGCGCTGCACTGGAAGCCGCTCGATACGCCCGGCCTGCGCGCGCGGCGCGGCACGAGCACCAACCGGCGCATGGGTGGGGGGACGCCGCCGGTGCTGACCCCACAAGGATGGCTGATGCTGTATCACGGGGTCGAGCAGCGCGCCGCAATTGGGGCCTATCGCACCTTCTGGGCGCTGCTGGATCGCGACGATCCCACGGTCGTGCTGCGGCAGGAGGATGGGGTGCCGCTGCTGGAAGAGCGGCCCGCGCTGACCGAGGCGATCGCTGACCGCCGCTATCTGCCCGCGCCGGTTGTCTTCACCACCGGAATCGTCGATGCGGGCGACGTCTGGATCGTCGCCAGCGGTGAAGCGGACCTGGCCTGTCGCATTTCGCATATCCCCAAAGCGCGGGTCGAATGATCCCGCCTTCGCAGTGGCACAATTTTGCGACAAAGCGCGGCTAGTGCGCTGCTGCCGGTTGGTGTCCGGCCGGTATTTTCGGTTTTGGAGTAAGCAGATGCGGCGAGCGGCGTGGATCACGGCAGCGTTGATGACAACGGCTTCGCCCGCAGCGCTGGCCGCACCTCAGGTTGGAGCCTCACTCCCCGCGACTGCACCGCAGCAGGCCGAGCCGGAGCCGGAAGCCGGCGCGCCCGGCGGCGCGATGGGCGACGAGGTCGAGGAAGTGGTCATCACCGGCAGCGCTCCGCGCGGATCGGTGCCGGGCGACGTGAAGCCGGAGCTGGTGCTCAACCCCGCCGATATCCGCGCTTATGGCGTCGGATCGCTCGCCGAACTGCTGACCGAGCTGGAGCCGCAGACGCGCAGCGGGCGCGGGCGCGGCGGCGGTGCACCGGTGCTGCTGCTCAGCGGGCGTCGTATCTCCGGCTTTGGCGAGATCCGCGACATTCCGCCCGAGGCAATCGAGCGGATCGATATTCTGCCCGAAGAGGCTGCGCTCAAGCTGGGCTATCGCGCCGACCAGCGCGTCGTGAATATCGTGCTGCGCCGCCGCTTCCGCTCCTTCACGGTCGAACTCGATGGCAGCGCCGCGACCGGTGGCGGGACCGCCGGGCAGGATGTCGAGTTGAGCATGCTTCGCCTCAACCCCAATGGCCGCATCAACCTCGACCTGGAATATGAGCGCGATTCGATCTTGCTGGAGAGCGAGCGCGACATCGTTCAGGATCCGCAGTTCCCGCGCCAGGATACGCAATTCCGCTCGCTGCGCCCCGAAACGCAGAGTTTGACGCTGAACGCTGTGCTCAGCCGCAACATCGGCAAGACCGTTGCCACCGCGAATCTGCGGATGGAGCAGAATTGGAGCGATTCGCTGCTGGGCCTCCCGACCGGCGGCACCGATCCGCTTGAGCGGAGCAACGCGACCAACACGCTGCAGGGCGGCGTGTCGTTCAATGGGGATATCTCGACCAAATGGCGCTGGTCGCTGACCGGCAACTGGGACCGGATCGAAAGCCGTACGCTCACCGATCGCGACACTGGCCTGACCGATTGGGCGCAGTCGGTATCGAACGTCGGGTCGATCGACGGGCTGGTCAACGGCCCGATCGCCGATCTGCCCGCCGGCGCGATCAATACCAGCCTGCGCCTGTCCGGTCGGACCAGCGACCTCGACGCGCAATCGCGGCGTGCCGGGCAATATGTCGCGACCGATATCGGCCGCACCAGCGGCAGCGCGCGAGCGAATATCGACCTGCCCATCGCCAGCCGCAACAAGGACGTGCTGAGCCCGATCGGCAACTTCTCGCTCAATGCCAATGCGGAGGTCGAACAGCTGTCGGACTTCGGCACCCTGTTCACTTATGGCTATGGTGCGAACTGGTCGCCGGTCGACGGGCTGCGCATGCTCGCCTCCTTCACCGAGGAAGAAGGCGCGCCCTCGGCGCAGCAGCTTGGCAACCCGGTGGTTGCGACGCCCAATGTGCGCGTGTTCGACTTCGTGCGCGGGGAGACGGTCGATATCACCCGGCTGGACGGGGGCAATCCGGGCCTGTCGGCGGACAATCGCAGCGTGATGAAGCTGGGGCTGAACTACCAGCCGGTGCAGAAGATCGATCTGAGCTTCAACGTCGATTATACCAAGAGCATCGTTCGGGACCCGATCGCGTCCTTCCCGACCGCGACGGCGGAGATCGAGGCGGCGTTCCCCGATCGCTTCCTTCGCGACGGCAGCGGTCGCCTGATCCGGATCGACAATCGTCCGATCAATTTCGCGCGTAGCGAGCGCGAACAGATCCGCTGGGGCATCAACTTTTCCGCGCCGATCGCCTCACCGCTCGCGCGCAAGGCCGCCGAGGAGTTCCGTGCCCGGCGCGAGGCGATGATCGCTGCACGCCAACGCCAGCAGCAACAGGGCCAGCCGCAACAAGGTCAGCCTGGCGAAGCTGCGCCGCAAACGCCGCCCGAGGGTGCACGTCCGCCGCGTGGTGAGGGCGCTCCGGGCGCCGCGCCGGGCGGTGGCGGCCCGCGCTTTGGCGGTGGCGGCGGGCGTGGCCCGGGCGGCGGTGGCTTTGGCGGCTTTGGTGGTGGTCCTGGAGGACCGGGTGGCGGCGGGCGGCTGCAGTTCGGCGTGTTCCACACCGTGGCGCTGACCGACCGGATCGAGATCCGCGACGGGATCCCGGCGCTCGACCTGCTCGATGGGTCTGCAACGGGCAGCCGGGGTGGGTCGCCGCGCCACCAGATCGAGGTGCGCGGCGGGGTGGTGCGCGACGGCATCGGGCTCCGCCTGAACGCCGACTGGCAGAGCGCGACGCGAGTCGACGGCGGTACGACCGGGACGGGCCAGCTGCGGTTCGACGATTTCGCGACGGTCGGGTTGCGGCTGTTCGCCAATCTTGGCCCACAGTTCAAATTCGTCCGCGACAATCGCTGGCTGGCGGGAACGCGGGTGGTGCTGTCGGTCGACAATGTCTTCGACAACCGGCTGAAGGTGACCGACGCGACGGGCGGGACTCCGTACAGCTATCAGCCGACCTTGCTCGACCCGGTGGGGCGAACGGTGCGGATCAGCGTTCGGAAGCTGTTTTTCTAATCCTCCCCGTTCCGGGGAGGAATTACTTATCCAGTTTGCTCTTGCGATAGAGCAGGGTGATCGCGACGCGGCGGTTGCGGGGGTCGGCGGGGTTGGCGGCGATCATCGGCTCACGGTCGGCGACACCCTCGATCCGCTCGAAGCGCGACTCCGGCACGCCCGCTGCGACCAGCCGGCGGCGGGTCTCCTCTGACCGCGCGCTCGACAGCATCCAGTTGTTCATATTGGTCGGGTCGCCATAGCGCAGGCTGTCGGTATGGCCGCGGATCATCAGCGGATTGTCCGAATCCGCGATCGACTGCGCGACCAGCTTCACCAGCTCCGCCGCATCCGGCACGAAACTGGTCGTGCCAAGCGCGAACATCGAATAATCGGCGTCGTCCATCAGGTCGATCCGCATCCCCTCGCGCGTCGGCACGAACCGGACCTGTTTGCCAAGGCGGGTGAGGCCATTGGCCTTCATCTTGCGCTCGATCTCGCTCTTCATCTTGGCAAAGGCCTTGCGGTCGGCGGTGTCCATCGCCTCCTTGTTCTTGAGGCTGCCCTTCTGGCCCGTGCCGACGCGGTCTCCGCCGGTTGCGCCGGCGGGGATGGTCATCGACCGGGTGCCGGTCTGCTTGCCGTTGGTCGGGTAATTGTCCTTGCCCTGGATCGCGTCGCCGCCGAACAGGCCGTTGGAACCCGCGCTGTTCTGTTTGAACTCGATCAGTGTCGGGGCGAAATAATCGGCGAGCGCCTTGCGCTGCTTTTCATTGGTCGCGCCGAGCAGCCACATCAGCAGGAAGAATGCCATCATCGCCGTCACGAAATCGGCATAGGCGACCTTCCACGCGCCGCCATGATGACCCCCGCCGCCCTCGACGTAGATCTTTTTGACGATGATCTTGGGCGGCTGTTTTGCCGCGTGGGGCGCCCTTGCGGTCACGGGTTACCTGCCGCGCAAGCCGTCGAAGACTTCCGCGAAGCCCGGCTGATTGTGATGCGCAATGCCGCTGCGCGCGGCTTCGATCACCAGCGGCTGTGGATGGCCGTGGAGCGAGGCGATGATGATCTGCTTGACCGTGTGATAGATCGCGGCGTCGGCGTCGATGATCTGCTTCAGCCGCCCGGCGAGCGGGCCGACCAGACCATAGGCCAGCAACACGCCCAGAAACGTGCCGACCAGCGCCGATCCGATCATCCCGCCCAGGATGTTCGGCGGCTTGTCGATCGATCCCATCGTCTTGACCACGCCCAGCACCGCCGCGACGATCCCGAGCGCGGGCAGCGCGTCGGCAAGGTTCTGAAGCGCGTGCTGCGGTTCGGCGACCTCATGGTGGTGGGTCTTGATCGCGTTATCCATCACCTCTTCAACCGCATGCACGTCGAGCGTGCCGGACGAGACGACGACGAGGCGCAGCGTGTCGGCGATCAGGCTGGTCAGCGCGGGATCGGCGAGCAGGCGGGGATATTCGGCGAAGATCGCGGAGGATTTGGGATCCTCGACATGCGGTTCCAGCGCGATCGGGCCATCGATGCGCAACAGCTTCATGAGCTTGCTGACCAGGAAGATCGCGTCGAGATAATCCTGCTTCTTGTATTTCGGGCCCTTGAGGACCTTCACGAAACCGCCGCCCAGCGCCTTGAGCTCGCGCCCCGAATTGCCGATGATCAGCGCGCCGACTGCCGCACCGCCGATGATCAGCATTTCGTGCGGAAGTGCGTGCAGCACAGGCTCGAGCGCGCCGCCGGTCAGCGCGAAGCCGCCGAACACCATCGCGATCAGGACGACGAAGCCGATTGCTGGAAACATGAGCGCGATCTTCCCCCGAAGTCACCGGAGCCGCCGGACGGGCGGCCTATTCAATGATGTCTAACGACCGATTCACCCTGAACTTGAGCGGTTCAGCGCAGATAATCGAACAACGACAGGCTGGTGAGCTTCGTGAAGCTCGCCTGCGTCGCTTGGAGAATGGTCAGCGTCTTTTGCAGCTGCGCGATCGAATCCGCCGTGTCGGCATCCTCGATTCCCGTGCGCGCCGCCTCACGCGTGATCTCGGCCTCGCCCAGCCGCTCGGCCTCAAGGTCGAGCCGAAAGGCGCGCGCGCCGACCGAGGCGCGAGTCGCGCCGAGCTGATCGAGGGCGGCGTCGAGGTCGCGCATCGCGGTCCCGACGCCGCCCTCCGCTCCGTCCGGTTCGAGCGCCGCGGCGAAGGCGGAAAGAATCTGGAACATGTCGGTGGTGCCACCGGACCCGGCGATACCGCCGAACGCGCGCGCGCCGCTGGTGGTGGCGGCGATCGATTCACCGTCGCCGATCGGAATCGCTGCCGGTTCGCCACCGCCGGTCCACATGACGCTGCCGTCATCCTGCACGGCGAAGGCTACATCGCCCGACGTTCCCCCGAACAAGGGCTGGCCGCGCGTGTCCGTGCTGTTGGCGACGCCGATCAGGTCGTCGAGGATCGCCTCGATCTCGACCTTGATCGCCGCGCGTCCCTCGGCATTGACCGTATCGCTGTTCGCCTGCACCGCGAGCGCGCGGGCGCGCTGCAGCTGGGTTTCGACCTGGTCGAGCGCGGTATCGGTCGCGGCGAGCAGCGCCTGGGCCGACTTGATATTGGCGCCATAAGCGCTGTCGTCCGCCCCGGCGCGCTTGAGGCCCGATAGCTGCTGCCACCCCGACGCGCTGTCCGACGGGGCGAGGATCTTCTTGCCGGTCGCCACCTGAGTCTGCAGCCGGTCGGCCTGACTGCTCAGGCTTGCCATCAACAGCGAGGGCCGATCGAAGCTCTGGCTGGTCGTCACGCGCATGGGGATCACCGGATGTCGAAGAGGGTCTGGAGCGTCTCGCGGGCGACCTGGATCACCCGGCTCGACGCCTGATAGGCTTGCTGGAAGCGGATCAGATCGACCGCTTCCTCGTCCACGTTGACGCTGGTCACGGAGTCGCGTGCGGCGACGGCGTTGCCGCGGATCGTCGACTGGACGTCGGCGATCGCGCGGCGACCGGCCAGCGCGCTGGCATTGCCGGTGGTCAGCGTGGTCACCTGGCCTTCAAAGCCTTCGTCGCGGCGTAGGTTCGACAGCGCGGCCAGATTGGCATTGTCGCGCTCGCCCCCGCCCGGTGCCGCCGCAGCAATGCCGCGCGGATCGGTCAGGACGAGGCGGAAATCGCGCGCGCTGGTCGCGGCGAACATCGCTCCACCATTGACGCCATTGAGATCCTCACCGCCTGCCTGAACCGCGTTCACACCCTCGGCAAAATCGGTGGCGAGCGTGTCGAGCGCAGCCTTGGCATCGCCAAGGCGGGCCGCACCCTCGGCGACCCCCGCCAGTGCGCCGCCGCCGGGTGCCAGCGCCTGCGAACCCTCGATGCCATAGACGGCGAAGGAAACGGCGCCTTCGCTGCGCGCATAGGTGGCGATGGCCGCCTGGTCGGCCTGCACCATCAACGGCCCGCCGCCACCGGCGCGTACCGTGGCGCGGCCGGCCGCGTCGAAGCTGGCGGAGACATCGGTCAGCGCCGCCATCGAATCGAGCATCCGGTCGCGCTCGTCGAGCAACGCGGCCTGGGCGCTGCTCCCCTGCGCGGTGCGGCCGAGCGACGCATTCACCTTGGCCAGGCCCGCGCTGAGCGCATTGAGATCGGCGACTGCCGCCTCGGCGGTGCCGTCGAGATCGGCGGTCGCGCCGTCGATCGCGGATGCGGTCGCGGTAAAGCTGTGCGCCAGCGTCGCTGCGGCCTGAAGGAAGGTCGCGCGCGGCGCGCTGGCCGATGGATCGGCGGCGAGTGCGGTCGCTGCGTTGAAAAACGCCGTCATCCGCTCGTCGAGCTTGTTGCCGGTCAGCGCGCTCTCGATCCGGTCGAGCCAGACGATGCCCGCCTCGCTGCGCGCCAGGTCGGACCCGGCGGCGCGCACCTCGGCGTTGCGCAGGTCGCTGCCGGTGCGGGTCACGCCGCTGACCGTCACGCCAAGGCCGTTGAGCGTGCGGCCCGATGCATCGCCCGGTGCCGCCACCTCGCGCGTCGATGCGACGCGGCGCGAATAACCGGCGGTCCCGGCGTTCGCGATATTCTCCGACGTCGTGGTCAGCGCGGTCTGGTAGGCGCGCACCCCGCTCGCGCCGATCGAGAGCATGTCGGTCATGGCGTGCTGCCCCTGTCGATTCCGGCCTTGTCTCTGTCAGCGACCGGGGTCCCGGTAACGCTGCCCGCTTTCGCCAGGAATTCGGTCATCGCCTTGCCGATCCCCATGGGCGTGTGCGCGGCCATATTCTCGGCGAGCTTCTGGTCCTGCATGTCGCGGAACTGGTCGAGCGCCTGGCTTTCGAACAGGCTGTCGGCCAGCTTCGCCTTGCGCATCGCGCCCAGCATCATCTTGGTGAAGATCGCCTCGAACTTCTCGCCCGCCTGGTCGAGATTGTCGCGCGTTCCTAGACGTGCGGTGTCCGTCGAGACACTGCCCGTGAGCTTCAGCGATGCAGGGGCGACCGGCTGGGTCACAGGACGATCAGCTCCGCCTTCAGCGCGCCGGCCTGCTTCAGTGCCTCGAGGATCGCGACCAGATCGGCCGGCGACGCGCCGATCGCATTCACCGCCTTGACCACATCGGCCAGCTTGGGACCCGGGTCCATCAGGAACATCGGTCGCTTCTCCTCCTCGACGCCGACGCCGCTCTGCTGCTCGACCCGGGTCTCGCCCTGGCTGAACGGCAGCGGCTGTACGACGCGCTGGGATTCATCAATACGAACGGTAAGTTTACCATGGGTTACCGCGGCGGGGCTGACCCGCACGGCCGAATTGATGACCACGGTGCCGGTGCGTGCGTTAACGATCACCTTGGCCGCGGCCTCGGCGGATTCGACGTTGAGATTCTCGATCTCGCTCATGATCTGCGCGCGGACATCGGCGCCCTGCGGCGCGGTGACGGCGACCGACACGGCGTCGATCGCGCGCGCCGTGCCAAAACCATAACGCCCGTTGATTGCATCCGCGACGCGCTGTGCCGTGGTGAAATCGGCTCGCGCGAGGTTGTAGGTCAGCGTCGGCGCGGTGGCGAAGCCGGTCTCGACCGCGCGCTCGACCGTCGCGCCCTCCGGGATGCGGCCCGACGAGGGGATGTTGACGACGATCTTCGACCCATCCGCGCCTTCTGCGCCCAGCCCGCCGACGGCGAGATTGCCCTGCGCCATCGCATAAATCTGTCCGTCCGCACCCAGCATCGGGGTCAGCACCAGCGTCCCGCCGCGCAAGGACTTGGCCTTGCCCATCGACGAAACGGTGATGTCGAGCTTCTGCCCCGGCTTGGCAAAGGCGGGCAGTTCGGCGGTGACCAGCACCACGGCGGCATTCTTGAGCGCCGGATTGACGCCGGGCGGAAGCGAGAGGCCAAAGCGGGCGGTGACGCCCTTCATCGACTGGACGGTATATTCCAGATTGTCGTCGCCCGTGCCCGGCAAACCGACGACGATGCCGTATCCGGTCAGCTGGTTGGTGCGGATACCCTGAAAATTGCCAAGATCCTTGATCCGCTCCGCCGCGACGGGCTGGGCGAGGATCAGGGTGGCGAGCAGGGCGATGAGGAAGCGGATCATGGTCTAATTCCTCAGAACGGGCTGATCGACTGGAAGAAGCGGCTGAGCCACCCCTGCCGGGCGGCGCGGGCGACATCGCCCTTGCCGGTATAGGCGATGCGGGCATCGGCGACGCGGGTCGACGCGATGCGGTTGTTCGCATCGATGTCGGTCGGGCGGATGATGCCCTTGATCTGCACGAACTCGTCGCCGCGGTTGAGCGTCACGCGCTTTTGCCCCTGCACCAGCATCGTGCCGTTGGGCAGCACGGCGGCGACGGTGACGCTGATCTCACCCGATAGCGCGTTGGACTGGTCGGCGGCCCCGGTGCCCTTGAACCCGCGCTTGCCGCTGATGCTGGCATCGCTCTGGCTGAACAGGCTGAGCGCACCGGTGGTCGGCGGCGTCAGCGAAAAGCCGCCGCCGCTGTCGAGGTCGGTGCTGGCCGATTTGGACGCGCTGGTGCGCTCGACCAGCACGATCGTCACCGGATCGCCGACCCGGCGCGCGCGCGTGCCTTCGTGCAGCGCGGCATAGCCTTCGCTCACCTGAAAGATCGACCCATTGGCCGCGGGCGGTGCGGGCGTCGGCGTCGGCAGGGTGACGGTGAAATCCTCCGCCGGCTTCTTCTTGCCGAACAGCTTTGCCTCGACCGGTTGCGCGACGAACGCGCAGGCGGTGAGAGCGGCGAGGGCGGACAAAGTGCGCATCATATGGCCCTCAGACATTCTGGTTGATGTACTGGAGCATCTCGTCGCTCGCCGAGATCATCTTGGAATTGACCTCGTACGCACGCTGGGTCTCGATCATGTCGACCAGTTCCTCGACGACATTGACGTTCGATCCTTCGAGCATGCCCTGACGGATGTTGCCGCGCCCATCCTGCCCGGCGATGCCCAAGTTGACTGCGCCACTCGCAGCGGTTTCGACGAGGTAATTGTCGCCGATCGCCTGCAGCCCCGCGCTGTTGGGGAAGGCCGCGATCTGGATCTGGCCGATCTGGCTCGCCTCGGTCTGGCCCGAAATGGTCGCGCTGACCGTGCCGTCGCTGCCGACGGTGATCGAGGTTGCGCCATCGGGAACCGTGATGCCGGGCATCACCTGATAGCCCTCGCTGGTGACCAGCATGCCTTCGGGCGAGCGTGCGAAATTGCCGGCGCGGGTATAGCCGAGCTGGCCGCCGGGCATCTGCACCTGGAAATAGCCATTGCCGTCGAGCGCCATGTCGAGCGCGTTGCCGGTGGTCTGCATCGCACCCTGGGTGTCGATCCGGGCCGTCCCCTGGATGCGCACGCCGGTGCCGAGATTGGTGCCGGTGGCATAGCGCGTTTCGGCGGTGCTCGCGGCACCCGGCGCGGTCACGACCTGATAGGCCAGGGCCTCGAAACTCGCCCGATCGCGCTTGTACCCGGTGGTGTTCACGTTTGCGAGGTTGTTCGAGATCACCCGCATGCGCATGTCCTGAGCGTCAAGCCCGGTGCGCGCGATGTGCATTGCTGCTGAACCCATGGTCCCGTTCCTTCTCTAAATTCTTAGCTGACGCGCATGAGCGAGGCAGAACTCTCGTCCATGGCCTTGGCGTCGCGGAGCAGATTGGCCTGCACCTCGTAGCTGCGCTGGTTTTCGATCATGTCGACCAGCGCTTGCGTGAGGTTGACGTTCGATCCTTCAAGCGCGCCGGACATCACCGTCGCGTCCAGATCCTGTGGCAGCGCGCCGCCGCCGCGGACATGGAGCAGATTGTCCAGTCCCTTGACGGTGGTGCTTCCGGCATCGCTGACCAGCTTGATCTGGTCGATCACCTGCGGCGGCTGTGTCGGATCGGCGCCCGGAGGCACGATCGACAGCGAGCCATCGGCAGCGATCATGATCTTGTCGTGTGGCGGCACGGTGATGGGGCCCCCCGACCCCATCACCGGGAAACCGTCGCCGGTTTCCAAGACGCCACTCGGCGCAACGCGCAAATCGCCGCGCCGTGTGTAAGCTTCGCTGCCATCGGCGGCCTGCACCGCGAGCCAGGCTTCGCCGGTGATCGCGATGTCCAGCCCGCGCCCGGTCTGGGTGATCGCGCCCGCGCGCCGGTCCATATCGACCACCGTTTCGACGCTGGGTTGGCGGCTGTCATGGCCGTCGCCCTGCACCAACAGGCGCTCGAAATTGACCCGGTCGGCGCGGTAGCCGATGGTCGAGGCGTTCGCGATATTGTTCGCGATCGTCGCCTGCGCCTGCATCTGGCCCTTAAGGCCAGACAGGGCGGTGTAGACGAGTCTATCCATCGCGAATGCCTCCTAAATCGCTGAAATCAGCTGCGGATGTTGAAAATGGTCTGCGAGATCTGGCTCGCGGTATCGAGCGCCTTGGCATTTGCCTGGAAGTTGCGCTGTGCCGCGATCAGGCCGACCAGTTCCTCGGTAATGTCGACGTTCGACCGCTCGATCGCGCCCGACATCAGGCCGCCAAAGCCGTTGACGCCCGGCTCGCCCAGCCGTGGCTCGCCCGACAGGCCGGTGGCGGCCCAGGTCGAATTGCCAAGCTGGCGCAGGCCCGAAGGGTTGGAGAAGTTGGCGAGCGCCACCTTGCCCAGCGCCAGGCTGTCGCCGTTGGAGAAGCTGGCGCGGACGATGCCGTCCTCACCCACCGTCACGCCGTCGAGCTGACCGACTGCCTTGCCGTCCTGGCTGCGGCTATTGACGCTGAACGGTGCGCCGAGTTGCGTGGTCGCGCCGCCGAAGTCGAGCGCGATGCTCTGCTCGGTCGTGCTCGATCCGACGGTGAACGGCGCGAACTGGGTCGGCGCGCTCGGGCTGGTGAGCGCACCGTTGGCGTCGAAACTCAGCGTCACCGGCTGCGGATTGGCCGCATCGGTGCCCAGCTGCTTGTCGCCGACAAAGGTATAGACCGACCAGGTCGACGGCGCTTCGGTCGTCTCGCGCACGAAATAGCTGGTCATCGTCAGCGGATTGCCGCTGGCGTCGTAGATCGTGGTCTGGGTCGAGTTGTTATAGGTGCCCGGATCGAAGCGATCGAACGCATAGGGCGTATCCTCGCTGAACCGTGACGCTTCCGACGGGACCGACGAATAGGCCGACAGGTTGAGCGACAGCGCGACATTCTCGGTCGCTTCGGGCACACCGCTGGTCTGCGGCAGGCGCAGGTTCACGGTCGAACCCAGGCCGGTGGCGACCACCGCGCCCGATCCGTCGACCGGATAGACCTGAAGATAGCCGCCCTGCGAATCGGTGACATAGCGGTTGCTGTCGACCAGGAAGCTGCCGTTGCGGGTGAAATTGACGCCCGCCGCATCCAGGCTCGGCTTGACCGCGAAGAAGCCGTCGCCGGCGACCGCGATGTCGAGGCTGGAGGCCGATTGCTGCATCCCGCCCTGGCCGAATTGCTGGCGGATCGCCTTTACCACCGTGCCCGACCCGATCATCTGGTTGGGGTTGAGCGACACGCTCGACGCGATCACGTCGGCGAATTCGGTGCGGCTCTTCTTGAACCCGTTGGTCGAGACGTTCGACAGGTTGTGGCTGATGGTCGACATATCGGTCTGCGCCGCCTGAAGACCCGAGAGCGAGGTGTAGAAGGACATCGATTAGGCTCCTGTGTGGACTCAGCCGATCTGGCGGATCGCGGTGGTGGACACCTGGCCGATGCCAGGCAGGGTGAGGATGGGGTTGCCGTCGCTGCCCATCGCGACCGAGGTCACGGGGGCCCAGACGAGCGGTTGGGCGGCCACTGCAGCGCCATTGGCATCGCGCGCGGCGACACGGATGGTGAAGGGACCATCGCCGGCCGGTTCGCCGGTGTCGGTGGTGCCGTCCCATTCGAATTCGGTGCGGCCAGCCGGGGCGGAGCCGAGCGATACGCTCTTGAGGATCTCGCCGTTCGGCCCCTCGATCACGACATTGACCTCGGCCGCTTCCGCACCCAGTTCGATCATCCCGCCAAGCGAGCCGTCGGTGCGCGGATAGGCGACATCGCCCTGCGTCAGCACGGTACGGCCGACCCATGCGACCATATCGGTGGTGCTGGTCCCGCCGAGCTTGGCGGCGATCGCCTGCAGCGTCGTGTTCATCTCGCTGATTCCGGCCAGCGACGAGAATTGCGCCATTTGCGCAACCATCTGGGTGTTGTCGACCGGATCGAACGGGTCCTGGTTCTTCATCTGCGCGGTCATCAGCGTCAGAAAGTCGGCCTGGTCCATTTCCGACGAACCCAGCGAATTGGTGCTCGCCTGATTGGTCGTGCCGGTACGGGCGATGCCAAGGTTGCTCAGCGTCGTGTCGAAAGCGGTCATCAGCTGCGTCCCAGGTTGAGCGTCTGGGTGATCAGCGTCTTGGCCGTCTGCATCACTTCGACATTGTTTTGATAGGTGCGGGCGGTCTCCATCATGTCGACCAGCTCGCGCGTTTCATCGACCGCGCTTTCCCAGACATTGCCTTCGGCATCGGCCATCGGGTTGCCGGGGTCGTAGCGCTTGGTCGGCGCTTCGCCCGCGACGACGACATTCTCGACATCGACCGTCGCCATGCCGCTCGCCGCATCGAAATGCGTGCGGAAGACGGGCTTCATCGAGCGATAGGCCTCGCCCGGATTGGACGCGACCTGGCCGACATTGGCGAGGTTCGAGGCGGTGGTGTTCATCCGCACGAGCTGCGCCGACATGGCGCGACCCGCGACCTGGAAGATGGAAAGCGGCTGGTCGGACATGGGTTATTCTCCCTTCAGCGCGCGCTTGAGCGTGTCGATGCGGCCGTTGAGAAAGGCGAGCGTCGTCTGATAGGCGACGGCATTCTCGGCAAAGGCGGTCTGTTCCGTCGCGAGCTCGACCGTGTTGCCATCGAGGCTGGACTGCAGCGGCACGCGATACTTGGTCGCACCGCCGATCGGATCGGTGCCCGCCATACCGGGCGTTTCGATCGCATTCAGCGCTTCGCGAAAGTCGATGTCCTTCGCCTTGAAGCCCGGGGTCGAGGCGTTCGCGATGTTCGACGCGAGCACGCCCATGCGCTGCGACCGCACCTGAAGCGCCGCGCCGTGCACCCCGAAGAGACTGTTGCTGCCCATATGAACGGTCCTCATGCCAATGTTCGGACGGTTACTAGCAATGGGCGTGCCAATTTCCGGGGAGCTGGCCGGAATCGTCGCATTTGCCGCTTTGCCGGCTAGGGACGGCAAGGATTTGCCGGTCGGCGGCGGCCGATTTGCCGCTTTTGCCGGTCGTGTGTGCCCTTGCCGGGGTTTCCTTCCCAGCGAGTGAATTGGCCCGGCGCTTGCAGAGCCCTCGCGCATGAATAGTGCCGCATCCGCCGACCTCGCCGCGATCGCCCCGCTCGACGCGTCCGTGCTGCTCGATCCGCTGGCGCTCGCCATCGTGCTGGGCGGGACGGCGGTCAGCGTGGTGCTGCGTCATCGGCTGGCCGATGTCGGGCGCGGTCTGATTGCGCTCAAGACGCTCGCCCGCCGCCCGTTCGACGCCGCGCCGCTGATCGCGCAGGCCGGGTCGCTCGAGAAGATTGCGCGGCGCCATGGGCTGATCGCGCTCGACCGGTCGGTGATCGACGATCCCGACATGGCAGCTGCGGTCGCCGCCGCCGTCGATGGCGCGAGCCCGTCGGAGATCGAGGGGATCGTCCGCGACCGCGCCGCAATGCGTGCCGAGCGGCACCGTGCGGTGATCGAACTGTGGAGCGGGGTGGCGGAGGCTGCCCCCGCCATGGGCCTGATCGGCACGATCCTGGGCCTGGTCCGCATGTTCGCGGCGATGGACAATCCCGACCGGATCGGCGCGGCGATGGCGGTGGCACTACTCGCCACCCTCTATGGCGCGCTGCTCGCCAATCTGGTGGCCATGCCGATCGTCGCGCGCTTGAAGCGCCTCGCGCGGGTCGAGGCCACCGAACGGCTGCGGCTCGCAGCGCCACTGGCACGCCTCGCCACGCTCGAACGTGCGCGCAAACGCGAGATGGCGGCATGACCGGCGCGCTTGCTTCCGACAGCTGGGATGAGATCGCGCCGGCGCGGTCGGTATGGCTCATCACGCTTGCCGATCTGGCGCTGTTGCTGATCGGCTTTTTCGTCCTGCTCCAGGCGCATCGCGAGGCGGACCGCAGCAAGCTGCTCGCGGGGTTGCGCAGCGGCTTTGGCACCGAAGCCCCGGCACCCGTCGATCCGATGGCGGTCGCGCGGGCGCGGGTCGACGGCTACGCGCCCGGCAGCGCTGAAGCTGACCTGAGCGCGACCATCGCCTGGGCCCGCGATGTCGCCCGCGATGGCCGAACGGTCATCACCATCACCGGATCGACCGCGCACACCGGCGATGTCGATCCCCGCACCGGCAGCGCCGCCATCCTCGCCGCCGACCGCTCCCGCGCCGTTGCCGCGGCGTTGGTCGCGCAGGGCGCCGTGTCGCCCGATCGCCTGATCCTTCGTGTCGCGCCCGGCCAGCGCCGCGCCGTGACCCTGTCCGTCGGCTTTGCCGGCGATCCCCCATCAGCAGCTGGAGATTCCCAATGATCGCACTCCTGATCGCCCTGTCCGGCCCGATCGCCGCATTCCAGTCGACCGAGGCGCTCGACCAGCTGGTCGAACGCTTCGCCGGCGCGCCGATCGGCGCAGAGGGCGGCGCGCGCGCTGCGGTGGACAAGCGCCTCAAGCTCGCCGCGTGCGATTCGCCGCAACTCAGCTGGCGCTCGCCGGCCGAGGATGCGGTGGTGATCCGGTGCCAGGGGCCGCAGCAATGGCGCGTGTTCGTCGCCATCAACGCGCTGCCCAAGGCGGCCCCGACTGCGGCGGCCCCGGCCCTGGTCGCGGCAAAGCCCGAACTGATCATCCGCCGCGGCGATCCGGTGATGCTGGAGGCGGGTGCCGCCGGCTTCTCGATCACGCGCGAAGGGCTGGCGATGGGCGATGCTGCTGTCGGTGGGCGCGTGCTGGTCAAGACCGACGAAAAACGCCCGCCGGTCGCGGCCATAGCGCTTGCTCCCGGGCGCGCGAAGCTCCCCGGCTTCGGCGATTGACTGACGGGCGGCCGAAAAATTCGCTGCCCGCGCATTTTTTCCTAAAGCTCCCGGTCAAAGCGTCGTTTTTGCGTATGTCCGCAGAAAAAGGGTCGCAGACATGGTGGATCCAGTCGGCTTCAAGCCTGCATCACTCGCCCCCCGGCTCACGCCGGTGGCTGCCGCCGTGCCCGTGCGGTCGGTGGAGGGTGCAACGCAGGCCGCCAATAGCAGCGCCGCCGCATCGCTGACCCAATCAGCTGCGGCCAGCGCTCCGGTCGATGCCGAGCGCGTCGCGCGGATCAAAAAGGCGATTGCCGACGGCAATTTCCCGCTGGTCCCCTCGACGATCGCCGACCGGCTGCTCGCGCTCAAGCTGCAGTGGAACCCGCATGACCAGGCATGACGCCCTGATCCGCGTGATCGAGGCGCTGCACGCCGAGATCGCCGCGCTCAAGGCGAATGATGTCGCCGCGCTCGAACGGGCGACGCGCGACAAATTGATCGGGATCGAGGCGGTGGGGGCCGCCAATGACGACGATCCCGCGCTGTCGGGCGAGCTCAAGGCGCTCGCCGAAGAAGCGCACCGGCTCAACGAAAGCTGCCGCATCTATGTCAACCTGATGGCCGCCAATGTGCGGCGGCGGCTGACGGCACTGACCGGCAATGACTTGCCGTCCTACCGGCCGGCAATTGCCGGTGGATATGGTTGATTAGGCGTCGCTGACGCGATGCGCGGCACCGGCCGCATCCCAAGCAAAAAATGGCACGGCTCTTGCTGATCTACCCGAACCCAAGGGGATGAGAAGCAAGGCCTATGACCGTACCTTCGATCGGAGCCAGAACGCACGTCACCACGGCGATCGCGACGGCGAGCCAGAAGACCGGCATCGACTTCAACTATCTGCTCGGCCAGGCGCAGGTCGAAAGCGGCATGCGTGCCGATGCGCGCGCGCACACCTCCAGCGCCACCGGCCTCTATCAGTTCATCGAACAAAGCTGGCTCGGCGTGGTCAAGGATCATGGCGAGAAGCATGGCCTGGGCTGGGCGGCGGACAGCATCCGCCAGACCGCCAATGGCCGCTTCACCGTGTCCGATCCCGCAACGCGTCAGGCGATCCTGGCGCTGCGCAACGATCCGCAGGCCGCGTCGCTGATGGCCGCCGAACATGCAAGCGACAACAAGGATGCGCTGGAAGCTTCGCTGGGGCGTGAGGCGACCGGCACCGACCTGTACATGGCGCATTTCCTGGGCCTTGGCGGCGCGCGCAAATTCCTGCGCGCAATGGACGCTGATCCGACCCGCGGCGCAGCGACCCTGTTTCCCGCCGCCGCGCGCGCCAACCGCAACATCTTCTACGCCCCGGATGGATCGCAGCGCTCGCTCGGCCAAATCTATGAGCGCTTTGCCGGCAAGCTCGATCGCGGTGCCGCCGCGGTCGGCGCGACCGGCGCCGCATCGGGCAGCCTCGACGCCCGTTTCCAGACGCTCGTCGCTGCGCTCGGTGAGGATGTCGAAGTGGTGCTGGGCAATGAAGCGGTCGGGCAGGATCGCGGCTGGCTGACCACGCTCGACCGGCTGCAGAGCGCCGGGCGGCTCAAGGCATCGACGGTGCCGAGCGTCAACCCGCTGCGCCCGACGCCGGAAACGGCGCGCCTGGCCTATCTCATGCTCGCGCAGATGGGGGCCTGATCCGCGATGAACGCACTGACCCTCAAGGGCAACTTCCTCCCCGGCTTGCGCAGCTTTGCGCTGCCCGTCGCCATCCTGGTGCTCGTGGGCATGATGGTCGTGCCGGTGCCGACCTTCCTGCTCGACGTCTTTTTCATCATGAACATCATCATCAGCCTTGCCGTGCTGATGGTGGCGCTGAACGCGCAAAAGCCGCTCGATTTTTCCGCTTTCCCGACCGTGCTGCTCTTCGCGACGCTGTTTCGGCTCGGCCTCAACGTCGCTTCGACCCGCGTCGTGCTCGGCCATGGGCATGAGGGCGAGGCGGCGGCCGGCCATGTGATCGAGGCGTTCGGGACGTTCATGATCGGCGGCGATTATGTCGTCGGCCTGTTCGTGTTCGCGATCCTGATCATCATCAACATGATCGTGGTGACCAAGGGTGCGGGTCGCGTGTCGGAAGTGTCGGCGCGCTTCACCCTCGACGCCTTGCCCGGCAAGCAGATGGCGATCGACGCCGACTTGAACGCCGGACTGATCACCCCCGACGAAGCCAAGGCACGCCGGATCGAGGTATCGACCGAAGCCGATTTCTACGGCGCGATGGACGGTTCGTCCAAGTTCGTGAAGGGCGACGCCGTCGCCGGCCTCTTGATTCTGTTCATCAACATCATCGGCGGCCTGATCCTGGGTCCGGTCAGCCATGGCCTGACACTGGGTGAGGCGGCGCAGACCTATGTGCTGCTCGCGATCGGCGACGCGTTGGTCGCGCAGATCCCCGCGCTGCTGCTCTCGATCGCCGCCGCCGCGATCGTGACGCGCGTGTCGGCGAACAAGGATCAGGACCTGACCGGTCAGATCGGTAGCCAGTTTGCCAGCCACCGCACCTGGACCCCGGTCGCGGTGATCACCGGCCTGCTCGCCTTCCTCCCCGGCATGCCCGCCTTCATCATCATCCCCGCTGCCGCAGGGTCAGGCTATATGGCGTGGAAGATGTGGCGTACGAGCAAGCTGCCGCCGCCCCCCGCCATCGTCGAGGCGGCCGAGCCGGTCGACCCTTCACGGATCGGCTGGGACGAGGTCACCGACAATATGCAGGTGATGATCGACATCGGCTATGGCCTGGTCCCGCTGGTCGACGAACGGCGCGGCGGCGCGCTGATGGGCCGGATCACTGGCGTGCGGCGTCAGCTGTCGAAGGAGCTCGGCTTCGTCGTGCCACAGGTGCGGGTGCGCGACGACATCAACATGGCGCCCTATGCCTATCGCATCGTCGTCGGCGGCGTGGTGATCGGGGAAGACAGCGTCTCGCCCGACGAGATGCTGGCGCTCGACACTGGCCAGGCGGTCGGCACCCTGCCGGGCAAGCGCGCCAAGGACCCGACCTTCGGCCTCGATGCGATGTGGATTTCGCCCGCCGACGCCGATGCCGCGACGGGTCAGGGCTGGCTGGTCGTCGATCCCGGCACGGTGATGGCGACACACCTCAATCAGGCGCTGATCCAGAATGCCGCCGACCTGCTCGGCCCGGACGAGGTTCAGGCGCTGCTCGACGGCTTGCGCGAACGCGCGGCGCAGCTGGTCGCGTCGCTCTCGCCCAATCCGCTGTCGATCACGACGCTGACGCAGGTGCTGCGCGGACTGCTGGCGGAGAATATCCCGCTCAAGGAATTCCGCCGCATCGCCGCCGCGATCGCGCTCGCTGCCCAGCGCTCCGCCGACGCCGACGAGATTATCGAGCTGATCCGCCCCGAACTCGGCCCGCTGATCATCCAGCGGCTGTGCGGGGTGCGCGAACCGCTGCGCGTGATGACGCTGGAGGGGCAGCTCGAGGCGCTGCTGGGTCAGGCGATCCGGTCCGATCCGGCCAAGCGCCACACGATCGAACCCGACCTTGGCCGCCGCATTGTCGACGCGCTGCAGCGCGCCGCCCAGCCGCTCGTCGCCGAGGCCAAGCCGTTCGCCTTGGTCGTCCAGCCGACGATCCGCATCGCAATCCGCAAACTCGTCCGCACCGTCCTGCCCGACACCCCGGTGATGAGCTTCTTTGAAGTGCCCGAGGACAAGTCGGTCGAGGTCGTCGCCGTGATCGGCGCACCGGAGGCACTTGCCGCATGACCTATCAGCCAAGCCCCAATGAATTTGGCCCGAACGAATTCGCGCTGACCTATGATCGCCGTGGCGACACGAAGCGCGACATGGACGCGCTGGTGCGCAAGCATATGCCGCTGGTCCGCCGGCTTGCCTGGCATGTCCATGGATCGATGAGCACGCTGATCGATGTCGAGGATCTGGTCCAGATCGGGCTGGTCGCCCTGGTCGAGGCAGCGGGCAGTTTCGAGGATCGTGGCCTCGTCAGCTTCGACCAGTATCTCCACACCCGCGTGCGCGGTGCGATGATCGACGAACTGCGGCGCCAGGCGACGATCACGCGTGGCGCGATGAAACGCCGCCGCGCCTATCAGGATGCGGTCACCGCACTGGCGGCGGACGGCACGCGGCCCGACGAGGCGGCGGTCGCGTCGAAGCTGGGCATCACGGTGGAGAAGCTGCGCAGCGACTATGCCAGCGCCGAAGCGGTGCGGTTCGACCCAATCGACGATGTCTATTCGGACGAAGGCCCGTGGTTCATGTCCGACGAACCCGACGCGTTCGACCAGCTCGCCGATGCCGACCAGCGCGAGGCGCTGATCGAAGCGATTTCGGAGCTGCCCGAAAAGGAGCAGCTGGTGATCCAACTCTATTATGTCGAGGAATTGAACCTCGAGGAGATCGGCCAGGTGCTCGGGGTCGGCGCGGCGCGCATTTGCCAGATCAAGAAGAGCGCGCACGATCGGCTGAAAAAGGGCCTGATGCGGCGATTGGGGTAGTTCGCTTTTTGCGAGACAGTCGCGACTGGCGTGCTACGCAAGCGGGGTGCGTCGTCATCTCTATCTGATCGCCGGGTTCCTGTGCCTTGGCCTCGCGGTGATCGGGGCGGTGCTGCCGGTGATGCCGACGACCGTGTTCGTGATCATGGCCGCCTATTGCTTCGCGCGCAGCTCGCCCGCGCTCGAACGCCGCTTGCTCGAACATCCGCGCTTTGGCCCGCACATCGCGCGCTGGCGCGTGAACGGCGCGGTCAGCCGTAGCGGGAAGATTGCCGCGACCATCGCCTTCGCCATCAGCATCGCGCTGACTCTCGCATTCACCGCCATGCCCTGGCCGCTGATTCCGATCGGCGCGGCGGTCGTGATTGGCGGCTGGCTGTGGACCCGGCCCGAAGCCTGACGCCTTGCCCCGCGCGCAGTCCCCGTTAGGGTCGCGCAGGTCCAATCAGGGGGTTTCCATGAAGCGTATCTTCGCCGCCGCATTGCTCTGCACCGCGCTTGCCGCGCCGGCCTTTGCCCAGACCGCCGCCCCCGCGCCGGTCACCAGCGCCGCGCCAGCGACCGACTGGACGGTGAAGCCTGAATGGATTTCGGCGCATGTCCGCTTCCTCGCCGGGCCTGAATTGCAGGGGCGCGGTAGCGCGACGCGCGACGAGGCGATTGCTGCCGCCTATGTCGCGGCACGCTTTCAGGGCTATGGGCTGCAACCCGCGCCGGGCGCGGACTCATATGTGCAGAAGGTGAAGGTCATCCGTCCGCGTCTCGACGGGGAACCGACGGTCATGGTCGCGGGCAAGGCGGTGAAGGGGGCCACGCTGATCCTGGGGGGCGCGGATCGCGCGGCGGGCAATGTGGCGGTCTATGCCGGCGACGATCCAGCGGCGATCCCGGCCGGCGAGGTGCTGTTCATGGCCAGCGCGAACATCTCCCCCTCGGCGGCGATCCGCGCGACGCGCGGCAAGGGGACCAAGCTGCTCGTGCTGCGCGCGAGCGAGGCGACGGCGAAATTGTCCTGATCAGCCCGGGTGAACCGGTCGAGATGAAGCTGAACCTGATCCGCGAGGAGGTCGAGACGACCAACGCGATCGGCTATCTGCCCGGCACCGATCCCAAGGCCGGAGTGATCCTGCTTGCCGCGCATGTCGATCATCTCGGCGTCCAGTCCGACGGGACGGTGATGTATGGCGCGAATGACGATGCGTCGGGCGTCGCCGCCGTGCTCGAACTCGCCCATGCGTTGAGCAGCGGCAAACGGCACAAGCGCGGCATCCTGTTTGCCGCGTTCGGGGCGGAGGAGATGGGCGGGTTCGGATCGCGCGCCTTTGCCGCCGCGCCGCCGGTGCCGCTTGGCGACATCGTCGCCAACCTCGCCTTCGAAATGATCGGCGCGCAGGATCCCAAGCTGCCCGCGGGCACGATGATGATGACCGGGTTCGAACGCTCGACGCTCGGCCCGGCGCTGGTCGAACGCGGCGCACTGGTGGCGAAGGACCCCTATCCCGAGCAGAACTTCTTCGCGCGATCCGACAACTACCAGCTCGCGCTGCGCGGCGTGGTGGCGCACACGATTTCAGGTTGGGCGGTAACTCCGACCTATCACTCGCCGCAGGATACGATCGCCAATCTCGACATCCCGTTCATGGCCCGCGCGGTCCAGTCGCTGATCGGCCCGGTGCGCTGGCTCGCCGATGGCGACTATCGCCCCGACTGGACCCCCGGCGGCAAACCGGGCGAGTAAGGTTTACGCCGGTGCCGCCCCGCGCAACGCGCGGCAAGCAAACAAAGAAAAACCCCGGCGGCCTTTCGACCACCGGGGCTTCCTCGCATGCCCTTCCAACAGGGAAGGGTGACCGGCCGTGGCGCCTGTCAGGGGGGGTGACGCCCCGACCGGCACACGCTTAGCGAAGCAGCGAAAGAACGTTCTGCTGCGACTGGTTGGCCTGGGCCAGCATCGCGGTCGATGCCTGGCTCAGGATCTGCGCCTTGGCGAGCGCCGTCGTTTCGGCCGAGAAATCGGCGTCTTCGATACGGCTGCGCGCTTCGGTCAGGTTGGTGACGTTGCTGGTCAGGTTGTTGACGACCGATTCCAGACGGCTCTGGCTGGCGCCAAGGCCGGCGCGGACCGTATTCACCGTGGTGAGCAGCGCGTCGATCGTGGCGAGCGAGCTGTTCGCGGCCGCGGAGGTCGCAACCGACAGGCCGGTCGTCTCGATATCGTCGCCGACCGAGACCACGATGTCGTCGCCAACTTCAGCCGCGATCTCGTCGCCCACTTCGGCGGCGATCAGGTCGCCTTCCGCAGCTGCAATCTGGTCGCCGACCGAGACGGTGATGTCGTCCCCTTCGCTCACGACGATGTCGTCGCCTTCCGCAGCGAGAACTTCGTCGCCGACCACAACCGCGATATCGTCACCGATATTGCCGCCAAAGCCGCCGTCGATATCGTCCTGGGTCGCAGGGCGCATCAAGCTGGCGTCGACGTCAGCCTGAGTGGCCACGCGGGTTGCACCGGCGGTAACATCGTCGGCGGTCGCAGCGCGGGTCACGCCCGCGGTCACGTCGGCGGCGGTCGCCGCACGGGTCGTGCCCGCATCGACATCGTCCTGCGTCGCGGCGCGGGTTGCCCCTGCCGTCACGTCATCCGCCGTCGCGGCGCGGGTTGCTCCCGCGGTCACGTCTGCAGCAGTCGCGGCGCGGGTTGCACCGGCGGTGACGTCATCGGCGGTCGCCTCGCGGGTCGTGCCCGCATCGACATCCGCCTGGGTCGCGGCACGGGTGCCGGCCGACATGCTGCTGAGGTCGATATTGCCGATGTTGATCGCGACCGATTCACCCGAATTATAACCGGTCTGGATCGTCGTCGTGGTGCCCGCACCGCCCGAGCTGGTGGTGAAGAGCGAAACGCCGTTGAAGTTGGTGGTCGTCAGCGCCGACGAGATCTGCGTGGTCAGCGCGGTCACTTCCGACTGAAGGTTGGTGCGGTCGCTGTCCGAATAGGTGCCGGACGCCGACTGGACCGACAGCTCGCGGATGCGCTGCAGCATGTTGGTGACTTCGCTCAGCGCGCCTTCTGCGGTCTGGGCAAGGCTGACGCCGTCATTGGCGTTGCGGATCGCCTGGCTCATGCCGCGGATCGACGAGGTCATCGTCGATGCGATGGCGAGGCCGGCGGCGTCGTCCTTCGAAGTATTGATGCGCTTGCCAGTCGACAGACGCTCCATGGCGGTCTGCAGCGAGGCCGACGCCATCTTCGAAGCATTCGCGGCACGCATGCTCGCGATGTTCGTTCCGATAACAGTCATGTCTTGTCTCCGTTCAATCCGGCGTCTCCCGTTCCCCCCTGAATGCGAGAGAGCCCGAGCCGCCAATGGGGTGAACGGCAGGGTGGGCGGCGGATTAAGCAGTTTTCTGCGCCGTTTTTCGCGCTCCTCGCGCGCGCGTAGAGGCACGCGCGGCGAACTGGAGCCGAAAAATACTGTTTTTTTGAATTGGTTTACTCGGCGTTTACCACCAATCCCGCATTCCCCCGTTCAACAGGGGGTTCTCGAATGCAGACCATCTTTCCGTCGGCCGCAGTCCTTCGCCAGCATTACGCGCTGGTTTCGGCGCTGCGCTCGCAAGGGTTCACGATCGGTGCCGCCGACAAGGTGAAGCCGACGTCCGGCGACCTGTTCATGATCGTCGAGGGCGAAGCGCCCCCGGTCTCCGCCCGCACCCTGGTGCTGGCCGAGGGGCCGGTCGCGGCGATCCCGTTCCATGACGGCAATCCCGCACGCCTGTCGTTCGGTGCCGATGACACTGCCGTCGCAACCGGCTTTGCCAGCGCGATGTTGCGTGGCGCGCATGCTCCCGTCGCCGCCGATCCCGAAAGCCTGGCACTCTATGCGCTCGCCGAACGCGTCGCGGTTGCCGACATCACCGTCCTGATCAACGGCCCGACCGGCACCGGCAAGGAAGTGCTGGCCAAGGCGATTCACAACGGCTCCACCCGCCGCGACGGCCCGTTCATCGCGGTCAATTGCGCGGCGCTGCCCGAAACCATGCTCGAAGCCTTGCTGTTCGGCCACCAGAAGGGCGCGTTCACCGGCGCGAATGCGGCGGGCGAAGGCTTTTTCCGGGCGGCCAATGGCGGCACGCTGCTGCTCGACGAAGTCGCCGAAATGCCGCTCGCGCTTCAGGCCAAGCTGCTGCGTGCACTGCAGGAGCGCGAAGTGGTGCCGATCGGTGCCACTGCCGCTGAAAAGATCGACGTGCGCGTCATCGCCTGTGCCAACCGCGACCTTCAGACCGAGGTGATGGAAGGCCGCTTCCGCGCCGACCTTTACTACCGCCTGTCGGTGTTCCCGCTGTCGACCAAGCAGCTGGCGGCGCGTCCCGGCGATGTCGCTGCGCTCGCCGCCGCGATGGTGCTGCGCCATGCCGGTCCGCGCAGGCAGCTGCCCTGGGTGACGCGTGAGGCGCTCGCCGTGCTGCAGGCGCATGACTGGCCCGGCAATGTCCGCGAGCTTGAGAATGTCATCCAGCGCGCGCTGCTGCTGTGCATGGGCGATGCGATCACGCCGGATCACCTGATATTCGATCGCCCGGCAATGCCGGCACCCGTTACGGCCGAACCCGGCCAGCTCAGCAACATCGTCCAGCTCAGCGAATTCGCGGCGATCCGCGAGACGCTGGCGGCATGCGGCGGCAGCCGGATCGAAACGGCCAAGCGGCTCGGCATTTCGGAACGCACGCTGCGCTACCGCCTCGCCAAGGCGCGCGAGCAGGGCGAAGACCTTGTCCGGAGGATTAGCGCATGAGCGTGAGCGGAATTGGCGGCGCAGGTGGCGTCGACCGGGTGATGCAGCTGCGCGCCCAGATCCTCGAGCGCAACGAGGCGCTGCAGCGCGCGACCAGCGGCGCTTCCGTTTCGGGTGGCGCGCCGCTCGGCCAGCCCGCCGGCCCGTCCAGCTTCATCGACACGATGGAGCAGGCGGTCGGCAAGGTGAATGGCGCACAGGCCCGCGCCAGCGAACTCTCCGCCGCCTATGAGCGCGGCGAAACGGTCGACATCGCCAAGGTGATGCTCGCCCGTCAGGAGGCGTCGGTCGGCTTCGAAGCGACGCTTCAGGTCAGGAACAAGCTGCTGACCGCCTATCGTGACATCATGAGCATGCCGGTCTGATCATGAGCAACGCCATCGCCACCACCGACGCCCCCGCCCCCGCCACCAGTGGCGGGACGGCCAACCCCCTCAAGCAGATGGGCGACCTGTTCGCGCTGCCCGCGGTCAAGCGCAGCCTGCCGCTGATCTTCATGCTCGGCCTGATCGCCGCCGCGGCGCTCGCCTGGATGGCGCTGTCGACCCCGCCGCAGCGGGTGTTGTTCGCGAACCTGCCCGAAAGCGACAAGGCGGCGGTCGCGCAGGCGCTCGACGCTGCCAGCATCGCCAATGGCATCGACGGATCGGGATCGATCACCGTCGGCGAAGACGATTATCACAAGGCGCGGATGCTGCTCGCCGGGCAGGACCTGCCCAAGGCGGCACCGGGCGGCTATGCGCTGCTCGACACGATGCCGATGGGCGCGAGCCGCGCGGTCGAGGGTGAACGGTTGCGCCAGGCGCGCGAAACCGAACTCGCCCGCTCGATCGGTGCGATCGATACGGTGGCCGAGGCGCGGGTGCACCTTGCCACCCCCGAAGCCAGTGTGTTCGTGCGCGACAAGGCCGAGCCGAGCGCATCGGTGATCGTGAAACTTCAGCCCGGCCGCAGCCTGTCCGAAGCGCAGGTCCGCTCGATCGTCAACTTGGTCGCCTCGTCGGTGCCGGGGATGAAGCCCGATGCAGTCACCATCGTCGACCAGATGGGCGCGCTGCTGAGCAAATCGGGGCAGGAGACCAGCGCTGGCGACGCACGCATCGATATCCAGAACCGGGTCGAGGCCAAGGTGCGGCAGCAGCTCGTCACCCTGCTCACCCCGTTGCTCGGCGCCGGCAATTTCAGCGCCGAGGTACAGGCCGAGGTCGATCTGGACGAGAGCCAGGCGACCCGCGAAAGCTATGACAAGGACGGCACGGTGGTGCGCGCCGAACAGGGCAACTGGACCGGCGCCCCGCGCGACGCTGCGGGTGCGCCCGGCGGTATTCCCGGCGCGCTGTCCAACGTGCCGCCGCCGCCCAGCACGGTCGCGACGCCGACACCCGGTGCTCCGGCTGAGGCTGGCCAGCCCGCGCCCCCTGCCGCCGCGCCGGGCATGAAGCAGAGCGACAGCTTCACCCGCAGCTACAGCAATGGCCGCGAAGTCTCGGTGACCCGCAACATGCCGGGCAATATCAAGCGGCTGTCGGTCGCAGTGCTGCTGCGCGAAGAGCCGGGCAAGCCGCGCGGCCAGGTCGAAATTCGCCAGATCGACGAGTTGGTCAAGGCAACCGTCGGCTACAAGGCCGAGCGTCAGGATCAGATCACCGTGGTCAGCCGCAAGTTCAGCACCAACGCTGCTGCCGAGGCCGACGGCATCCCCTTTTACGAAACGCCATGGTTCGCGATGGTCGCGCGCAACGTCACCGCTCTGGTGATCGCTTTGCTGGTCCTGCTGCTTGGCGTGCGGCCGCTCGCCCGTGCGCTGATGCGCCGCCGCGACGATGCGCGTCCGGCCGGCGCGCCGATGGGCGCCTCCGACGGCGTGCAGCTGCCAACGCCGGTCAGCCCCGCGATGCTCGCCGGTTCGGGCCTGTCGCTCGGCGACCGGGTCGGATTGGTGCGCGACTTCACGCGCGAAAATCCGGCGCGCGCCGCGCTCGCGGTACGCGACATGATCCGTACGGAGGGTCAGTGAGATGAACGCGCCGCGTCACTTTACCGGGGTCGAACGCGCCGCCGTGCTGATGATGGTCGTTGGCGATGAAGAGGCCGCCGCGATCCTGCAAAAGCTCGATCCCGATGAAGTGCGTCAGCTCGGCGCCGCAATGATGGCCGTCGCTGACGTCAGCGAATGGGAAATGGCGCAGGTCCTCGACGATTTCACCGGCCGCGCGCAGGAGCGCAGCGCGATCCAGTTCGATCCGCGGCCCAAGCTGGAAACGGTGGTTACCCGCGCTTTGGGGCCGGAGCGGGCAGGCGCAGTGCTCGCCAGCATCCTGCCGCCCGAGCCCGCCGAATCGATCGCCGCGCTCGCCTGGATGGATGCGACCGAAATTGCCGGCATGCTCGAGGATGAGCATCCGCAGATTGCCGCTGTGCTGCTGGCGCATCTCGACCCCGCCGTCGCGGCGCAAGTGCTGGAAATGCTGCCCGAGGCGAACCAGCCGCAGGTGCTGCGCCGCGTCGCGCGCTTGGGGCCGGTCACCCCGGATGCGATCGCGACGCTGACCCAGGTGCTCGAACGTCATGCCGGCCAGCCCAAGCGTGTCGCGGGCGTCCAGATGGGCGGCGCGCGCGAAGCGGCGAAGATCATGTCCTCCGCGCGCAAGATCACCGAACAGAAGGTGATGCCAAAGCTTGCCAAGATCGACCGCGAGATCGCCCGCGCGATCGAGGAGGCGATGTTCGTCTTCGACAATTTGCTCGAACTCGACGACAAGAATATGGGCACCCTGCTCCGCAACATCGACAGCGACGTGCTGGTCCGCAGCCTCAAGGGCGTGGACGAAGCGGCGCGCACCCGCTTCCTGGCGTGCATGTCGAGCCGCGCGGCCGACACGATCCGCGACGAACTCGAAGCGCGCGGCCCGATGAAGATGGCCGAGGTGCTCGACGCGCAAAAGGCGATGATCGCGATCGCACGCCAGCTGGTGAAGGACGGCACGATCACCATGCCGGGCGGCGGCGGAGACGACGACTATGTCTAATTTCGTCCCCGGCCTCGCCGCGCGCAGCGACGGGATCGCCGAAGCGCTCAAGCGCGCCTTTGCCCCGCCCGACGCCTTTGCCGCGCGCGCCATCGCGCCGCGCCCGTCCGCAACCCCGCGCCACTTCGCGCCCGAGGCACCGGGGCATAAGCCGACCCAGGGCTGGGACATGTTCGAGGCGGACAAGGCGGCCGAGCCAGCACCCTTCGTCGATCCGGTCGCCGCCGCGCGCGCCGCCGGCTATGCCGAGGGGCTCGCCGATGGGCGCGCCGAGGCCGATGCGTCTGCTGCGCAACAGGCTGCCTTGCTGGCGCAGGTCAGCGAAGCGCTGGCCCGCGGCGCACAGTTCGATCGCGCCCGCATGGCCGGACATCTGCGCCAGACCGTGCTGCATCTCGTCACGCAAATGATCGGTGAAGCCGGGGTTGCGCCCGACATCCTCGCCGCCCGGATCGAGGCGGCGACCGACCTGCTCGCCGACAGCGCCGAATCTGCGATCCTGCGGCTCCATCCCGACGATGTCGCCCTGGTGCAGGGTCATCTGCCCAAGACCGTCTTCCCCGTGGGCGACCCCCAGCTCAAGCGCGGCGCCTTCGTCATCGAAAGCGCCTCGACCATCGTCGAGGATGGGCCGGACCTGTGGCTCGACCAGCTGGCGCAGGCGATCGACCGCGTGCCGATTCCTCCCGCGATCTGAGGGCGCATGTTCAACGATTTCAGCGTCGCCTATCTCGACGGCCTTGCTGGGGGTGGATTCCGGCCACAGCCCAAGGTGTCGGGCCGCCTGTCCTCCTATGACGGACTGTTGATGGAGGCGATCGGTCTCTCGCTGCCCGTGGGCACGGTCTGCGCGATCGGGACCGACGAGCATCGCGTCGAAGCCGAAGTGATCGGCTTTCGCGGCGGCAAGACCTTGCTGATGAACCTCGGCGGTCCCGCCGCCTTGCTGCCCAACGCCCCGGTGCGTCCCGTTGGCCCGCCGGGCGAGGCGGAGGTCGGTGCGGCGATGCTCGGTCGCGTCGTCGATGGCGCGGGCAAGCCGATCGACGGGCTCGGCCCGATTCGTGGCGCCGGCAAATGGCCGCTCGCGGGCAAGATCCAGTCGCCGCTCGACCGCGGGCGCGTGCTTCAACCGATGGATGTCGGGGTGCGCGCGATCAACGGGTTGCTGACGATCGGTCAGGGCCAGCGCGTCGGCATCATGGCCGGATCGGGCGTCGGCAAGTCGGTGTTGCTCGGCATGATGGTCCGCGCGGCCAAGGCCGACGTCATCGTCATCGGCCTGATCGGCGAGCGTTCGCGCGAAGTGTCCGACTTTCTCGAGACCAAGGTGGCGGGCGCGGCGCGCGGGCGATCGGTGGTCGTCGCGGTCCCCGCCAACCACTCGCCAGTGCTGCGCATCCGCGGCGCATTGCGCGCCACCGCCATCGCCGAAGCCTTTCGTAACGAGGGCAAGAAGGTGCTGCTGATCATGGATTCGCTCACCCGCGTCGCGCATGCCGGGCGTGAGATCGGCCTGGCGCTCGGCGAACCTGCGAGCGCGCGCGGCTATCCGCCGAGCGCCATCGCGATGCTGCCCAGCCTGATCGAGCGCGCCGGGACCGACGTCCATACCGGCGGGTCGATCACCGCAATCTACACCGTGCTCGCCGATGGCGATGACGGCAACGATCCGGTCGTCGACAGCGCCCGATCGATCCTCGATGGGCATATCGTGCTCAGCCGCGCGCTGGCCGAACGCGGCGTCTATCCCGCGATCGACCTTGGCCCATCGGTCAGCCGCGTGATGACCGATATCGCCGACAAGAAGCACGTCGCCGCCGCGCGCGTGCTGCGCCGTCACCTCGCGACCTATGAGGAGAATCGCGATCTCGTGCTGATGGGCGCCTATCGCGCGGGCGCGGATGCGCAGATCGACGCGGCGATCGCCTGCCACGACACCGTGCTCGACTATATCCGCCAGCCCTATGACGAGACGGTCAGCCTCGACGAGGCGGTAACCGAACTGGTTGGCGTGTTCGGGGATGGATAAACACGCCCAGAAGCTAAACCGGCTGCACCGCGTCCGCACGCTCCAGCTCGACATGGTGCGCGCGAGCGAGGCCGCGGCGCGCGAGAAGGTTGCCGCCGAACAGGCGTTGCGTGCCCGCATCGAATCGCTGGCACAAGGGGTTGCGCCGTCGCCCGCGCCGCTTCCCGGCAGCGCCACCAGCCTGATCGCCGCCGCGCATTACCGCGAACGACTCCACCAGTCCGCCTTCGCCGCCGAACGCCGCGTCGCCGATGCGCAGCGCGGGCTCGACCATGCCCGCAGCGCGACGCAGGAAGCCAAGCGCGACCAGAGCGCGATCGAGAAGCTGATCGAACGCGCCGAAGCCAATGCCGCCCGCCGCGCAATGCGCGCGCTCGAGGATATGCCGGCGAGTGCACGAAAACGGCACGATCCTTGCTGATTGCCGGGCGAAGGAGTTTCGCCCGACGTGACCGACCTGCTCGCCTCGACCGCACTTACGCTGTCCCCGCCAGGATTTGCGCTGCGCGCTGCGCCTGCCGCCGGGGTCGCGGGCTTCGATCTCAAGCTCGCGCTCGACTGCGTCATGCCCGGCATCGCGCCCATGACCGGCAAGCCGGTTGCCGGCGGCGGCAAGGATTTGCCGGTCCCCGGCAATGGCGTGGCGGAAGGCGGCACGGACGAGGATGAAGCGCTGCTGGCATGGATGCCTGAGGGCATGGTGCTGTTGCCGCTCGAAACTCCGCTGCCCGCGCGCGTCGCGGTTGGCACGCCCAGCGCGCATATCGACGGACCGATTGCCGATCCGGTCGAAGCCGCCGCGCTGCCCATCGAGCTGGGCGAGACCGCGCCGCTGCCAAGTGATGCCGCAGACGGCGATGCGTTTGCCGCGTCGCTCGCGTCCGCCCCGGCCGCTCCGGCGGCAACCCCAGTTTCCACCCCGCTTCGCACCTGGCGCGATCCGGTTCCGGCCCAGGCCGAGCCGGGCGTCGGGGGCGGGGTCGTCGCGGCGGAGGTGCGGCTCGACCGCGCCACCGCCGCGGCGCCCGAGATCCGCAAGACCGCCGCCCCCATACCAGCCGCTCCGGTGCCGCCGCCGGTCGTGCAAGCCGCACCCGCCGCACAGGTCTTCGCCGCCGCGCTCGCCGCGCCGCTGGCCGCGCCGCTCGACACCGCCGCGCCGGCCGATCCCGCCAGCCCGGAGATCCAGCTGCTGCGGTCGCTCGACGTCCAGCGGACGACCGTGCAGGCGACCGCGCAAGCCGATCAGGCCCCGCTCGACCTCAGCCGCGACGACTGGACCGGCAAGATGATCGAACGGATCGCCGCGCTACGCGATGGCGTCGAGGCTGCGGACACCCGCATCCGCCTCGCGCCCGAGAATCTCGGCGCCGTCGATATCTCGATCCGCCGCGACGGCGATCGGCTTCAGGTGCACTTCACGGCCGAGAACCCCGCGACCCGCCAGCTGCTGACCGACGCCGCGCCGCGCCTTGCCGAACTCGCCGAAGCGCGCGGGCTGAAGCTTGGCCAGTCGAGCGTCGATGGCGGCGGGACCGACGCGCGCGGTCAGCCGCACCAGCAGCAACAACAATCGACACCCGCCCGCCCGGCATCGGCGCGTGCGGACACCGGCACCGCGTCCGACGCGCGCGTTGCCTGAACCATCCTGAGGGGGATTTGAGATGAGCGATACCCAAGCAACCGCCGCACCCGCCAAGAAAAAGGGCGGGATGATGAAATGGCTGATGATCGGCACCGGCCTGGTCGTGCTGATCGGCGGCGGGGTCGGGGGCGGGCTCTATGCCGCCAATTCCGGCCTGCTCGGCGGCGGCGGCGCGCAGGGCGAGAGCGCCGATGCCGACACCCCGCGCCTCGTCCCCAAGAGCGAAGAGGCGCGTGCGTCGGCTGGCAAGGAGGGCGAAGCGGGCAGCGAGAACAAGGGCAAGCCGACGCCAAAGGGCGAGGGCGGGGACAAATATGCCTCGACCTATTACCAGATGGAGAAGGAATTCACCTCCAATTTGCGCGAAAGCGTCCATTTCGTTCAGGTCGGCATCGCCGTCTCGACCCCCTATGACAATCGCGTGGTCGAGAATCTGAAGACCCACGAACTCGCGGTCCGTTCGGCGATCCTGCTCGCGCTCGGCGAAACCAATGAGGACGATGTCTTCACCGCCGACGGCAAAACCCGCCTGCAAAAGCGCCTCGCCGCCGCAATCAACGGCGTTCTGAAGGAAAAAGAGGGATTTGGCGGGATTGCTAACGTCTATTTTACCAATTTCATCGTTCAGTGAACGGGCATGGTTAACGGCCCTTCAGACATGACCCTTCAGGGAAGCGCGCCCGAACGGCGCGAGCGTTCGCGCGCCGGTGCCGAACACGCGCCGGCGCTGGGGGCCGCGAACCTCAACCCGTTCGGCGATCTGCACGGCGTCCAGCATCTGACTGCGCGCCTCGCCAAGTCGCTCAAGCCCGTGTTCGAACCGCTGCTCGGCGAAGGGCTGCGCGTCTGGGCCGAGCCGCTGGCGGTGCAGCGCCACGCCGATTACCGCGCGGAGCGGCCCAATGGCCTCACTGCCTGGCTGCCGCTGGCGATGACGCCGGGGCGGGGTTGCGCCTTCATCCTGATCGACGGCAAGCTCGCTTATGAAATGCTCGACCGCTTTTTCGGCGGCGATGGCGAAGCGCCCCAGCCGATGCCCGCCGACTTCACGGGCTCTGCCGAAACCCTGCTCCGCCGCATCGCCGACAGCCTCGCCGCGCAGCTGCGTCCGGCATGGGAGCTGCTCGCCGATATCGACTTCGCATTCGTCCCCGCACCGACGCCCTTGTCGGTCGCGCCAGAGATTGACGGCGGCGACGCGATGGTCGTGACCCGCATCGGCATCGCCCAAGGCGGGGGAAAGCCGCACTGGATCGACATCCTCTACCCCGTCAGCGCGCTCAAGCCATGGAGCCCCGCGCTCACCGCCAAGGTGATCGGTGGCGAGCCCGAGGTCGAGCCGCACTGGCGCAACTGCCTGACCCGCGCTGCGCTCGGCGTGCGCTTGCCGGTCCGTTCGGTCCTGGCCGAGCCGATCGTACCCGCTTCGACGCTGATGGCGCTCAAGCCCGGCGACGTCATTCCGATCAGCTTCGGCCCCGACGTGCCGGTGATGGTCGGCCCGCGCCGCATCGGATGCGGCACCGTCGGCACCGCCAATGGCCGCGCCGCCATCCGCCTGACTCGTTTCGACACCCCTGAGCTCGAGGACGCACGATGAACGACATGACCGGCAGCTTCGCCGCCGAGACCGCGGCCGCCGCCAATTTCCACCTGCTCCAGGATGTAGGGGTCAAGCTGACCGTCGAGATCGGATCGACCACGCTGACGCTGCGCGAACTGCTCGCGCTCGCCGAAACCAGCGTGATCGAACTCGACCGCGAGGCCGACGAGCTGCTCGACGTGTTCGTCAACGGCACGCTGATCGGGCGGGGCGAGGTGGTCACCGTTGGCGACAAGTTCGGCGTGCGCATGACCGAGCTGGTCGCGCCAGAAAAGCGGGGCTGATCGACCATGATGTGGTCCTACATCCTCAAGCTGGTCGTGCTGCTGCCGCTCGTCTGCGGCCTGCTGATCGGCTGCCTCTATCTCTGGCGCAAGCTCGAGGCGCGGCTGCCCGGCAATCAGGGCGACCGGATGCTCAAGGTGCGGGAGACGATGATGGTCTCGACCGGCACCCGAATCGCGGTGCTGGAGGTCGAGGGCAAGCGGCTGCTCGTTTCGGTCAGCCGCAACGGCGTCACCCTGATCGACCGGATCGACGGATGAGCCCGATGCTGCGCCACCTCGCGCTGCTGCTCGGCGCGCTCGCGCTCGCGCTGTTCGCAGTCGCTCCGGCGTTCGCGCAGGAAGCGGCAGCCGCCGCGCCCGTCGCCGCGCCGACGGCAGCCGCGACTCCAGGAGCGGGCGACGCAATCGACCGTGCGCTCGGCGATCTGGGCGGCGGCGACGCGCCACTCAGCCTGTCGCTGCAAGTGCTCATCATCATGGGCCTGCTCACGGTGCTGCCGGGCATCCTGCTGATGATGACCAGCTTCACCCGGATCATCATCGTGCTGGCGATCCTGCGTCAGGCATTGGGGCTGCAACAGACCCCGCCCAATCAGGTGCTGGTCGGCCTGTCGCTGTTCCTGTCCTTCTTCATCATGGCGCCGACGATCGAACAGATGAACCGCACCGCGATCCAGCCCTATGCCGAAGGGCGCATCGGCGCGACGCAGATGATCGAGGAAGCGGGCAAGCCGCTCCACGCCTTCATGCTCAAGCAGACGCGGGTGAAGGACATCAGCATGTTCGCCGGCATCGCCAAGGCCGGGCCGATCGCCAATCCGCAGGACACGCCCTTTTCGATCCTGCTGCCCGCGTTCGTCACCAGCGAACTCAAGACCGCGTTCCAGATCGGCTTCCTGATCTTCCTGCCGTTCATCGTCATCGACCTGATCGTCGCCACCGTGCTGATGAGCCTGGGCATGATGATGATGTCGCCGACGATTATCTCGATGCCGTTCAAACTGCTGCTGTTCGTGCTGGTCGATGGCTGGGCGCTGACGATGGGCAGTCTTGCTTCAAGCTTCTCAGGATAGCGACCATGGACGCAGACTATTTCCTCTCCGTGGCGCGCGAAGCGATGTGGATCCTCGCGCTCGCCTCGGCCCCGATCCTGATCCCGGCGCTCCTGTCGGGCCTGATCCTCGGCATGATTCAGGCGGCGACGTCGATCCAGGAACAGACGCTGACCTTCGTGCCAAAGCTCGCGATCGTCGGGGTCAGCCTGGTGATCTTCGGCGGCATGATCATGACCCTGCTCGGCGATTTCACCACGGCGATCTTCGAACGCATTCCGGACCTGGTGAAATGACCTTCGCGCCGGTCCCCGCTGCCCCGCCACAGCTGCCGCCGCGCCCGATCGTGCACGTGCCGCACGCACCGCGCGGTGACGCACGGCGCACGCGCTGGGCTCCGACTTCGGTCAGCATCCACTGAGATGCTCGGCTTCGGCCTCGCGATCGAGCCGCAGCTGTGGGCGCTGCTGTTCACGATGGTGCGTGTCGGCGCGGCGTTCATGGCCGCGCCGGTGTTCGGCGCCGTCGCGGTGCCGCTCAACGTCCGCATCCTGCTGACCGCCGCCGTCTCGATCCTGTCGATGCAGGCCGCGCCGATCGCGGTGCCGGGCGAGGTGTTCGTGCTGACCACGATCCTCGCCGTCGCGGCTGAGGCGTTGGTCGGCCTCGCACTCGGCTTCATCCTTCAGATCGCCTTTGCCGCGCCCCTGGTGGCGAGCGAGGTGATCGGCGTGTCGATGGGCCTCAGCTTCGCCACCGCGATCAACCCCCAGACCGGCCAGTCGACCCCCGCGCTCGGCCAGTTCCTGACCGTCCTGCTTACCTTGCTGTTCCTCGCGGTCGACGGCCATCTCGTGCTGGTCGAACTGATCGTGCGCTCCTACGAGCTGCTGCCCCCCGGCGGTGCCTGGCTCGCCCCGGGCAAGCTGATGAACATCGTGCTGTTCGGCGGCTATGCCTTCCTCGCCGGGCTGCTGCTTGCGCTTCCGGTCGGCTTCCTGCTGCTGTGCCTCAACATCGTGGTCGGCATGCTCTCGCGCTCCGCCCCTGCGCTCAACCTGTTCGCGATCGGCATTCCCGCGAGCCTCGCCATGGGCGTCCTCGCCCTGCTCGCCGGTATGCCAGCGATGGGCGATTACATGCTCGTCATCGTGCGTGAGGCGCTCGACGCCGCGCAGACGCTGGTGCTGGGAGGGCTCGGCTGATGGCGGAGACGGCTGGCGAAAAGACACAAGCACCAACACCCAAGCGCAAGCAAAAAGCGCTCGACGATGGCGACCTGCTCAAATCGCGCGAGTTCGGCGCGGCGCTGATCATGCTGCTCGGCTGTGGCTGGATGATCCTGATGGGGCCGCAATTGCTCTCCGCGATCCGCGAAGTGATGGCGGCCAGCTTCAGCTTCGGTCGCGCCGATATCGAGAGCTTTCAGCCCTGGAAGCCGCTCGCCACCGCCGGGTGGAAGCTCGCGCCATCGCTCGGCGCGCTGCTCGCCATCACGCTGGGCGGCGCGGTGCTGAGTCAGGCGGCGCTGGGATCGCTCCGCTTCAACGGCAAGCTGATGGCGCCCAAGGGCAACCGCATCAATCCCGGCTCCGGCCTCAAGCGCATCTTCGGCCCGACCGGCTGGATCGAACTCGGCAAGTCGCTGCTCAAGGTGGTGCTGCTCGGCGGCATGGGCGCGTGGCTGCTCTGGGGGTCGGCGGGGATGACCATCGGACTGGTCTCGTCCGACCTCGGCACGGCGGTGAAATCGCTCGGTGATACCTTCGCGACGCTCGTCATCGTCATGGCGGGAGGATTGCTGCTGATCGCGGGCGTGGACCTGCCGATCCAGATTTTCCGTCACATGCAGCGGCTCAAGATGAGCGTTCAGGAAGTGAAGGACGAGTATAAAGAGACCGAAGGCTCGCCCGAGGCCAAGAGCCATCGCCGCCAGCGCCAGCGCGAGATTGCCAAGGGCGGGCTGCGCAAGAGCATCGCCACCGCGCATGTCGTGCTCACCAACCCGACGCACTTCTCGGTCGCGTTGCGCTACGATCAGGGCAAGGATCAGGTGCCGGTGGTGGTCGCCAAGGGGCGCGGCGAAATCGCGCTGGCGATCCGCGAGCTGGCCGACGAATTGGCGGTGCCGCGCATCGAACTGCCGCCGCTCGCCCGCGCGCTCTACTTCACCAGCCGCGAGAATCAGGAGATTCGCGACGACCTCTATCTCGCGGTCGCGACGGTGCTGGCGTTCGTGTTCGGCCTCGACAAACGCGCCGGCGCGGCGATGCCGACGATCAAGGTGCCGGCGAGCGCTCTGTTCGATGAGGAAGGCCGTCAAACCGGCCTTAAGCCCGCATGATGATAGCCGTTTATCGAGGCATGGGGGATCACGACCGTGGAAATTGAATCGATTGCCAAAACAATCGGCACCGGGTCGGGCATCGACACGACCGCGCTCGTCCAGGGCCTGGTCGACGCGCAGTTCGAGCTGAAGAACGCCGCGCTCACCAAACGCGAAGAGACGCTGACCGCGCAGATTACCGCTGCGGCGACCCACAAGAGCAACATCACCGGCTTTGCGTCCGCGCTCGCCAGCCTGACGCGCGGCGGAACGCTGGCGACCCAACCGACCAGCTCGCACCCCGGCATCCTCGGCGTCACCCGCCTCGCCGGCGCCAATCTCGCGACGCTCAATACCAAAATCGAGGTGCGCCAGCTCGCCGCGCCACAGAGCGCCGCCAGCGCGCCCGTCACCGACCGCACCGCCGCGATCGGGCAGGGGACGCTGACGCTGACCTTCGGCACCGCCACGGTGACGGACGGCGCGATGACCGGCTTCACCCCCGGCACCGCTGCCCCGGTCGCCATCACCATCGGCCCGGACAACAGCAGCCTCGACGGCATCGCCGCTGCGATCAACGCGGCCGAGGCGGGCGTCACCGCCTCGGTCGTTACCGACAGCGGCGGCGCGCGGCTGGTGGTCAAGGGCGCGAGCGGCGAAGCGCGCGCCTTCACCCTCACCGCGACCGAAACCCCCGGACATACCGGCCTTTCAGCGCTCAATGTCGGTATCGGCGCGAGCGGCACGACGATCGGCAGCGCCGCCGCCGACGCGATTGTCGCGGTCGATGGCATCGCACTGCGCCGCGACGGCAACAGCATTTCCGATCTGGTCCCCGGCGTGCGGCTCGACCTGTCCTCGGCCCAGCCCGGCACGATCGTGACGATCGGCAAGAGCGCGCCGACCGCCGCACTGCTCCAGGCGGCGCAGGACTTCGTCGCGACCTATAACGAGGTCTTTTCGGCGCTGAACCGCGATCTCGACCCGATTGGCGGCGCGCTGCGCGGCGATGCGGCGGCGAAGGCGGTGAAGCGCGAGCTGCAGCAGATCACGATCGCACAGATCGCAACCGGCGCAGCGGGTGAACCGACCACGCTGGCGCAGATCGGCATCCGCACCGAACGCAACGGCACGCTCAGCGTCGATACCTCCGCGCTCAGCCGGGCGCTGATCGACTACCCCGAAGCGGTGGAGCGGCTGTTCGCCGAACCGGTCGGCACCAGTGCCAACGGCAATGGCGTCGCCGGCGCGCTCAACGCCATCGCCACGGCGGCGGCCAGCACCACGCGCGGGCTGGGGGCGAGCGAGGCGGGCTATACCCGCGCCAAGGCCGATCTCGACGACGACAAGGCCGACATTCTGACCAAGATCGAGGACACGCGCACCCGCATGACCCGCCAGTTCGCCAGCATGGACGCCAAGGTCGCGGTCTATAAGTCGACGATGAGCTTCCTCGAATCGCAGGTCGAAGCCTGGAACAAGCAGGATTGATGCGATGACCCGCCCGATCCGCCTCACCACCGACGCCGCCGCCACCTATCGCAATATCGACGCGGTCGGACGGACTGCGGCCGCCGATCCGCACCAGCTGATCGCGCTGATGTACAAGGAGTGCATCGCCGCGCTCCGCTCCGCCGCCTTTGCGACCGAGAAGCGGCAGTTCCCGGTCAAGAGCGAACGGATCGCCCGCGCCACCGCCATTCTGTTCGCGCTGGAAGGGGGCCTCGATTTCGAGCGTGGCGGCGATGTGTCGCGCACGCTGGCCACGCTCTATCATGGTTTGCGCACCCAGATCGTTCAGGCGAGCATCGGCACCGACCCCGCGCCGTTCCGCGCGGTCGCCGACGACCTTGAGGAAATCGCCGGCGCCTGGAGCGCCGCGCGCGCGGCGTGATCCTCTTTATCCCCTCTCTGAAAGGCAGCGGTTAGGCGAGGGGAGCGATGGTCTCAATCCACCCACCGCCCCAGCATCTCGCCCACGCTCGTCACTACCGCCGGTCCCACCGGCGCGGCGCGCGGGGTGAATTGCGGTGCGGTCGGCCCGCCCGCCGGGCCACTCGCCAACGGACGGCGGGCGAGCGCATGCGGATGTCGCGCGGCCTCGCTCAGGCTCAGCACCGGGGTGACGCACGCCGCGCCGTCGGGGAAGCGCGCGATCCAATCGTCGCGCGTCCGGCTGGCAAAGCGGCGGGCGAATTCGCGCGCCATGTGCGGCCAGCCGGCACGGTCGAATTGCGGGATCTTCGACGCTTCCAGTCCCAGTACCGCACATAGATCGGCAAAGGCCGACGGCTCGATCGCGCCGACCGCGACATGCCGCTCATCGGCGCAGCGATAGGTGCGGTAGAATGGCGCGCCGCCATCGACCAGATTGGCCTCGCGCCGGTCGAGCCAGCGCCCGCTGCTCGCCAGACTTTGGGTCAGCGCCATCAGCGTGCCCACCCCGTCGACCGCCGCCGCATCGACGATCCGCCCCTCGCCGCTCGCCTGTGCGCCCAGAATCGCGCTCACCATGCCCAGCGCCAGAAACAGGCCGCACCCGGCATGGTCGCCCAGCAGGGTCAGCGGCACCACCGGCTGGTCGGGCGTGCCGATCGCGTGCAGCGCGCCGGTCAGTGCCAGCACATTGATATCACTGCCCGGACGTTCGGCCATCGGCCCGTCCTGCCCCCAGATGCTCGCCCGGCCATAGACCAGGCGCGGGTTGCGCATCCGGCACGCGTCCGGCCCGATCCCAAGCGCTTCGATCGAGCGCGGCGGCATCCCCTCGATCAAGCCATCGGCGCGGTCGATCAGGTCGCGCAGCTCGTTGATCGACGCCGGGTGCCGGAAATCCAGCTCCAGCTCGCGCCGCCCGCGATACAGGCTGGGGACGACATGGCTGGCGCTCGCATCGGGCTGGACGATGCGGACCACCTCCGCCCCCAGATCGGCGAGCAGCATCGCGGCGAACGGGACCGGCCCGATCGCGTCGATCTCGACGATGCGCACGCCCGCCAGCGGTCCCTTGGTCTGCACCCCGTCCTCCTGTTCCGTCCCGCGCGTTCAGGGTGGCTCATCCCACCGGTTTCCGCTAGCCCCGCGCCATGAGCAAGCCGCATATCGTCGCCCTGGGCGGAACCTCGCGCCCCGAATCGAGCACCGGGCGCGTGCTGGCGCGATGCCTGGCGATTGCCGAAGACGCCGGCGCGCGCACCACCTTGCTGACGGGTGAGGCGATCAACTTCCCCCCCTATGAGCTGTGCGATCCGGTGCCGGACGGCAAAATTGCCGATTTCGTCGCGGTGCTGCGCAGTGCCGACGCACTGGTGATCGGCTCGCCGGGCTATCACGGCACGTTGTCGGGGCTGGTCAAGAATGCGCTCGACCATGTCGAGCTGCTGCGCGGTGACGACCGCGTTTATTTCGACCGGATGCCGGTCGGTATGGTCGCGACGGCCGGCGGGTGGCAGGCGGCGGTATCGACCATGTCGGCGCTGCGTACCGTGGTCCACGCGTTGCGCGGCTGGCCGACCCCGCTCGGCGTCGCGATCAACATGGGCGCGCCCGGCGACCCGCTCGGCGATGCCGACGCGCAGCTGCGCATGATGGTCGACCAGATCATGTGGTTTCTGCGCCGCTGAGGCGTTTTTTTGGTTTGGCGGCACCGGCCCGCTCCCCCACCCGGCCACCCAACGTCAGGGTATTCTATGGGTGGCCGGGTGGGGGAGCGGGCCGGTGCCGCCGCACAGCGCAGCGGCAAAAAGCGCCCGGGCGCAACGTTAACAGGATCGTGACGCTCGCGGGATAAGACGGGGCCATGGTGAATAGCGCCACCCCGACCGGCGAATCACGCCGACGCGCCACGCGCACAATCCTGGTCGTCGATGACAGCCGGACCAGTCTGCATGTCATTGGCGGGCGGCTCGGCGCGATGGGCTATATGGTCGTGCTGGCGCAAAGCGGGCGTGAGGCGCTGGACCTGCTGTCCGGGCGCGGTTTCGACCTGGTCCTGCTCGACATGGTGATGCCGGGCATGTCGGGGCTGGAAGCGCTCACCGAAATTCGCACCGCTCCCGACACTGCCGACCTGCCGGTGATCATGATCACTGCGCTCAACGATACGCACGGCGCGGTCGAAGCGTTGGCGGCGGGAGCCGACGATCATCTCGCCAAGCCCTTTGAATTCGGTGTGCTTCAGGCGCGGATCGAACGCACACTGGAGCGCGCAGGGCGGATCGCCGAGCTCAAGCGCACCGTCGCCTCGCTCGACGCGCGGATCGCCGCGCGCGCCATCGAACTGGGCGAGACGCGTTGCGAACTCGCCCTTACCCGTGCCGATTATGCGCGGCTGCAAGGATCGATCGACGCACCGGGCGGCCGCGTCATCCCGATTTAGCGCTTGTTTCAGCAACGCTTAAACGGCTGCGGGCCGGTGCCGCGATACAGCGCAGCCGTATCCAGCTCTATCGGAACCAGTGCCGCCTGACGAAATACAGTGCGACCCCGGCCGCGACCGCCAGGCTGAAGCCGGTAATCACCCAGAATGATTCGGGATGCCGGGCATAGGGAATCCCATCGACATTCATCCCGAACAGCCCGGTGATGAAGGTCAGCGGCAGAAAGATCATCGCCGCCACCGCGATCAGCAGCGAGCGCTGGTCGATCACTTCGGCCCGCAGATCGGTCAGCGCTTCATGGATCAGCGCCGCGCGCTCGCGGATGCTCTCCAGCTCCTCGGCCATCCGCGCCGCACGGTCGGCGGCGGCGTTGATGTGCAGCCGATCCTCGTCGCTCAGCCAGGTCACCGCCAATCCGGCGAGTTTCTCGAGCGCGGTGCGCTGCGGATAGAGGAAGCGGCGATAGCCGATCGCCTGCCGCCGCACGCGGCTAACCGTGCGGCGGAGGTCGAACGCGGCGCGCGGATCGAGCTGCTCCTCGCAATCGTCGAGCGAATCGCCCAGCTGCGCGACCTGCGGATCGAGCTGCTCTGTGATCGCCGTCGCCAGCGTCGCGATCAGATCGCCCGCATCCCGGATCTGCCCGGATTCCATTGCCTTGCGCGCCGCATCGAGCGCGTCGAGCGGCAGGCGCGTGACCGAGATGACCCGCTTGCCATCGGCGCGCAGCCGGATCGAGGCGAGCGGATCGCTGCTGGCCATCGCTTCATGCGTCATTCCGCGCATATTGAGCACGGCAGCACCATTGATCTGCTCGCACCGCGGGCGCGTCTCCAGCGCGGTCAGCGCGTCGATGGTGAAATGGTCGAGCGCCGCATGATCGCGCAGCCACGCCTGCACCTCTTCATCGCGTGAGGTGAGGTGGATCCACACGAACTCCGCCGCACATGCCAAGGCGTCGCGCGGGGCAATCTCCTCCACGGCCTGCGCCGTCACCCGATAGGCAAATCCACTCATCGTGCGCTTGAAACATCGACGGTCAGCCCGGGCAAGCCCTCAGGCGGCGCATCGCATAGCATGCGGTCGGCATCGGCGCGCGCGCGGTCGAGGATTGCGGCCGGCACATCGGCGCGATGCGTCACCCGATCCGCCTGCGCCAGCCAGCGCGCCTGACGCAGCGTCAGGTCGTCGGGATCGGCGGAGGTGAGTACGATCGCCTCGATCCGGTCGCCGGGTGCCGCCGAACCGGCAATCCAGCGCGTCACCGCGTCTTCATCCTGCGCCCGTAACGGATCGAGCGGCCCGCTCAACGCAGCACCCAGCGCCCGCCGCCGCTCGCCCCCATCGGGCCAGCGCGCGCGCATCGCCCCCCGTGCCGCCGCCAGCGCATCGGCGAACGCGCCCAGGCCAGCCGGAATCAGCGGCTCGATCCGCTGCCGCAACGCTGCGGCGAGGCCCGCCGACGCGCCACCGGTGCCGATCGCGATCGTCACCGGATCGCGCTCGACGATCGCGGGCAAGGTGAAGTCGCACAGATCGGGCCGGTCGGCGACATTGACCAGCAATCCGCGCGCCTTCAATCGCGCCACAACCGGCTCGGGATCCTCGCACGCGACCAAAGCGATATGCGCAGGCGCATCCTCGCCGACGATCACCGCGCCCGCGCGTTCCAGCAAGCGGCGCTTGGCCTCCGCCATTGCGCCGTCGCCCTCCAATATCGCCGGCCGCCCGTCCAACCGCACAAAGACGGGCAGGCCGGAGCGTTTCACCGCACCCACTCGGGGACGCGCTCGGCCCCCATGATCGACTCGGGCTGGATGCGGTCCGCGACGATCGCGAACTTGTCGCCCGACACCAGCACCTCGGGCACCAGCGCGCGGCTGTTATAGGTCGACGCCATCGTCGCGCCGTACGCACCCGCAGTGCGGAACACGCCCAGGTCGCCTGACTTCACCAGATCAATCTCACGCCCCATCGCGAACGTATCGCCGGTCTCGCATACCGGGCCTGCAATGTTCGCGACGAACTTCTCGCCGGTCGGTTCGACCGCCTCGAAGGCATGATAGGCGTCGTAGAGCGCCGGGCGGGCCAGGTCGTTCATCGCCGCATCGACGATGACATAGGGATTGATGCTCGCCGGCTTGACCCAGATCACCTCGGTGACGAGCAGCCCGGCATTGCCGCAGATGAAGCGGCCCGGTTCGAACATCAGCGCCACGTCCCAATCGGCGGTGACGCGCTTGACCATCGCGCCGAATTCCTCGGCCGACGACACCTTGTCATCGGGCTCATAGGGTACGCCCAAGCCCCCGCCGAGGTCGACATGGGTAATCGTATGCCCCGCAGCGCGCAGCTGCGCGACCAGCTCGCCGACGCGCGTGTAGGCAGCCTCGAGCGGGGCGAGCGTCTTCAACTGGCTGCCGATATGGATCGCCACGCCGCGCAGGTTCATGCCGGGCCGCTTGGCCAGCCGGTCGAAGATCGCGGGCGCGCGGTCGATCGCGACGCCAAACTTGTTCTCCGCCTTGCCGGTCGAAATCTTGGCGTGCGTGCCGGCATCGACATCGGGGTTCACCCGCAGCACCGCAGGCGCGGTCCTGCCCTGTGCGTGCGCGAGGTCGGCGAGCACCTCGCCCTCCTCCTCCAGCTCCAGGTTGAACTGGCCGATCCCCTCGTCCAGCCCCAGCTGCAGCTCGGCGCGGGTCTTGCCGACGCCCGAAAACACGATGTCTTCCGGCTTCATCCCCGCCGCCAGCGCGCGCTTCAGCTCGCCGCCCGACACCACGTCCGCGCCATAGCCTTGCCTGGCCAGCACGCCGAGCACGGCCAGGTTCGGATTCGCCTTGATCGCAAAGGCGATGTGCACGCGCGGCAGATCGGCGAGCGCGGCCTTCAGCACCTGCGCATGCCGCTCCAGCGTCGCGGTCGAATAGACGTAAAAGGGCGTGCCCACTTCCGCCGCGATGGCGGGAATGGCGACGTCCTCGGCGTGCAGCACGCCGTTCTTGCGGTTAAAATGGTCCATGATGATCTTCTTACTGCGGCGGCAGGTCGAATTCGTCGCTGCGCCGTTCTTCTGAGCTGCGCAGCACTTCGTCGCTGCGCGTCGGTCGCGTCTGGGGCGGCGCCTTCGTCAGGTCTGCCGGTGCCGGCGTGGCCACCGCCCCAAAGGGTTTGGGCGGCAGCGACTCCCCGGCAGCCGGTTTCAGGTCGCCCCGATTGCCGCATGCGGCCAGCAGAAGCGCCGTGAAGACCACGAGGGTTCGCATCGTCATTCTCCTCTTGCGGCACGCGCCGCCGCAATCGCCGCACGCACCCGCGCCGGGGCCGTGCCACCAAAACTCATCCGGCTCGCGACCGAAGCATCGGCCGTCAATACGTCAAACACGCGCGCGTCGATACGCCCGTCAATCGCCCGCAGTTCCGCCAGTTCCAGCTGGTCGAGCCGCACGCCCTTCGCCTCCGCCGCTGCGACCGCGCGGCCGGTGATGTGATGCGCCTCGCGGAACGGGATGCCACCTTCGCGCACCAGCCAGTCGGCAAGGTCGGTGGCGGTGGCAAAGCCGCTTTCGGCGAGGGCGCGCATCCGGTCCGTCCGGAATTCGGCGCTCTCGACCATCCCGGTCATCGCCGCGATGGACAGCGCGAGCAAGTCGTGCGCCTCGAACACCGGCGGCTTGTCGTCCTGCATGTCCTTGGAATAGGCGAGCGGCAGGCCCTTCATCGTGATCATCAGCGCGGTCAGGCACCCGACAATGCGGCCTGAATGCCCCCGCACCAACTCGGCGGCATCGGGATTGCGCTTCTGCGGCATGATCGAGCTGCCGGTCGACCATTGGTCGCTCAGCTTGACGAAGCCGAAGGGCTGGCTCGCCCAGATCACGAATTCCTCGGCCAGGCGGCTGAGGTGTAGCGAACATTGCGCCGCCGCCATCAGGTAATCGAGGGCGAAGTCGCGGTCGCTCACCGCATCGAGCGAGTTGCGCGTCGGCCCGTCAAAGCCCAGCGCGCTCGCTGTCATCTCGCGATCCAGCGGAAACCCCGTCCCCGCCAGCGCCGCCGATCCCAGCGGGCACAGATTCCCGCGCGCGCGATTGTCACTGAAGCGGCTCAGATCGCGCGCGATCATCTCGAAATAGGCCATCAGATGATGCCCCAACGTCACCGGCTGCGCGCTCTGCAGATGGGTGAAGCCCGGCATCACGCTGTCGGCATGTTCCTCCGCCCGCGTCAGCAGCGCGCCCTGCAGCGCGTCGAGCGCGGCGAGCACCTGATCGGTCGCGTCGCGCACCCACAGGCGGAAATCGGTCGCGACCTGATCGTTGCGGCTGCGCGCGGTGTGCAGCCGCCCGGCAACCGGCCCGATCTTCTCGGCCAGCCGCGCTTCGGTCAGCATATGAATGTCTTCGAGCGCCAGATCCTCCGGCACCCCGTCGCGTGCATAGTTTTCGGCGACCGCGTCCAGCCCGGCGGAGATCGTCGCGGCATCCTCCGCCGACACGATCCCCTGCTGCCCCAGCATCGCGACATGCGCTTTCGATCCGGCAATGTCCTGGCGCCACATTCGCTTGTCGAACGGGATGGATGCGTTAATCTCACGCATCACCGATGACGGGCCTTCGGCGAAGCGCCCGCCCCACATGGAATTGGAGCTTCCCTTGCGCTCGACGATCGCGCTTCTCCTTACTCTGGGCCTTGGAATTGCCGGCTGCGATAGTGGCAAGCAACCCGACCCGCAAGCAACCGCAACTGTCGCCGCCGAAAGCCCGGCTGCGCCCGACAATGCGCCCGACGAACCCGAACGCGTCGGCACAGTCGACCGCAGCAAGAAGGGCGAGGCCGCCCCCGACCATGGCTTTCTCGACCCCGCAGGCAAGCCGGTGACGCTGGCGGCGTTCCGCGGCAAGCCGCTGCTGGTCAACCTCTGGGCCACCTGGTGCGCGCCCTGCGTGCGCGAAATGCCGACGCTCGACCGGCTCGCGGTGCGCGAAAAGGACAAGCTCCAGGTGCTGGTGATCAGCCAGGACCTCGACGGCGCGGCCAAGGTCACGCCCTTCTTCGAAAAGGCCAAGTTCGCCGCGCTCCAGCCCTATCTCGACCCCGACGTCAAATTCTCGACCGGCTATGGCGTCAACCTGCCAACCACGATCCTCTACGACGCACAGGGCAAGGAAGTGTGGCGCGTCTCGGGCGACATGGACTGGGACGGCGAGACCGCTGCGAAGTGGATCGCGGAGGCTGGGTGAGGCGCTAGCCAGCCGTTCGAGGATAGGTTGATAGCATCGCTTCTATGCTCTCACGATCTGAGATACCCTGATCGACGGCAATGAATGCAACCAGCGTGATCTCACTTCCCGTCCGTGCTGCAGCGGCGATCTTGTGGTGACCATCAAGGAGATAGTGGGCCAAGCACCAATGATCAGCGCCGTCATACGGTCCCTTGATGTCCAGAACCGATACGGCCACGGCGGTTGGGCTTTGTCCCCCGGCGATGGCAGCTTCATAAAATTGAACGCGCTCTTCACTCAAAGCCGTTCTAGGTGTCATCGGGATTATGAAATCGAAGCCGGCGGTATCGGCTCCAGTATGTGGGAGGGCGACGGCGGACCGTCCCTCTAGCCGATAGTAATCTGTTTTGGTGTCATGCGGCGGCTCATCGCCCCAATAGTTGGGACCGACCTGCTCGATCTGCTCGACGGCGAAATAGTCCTCACTTCCGTTCGGCCGGACGAGCTCTGGCCGCACCCGTAATAGCGCGATAATATACTCAGCACTGGGCATGAGCTGAGTGAGTGACTCGACGATACCCGCGTCAAGCGTAACCAGCCCGTCGTAAAGCGAAGCGGTTAGCGCCCCGACATCGACGGCCGCGTCAGCGCCCTCCATGCGTTCGAAAAAGAAGGCGCAAGTCCCACAGATATTGCCGATGTGATAGGCGTGCACGCCGTCGATCGTCAGAAAGCGGTCCCAGACTTTCCAGTGTTCACCACCTGTGGTGGCAAAGCCGACCGGCGATCGGGACGCAGTGACAGTTCGTGCGGCGCGGTCGAGTAATTCAGCCATCGGCCATGACTACCGAACCCCCAATCCCCGCGCCAGCATCTCTGCCACCGTATCCGCGACCTCTGCCGCCTCGGCATCCTCGCTCCACACGCCGTAGCGCAGGCCGAGGAACACGTTCATCCCCATGATCGCCCAGGCGTGAACCTCGGACACGTCGGCGCGCACTTCGCCGCGTTCCGCCGCTGCCTTTAGCCGCTTTTCGATGCGCTCGGCGGTGGTCTGGTAATGCAGCCGGAAGCTCTCGGGATCGACGAACTCGGCCTCGTCGATGATGCGGTAGATTTCCTTGTGCTTGCGCACAAAGCCGATGAAGGTTTCAAGGCCCGCGCGTTCGGCGGCGATCTGCTCCGGCGCGGCGCGAATCGCGGGGGCGACATGTTCGCGCACCTGATCGCTCATGTCGCGGACCAGCGCACGGAACACCGCGTCCTTCGAATCGAAATAGGTGTAGAAACTGCCCAGCGCCACGCCCGCGCGCCGCGTGATGCCGCTCACCGACCCGTCATGGAATCCCTTCTCGCCAAACTCCGCAGCGGCGGCGTCGAGGATCGTGCGCAGCGTACGGCGGCCGCGGGCGGTGCGCGGTTCCTTGCCCTCGCTCGCCGCGCTGTCGCCCAGGTGCAAGGCAGGGGGCAGTGTGGCGGACTTGCCACGTTCTTGCGTCATTTCGTCCCCTCCTTCATCCGGAAGTTGAAACCCGGTTCAGGTTTCACTATAGCGATGTTCAACCACTGACAAGGCCGGGGGTCACCAGGCCGATTTTGGGGAGGAAAGCATGAAGCGTCTCTATCCGTCTGTCCGCACGATTCTGACCGCCAGCGCCGCGTTGAGCGCGCTCGCTTCCGTTCCCGCCATGGCACAGGAAGCGCCCGCCGAAGAAACCGCCGCAACCCAGGACAGCGGCGAAATCGTCGTGACCGCGCGGCGTCGCGAAGAAAGCCTGATCGACGTGCCGATCTCGATGTCGGTCGTCTCGGGCGATTCGCTGGTCAAGAGCGGCGCGGCGGACATCACCGCGCTGCAGGACAAGACCCCGAACCTGACGCTGCAGATCGCGCGCGGTTCGAACTCGACCCTGATCGCGTTCAGCCGCGGCGTGGGTCAACAGGATCCGCTATGGGGCTTCGAACCCGGCGTCGCGCTGTATATCGACGATGTCTATGTCGCCCGGCCCCAGGGCGCGGTGCTCGACATTTTCGACGTCGAGCGGGTCGAAGTGCTGCGCGGGCCGCAGGGCACGCTCTATGGCCGCAACACCATCGGCGGCGCGGTGAAGTATGTCACCCGGCGTCTGGGCGATGACTTCAAGGCGTCGTTCCGCGGCAGCTACGGGTCGTACAACCAGATCGATCTGGTCGGCCAGGTCGTGGTGCCGGTCGGCGACACGCTGTCGCTGGGCGCGGCGGTCGCGCAATATTGGCGCGACGGCTTCGGCACCAACCTGACCACCGGGGCCGAGCATTATAACAAGGACGTGTTCGCCACGCGCCTGTCGGCCGAATTCACCCCGACCGACACCATCTTCGTCCGCGTCGCGGGTGACCGCGTGCTCGACCGGTCGAACCCGCGCCACGGCACCCGTCTGCAGCCCAATGGCACCGACCCGATTTATGCGCCGACCGCCAGCGTCTATGATACCCGCGCTGGCATCGGCGACGACAACCGTGTGAAAACGCGTGGCCTTTCGGTCACCGGCGAAATCGGCCTGTCGGATGCGCTGACGTTCAAGACGATCACCGCGTGGCGCGACGGCAACACCGACACGGTGATCGACTTCGACAACACCAGCCTGCCGACGCTCGACATCCCGGCGGAATATTCGGATCGCCAGTTCACCCAGGAACTTCAGCTGCTGTATGAAGGCGATCGTCTGCAGGGTGTGTTCGGCCTCTATTACCTCAACGGCCGCGCCAGCGGCGCGTTCGATACCGTGCTGGGCGGCCTCAACACCACCACGCTGACTGCGGGTGAGGTGTTCACCAAAAGCTATGCCGCGTTCGGCGACTTCAGCTTCGACCTGACCGATACGTTCAAGATCTCGGCGGGCCTGCGCTACACCCGCGATGAAAAGACCGGCACGGTGTTCCGCCGCAACTATACCGGCATCCGCTCGCCCCGCTTCGGCAACGCCGCCGCGGTCCCCGGCCTGATCCGCTCGGACTATACCAACAGCCGCGATTTCGAAAAGCTGACCCCGCGCATCAGCCTCAGCTATCAGCCCAACGCCGACCTCAACCTCTATGCCAGCTACGGCAAGGGCTATAAGTCGGGCGGGTTCGATATGCGCGGCGACGCGATCCTGACGCCGACCACCGTCAACGGCTATGAGCCCGAGACGATCGACAGCTACGAACTGGGCCTGAAGGGCGCGTTCCTCGACCGCACCCTGTTCATCAACGCCGCCGGCTTCTTCTCCAACTACAAGGATCAGCAGGTCACCATTCAGGTGCCCTCGCTCGCGGGCGGTATCGCCAGCTTCGTCGACAATGCCGGCAAGGGCGAGATCTACGGCTTCGAGCTCGAAACCCGCATGGTCCCGTCGCGCCACTTCCAGGCAAGCGTCGTGGTCGGCTACACCAATGCCGATTACAAGGAGTTCTTCACCTTCATCGGCGGCGGCACCACCCCGGTCGATGTGTCGAATCAGCGCGCGTTCCAGAACACCCCGGAATGGACCGCCAACGCATCGTTCACCTGGTCGAACGACGTGGCGGGTGGCGTGCTCGCCTTCACCCCTTCGGTCTCGCTGCGCAGCGACACCCAGATGTTCGAACTGGCGACCCCGGCGCTGGATCAGGATGGCTATGCGCTGGTCGATGCCTCGCTCAACTGGACATCGGGCGACGGCCGCTATCGCCTGGGCGTTGCGGCACGCAACCTGACCGACGCGCGCTATCGCGTCGGCGGCTACAACTTCCCGGGCGCGCTCTTCGGCAACTCGATCATCGGCTATTACGGCCCGCCGCGCACCGTGACCGGCACGTTCGAGATCAAGTTCTGATCGCTTTCATGCTTTGAGTTTGCCAGACTGATCGGGCCGGGCGTCGAAAGGGGGCGTCCGGCCCATATTTTTTGAGGGAGAGGGTATGAGCGCCACCAACGGGGCGGCACCGGCTGCACAGGGCCATGGCACGCCGGGCTATCGCGCAGTGGTGCTGGCGATGCTGCTGCTGGTCTATACCTTCAACTTCCTCGACCGACAGATCCTCGGCATCCTCGCCGTGCCGATCAAGGCCGACCTGGGGCTGACTGATTCGCAGCTTGGCTTGCTCGGTGGACTCGCCTTCGCGGCACTCTATTCGACGCTCGCGATCCCGCTTGCGTTGCTCGCGGACAAGACCAGCCGCACCTGGGTCATTACCATTTCGCTCGTCGTGTGGAGCGGGTTCACGGCGCTGTGCGGCATCGCGACCAATTTTGCGCAAATGCTCATCTACCGCATCGGCGTCGGTGTCGGTGAAGCGGGGGGCGTGGCACCGAGCTACGCGCTGATTTCCGACTATTTCCCGCCGCATCAGCGCGCGCGCGCGCTGGCGATCTACTCGCTTGGCATCCCGATCGGTCTCGCCGCGGGCGTGCTCTTCGGCGCGTGGATTGCGGCCGCTGTCGACTGGCGCGCGGCGTTCATCGCGGTGGGCCTCGCCGGCGTCGTGATTGCCCCCTTCTTTCGCCTGATCGTGAAGGAGCCGCCGCGCCCTGTCGTCGCCAAGGCCGATGGCCCCGGTCTTGGCGCAGTGTTCGGCATCCTCGCGCGGAAGCGCAGCTTCTGGCTGCTCGCGTTCGCCGCGTCGATGAGCTCGATCTGCGGCTATGGTCTGGCGTTCTGGACGTCATCCTTCCTCGTCCGCAGCTATGGGTTCGATCTCACCACGACCAGCTATTTCTTCGGGTCGCTGCTACTGATCGGCGGCGTTTCGGGCGTGTTCGCGGGCGGCTGGCTTGCCGACCGGATGGGGGCGGACAAAGGCAATTTCGCACGGCTTCCGGCCTATGCCTGGCTGATCACCGCACCCCTGTTCATCGCGGGCTTTCTGGTCACCGACCCCTATCTGGCTTGGGCGCTGCTGGTAATCCCGAACGGCCTCAACATCCTGTGGCTGGGGCCGATCAACAACGCGATCCAGCATCTCGTCGAACCGCGCATGCGCGCAACGGCGTCCGCGTGCTTCCTGATGATCAACAATCTGATCGGGCTGGGCTTGGGGTCGTGGAGCATCGGCATCGGCTCCGACTTGCTCGAACCGGCCTTTGGTGACGAGGCGCTGCGTTATGCAATGGCTGCGGCGGCATGCACCTATTTCGTGGCGACGGCGCTCGCGCTGCTCGCCAGCAAGGGCCTTAGTCGCGATTGGGTAGACGACGCAGCCTGAGGGCTGCGTCGTCCCTCAGATCAGTCCGCAAACAACAACACCGGCGTCTCGAGCAGCTTGCGCAGCGCCTGCACATAGCTCGCCGCGTCCCAGCCATCGACGACGCGGTGGTCGCAACTGATCGACAGGTTCATCAGCTTCGCGCGCACGATCTCGTCGCCGACAAACACCGGGCGCTCGACGATCTTGTTGGGCCCGATGATCGCAACCTCGGGCCGGTTGATCACCGGCGTCGTCGCAATGCCGCCCAGCGGGCCGAGCGAGGTGATGGTGATCGTCCCGCCCTGCAGCTCTTCCGACTTGATCTTGCCGGTGCGCGCCGCTTCGGCCAGGCGACCGATCTCGCCGGCTAGCTGCCACACATTCATGTCCTGCGCGTCGCGGATCACGGGGACGGTCAGCCCCGCATCGGTCTGCGTCGCCATGCCCATATGCACGCGCCCATGCCGCGTCACCACGCCGCCCTCATCGTCATAGCGCGCATTGAGCATCGGGAAATCGGGCAGGGTGCGACAGATTGCGACGATCAGGAACGGCAGCATCGTCAGCTTGGGCCGCGATCCGCGATTGGCGTTGAGGTCCGCGCGCATCGCCTCCAGCGCGGTCATGTCGATCTCGTCGACATAGGTGAAGTGCGGAATAGCGCGCTTCGCCGCCGCCATATTCTCGGCAATGCGGCGGCGCATCCCGATGACCTTGACCGCCTCATCTTCCCGCGCCCGGCTGGCGTGCGGCGCGTGATAGCCCTGCCCGCTGCCATAGCGCAGATAGGCGTCGAGATCGGAATGGCGGATATGGCTACCGTCATGCTTTACCTCGGCCAGGTCGATGCCCAGGTCCTTGGCGCGCGCACGCACGGCGGGGGAGGCGAGGACATGGCGCGCTTGCTCCACCGATTCGGGAGCAGGCGCGGGGACGGGAGCGGGTGCGGGCGCAGCCGCCGGCGCGGGAGGTGCGGTCTCTTCCACGACTTCCGGAACCCCCGGCGTCTCCGCCGCGATCTGCTCCTCGACTACCTCGGCCACCGGCGCTTCCGCCAGCGGGGCTTCCGCCGCCGGCGCTTCCTCCGCCACCGCCTCGTCGGTCTCCACGACCATCAGCGACGCGCCGATCGCGACAGAATCGCCGACTTCACCAGCCAGTTCGACCACCACGCCCGACACGGGCGATTCCATCTCGACGGTCGCCTTGTCGGTCATCATGTCGGCGACCTGCTGATCCTCCTCGATCCGGTCGCCGACCTTGACGTGCCAGGCGACGATCTCGGCCTCGGCGATACCTTCGCCAATGTCGGGCAAGCGGAACGTAAAGCGTGCCATCGCGATCAGTCCTTCAGGAGTTTTTTCAGAGCCTGTCCGATGCGGACCGGCCCGGGGAAATATGCCCATTCGAGGCTATGGGGATAAGGCGTGTCGAAGCCCGTCACGCGTTCGACCGGCGCTTCGAGGTGATAGAAGCACCGCTCCTGCACCAGCGCCGACAGCTCCGCACCGAACCCGCCGGTGCGCGTCGCCTCATGCACCACCATGCAGCGGCCAGTCTTCTTGACCGATTCCTCGATCGTCTCGATGTCGAGCGGAACCAGCGTGCGCAGATCGATGATCTCGGCGTCGATCCCCATTTCCTCGACCGTCGCCTTGGCGACATGCACCATCGTGCCATAGGCCAGCACGGTCAGCGCATTGCCCGGCCGCACGATCGCCGCCTTGCCCAGCTCGATCCGGTAATAGCCTTCGGGCACCGCGCCGCCCGGATGCTTCGACCAGTTTTCCGCCGGGCGATCCCAATGGCCGTTGAACGGGCCGTTATAGATGCGCTTGGGCTCGAAGAAGATGACGGGATCATTGTCCTCGATCGACGCGATCAACAGGCCCTTGGCGTCATACGGCGTCGAGGGGATCACCGTCTTCACGCCCGACACATGGGTAAAGATGCCCTCAGGGCTCTGGCTGTGCGTCTGGCCGCCGAAAATGCCGCCGCCAAAGGGCGAGCGCACCGTCAGCGGCGCGGTGAACTGCCCCGCCGAGCGATAGCGCAGCCGCGCCGCCTCGCTCACCAGCTGGTCGAGCGCGGGGTAGATATAGTCGGCGAACTGGATTTCGGGCACCGGACGCAGGCCGTATGCGCCCATGCCGATCGCCACGCCGATAATGCCGCATTCGGTGATCGGCGTGTCGAACACGCGGGTCTTGCCGAACTTTTCCTGCAGGCCCGCGGTCGCGCGAAACACGCCGCCGAAATAGCCGACATCCTCGCCCATCACGATCACGTTGGGATCGCGCTCCATCATCACCGCCATCGCGGAGTTGATCGCCTGGATCATGTTCATGCGCACGGTCTCGCCGGTCTCGGCGCTGGCTGAGGTTTCGATCACGTCGCTCATGCCTTCCTCGCCCATGGCCGTCCGCTCGCTTCTTCCTCGTCGATCATCTGCTGGCGCTGCTCGCGCAAATGCCACGGCATGTCCTCGAACACCCCGTCGAACAGCGAATCGAGCGGCTGGTGCAGGCCATGGCCGAGGATGCCGTGCTTCTCGGCTTCCTTCTGCGATGCCTTGACCAGTTCGGCGACCTCACGGTCCTGCGCGGCGTGGCGCTCCTCGTCCCACTCGCCGATCGCGATCAGATGCGCCTTCAGCCGCGCGATCGGATCGCCCAGCGGCCATGCGCTCGGCTCGCCCGCACTGCGATATTGCGTCGGATCGTCGGAGGTCGAATGGCCCTCGGCGCGATAGGTGAAATGCTCGATCAGCGTCGGCCCCTGATTGGTCCGCGCGCGCTCCGCCGCCCATTGCGTCGCGGCATAGACCGCCAGCGCGTCATTGCCGTCGACCCGCAGGCCCGCCATGCCATAGCCGATCGCCCGCGCGGCAAAGGTCGTCGCCTCCGCCCCGGCAAAGCCCGAAAAGCTCGAGATCGCCCATTGGTTGTTGACGACGTTGAGGATGACCGGCGCCTTGTAGACCGTGGCAAAGGTCATCGCCGAGTGGAAGTCGCCCTCCGCCGTCGATCCCTCGCCACACCAGGTTGCGGCGATCCGCGTATCGCCCTTGGCCGCGCTCGCCATCGCCCAGCCCACCGCCTGCGGATATTGCGTGGCAAGGTTGCCGCTGATCGAGAAGAACCCGTCGTCCTTCGACGAATACATGATCGGCAGCTGCTTGCCCTGCAGATGGTCGCCGCTGTTCGAATAGATCTGGTTCATCATCTGAACCAGGCTGTATCCGCGCGCGATCAGGATGCCCTGCTGGCGATAGCTGGGAAAGCACATGTCGTCGCGGCTCAGCGCGTGGGTGGCGGCAATCGCCACCGCCTCTTCGCCGGTGCACTTCATGTAGAAACTGGTCTTGCCCTGCCGCTGCGCGCGGAACATGCGCTCATCGAACGCACGGACCAGCGCCATGTCGCGCAGCATCGTGCGCAGCGTGTCGGGGTCGAGTCGCGGGTCCCACGGGCCGACCGCGCGGCCCGCATCGTCGAGCACGCGAACCAGCGTATAGGACAGGTCGTGGAAGCTCGCCGGGTCGGCGGCGGTGTCCGGGCGGGGCTGGGCACCGGCGGGCGGCACATCGACCGCGGCGAAATCGACCGCATCGCCCGGCCGGAACTTGGGCTCCGGCACATGCAGGCTCAGCGGGGGCAGGTTGCGCGGGACGTCCGCCATGCACTCTCCAGCAGCTAAAGGCCGTCCGGGTCGCCCTGCGGCGCGCGGACATTTATTTCAGCGCCCGATTATATTGTTTCAACGGACCTGTCGAGATGGGTCAGCAATGCTGTCCTGACTCGCCTGTGCCCGCGCGGGACGCCTGTCGCGTTCGACACTAGCCCAAACGCCCCCTTTTCGCGAGCGATCCACGTGCCTAAGGGAGAGACAATTCGATGACATTCGCTTGGGAGCGACGCGCTTATGAAACTGATGGCTGGCAATTCGAACCTGCCGCTCGCCCAGGCGATCGCTTCCTATCTCGAGCTTCCGCTGACCAAGGCCAATGTGCGCCGCTTCGCCGATGAAGAGATTTTCGTCGAAATCCTCGAAAATGTCCGTGGCGAAGATGTGTTCGTGCTCCAGTCGACCGCCTATCCGGCGAACGACAACCTCATGGAATTGCTGATCATGATCGATGCGCTGCGCCGCGCATCGGCCAAGCGGATCACCGCCGTGCTCCCCTATTTCGGCTATGCCCGGCAGGATCGCAAACCCGGGCCGCGCACCCCGATCTCGGCCAAGCTGGTTGCCAACCTCATCACCACGGCAGGTGCCAACCGCGTCCTGTCGGTCGATCTCCACGCCGGGCAGATTCAGGGGTTTTTCGACATCCCGACCGACAATCTCTTCGCCGCCCCGGTGATGAGCGAGGATATCAAGGCGCGGTTCTCCGACAAGAATCTGATGGTCGTGTCGCCCGACGTCGGCGGCGTGGTCCGCGCCCGCGCGCTCGCCAAGCGACTCGACAACGCCCCGCTCGCGATCGTCGACAAGCGTCGTGAAAAGGCCGGAGAATCGGAAGTGATGAACATCATCGGCGAGGTCGAGGGCCGCTTCTGCGTGCTGATCGACGATATCGTCGATTCGGCCGGCACTTTGTGCAACGCCGCCGCCGCGCTCAAGGCAGCCGGCGCGGAGGACGTCGTCGCCTATTGCACCCATGGCGTGCTGTCGGGCGGCGCGGTCGCGCGCGTCGACGGCTCGGCGCTGCGCGAGCTGGTCATCACCGATACGATCGGCAACCACAACGTCGTCGAACAGGCACAGCGCATCCGCCATTTGACCATCGCCCCGCTGCTCGCCGAAGCGATCCGCCGGATTGCGGACGAAAGCTCGGTGTCGAGCCTGTTCGATTGAGCCAATTCCTCCCCCAGCTCGCTGGGGGAGATGGCAGCACGCAGTGCTGACGGAGGGGCCGCCCGCGCAGAGGGCGGAATTTTGCCGAGATGCTCACGGTCGTCTGCGCGGCCGGCGGTCCCCCGCCCCTAAGACAAGCTCAGGGGCGGAATTGGGTCACCCAACCGCCTTCCACACCAAAACTGCCCCCACGCCGATCATCAGCCAGTAGATCGCGGTATAAAACCGCTCCGGCGACACCCGCCGCACCAGCCACACGCCGGCAACGGTGGACGCAATCGCCACCGGCATCAGCACCGCGCTGGTCCCCAGATTCTCGCGCGTAAACTGCCCCAGCGCCAGATAGGCCGGCACCTTGATCCAGTTCACCGCAGCGAAATAGACCGCCGTCGTCCCGACCAGCATGTCCCGCGACAATCCGCGCGGCAGCACCCAGAGCTGCCACGGCGGCTGCCCGGCATGCGCGATCTGGCTGGTGAAGCCCGACGCGACTCCGAACAGCGATCCCACCCAGCCTGGCGAGGTCGATGCCGCCCCCGCGCCGATCCGATCCTTCCACAGCCGATACACGCCGAACACGATCGAGATCATCCCGACCATCGCCAGCACCGCATCCGCCGAAACACTCGCCGCGAACCAATAGCCAAGCAGGATCCCGACCACCGCGCCCGCCAGCGTCCATCCCAGCACGAACCAGTCGACGCTCCGCCGGAATGCCCATACGCCCACCACATCCTGTACGATCAGGATCGGCAACAGGATCGCGGCGGCCTGCACCGGATCGGTGGCGAACGCGATCACCGGCAGCGACAGCGCGCCCGCCCCCGCAAAACCGCCCTTGGACAGCCCCAGCAGCACGACCGCCGGAACCGCGACCGCGTAAAAGATCGGATCGGAAATCAGAACCGGCCGACCGGCTCACGCACCCCGGCATTGCCGCGCGCCTTGAGCTGCGCCTTCAGCTTCTCGGGCGGCGGGGCGTAGAGGAATCCGAAGCTGACCGTACCATGCTTGGTCTCGACCACATGGTGCAGCCGGTGCGCCTGGATGATCCGCTTCATATAGTCCGACTTGGGGATGTAGCGGGTGTTCAATCGCTTGTGCACGATGATGTCGTGGAACCCGAAATAGATCGCGCCATAGGCCGCGATCCCCGCGCCGATCCACGCAAAGCCGACCCACCAGCCCAGATGCACCCCGCCCAGCAGCAGCACGAACGACGGCACCGCAAAGATCACGGCATACAGGTCGTTCAGCTCCCAATTCCCCGTGCGCGGCGAATGGTGGCTTTTATGCAGGAACCAGCCCGGCCCGTGCATCAGCCAGCGATGCGCGACATAGGCAAAGCCCTCCATCAGGGCGACGGTGAGCAGGAACAGCGCGATGCCGATTGCGGGACTCATGCGGGCGATATAGCGAGCCTGTATGTTCGATGCGAGACGCGTGTTTCCCCTGATTGCGGTCCTGGCCGCACTTTCTGCCTGTGCGGTACCCGAAGCGAAGCTGCGCACCGGGCTCACCAATGCGGGCCTGCCCAAACCGCTCGCCGCATGCATGGCCGAACGCATGGTCGATCGGTTGAGCCTTGCCCAGCTGATGCGCATTGCCGACCTGCCCAAGGCGCGCGAAGCCGAGTCGCTCGACCGCTTTCTGCGCCGCGTCCGTGCGCTGGGCGATCCCGAAATCCTCGCGGTCGCCACCAGCTCGGGCGGATTGTGCGCGACGGGCCTCGCAAAAGAGTCGCGCTAACCCGCTCGTTTCGCGTGCAACCCGCCGCTTATTGCAACTGCGTCGCAATGCCGAAGTCAAGACATTTGATTCCGCCGCGCCCCTGTGCTTAAGCGGCGCGAATTTTGCTGCAACGCAAAGGGCGATCCCATGAATATCCATGAATATCAGGCCAAGGAACTGCTGGCGAAGTACGGCGCGCCGATCGCTGCCGGGCATGCCGCCTTCACCGTCGAAGAGGCGGTCGAAGCTGCCAAGAAGCTCCCCGGACCGCTGTTCGTGGTGAAGTCGCAGATCCACGCCGGCGGCCGCGGCAAGGGCAAGTTCAAGGAACTGGCACCCGAAGCCAAGGGCGGCGTCCGCCTCGCCTTCAGCCTTGATGAAGTCGAGTCGCACGCCAAGGACATGCTCGGCAACACGCTGGTGACGATCCAGACCGGCAACGCGGGCAAGCAGGTCAACCGCCTCTACGTCACCGACGGCGCCGACATCGCCAAGGAATTCTACCTCGCGCTCCTCGTCGATCGCGCCTCCAGCCGCGTCGCCTTCGTCGTCTCGACCGAAGGTGGCATGGACATTGAAGAGGTCGCGCATTCGACCCCGGAGAAGATCCAGAGCTTCTCGGTCGACCCCGCGACCGGCTTCATGCCGCATCACGGCCGCACCGTCGCCGCCGCGCTCGGCCTGACCGGCGACCAGGCGAAGCAGGCGGCCAAGGTCGCGTCGTCGCTCTACGCCGCCTTCCTCGCCACCGATGCCGAGCAGATTGAAATCAATCCGCTTGCGTTGACCGAGCAGGGCAACCTCCTCGTCCTCGATGCCAAGGTCGGCTTCGACGGTAACGCCATGTTCCGCCACAAGGACCTGATGGAACTGCGCGATACGACCGAGGAAGACCCCGCCGAGCTCGAAGCGTCGAAATATGACCTCGCCTACATCAAGCTCGACGGCGACATCGGCTGCATGGTCAACGGCGCGGGCCTGGCCATGGCGACGATGGACATCATCAAGCTCAACGGCATGTTCCCGGCCAACTTCCTCGACGTCGGCGGCGGCGCGAACAAGGAAAAGGTGACGGCGGCGTTCAAGATCATCCTCGCCGATCCGGCGGTGAAGGGCATCCTCGTCAACATCTTTGGCGGCATCATGAAGTGCGACATCATCGCCGAGGGCATCGTCGCCGCGGCGAAGGAAGTGAACCTGTCGGTTCCGCTGGTCGTCCGCCTCGAAGGCACCAATGTCGAGCAGGGCAAGGCAATCCTCGCCAATTCGGGCCTTGCCATCGTCCCGGCCAATGATCTGGGCGACGCGGCGAAGAAGATTGTGGCGGAGGTTCAGTCGGCTGCTTGATCGCGGCCCCCTGAACACCCATTGAAAGGGGGTCTGGCGCGTCATCCGCGCCGGACCCCTTTTTCGTTCGCGCAATGACGCTACGGCAATCGTACGATTCCATACCGGACTTGCGAAAACGGCCAAAACCCTTCTAGGGACAGACAGACTCGAAGCTTTAAACGACGCGATTGGAGCGGAGGACGCGATGAAAGTGCTGGTGCCGGTCAAGCGTGTGCTTGACTATAACGTAAAGCCCCGCGTGAAGGCGGACGGAACGGGCGTGGATCTTGCCAACGTCAAGATGAGCATGAACCCGTTCGACGAGATCGCGGTCGAAGAAGCGATTCGCCTGAAGGAAAAGGGCGTGGCGACCGAGATCGTCGTGGTCTCGATCGGCGAGCAAAAGGCTCAGGAAACGCTGCGCACCGCGCTGGCGATGGGCGCCGACCGTGCGATCCTGATCACCGCCGAAGGCCCGGTCGAACCGCTCGGCGTCGCCAAGCTGCTCGCCAAGGTGGCCGAAGAGGAACAGCCTGGCCTGATCATCCTCGGCAAGCAGGCGATCGACGACGACAATAACCAGACTGGCCAGATGCTCGGCGCGCTGCTCGGCTGGGGCCAGGGCACCTTCGCATCGAAGGTCGAGGTGTCGGGCGACAGCGTCGACGTGACCCGCGAAGTCGATGGCGGCCTCGAAACCGTGAAGCTCAAGACCCCGGCGATCGTCACCACCGATCTTCGCTTGAACGAGCCGCGCTACGCCTCGCTGCCCAACATCATGAAGGCAAAGAGCAAGCCGCTCGCCGCCAAGACCCCGGCGGACTACGGCGTCGACGTCACCCCGCGCCTGTCGGTCGTGAAGGTCGAAGAGCCGGCCAAGCGCACTGCGGGCGTCAAGGTTGCGGATGTGGATGAGCTTGTCGGCAAGCTCAAGGCACTGGGAGTTGTGGCATGAGCGTTCTGGTCTGGGTCGAACATGACAATGCGTCGGTAAAGGACGCAACGCTCGCCGCCGTCACCGCCGCGGGCAAGCTGGGGGACGTCGTCGTTTTGGTCGCCGGGTCGGGCGCACAGGGTGCCGCCGCCGCCGCCGCAAAGATCGCGGGCGTTTCCAAGGTGCTGCTCGCCGATGACGCGGCCTATGCCAATGCGCTCGCCGAGAATGTCGCGCCGCTTGTGGCCGATCTGATGGCCGGCTATGACGCGTTCGTCGCGCCCGCCACCACCACCGGCAAGAATATCGCGCCGCGCGTCGCCGCGCTGCTCGACGTGATGCAGATTAGCGAAGTGATCGGCATCGAGGGCGACCAGTTCACCCGCCCGATCTATGCCGGCAACGCGATCGCCACCGTCACCTCGTCGGATGCCAAGAAGGTGCTCACCGTGCGCGGCACCGCCTTCGACAAGGCGGCGACCGAGGGCGGATCTGCGAGCGTCGAAACCGTCTCGGGCGCGGGCGACAAGGGCCTGTCGAGCTTCGTCGGATCGGAAATCGCCAAGAGCGAGCGCCCCGAACTGACCAGCGCCAAGATCATCGTCTCGGGCGGCCGCGCACTCGGCTCGGGCGAACAGTTCCACGCGATGATCGACCCGCTCGCCGACAAGCTCGGCGCGGCGGTCGGCGCCAGCCGCGCTGCGGTCGATGCGGGCTACGCCCCCAACGACTATCAGGTCGGCCAGACCGGAAAGATCGTCGCCCCGGAAGTCTATGTCGCAGTCGGCATCTCGGGTGCGATCCAGCATCTCGCCGGCATGAAGGACAGCAAGACGATCATCGCGATCAACAAGGACGAAGACGCCCCGATCTTCCAGGTCGCGGACATCGGCTTGGTCGGCGATTTGTTCAAGCTGGTGCCGGAGCTGACCGAAAAGCTGTAAGCGGATCGGGCGAGTAGAAGGAAGGCGCCGCTGGCTAAAGGGCTGGCGGCGCCTTTTTTCTGTTTCGACGCAAGCCGCAGATAAAATTGACGATTCTGTAAGCTCGGCAACGCCATGGTCACTTGTAAAGGGGGCTATTGCAATGCGACGCTCGATCCTCATCCCGATGCTCATGGGACTGACAAGCTGCGGACCGGCACCTTTTGCGGTCGATCCCAACGACGACTATCATTGCGCGATTATATTTCTCACACTCGACAGAGCGACGGACAGGCAGTCGGTGGACCCAAAGTTTCTCGTGGCGACCCACACCTTGAAAACGTGGTACTTCTCACGAATGTCTGAGGAAGAGTTTGCCGCATCTAATCAGGGCATTGAGTCGATCAATGCGGAGGTCCGTCGCGATCCCACCATTGTGGCCTCCATTGCCAAAGCGTGTGCGACACGCGCCGACAAAAATCCCGAGTTCCGACGCTTCGCAGCCTCGGCGATGAAGTAGCGAAGGGATCGCGACGCGCCGCGCAAGAAGGATCGATCGCCACAAACAAGTAAGGCCCGTCGCGTGCGCGGCGGGCCTCCCTGGACGATCCGTTCCACATGGGTTCGGGTCGTCTAAATGCTCTTTCTCTCGATCAAGCGGGTAAACAACGTCTCCGCACCGCACTTGGTTCCACGCCGTGCGAAAAAAATCGCGCGCCTCAGAACCCGTTCAAAAAGCTCGCAACATTCGCCCCCAGCGCGTCGATCGCATAGCCGCCTTCCATCACGATCGCGGTCGGCAGCCCGGCGGCGGCGATGTCACGCCCCAGCACGGCATAATCCGTCGTCTCCAGCGCGAACTGCGAAATCGGATCGCCGACGAACGTGTCCGCGCCAAAACTGACCAGCAGAAACTCCGCGCCCGATGCCGCAATCGCCGCCAGCGCCCGCTCCTGCGCCCGACGAAACGCGTCTATCTTTGTCCCGCGCGGCAGCGGCAGGTTGAGCGTCGCCCCCGCGCCGTCGCCCTCGCCGACCTCATCGGCATGGCCCCAATAGAACGGAAAGTCCGTCGCCGGATCGGCATGGATCGACGCAAAAAACACGTCGCCGCGCTCCCAGAAAACATCCTGCGTCCCGTTGCCGTGGTGATAGTCGATATCGAGGATCGCGACCTGTTTCACCCCCGCATCACGCGCCGCCTGCGCCGCGACGGCGACATGGTTGAGGTAGCAATAGCCGCCCAGATAATCCGACCCGGCATGATGCCCCGGCGGCCGCGACAGCGCGAACGCCGCCCGCTCGCCCGCCAGCACCACATGCGTCGCCGCCAGTGCGCATTGCACGCTGCGATAGCTCGCATCCCATGTCTGGGCGGTCAGCGGCGTCGACGCATCGATGCTGTACTGCCCCGCCAGCGCGTCGATCCGGTCGAGCTTCGGTGCACGCTTGCGCACCGTCGGCCAGATATAGCCCATGACATCGCCCGGCCGCCCCGCCTCCACCCAGCGCGCAGGCGCAGTCTGCAGGAACTCGATATAACCCGCATCATGCACCGCCCGGATCGGCGCCTCGCCCCGGTCCTGCGGCAGCTCGGTCGTGCCCAGTGTCGCGGCGATGGCGGCGGCACGCTCCGGCTTCTCCGCATAGGGGACGAATTCGCCATTATGGAGTTCGCGCGCCGGCGCATGCGCCAGCTGGCCGGGGTCGTAGAATGCGCGCATCAGTCCACCCGATCCGCATCGCCCTTGCCGCCTTCACGCCAGCGCGGCGCGAACCGCAGGATCGTGTAGCCGAGGACCGCCGACAGGATCGATCCGGTCAGCACGCCGATCTTCACCTCGTCGACCAGCAATTCATTGCCGGGGAAGGCAAGGCCGCCGATGAACAGGCTCATCGTAAAGCCGATGCCGCACAGCATCGCGACCGCATAGAGCTGCAGCCAGGTCGCCCCGCCCGGCGGCGCGGCAAAACGCAGCTTGGCCGACAGCCAGATGCTTCCGAAGATGCCGAGCTGCTTGCCGATGAACAGGCCCGCCGCAATGCCCAGCGGCAGCGGCTCGAGCAGGATCGCCGGGCTCATCCCCGCCAGGCTGACGCCCGCATTGGCAAAGCCGAACACCGGCACAATCAGATAGGCGACCCATGGCGCGAGCGCGTGCTCCAGCTTGTGCAGCGGCGATTCGGCATCGTCGCATGCGCCCGGGCTGGTGGTGATCGGCACCATCATCGCGGTCAGCACGCCTGCAATCGTCGCGTGCACGCCGGACATGAACACGAAATACCAGAGCGCGGCGCCCAGCAGCAGATAGGGCGTCAGCTTCTTCACCCCGCTGCGGTTGAGCACATACATCGTCGCCATCACCAGCGCACCGAGCGCCAGGTACAGCGTCGACAGCTCGGCGGTATAGGCAATCGCGATGATCGCCACCGCGCCCATGTCATCGACGATCGCCACCGTGGTCAGGAACAGCTTGAGCGAGGCGGGCGCGCGGCTGCCAAGCAGCGCCAGCACGCCGATGGCAAAGGCAATGTCGGTCGCCGCCGGAATCGCCCAGCCATTGACCAGCGGTCCGTCCCACCCGGTGATGAACAGATAGACCAAAGCGGGGCCCACCATCCCCGCCGCCGCCGCGACGATCGGCAGGCGGCGATGCTCCCAAGTGGCGAGCTGCCCGTCGATAAACTCGCGCTTGATCTCAAGGCCGACGAACAGGAAGAAAATCGCCATCAGCGCATCATTGATCCACAGATGCACCGTCATCGACCCGTATTTCGGGCTGATCACTGGCCCGGTGTCGAGGTGCAGCAGGTGGAAATAGGCCTCGGAAATGCCGGGCAGATTGGCGACCAGCATCGCCAGCGCCGCGGCGGCCATCAGGATGATGCCGCCCGCCGCCTCGCTCTGCAAAAAGGTGCGCAGCACCGATCTTCCTGCCTGGTCGTTCCGCGCGGCCATGCGCTTCTCCCTTGATTGCGGTTCGTGCCCTGCCTAACCGCTGGCGGCGCCACGGCAAACCCCTTAGAGGCGCGGATATGAGCATCGCTTTGTTGAAGCCCGACAATCCGCTCGTCGCCTGGTGGCGCACGCGCGTCATCGCCACGGTCGACCATGTCGATGTCGTCGAAAAGGTGCGTGAGGATGCCGGGTTCACCGGCCGCTATGCCTTCATGACGCTGATGTCGGCGGGCATCGCGGTGCTCGGGCTGCTGCTCTCCTCACCGGCGGTCGTCATCGGCGCGATGCTGATCTCGCCGCTGATGGGGCCGATCATCGGCCTCGGCTTCGGCCTCGCCACCTTCGACTGGGACGAGATTCGCACCGCCGCCATCGCGGTTGCGCTGGGCTTCCTGATCGCGATCCTGTTCACCGCTTTGCTGGTGCTGGTGTCGCCGATCCAGAACGTCACGGCAGAGATCGCCGCGCGCACCCGCCCCAACCTGTTCGACCTGCTCGTCGCGCTGTTCTCGGCGTTGGCCGGCGCTTATGCGATGATCCGGGGCAGGGCAGGGACGGTGGTCGGCGTCGCCATCGCCACCGCGCTGATGCCGCCGATCGCAGTGGTCGGCTTTGGCCTGGCGACCTGGAATTGGACGGTGTTCGCCGGTTCGCTGCTGCTGTTCCTCACCAACCTCATCACCATCGCGGTCGCCGCCGCCGTAGTCGCGCGGCTCTATGGCTTTGGCTCGCACCTCTCGCCCCAGCATACGATGCTGCAGACGATCGTGGTGACCGTCGCGCTCGCCGCCTTCGCGATTCCGCTCGGGCTGGTGCTGGTCCAGCTCGGCTGGGAAGCCAACACCTCGCGCCAGATTCGCGACGTGATCAGCGGCGAGTTTGCCGGCGCGGCACGCTTGAGCCAGGTGGAGATCGATTATGAGAGCGACCCGGTGCGCGTGACGGCCACCGTCCTGACGCCCCGGGTCCAGGACGATGTCGAGCGCCGCGCCGCCGGCGTGCTCGCCCAGCTGGTCGGCCGCCCGGTCGCGGTCGAGCTCGAACAGATCCGCGTCGGCACCGGCGCCCAGGCCGAAGCCGCCCAGGTCGCCGCAGCGCAAGCCTCCAGCGCCAGCGCCGCCAACCGCCTCGCCGCGCGCGCGCAGGAACAGCTCGCGCTGATCGCCGGGGTCAAGCCCGATGCAGTGCTGCTTGACCGCGACAATCGCCGCGCGGTGGTCAACGCCGCCCCGCTGCCCGGCGCCAACCTCGCCGCTTATCGCGCGCTCGAAACCCGCGTCGCCGCCGGGGTGCAGGGCTGGACCGTCACGCTGATTCCGCCCGTCGCCGCCCTCCCCGAGATCGCGGTCGCAGACGGCACACCCGACGCCGAACCGCTCGCCACCGCCATCTGGGCGGCGCAGCGGATCAAGCTCCCGATCGGCGTGTCGGGCAGTGGCGCGCAGACCGTGGTCGATGCCCTGACCGAAGCCGGCGTCGACGCCCGCGTCACCGGCAACGGCACCGCCCCCGCCCGCCTGCGCTGGCTGGCGCCGGAGGAGGCCGAATAGTCATCCTCCCCCTGGCGGGGGAGGATAAACCGTCAGCCCTTCGCCAGCGCCTCGGCGATCAGCGTCCGGCTATTCTCCACGCCATACAGCGCGATGAAGCTGCCCATGCGCGGCCCCTGCGACGATCCCAGCAGCGTCTCGTACAGCGCCTTGAACCAGTCGCGCAGCGCTTCCTTGCCGAAATGCGCCTTGCCGATCTCATAGACGATGTTCTGCAGGTCCTCCGCCGACGCATCCGGCCCCGCAGCGGCCAGCTCACGGTCCAGATCCTCCAACGCCGCGACCTCGACCCCCTCGGGCGCCCGCCGCACCGGCTTCTCCGCCACATCGCGGACATAGGCAATCGCATAGCCGATCAGCGCATCCAGCGCCGGCCAGTTCGCCGCCGTCGCATCCGGCACATAATTGCCGAGATACCCCCATACCTGCTCGACTGTCGGGTCGCGCAGCACGCCGACCAGGTTGAGCAGCAGCCCGAACGTCACCGGCAGCGTCTCGGCCGGCGGCGGGCCGTTATGGATATGATGCACCGGGTTGCCCAACCGCTGTTCGACCGGCTGGTCGGCATAGGCGGCGCGGAACTGCCAATAATCGTCCACCGCGCGCGGGATCAGCCCCAGATGCAGCGCCTTGGCCTTTTTCGGCTCGCGATAGATGTAGAAGGCAAGGCTCTCATCCGGCCCGTACGTCAGCCACTGCTCGATCGACAGGCCATTGCCCTTGGTCTTCGAAATCTTCTCGCCCTTGGCATCGAGGAACAGCTCGTAATTGAACCCCTCGGGCGGGCGGGCACCCAGCACGCGCGCGATCTTGCCCGATTGCGTCACCGAATCGATCAGATCCTTGCCCGCCATCTCGTAATCGACGCCGAGTGCGACCCAGCGCATCGCCCAATCGGCCTTCCACTGCAGCTTCGACTTGCCGCCCAGAATTGTCTGCTCGATCCGCTCGCCATCGCTGTCGGTGAACGCGATCATGCCGGTTTCGGGGTCGAGCACCTCGATCGGCACCTGCAGCACGATCCCGGTCTTTGGGCTGATCGGCAGCACCGGGGAGTAGGTCGCCTGCCGCTCCGCACGCAGCGTCGGCAGCATTACATCCATGATGCCCTGATAGTTGCGCAGCACCTGCCGCAATGCGTCGTCGAACTTGCCCGACCCGTAATAGTCGGTGGACGAGGCGAACTCATAGTCGAACCCGAACCGGTCGAGAAAGTCGCGCAGCATCGCATTGTTATGCGCCGCAAAGCTCTCATACTTGCCGAACGGGTCGGGTACCTTGGTCAGCGGGTGGCCGATATATTGCGCCAGCATCGCGCCATTGGGCACATTGTCCGGCACCTTGCGCAGGCCATCCATATCGTCGCTGAACGCGATCAGCCGCGTCGGCTGGTCCGACAGCGTCTCGAACGCGCGCCGCACCATCGTCGTGCGCAGCACTTCGTTGAACGTCCCGATATGCGGCAGCCCCGACGGGCCATAGCCGGTCTCGAACAGCACCGGCGCGCCGCCGGGCTTCCCCTCCGGATAGCGCTTGAGCAGCTTGCGCGCCTCTTCATAGGGCCAGGCCTTTGAGGTGAGGGCGGCGTCGCGGAGAGCGGTGTCGGTCATCGGTGTCTGTCAATCTGAAGGCAAAGCCTGCGGGTGCGCGATGGCGCGCCGATTTGCAACCTACCAAAATCCTCCCCGGAACGGGGAGGGGGACCATCCGCAGGATGGTGGAGGGGGCCCAAGGCAAGCGATACGGTTCGAGGGGGGCCCCCTCCGTCAGCGCTACGCGCTGCCACCTCCCCGTTCCGGGGAGGATCGACGGTCGCATTCCGCTGGCATTTCCCCGTCGCTCTTGATAATCGCTCGCAACATGACCGACTCCCTCGCGCGTGCGCCGCGCAATCTCCCTGCCACCGTCGCCACGATCGACTGGTCCGCGCTCGCCCCGCACGAGGTGCGCCGCCTGCGCGAATTCGGGCTGGATGAAGGGGTCGAGGTCGAACTGATCCGCCCGGTCGGCTGGTTCGGCGGCCCCGCCGCGGTGCGCATCGGGCGCATGACGGTCGCGCTGCGCCGCCATATCGTCCAGGCGATCCACTTGAAGGCACCCGCCGCATGAACGCCCAGCCGCTCGTCGCCCTGGTCGGCAACCCCAATGCCGGCAAGACCGCCCTGTTCAACGCGCTCACCGGCGCGCGGCAAAAGGTCGGCAATTACCCCGGCGTGACGGTCGAGCGCCATTCGGGCCGCCTCGCGCTCAACGATGGCCGCCCGGTCGAACTGGTCGACCTGCCCGGCACCTACAGCCTCGATCCGTCCAGCCCCGACGAAGCCGTCACCCGCGACGTCGTGCTCGGCAAACAGGAAGGCGAACGCCTCCCCGATGCGCTGATCGTCGTCGCCGACGCCTCCAACCTCGAAAATCACCTCCGCTTCGTGCTTCAGCTGCGTCAGCTCGGCCGGCCGATGGTGGTCGCGCTCAACATGATCGACATGGCGACGCGCGACGGCCTGACGATCGACGCCGATGCGCTGTCGGCGGAGCTGGGCGTGCCGGTCGTCACCACCGTAGCGGTACGCAAGCGCGGCCTCGACGAACTGCGCGCCGCACTCGATGGCGTGCTCCGCGCAAGCCGCCCCGCCGCGCCCGCCACCCCCGATGCGGACATTACGCATTTCCAGCGCGACGCCCGCCGCATCGCCGCGCTCGCCATCACCGATCAACCGCGCAGCCGCGCCTTCACCCGCGCGGTCGACAATGTCGTGCTCCACCCCGTTGCGGGCTGGCTGATCCTGATCGCGCTGTTCTTCGTGATGTTCCAGGCGGTGTATAGCTGGTCGGAGGCGCCGATCGGCTGGATCGAGGGCGCACAGGAATGGCTTGGCGCACAGGCCCAGGCCAATCTGCCCAGCGGCTTCATCGGCGACCTGATCGTTCAGGGGATTATCGCCGGCGTCGGATCGGTGGTGGTGTTCCTGCCCCAGATCCTGATCCTGTTCTTCTTCATCCTGCTGCTCGAGGCGAGCGGATACATGGTCCGCGCCGCCTTCCTGATGGACCGCCTGATGTCGCTGGTCGGCCTGTCGGGCCGCGCCTTCATCCCGCTGCTGTCGTCCTTCGCCTGCGCCATCCCCGGCATCATGGCCGCGCGCTCGATCGACGATCCCAAGGAGCGGCTGACCACGATCCTGATCGCGCCGCTGATGACCTGCTCGGCGCGGCTGCCGGTCTATATGCTGATCATCGGCGCGTTCATTCCCGCGCGCGACGTCGGCCCGGGCATCGGGCTACAGGGGCTGGTGCTGTTCGGCCTCTATGTCTTCGGCATACTCGGCGCGATCCTCGCCGCCTTCGTGCTGCGCATGACCGCGACGCGCGGAAAGAGCGGCGGCTTCATGATGGAAATGCCGCGCTATCAGCTTCCCTCGCTCCGCGACCTGCTGATCGGGCTTTGGCAAAGAGCGTATGTCTTCCTGCGCCGCGCCGGCACGATCATCCTCGGCGTCACCGTCGCCTTGTGGCTGCTCGCCTCCTATCCGGTCGCACCCGAAGGCGTGAAGCAGAGCGAATACTCGATCGCCGGCCGTATCGCATCGGGCCTCGAAGTCGTCCTCGCCCCGATTGGCTTCAACCATGAAATGAGCCTCGCGGTGATCCCCGCCATGGCCGCGCGCGAAGTCGCGGTCTCGGCGCTCCAAACCGTCTACGCGATCGACGCCCCCGACGAGGAAACCGGCGCCGCCGCGCTCGGCGAGAAACTGGCGCAGGGCTGGCCGCTCCCCACCGCACTCGCCTTCCTCGCCTGGTTCGTCTTCGCCCCGCAATGCCTCTCGACCATCGCAGTGGCACGGCGCGAGACCAATGGCTGGAAATGGCCGATCGTGATGATCGTCTATCTGTTCGCGGCGGCCTATGTTGCGGCTGGGCTGACCTATTGGGGTGCGAAGGCGCTGGGGCTTTAGGGGGCTTCGAAACGCTTCAACGGCTCAAGCAGGGCAGCCTCAGCCACGCAGCTCCCGCTACGGGTGACCATATTGCGGACATTCGTTGGACGAATGTAGGTTGCTTGGCGGCGTGCTGGCGGTTCGCTGGCGGGTTCACGGCGTTGTCGGCGAATATGCGCCTGCTAGCTTTGGCGGTGAACCAACCACAGCCATGCAGGAGAATGTGATGCCACTCACCCCGAACGCCGAAAAAATCAGACGCTGGCGCGAAGAGCGTCATTGGTCACAAGAACATCTTGCCGCCGTGGCGGGTATTGGTGTGAGGACCGTTCAGCGTATCGAGAATGGCGAGACGGCGTCCAACGAAACCTTAATGGCGCTCGCTGCCGCATTTTCCGTAGATATCGCGGCGTTAACCGACGATGCGGCGATAAAAGCGGAGGCGCATGTAAAAGCAAAGACAGACAAGAAGCTTGCCGATCTGCGGCTTGCCTTTGCCATCAATCTCGCCAGCTATATTTTTGGGCTGTTGGTGTTTGCGGGTATTAGTTTCGGGGATGGCAGCGGCGGACGCACAATGATGTGGCCCACAATCTGGTGGACCATTGTCATTGTCGGGTTCGGTTTGGTTGTTGCCATCGTCGAGTGGGTAGCGCAGCAGAACCATGAGCAAGGAGCTCGCGCGCCAGAGCGTTAAGTTAAGCAGCGTAATGATTGTCTGTGCGGTATCAGCTTCGCAGCACAGTCGCTCGATTTGGCACTTGCGCCTCGGGAACGGCGACACCCCGGATCGGGCCGATGGCGCGTAAAGCCGCGACATGTTCGCTTTGCCAAATCCGCCGCGCCGCCCGAACCTGCCGGATTCGGCCTGTCCGGATTTCGATGATGCCTAATTAAACTATTGATATAAAGCGATAATATCGAACATGTTTCCTACATGTTCTCATTCTGGTATACCCTGATCATGGGCATGGCAAAGTCGAACCTCACTCCCGCCGCGCGCCGTCCAGATTTTCGCAAATCCGGGCGCGCTCGGCTTCGTCCGCCGCTTTCTGCGCCTTGGTGCGTCCGAACTTGGCGCGGTTCTCCACAGCCTTTGCGGCAGCCTGCGCCTTCGCGCGTGCCTTGCGTGCCTTGTTCAGGTTAAGGATATCGGCCATTCGTCCCTCGATATCGATTTACAAGCGGAGTGAATATGGCGGGCAGCGTCAATAAGGTCATCCTGGTCGGCAATCTCGGGCGCGATCCCGAAAGCCGCTCCTTTTCCAACGGCGGCAAGGTGGTCGAACTGCGCGTCGCCACGTCCGAATCGTGGAAGGACCGCAACAGCGGCGAGAAGAAGGAGCGCACCGAATGGCACACGGTCAAGCTGTTCTCCGAAGGGCTCGCCAACGTGGCCGAGCGGTATCTGCGCAAGGGCAGCAAGGTCTATCTGGAAGGCTCGCTGCAAACCCGCAAATGGCAGGACCAGCAGGGCCAGGACCGCTATTCGACCGAAATCGTGCTGCAGGGCTTCGACGCCAAGCTGGTGATGCTCGACGGACCCGGCGGCGCGCAGGGCGGCGGCGCTGGTGGTGGCGGCAGCCGTGGCGGCGATGAGTGGGGCGGCGGCGATGACGCGTTCGCGGGTCAGTCGAGCAATCGCGGCGGCGGCGGCTTTGGTGGTGGCGGCGGTGGCGGCGGTGGCGGCTATGGCGGCGGAGGTGCGCGCGGTGGCGCGGCCAGCGGTGGCGCTGCGGGCGGCGGCTTCCCGGACGATCTCGACGACGACGTGCCGTTCTGACACCGGTAATCGGCGCGCGGCACAAGCTGCGCGCCGAAGGCCCCGAAAGGGGTTAATTTAGTTGAATTTTCAATGAAATGGTGCGGTCGAGAAGACTCGAACTTCCACGGCCTTTCGGCCACAACGACCTCAACGTTGCGCGTCTACCAGTTCCGCCACGACCGCACTGATTTCGCCCACCCGATGAACCGGGTGGCTGGTAAGGCAGCGGCCCCTAGCAAAGCCCCGGGGGGCATGCAACCTCCCTTTTGTCCGCGCCACTCTGCGGCTAAGGCGACCGCCCCATGACGCTGACCCCCGAAACCCGCGCGGAGATTCGCCGCATCCTCGCGCTGGCCTGGCCGGTGGTGCTGACCGGCCTCAACTGGACGATCCTCCATGTCACCGACGTGATCGTCGTCGGGCTGGTCGGAACGCATGAGGTGGCGGCACTGGGGGCCAGCCGCACGCTGACCTTCATCGGCATCGTCGTCGCGCTGGGCTGGCTCACCGGCGTGTTGGTCTTCTCCTCCCGTGCCGACGGGGCAAAGGACCTGCCCGCCACCGGCGCGGTGCTGCGGCAGGGGCTGGTTCTGGGCGGCATCCTCGGCCTCATCAGCGGCGCGCTGCTGTTCGTTTTCGCCCTGCCCATGCTGCGCGGCGTCGGCGTCGATCCCGGCATCGCCCCCAAAGCCGCGCGCGTCGTGCAGACCATGGCGATCGCCTATCCGTTTCAGCTGATTATCGTCGCAGCGAGCTTCTTCCTCGAAGGCGTCAGCCGCCCGCGCCGGGTGATGGCGGTCAACCTCTCGATTCTGCCCTTGAATGCCGTCCTCGCCTGGATCCTCGCCACCGGCCAGTTCGGCCTGCCGCAATTCGGCGCGGTCGGCGCGGCGAGCGCGACCGTCATCGCGACCATCGTCGGCGCGATCGCCATGACCGCCGCCGCGTTTACCCTCCCCCGCGCGAAGGAGCGCGGCGTGCGCGACTGGAGCGATCTTGGCACGCCGGAGATGTGGCGCGGCGTCCGCCGACTCTTGGCATTCGGCGCGGTCCCGGCGGTTGCTTCGGGGCTGGAGTTGGCCGGCTTCTCGATCCTGATCGCGCTGTCGACCCAGCTGGGGGAGGCGACGACGCATGCCTTCCAGATCGTCTTCTCGGTGCACAACGTCACCTTCGCCTTCGCGCTCGGGCTCGGTTCGGCCGCAGGCGTCCGCGCCGGCAATGCGGTGGGGGAAGGGGTGCCGGCGCAGGCCGGACCACGCACCGGCATCGCCGCGATCCTTGCCGCACTGATCCTCGGCCTGCTCGCGCTGCCGCTGACCTTTACGCCGGTCCTGATCGTATCGGGCTTCCCCGCTTCGGCGGAGGTCGCAACGCTCGCCGCGCTGATGCTGGCGGTCTGGGCACCGTTTATCCTGTTCGACGGGCTGCAGGTGGTGTTCGTCTACGCGTTACGCTCGCTCGGCGATCAGGTCGTGGCGGGGATCAACGGCGTCCTCGCCTTCTTCCTGCTCACCGGCGCGATCGGCCTGTGGACCGTTCACCATGGCTGGGGTCCGATGGGGCTGGTCTGGGCGTCGGGCAGCGGGATGATCGCCGCCGCCGTGCTCAACGGCGGGCGGCTCTGGTGGATTATTCGCCGCCTTCGCCGGAAAAGCTGAACTGGATCGTCTTGCCGGTCTGCGGCACGTCAAGCTTGCCGCTGTTGAAGTCGAGGCTTCCCCCGGCAGGCAAGGTGCGCGGGTCCGGGGTGATGGTCCAGCTATAGACGATCGAGTTGTTGGCGTCGCGCAGCTCGGCCAGAATGTTGGGGACGCGCTGCGTCTCCTTGGTCGGGTTCATGACCTGTCCGCTGACCACGAACAGCTCCCCGCCATTCAGGCGCGGCTTGCGCTCGACCGACTGGGCGGTGAAGATCAACGGGGTCTGCGCCGCGCCGATCGGCAGGCCAAGTTGTGCGGCAAGCCCGGGCGCACCGGTCCAGATGATCGCAACCGCGCCCAATGTCATCGAAAGTCCGGCGATCGCGGCGGCGGCGGTCCAGCGCTTCTCGGGATTGCGGCGCGGCTTGAAGGGCGGTTCATGCGCGAATGGATCATAATCGCGCGGCTTGTCCTCGGTCGGCTGCGAATAGGCATCGGCGCGCACCACATCGGGGGGCGGGGTCGCAGCCGCGCTGCCCGCCGTGGCGAGGGGAGTCTGGAACCAGCTATGCTTGCAGCTGGCGCAGCGAACCGTGCGTCCCTCCGCACCGATGGCGGTGTCAGGAACCAGATAGCGTGTTCGGCAATCGGGACATTCAAGGATCATGGCGGCACGTATTATTAGGCGGCCTTGGCTAACCAAAACGGGAAAGGCCGGTCCCGAATCTAAACACCTGCCGCGCGCGAATGGCAAGGCCCGAGTCGCGGCGGTGCCGCTGCGCTTGAGCGGGCGGGTCGGCTGTGCGATGGCTGGCCCAGGGGCAGAAGGATCAGGAGCGGCCGACGCCGGCACATGGCCAATATCGTTCAGTTCGAGAATGTCGGCCTGCGCTATGGCACTGGTGCGGAAACGTTGAGTGACGTCAGTTTCACGCTCAGCGCGGGCGCATTTTACTTCCTGACCGGCGCATCGGGCGCGGGCAAGACCTCGCTGCTCAAACTGCTCTACCTCGCCCAGCGGCCGACGCGCGGCGTCGTGCGGCTGTTCGGTGAGGATGCCGGCGCGCTGCCCCGGCGGCGTCTGCCGGGGTTCCGCCGCCGGATCGGCGTGGTGTTCCAGGACTTCCGGCTGCTCCCGCATCTCTCGGCCTATGACAATATCGCGCTGCCCCTGCGTGTCGCGGGAATGCCGGAGGGGGAGATCGAGGCGCCGGTTCGCGAAATGCTGGCCTGGGTCGGGCTGACCGATCGCGGCACGGCCAAGCCGCCGACGCTGTCGGGCGGGGAGCAGCAGCGCATCGCCATCGCCCGCGCCGTCATCACCCGGCCCGAAATGCTGGTCGCGGACGAGCCGACCGGCAACGTCGATCCCGACATGGCCGAACGGCTGTTGCATCTGTTCGACTCGCTCAACCGGCTCGGCACCACGGTCGTGGTCGCGACGCACGACTTTCATTTGCTCAACCGCATCCCCAATGCGCGGATGATGCGGATCGAAAAAGGGCGGCTGCTCGACCCCACCGGCGCACTGCGGTTCCCGCCGGATCGGGGGAATGCGTGATGCGGATCGGACGCGCGCGCCCGCATCATCGCTGGCTCGACGATGGCCAGCGCACGCGTGCGATGGTGTGGATCATGGCGATTATGCTGTTCCTGACCGTGCTCGCCGGGGCGCTGGGCTTTGGCATGGCCGGGGCCGGGCGCTCGCTCGACCGCCAGCTTGCCGGGCGGTTGACGGTCCAGCTGGTCGAGGCCGACGCGGCGCGGCGCGACGCCAGCGCCCGCATGCTGGTCGAACGCGTGCGTGCGATCCCCGGCGTGAAACAGGTGGTCGAGGTTGACCGCGCCCGGCTGGCTGAACTGCTGCGCCCGTGGCTGGGCGATGCCGGGCTGGATGCCGAGCTGCCGATGCCGGCGATGATCGATGTCGACCTGACGAGCGGCGATCCAGCGTTGATCGCGCGCGTGCGCCAGGCCGCGCGCGCGGTATCGCCTGCAGCACGGGTGGATCAGCATGCGCAATGGCTGTCGCCCGTGGCGGGCTTTATTGCGACGCTGACCTGGGCTGCGGCGGGGCTGGTGCTGTTGATGGCGACGGCGACAGCCGCAGTGGTGTTGCTCGCGGCGCGCGCGGGGCTCGACACGCATCGCGACACGATCGCGGTGCTGCACATGCTGGGCTCCACCGACACCCAGGTCGCGCGCCTGTTCCAGCGGCGGATCGCGCTGGACACGCTGCTCGGCGGGGTGATCGGTACGGCGGCGGCGCTGGGCGCGGTGTGGCTGCTCGGGCGGCAGACGGCAGAGCTGGGCTCGGAACTGCTGGGCAGCATCGCGCTCGCCGATCCCGACTGGGTGCTGCTCGCGCTGGTGCCGCTAGTCTTTGCGTTGCTCGCAATGGGCGCGGCACGAGTCGCGGTACTACGCACGCTCGGGCGCACGCTGTGATCTGGCGCATCCCGCTGCTGCTGGTACTGGCCTGGGCGCTTGGCTTTGGCCTGTTCATGCTGTCGCTCGGCAAACCGCTCGACCCCGGGGTCCGGACCGATGCCATCGTGGTTCCGACCGGCGGGCCCGGCCGGATCGATCGCGGGATCGCGCTGCTTCAGGGCGAATCGGCCAAGCGGATGCTGATCACCGGTACCGATCCGACGGTCCGCCCGATCGAGCTGGCGGTTGAATATCGGACCTCGCCGCGGCTGTTCCGCTGCTGCATCGATCTGGGGCATGAAGCGGTCGATACCCGCTCAAATGCCGATGAGACCGCTGCATGGGTGGCAAAACACGGCTACAAATCGGTAAGGCTGGTCACTGCCGACTGGCATGTTCCGCGCGCGAAGCTGGAACTCGCCAACGCGCTCGGCGCCGATGTCGAGATTCGCGGCGACGGGGTCCGGACCACGGCGAGTTGGTCGATGCTGCTGCGCGAATATCACAAATATCTGGTCCGCCGTTTTGCGCTGCTGTTCGGGATCGGCAATGGCTGACCGCATCCGCACGCTGATCTTCGCGATCATCTTTTACGGCCTGTCGGTGCCGATCGTGCTTGCCGCGCCGGTCGTGGCGCTGTTCGGTACGCAGCGGATTCGCCGCTATTCGATGGCGTGGGCCGGTCTGGGGCTGTTGCTCGCGCACCAGATCCTCGGCATTCGCGTCGCGGTCGCGGGAAGCCGCGCCGAAGGGCCCGCGCTCTACGCCGTCAAGCATCAGGCGATGTATGAAACCCTCGCCATGGCGGCGATGCTCGACGGGCCGGCGATCGTGATGAAGCAGGAACTCGCGCGCATCCCGGTCTGGGGCTGGGTCGCGCGGCAATATGGCGTGATCGTGATCGACCGTGCGGGTTCGGCCAAGGCACTGCGCGCGATGATGAAGGAAGCCCGGGCCGCAGTTGCCCAGGGCCGATCAGTCGTGATCTTCCCCGAAGGAACCCGCACCCCGCCCGGCGAAACGCCGCCGCTGCGCTCAGGCTTTGCCGGCCTCTATCGCGCGATCGGGCTGCCAGTGATCCCGGTCGCGTGCGAAACGGGAAAGGTCTGGCCGCGCAAAGGGCCCAAGCGCCCGGGCCTCGTCACCTTCCACTATGGCGAGCCGCTTCCGCCCGGGATGCTGCGTGCGGAGATCGAGGCGGCGGTGCATCGCGGAATCAACCTATTCGAACCCGCCCGGCGTTAGCCGGTCCGCCGGGACCCGGCGAATGGCTCCGGGCGGGGACGCATCGCTGATGCTCAGCGCTGGTCCCCGGCTCCGTCCGGTCAGGCGTCCTGCGTCGCCAGCGCGGGGTAATCGATATACCCCTCCGGTCCCTGGCTGTACCAGGTCGCCATATTGCCCTCATTCAACGGTGCCCCTGTGCGCAGCCGTGCGGGCAGGTCCGGATTGGCAAGGAAGGTGCGGCCAAAGCTCACTGCGTCTGCAACCCCGCTGTCGAGCGCGGCCTGTGCCTGTTCGCGGGTCACATAGTCCGAATTGACCACCAGCGGCCCATCGAACACCGTGCGGATTGCGGGGCTCAGCTTGGGCACGTCGGTGCGCCCGAACGTCCCGTCCGGTCCCGGTTCGCGCAGCTCGAGGAATGCGATGCCCAGCTCCGACAGGCGCTTGGCGGCGGGCAGGAACAGCGCATGCGGATCGCTGTCATCAACCCCCTGGCTTGCGCCATTGGGCGACAGCCGTACGCCGGTGCGGTCGGCACCGGCAGCCGCGACGACGCGTTCGGCGACTTGGCTCAGCAGCCGGATGCGGTTTTCGACGCTCCCGCCATAGCTATCGGTCCGCAGATTCGCGCCGTCGCGCAGGAACTGGTCGATCAAATAGCCATTGGCAGCATGGATTTGCACACCATCGAACCCGGCCTTGAGCGCATGTTCGGTCGCGCGGGCATAATCGTCGAGGATGCCGGGGATTTCCGCGATGTCGAGCGCACGCGCCTGCTCATAAGGCTGGCGACCCTCATAGGTGTGGACATGGCCCTGGGTCTGCGTCGCTGACGCCGACACGGGCTGCTCCCCGATCACCGAGCTATGGACCTGCCGTCCCATGTGCCACAGCTGCGCGACGATCCGCCCGCCGGCGGCGTGCACCGCGTCGGTCACCGGCTTCCAGCCCTCGGCCTGTGCTTCGGTCCACAGCCCGGGCGCGAACGGCCAGCCCAGGCCCTGACGGCTGATCCCGGTCGCCTCGGAAATGATCAGACCCGCCGATGCGCGCTGCGCATAATAGTCCGCCATGATCGCGGTCGGCACGCCGTCGCGCCCGGCGCGTCCGCGCGTCAGCGGCGCCATCAGGATGCGATTCGGCGCCTGGATCGCGCCCAGCGTCAGCGGATCGAACAAATCGGGCATCGTTGAAATTCCCTCCAAACAAGTTGCATGTTGCAACAGATAGGGCGCTAAGGACGCCATGCACGAGTCCGCCCCGCCAAGAAAAGTTGCATCCGTAACAAGCAGCGCTGCGTTGCCCTTCGCCGCGCTGCTTCTCGGCAATCTTGCGCTTGCTTTCGGCCCATGGTTCGTGCGCGCTGCCGATGTCGGGCCGGTGGCGGCGGGCTTCTGGCGGCTCACGCTGGGCGTGCCGTTCCTGTTTGCGATCATCCTGATGAGCCGCGGCAAGCCAACGCTTGGAACGCGCGGCCTGTGGGGTATCCTGCTGTTGTCGGGCGTCGCCTTCGCCGCCGACCTTGCCTCCTGGCATATCGGCATCCTGCACACGACGCTGGCCAACGCCGCCCTGTTCGGCAATTCGGCGACGCTGATGTATCCGATCTGGGGATTCCTCGTCGCGCGGGCCTGGCCGACCCGGCAACAGGGTTTGGCGCTCGCACTGGCCGCGATCGGTGCCGGGCTGCTGCTCGGTCGTTCGTATGAATTGTCGCCGCAGAACCTGTTCGGCGACCTGCTGTGTCTGCTCGCGGGTGCCCTCTACACGGTCTATTTCATCCTGATGGCCCGCGCCCGCACCGCCATGTCGCCATTGCCCGCCCTGGCCTGGTCCAGCCTGTTCGGGACGCTGCCATTGCTGGCCTTTGCATGGGTGCTGGGGGAGCGGATCTGGCCCGGAAACTGGAGCGTACTGCTCGGCCTCGCGCTCGCCAGCCAGGTCATCGGTCAAGGGCTGCTGATCTACGCGCTCGGCCATCTTTCGCCGCTGGTCGTCGGCATCGCCTTGCTGACCCAGCCGGTTGTCGCCGGGGCAGTCGGCTGGATCGTCTATGACGAACGGCTGGGCGTACCCGATTTTATCGGCGCGGCGCTGGTTGCGGTAGCGCTGGTGCTGGTCCGTCGCGGTAAAAGCCCTCCGGGACAGGTTGCGTCGAGCGAGGCAGAGGCTAAAACGTGAACATGACTCAAGTTGCCGATATGACGCTGGACGAGCTGCGCGACGCGCTGGCGCCGCATCTCGCCCCCAATGCCGCGTTCGACGGGTGGAGCGCGGCGGCCATCGCTGCCGCCGCCGATGCGATCGGTGCCGACCGCGATGTGGCCCGCCTCGCCATTTCCGCCAAGCCGGTCGAGATGATCGATCTGTGGTTCGCCCATGTCGACCGCGAAATGGCGCGCCGCCTGCCGCCGGAAACACTCGCATCGATGAAGATCCGCGCAAAGATCACAGCGCTGGTCGAGGCGCGGCTCGACATTCTTGCCCCGGATCGGGAGGCGTTGCGCCGCGCGGTCGCGATCCTCGCCATGCCGCAGAATGCACCGCGCGCGACGCGGCTCGGCTGGCGCTCGGCCGACACTATGTGGCGGCTCGCCGGCGACACGGCGACTGATTACAACCATTATACCAAGCGCGCGATGCTGGCGGGCATCTATGCCGCGACGATCGCCGTGTTCCTGAACGATGAGAGCGAGGGGCAAACCGAAACCCGCGCGTTTCTCGCCCGCAGGATCGAAAACATCATGCAGTTCGAAAAGGCCAAGGCAAAGCTGGCGGCACGGTCGGACCACCGCTTCAGCATGTCGCGCTTCATCGGCCGGCTGCGCTACAATGTGCGGTGATTTGCTGCCGATTGCCCCTTGCGAAGAACCTGCTTAGGCTGATGCCCTTGATCAACGGGGGGACGACCGGTGAAAGCTGTCGCAATCATTCTCAATTTCTTCATTCCGGGCGTTGGCAGCCTGGTCATCGGCAAGACGGGCGCGGGCATCGCGCAGCTGATCATCTATTTCGTCGGGCTCGCCTTCGCCATCACGGTGATCGGCGTGATCATCGGCGGCCCGATGATGTTGGGCGCGTGGATTTGGGGCCTGGTGACTGCGGCGACCCATGTCGACGAGCCGGTTCAGGTTCATGTCATTCATAGCAGCCATGGCGGCATCTGGATCGCAACCGCCGACGGCACGCGCAGCATCGGACGGGGCGAAGCCGTGCGCATCGCCGCCGACACGCCGGTCATCCTGCTCAACGCGCCATTGACGGCACAGCGCCTGGGCTATCCCGACCTCTCGGGACTCGACCTGCTCGAGCTGTTCGCATTTCTGCGCCCAGCGCGGTTCATGGTGCCGACCCCGCGCGGCGTGGCGCGGACGCTTGGCATTGCCGAGCCCATCGACGATGCAGCGGTCGCCCCGTTCCTGCGCGACGCTGCCAGCGCGATGCTCGCCCTAGCCGAAACCGACTGGCCGGAGCGGGAGGGCGCATGGCACGCCGCTCAGTCGCTGGCCAAATTGCGCTGGAGCTGGGCTCCGGCAGTTTCGCAGCGTCTGTCGCGCCCCGAGAAGGCCGAACGTTGGCTATTCTCGCGCTTGCCCGAGTGGAGCGAAGCTGCGCCGCGCACGCCACCGCGCACCGTCACGCTGGACCCCGACGCGGTGCGCGATCGGCTGGCGGTGCTGACCGGATCGGGTGCTGAGGTGCGCGCAGGCCAGCGCCTTTATGCCGAAGCCGTCGCGAGCGCCTTCGCGCCCCGCACGATGCGCGATTCGCCCAATCTGGTGCTGGCTGAGGCCGGGACGGGCATCGGCAAGACACTGGGCTATCTCGCCCCCGCCTCGCTCTGGGCGCAACAGGCCGATGGCGTGGTGTGGATCTCCACCTTTACCAAGGCGCTGCAACGCCAGCTCGGGCATGAAGGCGAGCGGCTGTTTGCCGACCCCGAAGAGCGCAAGCGCCGCATCGTCACGCGCAAGGGGCGCGAGAACTATCTTTGCCTGCTCAACCTTGAGGACGCGCTGCAGGGCGGGTTCGCCGGACGCGCGGCGGTGCTGGCGCAGCTGGTCGCGCGCTGGGCCGCCTATAGCGCCGATGGCGACATGGTTGGCGGCGACCTGCCCGGCTGGCTGCCGGTGCTGTTCCGGCGCAACGGGTCGACCGCGCTGACCGACCGGCGCGGCGAGTGCGTCTATGCCGGCTGCCCGCATTACCGCAAATGCTTCATCGAGCGCGCCGCACGGGCGAGCGCCGACGCCGATATCGTCATCGCCAATCACGCGTTGGTGATGGTCAACGCCGCGCGCGGGCGCGAAACCGCCACCCGACCCACGCGCTATGTGTTCGACGAAGGGCATCACATTTTCGACGCCGCCGACGCGATGTTCGGCGTCGCGCTGTCGGGGCAGGAGACGATCGAGCTGCGTCGCTGGATCACCGGGCCTGAGGGCAATTCGCGCGGACGGCGGCGTGGGCTTGCGGCACGCCTTTCGGACGTGGCCAGCTATGACGATGCCGGCGCGCGCGCGATCAGTGACGCGGTGGACGCCGCCCGCGCGCTGCCGTCAGACGGCTGGCTTCAACGCCTGGCCGAGGGGCAGCCGTTCGGAGCGATCGAGCAGCTCCTCGCCGCCGTGCGCGGCCTGGTCTATGCCCGCGACACCGACGGGTCGGGCGACGCCGGCTATGGCATCGAAACCGAACTGGCCGAGCCCGACGCGCAGCTGATCGATGCGATCCAGCCCGCCGCTGCCGCGCTCGAATCGCTGCTGCGGCCGATGATGGCGCTTGGGCGGCGGCTGGAGGCGGTGCTCGACGAGGCTCCCGACTGGATGGACGGTCAGGCGCGCGCCCGGATCGAGGGTGCGATCGCCTCGCTGGGGTGGCGCGCGGAGACCGTCGCTGCCTGGCTCTCGCTCGTCGCCCGCATTGGCGGCCCCGCCACCGCCGATTTTGTCGACTGGCTCGCCGTTGAGCGCATCGAAGGGCGGGAGGTCGATATCGGCATCCACCGTCGCTGGCTCGACCCGACCAAGCCGTTCGCCGAAACGGTGTTGAAGCCGGCGCACGGCGCGCTCGTTACCTCGGCGACCTTGCGCGCGGGTGGGGACTGGGACGTTGCCGAACAGCGCAGCGGGGCCCAGCACCTCGCCCACCCCGCCCAGCAGTTCGAAGCCGCCTCGCCCTTCGACTATCCGCGCCAGGCCCAAGTGCTGATCGTCACCGATATCAAGCGCGGCGACATGGGCGCGCTCGCCGCCGCCTATGCCCGGCTGATCGTTGCGGCTCAGGGCGGCACGCTAGGCCTGTTCACCGCGATCCGACGGCTGCGCGCGGTCCATACCCGCATCGCCGATCGCCTCGCGCGTGAGGGGCTGCCGCTCTACGCCCAGCATGTCGACCCGATCGATACCGGCACACTGGTCGACATCTTCCGCGACGATCCGCGCGCTTCGCTGATCGGCACCGACGCTTTGCGCGACGGGGTCGATGTCCCCGGCAACTCGCTGCGGCTGGTGGTGATGGAGGGCGTGCCCTGGCCTAAGCCGAGCGTGTTGCACGCCGCGCGCCGACTGGCCGGCGGCGGCAGCGCTTATGACGACCGCATCGTCCGCGCCCGGCTCGCGCAGGCATTCGGACGACTGATCCGTCGTGCCGACGATTCGGGGGCGTTCGTACTGCTTTCCGCCGCCACGCCCTCGCGCCTCCTCGATGCCTTCCCGCCCGGCACACCGGTGCTCCGATTGACGCTCGACGCGGCGGTGGAACGGGTACAGCGTCTTTCCTCCGTCGCATCGCTCGGGCAGAAGGCGCAGGAAACCGCCGATCGGGAGGGCTGATGAAGACGTTGACGGTGCTGCGCCACGCCAAGTCGAGCTGGGACGATGCCGTCGCGCGCGATTTCGATCGTCCGCTCAACGCCCGTGGTCAGCGTGCGGCAGTGACCGTCGGTCGCCACATGCGCAGTGAAGGGCTTACCTTCGACCAAGTCGTCGCCTCGCCCGCAGTACGAATCGTCGAGACGGTCGAGCAGGTTGAGACCGGTTTTGGCAGCGCGCTCGCCCCGGCATGGGACCGCCGCATCTATCTCGCCTCGGCCTCGACCTTGCTCGACGTGATCCACGAATTGCCCGAAGGGGCCGACAGCGCACTGCTGATCGGTCATAATCCGGGTCTGGAGGATCTGATCCTGATGCTTGTCCCCGACCGGGCCGGCGACGCGCTGCGCGATTCGGTTGAGGAGAAATTCCCGACTGCCGCGTTGGCGGTGATCACCTTTGACACCAGCGACTGGACCGCGATCCGGTCCAATACCGGAACCCTGGCCCGGTTCGTGCGCCCGCGCGACCTTGACCCCGCGCTGGGGCCGGAGCGCTGATCAACCGTCCTCGCTCAGCGCCCCATGGAGCGAATCGCGCAGGGCGCGGAGCGAATCGGTCCGCCCGCGCCGTGCGCTGCGCTCCGCGTCGAGCAGCCGCTGAACGCCCCGTATCGAATAGCCCTCACGGCTGAGCAGCGCATCGATACGACGCACTAGCGCAACATCGTCGGGCCGATAATAGCGTCGCCCGCCCGCACGCTGCAGCGGACGCAGCTGCGAAAATCGCGTTTCCCAATATCTCAGGATATGCTGAGGGCGTCCGATTTCCTGCGCAAGCTCGCCGATCGTCCGGAAGGCCTCGGGGCCCTTCTCCGGACCGGCTGCCACATCATCCCCCGTTGACGATCCGGTCGCGCAGCATCTGGCTGGCCCGGAAGGTCAATACCCGGCGTGGTGCGATCGGCACTTCGACCCCGGTTTTGGGATTGCGCCCGACCCGCTCACCCTTGTCGCGCAGCACGAAGCTGCCGAAGCCCGAAATCTTGACATTCTCGCCCTTGGCGAGCGCCTCGCACATATGGCCGAGAATCTGTTCGACCAGTCGAGCGGCGTCGGCACGCGACAAGCCAACGTCGCGGTGCAACGCGTCGGCGAGATCGGCCCTGGTCAACGTCGCGGCGGTTGCCATCCTAAACCCTCCTGCCCCGTCTTGTTACCGTAACACATTGAGGGACCGGTGCAACCATCGTTGCGTCTACGTTACGATACCGTAGTACTACCGTAGCGGGCGTGATCGCCGACCTCTCAAAAACGAACGACCGCCGCGCCCCACGTAAAGCCGCCGCCCATCGCCTCGAGTACCAGCAGGTCGCCCGTTTTGATCCGCCCGTCGCGCACCGCCGTGTCGAGCGCCAGCGGTACCGAAGCGGCGGAGGTATTGGCGTGCTGATCGACCGTCACCACGACCTTTTCGGGAGCAAGGCCGAGCTTCTTGGCGGTGGCATCAAGGATGCGCGCATTGGCCTGATGCGGTACCACCCAGTCGACGTCTTCGGGGCCAAGTCCCGCCGCCGCCAGACCTTCGTTCATCACCGCAGCAAGATTGACGACCGCGTGGCGGAACACTTCCTTGCCCTTCATGCGCAGCTTGCCCACCGTCCCCGTGGTCGACGGGCCGCCATCGACATAGAGCAACTGATTGTGCCGCCCATCGGCATGCAGCTTGGTCGCGAGCACGCCGCGCCCGCCATCGACCGCTGTGTCTTGCGCCTCCATGACGATGGCGCCGGCTCCATCGCCAAAGAGGACGCAGGTAGTGCGATCTTCCCAGTCGAGAATCCGGCTGAACGTTTCGGCACCGATGACCAGAGCGCGGTTGGCGCTCCCGGCGCGGATCATGCTTTCCGCGACCTGCACCGCGTAAAGAAAGCCTGAGCATACGGCCGCCACGTCGAACGCGACGCAATCGTCGATGCCCAGTGCCGCCTGAACCCGGGTTGCGCTGGCCGGAAAGGTCTGATCGGGGGTCGCGGTCGCCAGCACGATCAGGTCGATCGCCTGCGCGTCGATCCCCGCCGCCGCCAGTGCCTCCCGGGCCGCGTCGGTCGCCAGGGTGGACGTGGTTTCGTCATCCCCGGCAATATGGCGAAAGCGGATGCCGGTGCGCTCGACGATCCATTCGTCGGTGGTGTCGACCTGCTGGGCCAATTCAGCATTGGACATGCGGCGGCGCGGCAGCGCCGATCCCGTTCCGGTGATCACTGCACGTCGCAAGGTTGCGACGGCGTTTGATTCGCTCATGCTGCTTGGGCCTCGAAATTGCCGAGATCCTCGGCGATGCGGCGGGTCAGATCGTCCCGCACCATTTTGGCGGCGACGCCGATCGCGGTTTCGACCCCAATCTCGTTGGCGCTGCCATGGCTCTTCACGACAATGCCGTTGAGGCCGAGGAAGACCGCGCCATTATGGTTGTTGGGGTCGAGGTGGTGGCGCAGCAGTTCTGTCGCGGGCTTCGAAATCAGGAAGCCGATCTTGGAGCGGATCGAGCTGGAAAAGGCGCGGCGGAGCAGATCGGCGACGAAGCGCGCGGTGCCCTCGACCGTCTTGAGCGCGATATTGCCCGAAAAGCCGTCGCACACGATCACATCGACATTGCCGCGCGACATCGCATTGCCCTCGACGAACCCGGTGAAGCGCAGCGGCAAATGGGTCGCGGCGCGCAGTTGCTGCGCGGCGTCGCGGATAATGTCGGTGCCCTTTTGCTCTTCGGTGCCGATGTTGAGCAACGCGACACGCGGCGATTCGAGATCCAGCACGGTGCGCGCATAGGCGGCACCCATCACCGCGAACTGGATCAGATTGCGGGTATCGACCTCGGTATTCGCGCCCAGATCGAGCATCACCACGTCATTGTCGCCCAGCGTCGGCATCCGCGCCGCGAGCGCCGGGCGATCGATGCCGGGCATGGTGCGCAGCGACAGCTTCGCCATCGCCATCAGCGCGCCGGTATTGCCGGAGGAAACTGCGGCGGCGGCCTCGCCGCGCTTTACCAGGTCGATCGCGACGCCCATCGACGTGGTCTTGGCGCGGCGGATCGCCTGGCTCGGCTTGTCGTCGGCGGTGACCACCTCGGGCGCGTGCACGATTTCGGACGCAGCGGTGAGGTTGGGATGGGCCTTCAGCCCCTCGCGAATCGCGGCTTCGTCGCCGACCAGCAGAAAGCGCATGCCGTCGAACCGGCGTCGCGCGCGTGCGACTCCGGCGAGCATGACCGCCAGCCCCTCATCGCCGCCCATCGCATCGACGGCGATTCGTGCGCTTGAGGTCATGACCGACAGCCCCCTTTAATCGGGCTCAGCCCTCGACCGAAACGATCTCGCGGCCATTATAGTGGCCGCAGGCGCCGCACAGCACGTGCGGGCGCTTCAGCTCGCCGCAATTCGGGCATTCCTGGAACGCCGCAACCTTCAGCGCGTCATGCGACCGGCGCATGCCGCGGCGGCTCGGCGAAGTTTTTCTCTTGGGGACGGCCATTTCGGCAAACCTTCTTGAACTGTCGTCTTAATACCTGGATCGCGATACGCCCATGGCGGCAAACGGGCAAGCACCGGGGTCCGGCACTCGCCGGACAGCCCTGGGCCAGTCGCGAAGCGAGCGAGCGCCTATACCGATTTCCACCCAAGTTGCAAGGCGGACCGCGGCGTGGCAGCGAAGGCGCTCCAAAGGGGGAATCACATATGGACGCCATCATCCTGCCCGTCACCTTGGCCGCTGCTGCCGCCTGCGCGCTGCTCAATTCCTGGCTCACCTACCGCGTCGGTCAGGTACGCCGCGCCGAGAAGATCCTGGTCGGCGACGGAGGCAGCACCCGGCTGACCGCCCGGATGCGCGCGCAGCTCAATTTCGTCGAACATGCCCCGTTCGTGCTGATCCTGCTCGCGCTGATCGAGCTGGCGGTGGGGACAGAGACCTGGTTGTGGGCGGTCGCGGCACTGTTTGTCGCCGGACGCATCCTGCATGCATTCGGCATGGACGGCTGGATGCCGGGGCGCATGATCGGCATCGTGGTCACATTGCTGGTGACGGTCGGCCTTGCCGGCTATGCCGCCGCGATTCCCTATTTTGCGTTCGGCGAATCGCAAACGATCGAGCTGGTCGAGGCTAGTGGTTAAAGTTCCTCGACCCACGCGCAGAGCAGGCTGTGGGCAATCGCGTAGCGCGGCGGGGCGACGAATCGGGCGTCCGATTCACCCGCCAGCGCCGCGCGTGCCTCGTCCCGCGTCACCCACATCGCGTCCTCAATCTCGGCCGTATCGAGCGACAGCGTATCGTCTTCGGCACGAGCGATACAAGCGATCATAAGCGACGACGCGAACGGCCAAGGCTGGCTGGCGACATAGCGCACATCGGTCACGTGGACGCCCGCTTCCTCCAGCGTCTCGCGCGCCACGGCTTCCTCGATCGATTCGCCGACCTCGACAAACCCGGCGAGCGCCGAATAACGCCCGGCGGGCCATGCCGCCTGCCGCCCGAGCAGCGCGCGACCCGCATGTTCCGCGAGCATGATCACGACCGGGTCGGTGCGCGGAAAATGCTCCGCGCCGCAGCCCTCGCACCGCCGCGCCCAGCCGCTGCGATACAGTTTCGTCGCACTGCCGCAGGCCGCGCAAAAGCGATGGCGCTGGTGCCAATCGACCAGACTGCGCGCACAGGCATAGAGGCTCGCCTGATCGGGCGGCATCAGTCCGAGCATCGCGAACAAGGCGGGCGAACGCGCCGCGCCATGCCGCTCGCGCATGCGCAGCGGCGCGAAATGCGGCTTGCCGTCGATATAGCCCAGGAACAGCGGCTCGGCGTCGTCAGGAAGGTCGGCCAGACTGACCCAGACCAGCCGCCCGTCGCCATCCAGCTCGGGATCGAGCCCGCTAAGCTTCAGCAGCCGTGCGCGCCAGTCGCCCAGTGCTGCAGCCAGCGCCTCCGGATCGTTGCGTTCACGGTCGGCGCGGTCGAGTACGCCGCCGGTGAAGCCAACTTCCAGTGCCATCAGCGTCCCGCTTGGGCGTAGACCGCTTTAACCGCATCCGCGCGCAGCGGCCATTTATCCGACGGGAAATAATTGACCATCACTGTCCCGCGAATCTTCTTTGACGGATCGACCCACGCGACCGTCCCCGCCGCGCCGCCCCAGCCATAGGTGCCCTTGCCCGCGCCACCGGGGACATCCTCAAGCTGCACCGATCCACCCGCGCCATAGCCCATCTTCGGCCCGGTCGCGCCGCCGCTTCCGCTCGGCGCACCGCCATAGGTGACGCCAGCAGGCAACAGATCGGACATGGCCAGGCGCACCGTTTCGGGCTTCATCACGCGGGCGCCGTCCAACGTTCCGCCATTGGCCAGCATGTGCAGGAAGCGGTCATAGTCCCGCGCCGACATGACCAGCCCCGCCCCGCCATAAGGGAAAGACGGCGGCGTCAGCCAGACCGAGCTCTTTGCCGGATCGAACGGAATGCGATTCTCGCCTGCCCACGCATAGTTGGTGGCGAATCGCCCCACTTCCGACTGGGGCACCGTCCAGTAGGTCGACGTCATTTTGAGTGGCCCGAGCATCCGTGTTTGCAGGAACTGCTCATAGGGCATTCCCGCCGCCGCCTCGATGATCGCGGGCAGCAGGTCGAGGCTGATCGAATAGCTCCACCTGGTTCCCGGCTCGGCGATCAGCGGCAGCGTCGCGACCCGCTCGGCAAACTCCTTGAGGCTCTTGGGACGCAGCGGTCGCGCCTGCGCCTCCAGCGCGGCATTAACTGCGCCCGGCGTGATTCCCAGGCGTTCATATTCCTTGAGCAACGGTCCCTTGGTGATGATCGAATAGCCAAGTCCAGCGGTGTGCGTCAGCAGATGGCGCACCGTGATCTGCGTCGCCGCCGGCCGGCTGTCGAGGCTGTTGGCCGGGTCGGTCAGCACCTTCATGTTGCGGAAGCCGGGGAAGAAATCGGCGATCGGCTGATCCAGCTTCAGCTTGCCGTCCTCGACCAGCATCATCGCCGCCATGGCCGTGATTGGCTTGGTCATCGAATAGACGCGCCACAGCGAATCGGGGCTGGCAGCAGCGGCGTCCGCCTCCACCGCGATGCGACCCGCGCTGACAAAGACCGGCGCCGAATCGCCGATACCATAGGCGATGACGACGCCTTGAGTTCGGTTCTGCGCGACATAATCCTGCGCCAGCGTCTCGACGGGAGCCGCGACGCGCGTTGCCGTCGCCGCCTGTCCGAATGCCGCCGATTGCGTGGTCGCCAGCGCCAGCGCCGCCACGCCACCGATCATCCAGGTCCGCTTCATGCTTCGCTCTCCATCGCCTCGACCGCCTTGGCGAACAGCCGCGGAAGTCCTGCCTCATCCAGTCGCGCGATCGGCCACCATTCGCCCTCGACCGCGCCTATGTGACGCGCCAGTGTTGCAGTCGCAAGCACGGCGTTCAGTTCGAAATGCGTGAACACATGGCGGATCGCCGCATTGCGCAGCGTCCAGTCGGCCGCGACCGGCGCATCGGCCAGCCCCGGCGGGCTATCGGCCCAACGCCCGGAGGGCAGCGCGCGCATGCCCCCCAGCAGCCCCTTCTCCGGACGGCGGACCAACAGCACCGCGCCGTCACGCTCCAGCCAGAAGAAGGTGCCGTAGCGCACGGGCCGCGCCGCCTTCTTCGCCTTGACCGGAAACGCCTCGGGCGTCCCCGCCCGCCGTGCGGCACAGGCTTCGGCAAGCGGGCAGAGCAGGCATTTGGGACTGCGCGGGGTACAGAGCGTCGCGCCCAGATCCATCATCGCCTGCGCAAAATCACCCGCGCGCGCGTCGGGCGTAATCGAATCGGTCAGCCCCCGGACCTGCGCCTTCGCGCCTGGCAACGGGTCGGCCACGGCAAACAGCCGCGTCACCACCCGCTCGACATTGCCATCGACCACCACCGCGCGCTGCCCGAACGCAATCGCCGCCACCGCCGCCGCCGTATAGGCGCCAAAGCCGGGCAGCGTGCGCAGTTCGGCTTCGCTCTCCGGCAGCCGCCCGCCATGTTCCCCCGCCACCGCCCGCGCTGCCGCCAACAGGTTGCGCGCGCGGGCATAATAGCCAAGCCCCGCCCAGGCGCTCATCACATCCGCATCATCCGCCGCCGCAAGGCTCGCAAAATCTGGCCAGCGCGTCGTGAATTTCTCGAAATAGGGGATCACCGCCGCAACCTGAGTCTGCTGCAGCATCACTTCCGACAGCCACACGCGATAGGGATCGGGCGGCGGCGTTCCGGGCGGCGCGCGCCACGGCAACACCCGGGCATTGGCATCATACCAGGCGAGCAGCAGATGGGCGATCTCGCGAGAAACATTGTCGGGCACGCCCCGGCTATGGCATGGACCGGGCGAATGAGTAAGCCGCGCGCCACCACCGACGAACCTCGCCGCAGCAACCGGGTCCGCGCCGTCGCGGATCTGGTGCCGGACGTCGGCCGCGTCGCGTTCCGCAAGTTCGGCTTCGTCCAGAGCGCGGTGCTCAGCCGCTGGAGCGAGATCGTCGGCGAGCGCTATGCTGGCGTGTCCTCGCCCGAATCGATCCGCTTCCCGCGCGGCGAGCGGTCGAATGGGGTGCTCAGCCTGGTCGTGCAGGGCGCGCATGCCCCGATGATGCAGCATATTGCGCCGGAGATCGTCGAGCGGGTCAACCGCTTCTTCGGCTATCCCGCAGTCGCCCGCGTCGCGATCCGCCAGGGTGAGGTTGCGCGCAAGCCGAAACCCGCCGCACCGGTGCCTGCCGCGCCGCTTCCCGCCGAGTTGGGCGACAGCCTCCGCGCGATCGTCGACCCCGAATTGCGGGCGGTGCTTGAAGGGCTCGGCGCCGGACTTGCCGCCCCCGTGCCCAAACTTGGAAAGATCGACTGATGCGTCCGTTTGCGCTGATCGCGCCGCTGACCGCGCTGGCCCTGATTGCAGGTGGGGCGATTGCAGGCGGCGTGACCGCGCAACAGCCGAAGAAGGCCACCGCCCCACGCGACTGGGCAGCGTACGTCGTTCAGGCTCCGTCGGGTGCCTTTATCATCGGCAATCCCGGCGCGCCGGTGCGGCTGGTCGAATATTTGAGCTACACCTGCGGCAGTTGCGCACAGTTCATGGCCGAGGCGAAGGTGCCGTTGAAGGACGGCTATGTGCGACGCGGTGCGGTGCGGATCGAAGTGCGCCATGCCGTGCGCGATCCGATCGACATGGCGGCCGCACTGCTCGCCCGCTGTGCGGGGCCGGGTGGCTTTGTCAGCGCGACCGATGCGATCTTTGCCGAGCAGCGCGACTGGGCGCGTCGCGGTGCGGCCTGGTGGAGCGCCAACGCGGCGGCGCTGCAGTCGGAAACCCGGCTGATGCAGCTCAAGGCCGCAGCGGAAGGGTCGGGCCTTAGTACGCTGATGCGGGGTCGCGGCATGAGCGATGCGACGATCGACCGCTGCTTTGCCACCCCGACCGATCTCAACCGCCTGACCGCGATGGCCGATGCGTCGTGGAAGGTGATCAAGGGTACGCCGACTTTCGTGATCAATGGCAAAACCGGTGGCGGTGGCCATTGGGAAACGCTCGAACCCCAACTGCGCGCCGCCGGTGCGCGCTGACCATCCCCCCAAGCGTGGAGACGTAACTTGAAGCGAATTGCAATCGGCCTGGTATCGGCGCTGGCTCTGGCCAGCTGCGGTGGCGACAATGCCGGCAATAACACCACCGCCGCGCCGGCGGCCCCGGTCGCGGGCGCATCTGCGCCGGCGGGCAGCCAATGGGTCGAGACGGTGGTCAAGACACCCGATGGCGGCTTCCGCATGGGCAACCCCGATGCGCCGATCAAGCTGATCGAATATGGTTCGCGCACCTGCGGCCATTGCGCGAATTTCGCCGTCACCGGGATGGAGCCGCTCAAGGCCTATATCGCGACCGGCAAGGTCAGCTTCGAGTTCCGCGACTTCCTGTTGAACCAGATCGATGTCGGTGCCGCACTGGCCGGCCAGTGCGCCGGTCCAGGGCCGTTCTTTGCGATCCTCGACCAGATGTTTGCCGAACAACAGACGCTGATGAGCAATGGCCCCAAGCAGGGCGATCCCTTCATCCAGCAGGTCGAGGCAATGGCCCCGCAACAGCGCATCGCCGCAGTGGCGGAGAAGTTCGGCTACCTCGCCTTTGTCCAGCAGCGCGGCGTCCCGGAATCACAGGCACGCGCATGCCTCGCCGATTCGGCAGCCACCGACGCGCTGGTGAAGGCGGCTGAGGCTGGGCAGAAGCAGTATAATATCTCGGGCACCCCGACCTTCATCCTCAATGGCAAGGTGCTGGAGAACACCGGCACCTGGCCGCAGGTCGAAGCCGCACTGAAAGCCGCGGGCGCCTGAACCCCATGACCGGGCGGGGCCGCTGACATGCAGATCAAGCGGCTCCGCCTGACGGGGTTCAAGAGCTTCGTCGACCCCGCCGACCTGCGCATCGAGCCGGGACTGACCGGCATCGTCGGCCCCAATGGCTGCGGCAAGTCCAATTTGCTCGAAGCGTTGCGCTGGGCGATGGGCGAAAACAGCCCCAAATCGATGCGCGGCGCGGGGATGGAGGACGTGATCTTCGCGGGCACCGCCAGCCGCCCGCAGCGCGATTTTGCCGAAGTCTCGATCCTCGCCGAACAGGCTGGCGGCCCGGATGATGGCGAACTGGAAGTCGTCCGCCGGATCGAGCGGGGCGCCGGGTCGGCCTATCGCATCAATGGCCGCGACGTGCGCGCCAAGGATGTCGGCCTGCTGTTCGCCGATTCGGCGACCGGGGCGCACTCCCCGGCGCTGGTCAGCCAGGGGCGGATCGGTGCGATCATCCAGGCCAAACCGGGCGAGCGCCGTCAGATGCTTGAAGAGGCGGCAGGCATTTCCGGCCTGCATGTCCGGCGCAAGGATGCCGAGCAAAAGCTGCGCGCGACCGAGACCAATCTGACCCGACTCGATGAACTGATCAGCGATCAGGAGGCGCGCGCCGCGGCGCTCAAGCGGCAGGCGCGGCAGGCCGAGCGGTATCGCGAACTGTCCGACCGGATCCGCGTTGCCGAGGCGCGGATGATCTTCGCCCGCTGGCGCGACGCCGCCGCCGCTGCCGATGCGGCGAAGCAGGAAGCCGCCGCCGCCGAGGCTTTGGTCGCCGAACGCACCGCAGCGCAGGAAAGCGCGCTCGCCGCGCAACAGGCGGTTGCGACCACGCTTGCCACCGCCCGCGCCGCTGCCCTCGCCCAGCGCGACCGGGCGAGCGAGGCGATGCACCGGCTCGCGACGCTGCGCAGCGAACGCGCCGCGATCGACCGCCGAATTGCCGAGCTGCACGATTCGGCCGCGCGGCTGGAGACCGACAAGGAACGCGAAGGTGCTCTTGCCCGCGATGCCGCCGATGCGCTCGCCCGGCTCGACAGCGAGACACAGGCGCTCAACGGGCGCATCGCCGAAGCGACGGCGCGGATGCCCGATCTCGACGCTGCGCTGACCGACGCCGAACGCGCCGCGCGCGACGCCGAAGTGGCGCTGGCGCAGGCGCTCGCCGCACAGGCAGCAGAAGCGGCCGAAACCCGCGTCGCTGACGCCGCGCTCGCCGCCGCGCGCACCCGCGCCGAACGCGCGACACGCGAAGCCGCCCGAGTCGAGGCGGAGATTCGCGCACTCGGCGATCCCGCGCCGCTCGCCGCCGAGCGCCAGCGCGCGGCCGATGCGCGGGCGCAGGCGGCGCATCAGGCCGAATCCGCGCGCACCGGCCTCGCCCGCGCCGATGCCGCCGAACGCGCCGCAATCGAGTCGCGCAGCCGCGCCCAGTCTGCCCGCGCGGAGGCGCATGCCGAGCTCGCGCAGCTGGATAGCGAGGCGGCGGCGCTGTCCAAAGCCACGCGGCCCAGCGGCAAGGAACGGCTGCTCGACAAGGTGATGGTCGATCCGGGCTACGAGCGTGCGCTCGCCGCCGCGCTGGGTGACGATCTTGAGGCGGGCCTCGACCCTATGGGGGAGCGCCATTGGGCGGGGGCGGAGCCGCTGCCCGGCGACCCACCGCCGCCGCGCGGAACCACCCCCCTGGCCGCCCATGTCACCGCCCCGCCCGCGCTTGCCCGACGGCTGGCGCAAGTGCTGGTTGCGGAGACCGATGATGGCCAGCCGCTAGCGGTCGGTCAGCGGCTGGTGACGCTGATGGGCGTGCTGCGGCGCTGGGACGGCTATGTCGCGCGCTCGGGCGGCGCGGCGGCGGCGGAGCGGCTGGAGCGGGTCAACCGGCTCCATGCGATCGAGAAAGCACGGCCCGCCGCCGTCCGCGCGGTCGATGCCGCCGATGCCGAACTGGCCCGGATCGAGGCGGAGATCGCCGAAGCCAAGCGCGCCGCGTCCGATTGCCGCCGCCTGCTCGACAGCGCGGAGACGTCCGGACGTGAGGCCGCGCGTGCCGAGGATCGCGCCGCTGCCGCGCTCGAACGCCTCGACGCCCAGCGCGCCGATCTGGAGGGCCGCCGCGCCCGCACCGTCGCCGAGCAGGAGGAAGCTTCGGCTGAAGTGGAGCGCGCCGAAGCCGCGCGCGCCGCGCTGCCAGATGGCAGCGAAACCCGCGCAAAGGTAAGCGCCCTCTCGTCCGAAGCCGACCTGCGCCGCACCGCCGCCGCGACTGCGCGGGCGGAGCGCGGCGCACTGGAACGCGACATCGCGGCAGCGCGCGAACGCCTTGCGGCCGCGCAGGCCGAACGGCGCGGCTGGACCTCCCGTGCAGGCGAAGCTGCGCGTCGCATCGCCGAAATGGATGCGCGCGCGATCGAACTCGCCGAAGCTTCCGAAGCGCTCTCCGCCCGCCCCGCCGAACTCGACGCGGCGGTCACTGAGGCCGAGCGCGCGAGCGAGGAAGCACGGATCGAAAGCGCCGCCGCCCAGCTCGCCGAGCGCGAAGCCGAAGCCGAACTGCGCGGCACGGAAGCCGCCGTCCGCGCCGCCGGCGATGCGCTGGGTGAGGCGCGCGAGCAGCGCGCCGGTGCGGTCGCGCGCGCCGAAAATCACGATCTGCGCCGCGTCGAAATGAACCGCCTGTCGGGCGAGCGCTTCGAATGTCCGCCGCCGGTCCTGTCGCAAAGAGTCGGCTTCGATCCCGACAGCGTGCGCGGGCCGCAGGATGAATCCGCCGCGCATGACCGGCTGATCGCGGAGCGCGAGCGGATCGGCCCGGTCAACCTCGTCGCCGAGACCGAATTGGCCGAACTGACCACCGCCGCGCAGACCGCCGCCGCCGAGCGTGACGAGCTGATTCAGGCGGTCCATCGGTTGCGCGGGAGCATTGGCACGTTGAACCGCGAGGGGCGGCAACGGCTGCTGACCGCGTTCGAAGCGGTCGATCAGCATTTCCGCCGCCTGTTCACCACTTTGTTCAACGGCGGGCAGGCGCATCTCGCGCTGATCGACTCGGATGATCCGCTGGAGGCGGGACTGGAGATCATGGCGCAGCCGCCGGGCAAGAAGCTGCAGTCGCTGACCCTGCTCTCGGGCGGCGAACAGGCGCTGACCGCCGTTGCGCTGATCTTCGCCCTGTTCCTGACCAACCCGGCCCCAATCTGCGTGCTCGACGAAGTCGATGCGCCGCTGGACGACGCCAATATCGAGCGTTTCTGCGACCTGCTCGAAGCGATGACGCGTGAGACCGCGACCCGCTACCTCATCGTCACCCACAATGCCGCTACGATGAGCCGCATGCACCGCCTGTTCGGCGTCACGATGGTCGAACGCGGGGTCAGCCGACTCGTCTCGGTCGATCTGGGCGGCGCCGAATCGCTGCTGGCAGCCGAGTGAGCGCCGCGCCCCGCCCAACCCGCTTCCGCCTCGCGCTGTTCGGCTTCGGGGACTTTGCGTTCAACCTCTACTGGCAGAGCGCGATGCTCTTCCTGCTCTTCTATTACACCGACGCGCTCGGGCTGCCGGTGGGGGTCGCGGCGACGATTTTCCTCGCCGCATCGGTATGGGATGGGATCGCCAATTTCGCCGCCGGGCTGCTCGCTGACCGGCATGAGCCGCGCGGCGGGCTTGGGCGGTTGCTCGCGCTCGGCGGCGTGCCGCTCGGGCTTGGGTTCATGCTTGCCTATCTGCCCCCGCTCGCGCCGGGCATGTGGGGTATGGTTGGCATCTTCGCCGGCCATATCCTGTTCCGCACCGCCTATGCCTTTCTGAATGTGCCCTATCTTGCCATGAGTGCGCGGGTCAGCGCCGACAGCAACGACCGGGCATTTGTTGCCGGCGTGCGGATGCTGTCGGGCACGTTGGCGGCGATCGTCGTGGCACTCGGCACCGTGCCGCTCGGCACCGGTCTGCTCGGCGCGCAGGCCGCAGCGGACGCCTATTTCGGTGCGGCGATCCTGTTTGCGATGGCCGGTGCCGCGATTCTCGCCTTTGTCGGCCTGAGCTATCGCGAGGCGGATGTGCCCGAACGCGCCGCGCCGGTCCCCATTCTGACCGCGCTGCGCGCGATCGCCACCAATCGCGCCTTCGTCACGCTAAACCTCGCCATGATGGCGGTGATCGTCGCGGTGACGATCCTGAACAAGTCCGTCCTCTATTATTTCAAATATTTCCTGCATGATGAGGCGAGCGGGCAGCTGGCGCTGGCATCGATGAGCGTGGTCAGCGCGGGGTCGGTGCCGTTATGGATGCTGCTGCGCCGGCGAATCGGCGCGCGCGGGCTGTGGTTCCTGGCCGCTGGTCTCGCCAGCGCAGGACTCGCCGCCTTCGCATTGTTCGACATACACCGCGCCGGGGTGATGCAGGCCTATTTGATGGCGATGCAGGCGATGATCGTCGGGCTCAACTTCGTCTTCTGGGCGATGCTGCCGAACACGATCGAATATGGCGAGCAACGAAGCGGCCTGCGCGTGGAGGGCGCGGTGTTCGGCATGGCGGCGCTGCTGCAACGGGTCGCGATCGGCATCGCCACCGCGATCATCGGCTTTGGCTTCGACGCCGCCGGCTATGTCGCCAATGTCGAACAAAGCGCGGCGACGCTTACCGCAATGCGGCTGACCATCGGCGCGGTCCCGCTGGCGTTCCTCATCTTCTCGTGCGTGATGATGGCGCTCAACCCCCTGGCGCGGGGCGCGCACGCGCAAATCGTCAAGGATCTGCGCGGATAGAGTAGCGGGCCGGTGCCGCTATACAAAGACTCCCCCAAATTCGGCACCGCCCCGGGGGAGGAGGGGGAGCTGGAGCGGTGCCGAATCCCGGACCAGGTCCGGGGCGCGCGGCCGTCAGGCCGTCGCGAGGGTGAAGGTCGAATGCACGCCCTGTGCCTCCGCCGAGGGCGCGATCCACACGTCGAACAGGCCCGGCTCGACCGTGGGTTTCAGGTCCATGCCGATGAACTGCAGATCGCGACGGCGCAGCACGAAGCGTACCGTTTCGCTCGCACCGGGGGCCAGCGCCAGCTTGCGGAACGCCTTGAGCTCGCGCACCGGACGGGTGATGCTCGCCGCACGGTCGCGGATATAGAGCTGCACGACTTCCTCGATCGCCCGCGTGCCGCGATTGGTGATCGTTGCCGTGAACGCGATCTCACCGTCCCAGCCGAGCGTGCCCTGTTGCGGAGTCAGGCCCGCATACTCGACCTTGCCATAGGTCAGGCCGTGCCCGAACGGATAGAGCGAGCTGTTTGGGCTGGTCCGCCAGCGGGTCTTATAGGCCTCAAGCTTATCGTCGCTCGGGTTCGGGCGGCCGGTCGGCTTGTGCGCATAATGATAGGGCTGCTGCCCCGATTCGCGCGGGAAGCTGATCGGCAGCCGCGCCGAGGGGCTGTAGTCGCCGAACAGAACATCGGCGATGGCATTGCCGCTTTCCGATCCGAGGAACCAGGTGACGAGGATCGCGGGCGCGTTCTTGACCGCCCCCTCCAGCGCCAGCGCGCGGCCATTCTTGAGCAGCACGACGATGGGCTTGCCGGTCGCCGCCACGGCTTCGGCCAGTGCCATCTGCGGCGCGGGAACGGTGATGCTGGTGCGCGACTGCGCCTCGCCCGACATATTCTCGCTCTCGCCGATCGCGAGCAGCACGACGTCGGCCGCGTTCGCCGCAGCCACCGCCGCCGCGATCCCGCCGTCGAGCGGCTCTTCGACCTTGGAGCCGAGCGTCACCGTCACCGGCACGTCCTTGCCCAATGCATTGCGAACGCCGGTCGCCAGATCGATCGCCTGTTTGTTGTCGCCATAGACGCACCACGGACCGTTCAGGTCGTGCTGCCCCTCCGCGAACGGGCCGATAATCGCGATCTTCTTGCCGCTCTTGGGCAGCGGCAGCAGGTCGCCGTCATTCTTGAGCATGACGATCGAACGCTTGCCCGCCTCACGCGCCAGTGCGAGATTTTCCTTGGTTCGGGTCCGCGCCGCCTCACGCTTTTCGTCGATGCGGCGGAACGGGTCCTCGAACAGGCCGAGCTTGGCCTTGAGCGCCAGCACCTTGCGCACCGATTCATCAAGCCGCGCCATCGGCACCTCACCCTTTTCGACCAGGTCGGGCAGGTGGTCGCGGTAGAATCCGCTGGTCATGCTCATGTCGACACCGGCCATGAAGGCGAGCTTGGTCGCCTCACGCGCATCGGCGGCATAGCCATGCGCGATCATTTCCATGTCGCCGGTGTAATCGGACACGACGAAGCCGTCGAAGCCCCATTCGTCGCGCAGAATCTTGCGCATCAGCCATTCATTGCCGGTCGCCGGGACGCCGGAAATCTCGTTGAACGCGGCCATCGTGGTCGGTGCGCCCGCTGCAAAGGCAGCCTGGAACGGCGGGAAATAGACCTCGCGCAGCGTGCGTTCGGACACGTCAACGGTGTTATAGTCGAGCCCCGCTTCGGCCGCGCCATAGGCGGCGAAATGCTTAGCGCACGCCATCATCGTGTCGATCGCCTTCAGGCTCTTACCCTGGAACCCGCGCACGCGCGCCTCGGCGAACAAATTGCCAAGCAGCACATCCTCACCCGAACCTTCGACGCCGCGACCCCAGCGCTGGTCGCGGGCAATGTCGACCATCGGTGCGAACGTCCAGTCGATGCCCGCCGCTGCCGCCTCGAACGATGCGGCTGCGGCGGCCTTCTGCGCCAGCAACGGTTCGAAGCTCGCGGCCTCGCCCAGCGGGACCGGGAAGATGGTGCGGTGGCCGTGAATGATGTCGGCGGCGAAGATCAGCGGGATCTTCAGCCGTGAGTCCTTCATCGCTGCGGTCTGCATGATGCGGCACATGCGGGCATTGTTGCCGTTGAACACGCCGGTGATGCGGCCCTGGCGCACTTCGTCGACTTGCTGCGCGAAATTGGAGTTCGACCCGCTTGGCGGGTTCATCGCGATCGCCGTGCCGCCGCCCCAGGCCGATGCCATCAGGCTGAGCTGCCCCGCCTTTTCGGCCAGCGTCATCTTGGCGATCAGCGCATCGACGAAGCCCGGGACCTCAATCTTTGCGGCTTCGCCCATCAACGCCCGCGCCGGGCTGTGCAGCCATGCGGCGACCGCACCTGCGCCCATCAAGGCGGCGCGGCGGGAAATCCGGGTGTCGAGCATGTTGATCCTCTCCTGATGGGGTTGCACCGGCAAGCCTATGCGAAATAACGATGGCTGGCGCGTGCCGAATTGACGGCGTCGCGGCAAACCGTAACCGGTTACATGCCGCCTAACGAACCCATTTGCAATCGCGAATGACCCGGTGGAGAAGAACGTTCTCAATTTGGGGGCAGGACGATATGGGCGAAGCGACGATTCGGGATGTGGCACGGCATGCGCAGGTGTCGATCGCCTCGGTCTCGCGCGCGCTCAACGGCCTTGGCAATGTCCGCGCCGAGACCCGCGAGCGGGTGATCGCTGCCGCGAACGAACTGGGCTATGTCCCCCATGCTGGCGCGCGCAGCCTTAGCCTCGCCCGCGCCCATGCGATCGGCGTGGTGCTGCCCGACCTGCATGGCGAGTTCTTCAGCGAGTTCGTGCGCGGCATGGATCGCGAGGCGAGCCGACGTGGCTATGTGATGCTGCTCGCGGTGATGCATGACGATAGCGAACAGGCGGCGGCAGCGTTGCGCGCGATGCGCGGCCGCGTCGATGGACTGGTGGTGATGGCCCCGCATCTGTCCGAAGCGATGCTGCGCCGTGCGCTCCCGACCGGGCTTCCGGCAGTGGTCATCAACGGACCGCGCGGCATTGCCGATCTTGCGACCGTACGGCTCGACAACGCCGCCGCGACCGAGGCGATGGTTGCACATCTGGTTGCCACCGGTCGGCGCCGGATCGTCCATATCGCCGGGCCGGATGGGAATATCGACGCGGAGGAGCGCGCCACCGCGTTCCGCGCTAGCATCGCGCGGAGCCTGCCCGGCACCGAACCCATCGTCCTGCCGGGAGATTTTGCCGAAGAGGGCGGCGAGGCGGTGGCGCGCGCGATCGCTTCGGGCGCGATCCACTGCGATGCGGTGTTTGCCGCCAACGACATGATGGCGCTCGGCTGTCTTCAGGGGCTGCGCGCCGCCGGCATTGACGTGCCGGGGCGGGTTGCCGTCACCGGCTTCGACGATATCCCGCTCGCGCGGTATCTCGGCGTCACCACGATGCGCGTCCGGATTGCGGAACTTGGCGAGGAAGCGATCGGTCGGGTGATCAATGTGCTGGAGGGTGAGGGCGCCGACACCCGCGCCGAGCTGCATCAGGCCGAACTGGTCGTGCGATCGACCAGTGCCGCCTAACGCACCCGCACAGGGGCGCTGCGTTTGGACACGCCGGTTTCGTTGAACGCCTCGACCGCCGCATAATAGCCGACGCCTTTGTTCAGCGCGCGCAGGTTGAGGCTAGCCTGCGCGCCCTCACCTAACTCATCCGCGAACACCTGATAGGTCAGCGTCAGCCGGTCCGGGCGGATGCCCCACATGACGTTATAGCCGGTCGCGCCGGGTACCGTGCGCCAGCGCACCGTGGCATTGCGTTCGTCCGTGTCGCGGATCGCCGCCACTGCGCCGGGCATCGCGGGCGCGCGGCCATCGGCGTTGCCGAATACGCGCAGGTCGTTGATCGCCAGATGCGCGCCGCCGATATGGCCGTGGACATAGCGGACGAAGCGGACCTTTGCGGGCGTCTCCAGCTGAAAATAGGCGTTGGGCCGGTCGCGGCGCGGGGCCTCGGTCTCGGCGAGCTTCGCCCAGCTCTTGCCGTTGACCGAACCTTCGAGCCGAAACTCGGTGTAGATGTCGGGCGCGTCGCCATAGCGGCCGGACTTATAGTCGGCGAAATTGACCTGGATCGCGCGCACCGTCTTCGCCGCGCCCAGGTCCATCGTCAACGTCTCGCCCGGCTTCTTGCTCGCGGCGACCCAGAAGGTGCGCGGATTCTCGTCTGCGGCGCGGCTCGCATCGAACTCACCCAGCGTCGATGATGCGGTCAGCGGCTTGCGATAGGACAGCAGCATCCAGCCGGTGAACAGCCCCGCGATATCCTCGACCTTGCCCTCCGGCATCCAGTGCGGGAAATCGCCGAAGCGCGACGACGCCCACATCTGGCCGTCCGCTTCGAACCGCGTCGGGAACAGGTTGATCCGCCGCTCGAACGTCCAGTTATGGCCGAGCCAGGGCGTGCCGCTGTTCCACCAATTGCCGTGATGATCCTGCACGGTCGAGCCATGTCCCGCGCCCTCGACGAACCCGCCGGGTTTGTAGGCGACCGGGTTCCACGGCGCATATTCGAACGGACCGAGCGGTGATTTCGAAATATAGGCGCCATTGGCATAGGCGTTATACTCGGTCCCCGGCGCGCCATATTGCAGATAATAGGTGCCGGCGACCTTGGTCATCCAGGCGCCTTCCATGAACGGCTTGATCGGGGTGCCGTCGGGCAGAGTACCCGAATGATCCTGCCCGAACCGTTCCCAGCCATGATTGTCGGGGTCCAGCTTGAACGCCTCGGTCGCGCGGCCCTTGTAGATCATCCGGCCGTTCTTGAATTCGATCTCAAGGCCATAGAGCGGGAAGACGTTGGACGATCCCCAATAGAAATACCATTTGCCGTCATCGTCCAGGAACAGTGCCGGATCCCATGGTCCCGGCGGCACATCACCGGGCTTCATGTTCGCCTCGCCACCCGGCCAGATTTGCCCGGGCAGGCGCGGCATGCGGCGTACGAAATAGTCGAGCTTGCCCGTCTCCGGCGCGTCGGAGACGTAGACCGATCCTGGCTCCATCATCGATGGCATCAGGTATAACCGCTCGCCATCCGACCAGGCGGCGGGGGCGACGAACCCACCCTTTTCCCAGCGGCTCGGCGTGATGAAGGTCCAGTCGATCAGATTGGTCGAGCGCCAATAACCCTCGGCCAGCGTCTGAAAGAGATAGTAAGCGCCTTTGTGCCGGATGATCACCGGATCGGCGCCGGTGCGGTACGAGATATCTTCGTTCACCTGCTCATAATTGTAGCGGTAATCGAGGTCGATCGGGTTGGCATAGGTGCGCTTGCCCGGCTGCGCGGCCGCGGAGGTTGCGCACAGGCTTACCAGCACCAGAGCAAGGGTTACACGCATCGACCATCTCCCAAACCAGCGCAGCGACGCGCTAGCCTAAACTGTAACCGGTTACAGTTTGCAGCGAAACCCCGAAGGGTCGACCGGGACGTCGCCGCCCCGGCCGTTAGCTACTCACTCCCACCAATAAGGGCGGCGCTTCGCAGTGCCCGTGTCGACCTCGTTCATCGTGCGCGGGTCGTACATCCGCCCGCCCAGCATCACGCGGTGGATCTTGTCGCTGTTGCGGATGTCAGCAGTCGGATCGGCGTCGAGGACGAGCAGGTCGGCAAGCTTGCCCGGTTCCAGCGACCCGACATCCTTGGCGTAGCCCAGCGATTTCGCCGAATCGATCGTGCCGGTGCGCAGCGCCTCGACCGGGGTCATGCCACCGCGGACGAACGACCACAGCTCCCAATGCGCGCCGATCCCGGCCTGCTGCCCGTGCGCGCCGATTGCCACCAGCTTGCCCGCCTGCATTACCTTCTTCGCCTCACGCGCCGCCTCGTCATCGACGAAGTTGCTTTCGGGAGCCTTGGTCACCCGCATCGTGTCGGCGCGCAGCTGCGCCGGGGGCGTGTGGACCAGCAGCGGGTTTTCCCAGACATTGGTCGCCTGCCGCCAATAGGGATCGCCGGCCAGGCCACCATAGGTGACGACCAAAGTGGGGGTGTAGTTTGTGTCGCTCTGCCCAAAGAACTGGAGGACGTCCTTGTAGAACACGTCACCCGGGACGTTGTGCTCCAGCGTCGAATTGCCGTCCGCGATCAGGTTCATGTCCATGCCGAACAGCGACCCGCCCTCGGCCACCACCTGCATCCCCTCCGCCCGCGCGGCGGCGACGACCATCTGGCGCTGTTCGCGGCGCGGCTGGTTGTAGTTCTTCACCGAATGGGCGCCTTGCGCCTTCAGGCGGCGGACATGGTTGAGCGCGTCGTCATAGCTGTCGATCTGCGCGTAAACGCCCGCGTTCTTCGCGCCATAGACGATCTCGCCGGTCGAAAAGAGGCGCGGGGCGAGGATCTTGCCTGCCTGCTGCATCTCTGCCGCGGCAAAGACATGCGCCGCCTGGCTCGACGGGTCGTGCAGCGTGGTGGTGCCGAGTGCGAGGTTCTGGAGCAGCGACCAGTTCTGCTGCGGGATCAGCTCGTCGGTGCCATAGGGGCCGTGCGCGTGGGCATCGACCAGACCCGGGATGATCGTCTTGCCGGTGACATCGACGGTCTTGGTCCCGGCGGGCAGCTGGATTGCGGCGGTCGGGCCGACCTGAACGATGCGATCGCCGTCGATCACGATCGTGCCATTCTCGATCACCCCACCATCGGCGCCCGCCATGGTGACGATCCGTGCGCCGGTCAGCGCAACGGTGCCGCTCGCCTTTGCCGCCTTGACCTCCATCGCCATCGATGTGGTGCGCGGGGTCACGGTGACCTTGGCGCCACCCGGTGCCGAGGCGAAGAAGGCGCTGCGGTCGGCGGTGTAGAGCGTCGGGCCAAGGCTCCAGTGCAGCCGCGCGCCGTCGCCCGACCAGGTGATGTAATCGCCGCCATCGCTGCTGACGCGCACCACCGGCAGCGCATCGCCCTTGGGCGCGACCGTCACCTGCTGCCCGCCCGGCATCAGCGGCATCGCGAACACCTGATAATTCTGGCGGAAGGCGACGCTCTTGCTGTCCGGCGCGACGACGAACTCGTTCGCCAGCTCGCCGGTCGCATGGACGCGCTTGCCCTCGCCATTCAGGTCGGTCGAGACGAGCTGGAGCTTTTCGCCGCCCTCGACCATGAAGATGCGGTCGTTCGACGCGCCAAATTGCGGGCGCGCAAGGCTGCGCGTGACGATCATCGGCGTGCCGCCAGCGGTCGCGACGCGATAGACGCCGGGGTTCTCACCCCATTTCGGCGCGGTCAGCCCGCCGCCATCGCCCTTTTCGAACACGATCGTCTTGCCATCGGGCGAGAATTGCGGGCGCGCATAATGGCCCGGCTGCTGCGTCACGCTCCGCGCTGCGCCGCCCGCGGCGGGGACCACGCGGATCGCGCCGAGGCTTTCGTCATTCCACTGGACGAACACGATCGACCGCCCGTCGCGCGACCAAGCCGGAAACAGCTCCATCCCCGCGCCATCGGCCAGGTTGGTCAGCCGCTTTGCGCTGCCGCCACTGACAGGCTTGACCCAGAGCTTGCCCAGGCTCTCGAACACCAGCTGGCTGCCATCGGGCGAGACGGTGGCGAAGCGCGGCATCTTCGTGGTGAAGCTGGCAGGCGCGACCGCAATCTGCGGGTGCGGGGCATCGGCAACCGCGCGGGTATCGGCGACGCGGAACGGGATTACCGCTGCGTTTGCGCCATCGGCATCGACGCGGCGGATCTTGCCGCCCGCCCAGAATACGATCGACTTGCTGTCGGGCGTCCAGTCGATGTTGGGATAGACGCCGGTGACCGCCCAGGTTTCCTGAACGTCCCGATCGAGCACGTCATAGACGATCCGCTCGGCACCGCTCGCCAGATCCTTGACCCACAGTTTGGACTTGCCCGCCTCACGCCGGACAAAGGCAATCGACTTGCCATCGGGCGAGGGTGCGGGGCGCACCGATCCGCCCAGCCCCGATACCGCCGTGGTCGTCTCACCGGTTTCGAGGTCGTAGCGCTCGATATTGAACAAATTGGTGTTCGAATCCTGCGCATATTCGAAGATCGGGCCGGACGTGATGTTGCGCGTGAAATAGACGCCCTTGCCGTCCGCCGAATAAATCGGCTCGCCCAGTTCCTTCTGGTGCCGCTCGTTCGGGCGCTTGACCAGCTGCACCCCGGCACCGCCGGAGACATGGTACAGCCACACCTCACCCGTGCCGAGCGAGCGGCCGGTGGTGAAATGCTTCTTGGCGACGATATACTGCCCGTCCGGCGACCAGCTCGGCTGGTTGAGCAGGCGGAAATCCTCCTTGGTCAGCTGGCGCTTGTCGCTGCCATCAGCATTCATGATCCAGATATTGTCGCCACCGCCCCGGTCGGAGGTGAAAGCGATGCGGCGGCCATCGGGCGAGAAGCGCGGGTGCACTTCCCATGCCATGCCTTCGGCGATCCGCGTCGGTGTGCCGCCCGTGATCGGCATGGTGTAGATGTCGCCGAGCAGGGCAAAGGTAACGCTCTTGCCATCGGGGCTGACATCGACGTCGATCCAGGTGCCTTCGTCGGTGTCGATCTTCGCCTGCTTCAGCGTCGCGCCCTGCGGGGCGTTGACGTCCCATTTGGGCTTTTCGGTGGGCTTGTCCTGCGCATGGGCAGCAAATGGCGCTTGGCCGAGCACGAACAGCGCGGCGAGAATGCCGGCAACCGACTGACGCATATGGGACTCCCTGACTATGTTCTGGGAGCGATTGGTAACGGGCGAAACCGGACCCGTCACCCGCGCTTCGTCGAAAACTACCGCTTCAGCAGGAAGACGGCGTGTTCGGCGCGAAAATTGGCGGCGGCAGAGCTGGTCAGCTGATCGCCCGACAGGAACCATGCTTGCTCGACGGTGATCCCCCGTTCGCGCACATAGGCGCGGAAATCGTCGACGGTGACATGGTGGATATTCGGCGTCTCATACCACGCAACCGGCAACAGCCGCGTCACCGGCATCCGCCCGCCCCACAGCAGCGACAGCCGCACCCGCCAATGCGCGAAATTGGGGAAGGACACGACGGCGCGCTCACCGATGCGCAGCAGATGATCGAGCACGACATGCGGCCGCATCGTCGTCTGCAGCGTCTGGCTCAGGATCGCATAGTCGAAGCTGGCATCGGGATAATCGGCCAGATCGGTGTCGGCGTCGCCCTGAATCACCGAAAGCCCGCGCCCGACCGCCGATGCGACGTTGTGGGCGTCGATTTCCAGCCCGCGCGCGTCGCATTGACGCTGGTCGCGCAGCGCCGCCATCAGCGCCCCGTCGCCGCACCCGACATCGAGCACCCGGCTGCCCGGCGCGACATTGGACGCGATAATCGCGAGATCGGGGCGCAATTCGCTCATTCGCCTGCCCTCAAAAATCCATCGACCACGCGGTTCAGCTCGGGTGCCTCAAGCAGAAAGGCGTCATGGCCAAAGGGGGAGGACAGCTCGACGAAGCTGACCGGTGCACCTGCGGCGTTCAGCGCATGGACGATGCTGCGCGAATCGCGGGTGGGGTAGAGCCAGTCGGTATCGAAGCTGACGAGGCAGAAGCGCGCTCTGGTCTCGCGGAAGGCGTTGGCGAGCACGCCGCCATGCTCCTCGGCGAGGTCGAAATAGTCCATCGCGCGGGTGATGTAGAGATAGGCATTGGCGTCGAACCGGTCGACAAAGCTCAACCCCTGATGGCGCAGATAGGATTCGACCTGAAAATCCGCGTCGAAGCCAAAGGTCTTGGCCTCGCGCGCCTGCAGCTTGCGCCCGAACTTCTCGGTCAGGCCGGCTTCGGACAGATAGGTGATGTGCGCCGCCATCCGCGCGACGGCCAGCCCTGATGCCGGCGGCTCGCCTTCATAATAGGCGCCGCCATTCCAGCGCGGATCGGCCATCACCGCCTGCCGCCCGACTTCGTGGAACGCGATATTCTGCGCCGAATGCCGCGCGGTCGATGCGATCACCACCGCCGCCTCGACCCGGTCGGGGAAGGTCGCGGGCCAGCTCAGCGCTTGCATGCCGCCCATCGACCCGCCGACCACGGCCTTGAGCGTTGCTACGCCGAGATGGTCGAGCAGCATCGCCTGCGCGCGCACCATGTCGCGGATGGTGATGACGGGAAAGCTCATGCCCCATGGCGTGCCGGTCGCGGGGTTGATCGTCGCCGGACCGGAGCTGCCCATACAGCTGCCCAGCACATTGGCGCAGATCACGAAATGCCGCTTGGGATCAATCGGCTTGCCTGGCCCGACCATGCGGGTCCACCAGCCGGGTTTGCCGGTGATCGGGTGGTCTGATGCGACATGCTGATCGCCGGTGAGCGCGTGGCAAATCAGGATCGCATTGCCGCCATCCGCCGCCAGCGTGCCATAGGTTTCGTACGCAATCTCGACCGGCGACAGCAGCACGCCCCCGTCGAGGCGCAGCGGCCCCGGAAGCGTCACGCGGCGGTCGAGGCCAAAGCGCACATCGTCAGACATCGCCGCGTGCCTAGAAGCCGCGCGGCGCGGGTTCAAGCGGTTCGCGTGGGGATGGTCCGCCCAAGAATCGCCTGCGCCGCCAAGCGCCCGGTCTGCGCGCCGCCATTCATGTAACCGGGAAAGGCGTCGGACAGATGCTCGCCGGCGAAGATGACGCGGCCAAGCGCCGGGGCGGACTGCGCCGCCGCGCCGTCATTGCCCTCAATCCACAGCAGTGACCCGAAGCGGGTGAGGTGCCCGGGCGGATAGCTGCCATAGGATCCGCCAATCAACGGGTCGCGGTGCCAGGCGGTGCGCCGCACCGGCGCATCGGCGCAGGCAGTGGCAAGATCGCCTAGCGCCATGCGTGCATCGGTCGCATAGCGCGCCGCGAGCGCTGCTGCGGGGTCGGCATCGTCAGTGGCGTCGCCACCGAGATACCAGGTCCATACCGGTGGCCCGTCGGTTCCCCGCACGCTGCCGTCCCAGCCGCTCGCCCAGCTGCCGCGTGCCCCGGCATGCCACACATCGCCGCCCCCGCCGATCGCGTCGCGCCAGCGCGGCGAGTCGGCGACCGCCAGAATTTTCTCGTTCCGCCCCAGTGTCATCGCCTTGAAGAATCGGCGCCACTGGGCTGGTAGCGGCACCGCAAAGTCGATCTGGCGCGTCTTTGGCGCCGGGACCGCGACGATCACCGCATCCGCGCGTGCCGTCGCACCATCGGCGAAGCTCAGCGTGACGCCTCCCGACGCGCGACCGACCCGGCGCAGCACGCGGCCGGTCTCGATCTGCGCGGCATGGCGGGCGGCAAGCGCGTCGATCAGCGTGCTGCTGCCCCCGGCAATGGCGTAGCGCTCGTCCGATCCGCCGAGGATATCGGCGCGCTCGCCGTTCACGGTCGGGAGGTTGAACAGCAGCGACAGCGCCGAAGTGGCATCGGGTTCCGCACCATATTCGGTTCGGCCGGTCGTTTCGAGCAGGCCGCGTACCCAGGGCGCTGGGAGCAATGCCGCATGGCGATCGAGATAGTCCGCGATCGAGATGGCGTCGAATGCGCGCAAGGCAGCGGGGTCGGCATCAATCCGGTCGGCGTCGCGACCGATCTGTGCCGCGATCGGCGCCAGCGCGTCGGCGAGCTCCGCTTCCGCCACCGCGCGACCGCCCGCGACGACGATGCTGCGATGCGGGTCCACCTTGCGATCCACCAACGCAATTCCGAACCGTGCAGTGAGCGCTCGCATGTCTTCATGGTCGCTGTTGACCAGCTGGGCACCAAGCTCGAACGCAGGGGCGCCCGTGGCGTTTTGCGTGAAGATGCGACCGCCGAGCCTTCCGCCCGCTTCATAGAGGCGGGCATCGACGCCCGCTTCGCGCAGATGGTGGAGTGCGCTCAGCCCGGCGATGCCGCCGCCGACGATCGCGACCCGACCGATGCCGGTGCGCGCCGGTGCCGCAGTGGGGATGGCAGCGGCGACGCCCCCGGCAGCAAACCCCTTGAGCAGCGCTCGGCGCGTCGCGCCGGGCTGAGCAGGAACCGGCGCAGCCTCTCCCGCCGCGGCGAGATTTCGTCGCCGTGCCGCCGCCAGTGCACTCCAGAACAACCCGCCGCTTCGCATCCAACCCCCGGTTTCGTTGCGCCGGGGTTAGCGCCATGACCTTGCTATTGCGTAACCATTGGGCAAAGGGGTCGCCCATGACTGGACCGACCCCCAAGCCGTGGATCATGGACATTGCCCCCTATGTGCCGGGCAAGTCGAAGACCGATGATGGCCGCAAGGCGATCAAATTGTCGTCGAACGAAAATCCGCTCGGCACCTCGCCCGCTGCGCGCGCGGCGTTCGCGACGGCGGCGAACAGCCTCGAGCGTTATCCCGACGCCAGCGGCACCGAATTGCGTGAGGCGCTCGCCGCCAAGCACGGGCTCGATCCCGACCGGATCATCTATGGCAATGGATCGGACGAGGTGCTGCACCTCGCAGCCGGCGCGTTCGCGGGGCCGGGCGACGAGATCATCTATGTGAACTACGGCTTCACCGTGTACCCGATCGCGACCAAGCGCGTCGGCGCGGTGCCGGTGGTCGCGCCCGACAAGGATTATGCGACCGATGTCGACGCGATCCTGTCCAGCGTCACCGACAAGACGCGGATCGTGTTCATCGCCAACCCGAACAACCCGACCGGCACCCATGCCAGCCGCGAAGAGATTGCCCGCCTCCACGCCGGGCTTCGCGACGACATCTTGCTGGTGCTCGACCATGCCTATGCCGAATATATCGATGGCGACATCGACGATGGCGGGCTGGAGCTGGCGATGACCGCGTCCAACGTACTGGTCACGCGTACCTTTTCCAAAATGTACGGCCTTGCCGCCGAGCGGATCGGCTGGGGCTATGGCGCGCCTGCGATCATTGAGGCGATGCACCGCATCCGCCTGCCGTTCAGCATCACCATTGCCGGGACCGCCGCCGCCATCGCCGCGCTCCACGACGATGATTTCGTCGCGCGCTGCAAGGCCGAGAATGCCAAATGGCGCCGCTGGTTCAGCGACGAGATCGCCAAGCTTGGCAATGCCGGCCTTCGCGCCGTGCCGAGCCAGGCGAATTTCGTGCTGGTGCTGTTCGAGGGCAAGCTGACCGGCGAAGCGGCCTATCAGGGACTGATGGACGCGGGCTATATCGTCCGCTGGCTGCCCGGTCAGGGTCTGCCCCATGGGCTGCGCATCACCATCGGCAATGAGGAAGAGACGCGCGCGGTCGCGGCAATTCTGCAGCAGCTGGTGGCCGCCGCCGCCGAATGAAGCGGTTCGGGATCATCGGTTTCGGGCGGTTCGGTCAGCTCGCCGCGATGCATCTGCGCAATCATTTCGCGGTCATCGTGCATGATTCGCGCGACATTGCCGAGGATGCGGCGCGGATTGGCGTCGTCGCCGGCACGCTGGATGCGGTCGCCGCGTGCGATGTGGTGATGCTCGCCGTCCCCGTGCAGGCGATCGAGCGCACGCTCGCCGCCATCGCCCCGCAGGTCCGCCCCGGCGCGCTGGTGGTCGACGTCGCGTCGGTCAAGATGCTGCCGGCGCGCTGGATGGCGGAGGCGCTGCCCGAAAGCGTCGATATCGTCGCCACCCACCCGCTGTTCGGCCCGCAAAGCGCCCGGCGCGGGCTGGCGGGACAGCCATTGGTGGTCTGCCCGGTACGCGGCGAGCGCCATCAGCGCGTCGCCGAGTTCGGGCGTGCGCTCGGCCTCAAGGTCTCGATCACCAGCGCCGAAGAGCATGACCGCGAAATGGCCTATGTCCAGGCGCTTACCCACCTGATTGGCCGGACGCTCGTCAATATCCGCATCCCGGACGAGGAGTTGAAGACCGACAGTTACCAGCATCTGCTGGAGCTGTGCGCGCTGATCGGCGACGATAGCGAGGAACTGTTCTTCGCGATCCAGAACCTCAACCCGTTTGCGGGGGAGATCACGCAGCAGTTTATCGGGGAGGCCAATGGCCTGCTGGCACGCGCGCTCAACGCCGGGAACCGCAGCGCCTAGTGTCGTTTCAGCAAAGCTGAATCGGCACCGGAAAACGACTCTAACTGCGCTCCACCTCGTCCAACCGCGCGGTGACCCATTTGCGGGCCGCTGCACGGAGCCCGGGTTGAAGGATCACCAGGAACGGCAGCACGATCAGCCAGGGGAAGAACAGAAAGGCGATCGTGAAGGCAACGAACAGGGTGATCAGCCAGCCGCCGATCGCCTTGCCGATCTTTTGGTTGAAACGGTCGTCCATGACGATCCGGCGCGGTGCCTTGAGGTCGTAAACCGGCGAGGTGGTGAGGATCTGTGCGCCGCTGCGGTCGTCGATCCGTCGGGGTTCGGGTTCGCTGACGGGCCGTTCGGACGCGGCTGGACGCTCGGGCCGGGGTTTCGCTGGGACGGGGCCGGGCGCGCTGGCCGGTTTGCCCGTCACCGTGTCGATCACCACGAGCCGTCGATCGCGCTCGACGACCTTGTAGCGGCTGGGTGGCACGTCGGTCACTGGACTGCCCGCCGTGCGCGCCACTGGTCAGCGCTCTGGCCCCAGGCGTCGACGGTGACATCGGCATAGGGGGCGGGAAGCTGAACCGGGCGGAGATTGGTCGAGCCAAGCCGCTGGGCGAGGCGGATCGAGCGGGTGTTTTCGGGCGCGATGGTGTGGATCACTTCGTCCCAGCCGAGAATGTCGACGGCATAGTCCATCGCGGCGACCGCGCCTTCATAGGCATAGCCACGCCCGGCGAACTCGGCAGCAACGCCCCAGCCAACCTCGGTGCCGGGCCAGCCGTCGGGCATCCATGGACCGAGTCGGCCGACCCATTTGCCGGTCGCGCGCTCGATGACCGAGAACATCGCGAAGCCGTTGATTTCCCACGCGCCAGCCATGGTGCAAAGCTGCCGCCAGGCGACGCTGCGCTCGACCGGGCCGCCGAGATGTTCGGTCGCGACCGGATCGGCGGAAAAGGCCGCCCAGCCGTCAAGATCCTCCGCCGCCGGACGGCGCAGGATCAGCCGTTCGGTGAAGAGGATCGGGTGGGTCATAGCCGTTGCTTGAGCGCCAGCATCGCGAGTGCCGCCTCAGCCGCGCCGCCGCCCTTGTTCAGCTGCGCGGGGTCGGCGCGACGGATCGCCTGGGCTTCGTCTTCGGTCGTGAGGATGCCGTTGCCGATCGGAATACCGTCCATGGTCAGCGCCATGATCCCGCGCGCGCTTTCGTTCGACACGATCTCGAAATGATAGGTCTCGCCACGGATCACCACGCCGAGCGCGACATAGGCGTCGTAACGCTGCGTCTCCTCGGCCAACACGATCGCGCCGGGCACTTCGAGCGCGCCGGGGACGGTGACGGTCTCATGCGCATGCCCCGCCGCCTCGATCGCGGCGCGGGCGCCGGCGAGGAGCATGTCGTTCAAATGGTCATAGAAGCGGGCTTCGATGATCAGGATATTGGCCATCATTCGCCTTTCAGATCGATGGCGCGCTCGCCGACGATGCGCAGCCCATAGCCATCGAGGCCGACGAGCGTGTGATGGGTGTTGGTGAGCAGCACCATTTCCTCGACCCCCAGATCGTTGAGGATCATCGCGCCGACGCCATAATCACGCAACTCCTCCATATCGACTTCGGTGCGCTTTCCGGCCTTGCGCTCCACCGCCATGGTGAAGGCGTCGGCGCGCGGCTTGTTGATGACCACGACGACGCCAGCGCCTTCCGCGCCGATGATCTCCATCGAGCGCTGCAGCAAGACGCCGCGATCCCCCGCCTCGCCGAACACATCGGCGAAAGGCGAGAGCGCGTGCATGCGCACGAGGGTCGGTTTGTCGGGGGTGACGCGGCCCTTCACCAGCGCGAGCTGTTCGGTGCCGGTCGCCTTGTTCCAGAAGGCGATGGTGCGCCAGTCGCCGCCCCAGCGGCTGGTGAACACGGATTCGGCGCGGCGTTCGACGAGATGGTCGTGGCGGCGGCGATAGGCGATAAGGTCGCGGATCGTGCCGATCTTGAGATTGTGCAGCTGGGCGAAGGCGACGAGATCGTCCATCCGCGCCATGGTGCCGTCGTCCTTCATGATCTCACAGATCACGCCCGACGGGCTGAGTCCGGCGAGGCGCGATACGTCGACTGCAGCCTCGGTATGACCGGCGCGGACCAGCACACCGCCTTCGCGCGCGACCAGCGGGAAGACATGGCCGGGCGAGACGATGTCGGCGGCACCCTTGGTCGCGTCGGTCGCGACAGCGACAGTGCGGGCGCGATCGGCAGCGGAGATGCCGGTGGTGACGCCTTCCTTCGCCTCGATCGAGACCGTGAAGGCGGTGCCCATGCTGGTGCCGTTGCGGCGCGACATCGGTTCGAGCCCGAGCTGGTCGGCGCGCGCCTGCGTGATGGCAAGGCAGATCAGGCCGCGGCCGTGGCGGGCCATGAAGTTGATCGCATCGGGGGTCGCCATCTGACCGGGGATGACCAGATCCCCCTCATTCTCGCGATCCTCGTCATCGACCAGGATGAACATGCGGCCGTTGCGCGCCTCGTCGATAATCTCTTCGGGTGTCGACAGGAAGGCGTGGGGCAGGCGGGAGAGTTCAGCGTGGGCCACGGACGGCCTCCATTCGTTGCAGATAGCGTGCGAGCACATCGATTTCGAGATTGACCGACTGATCCGGCGCCAGTGCACCAAGCGTAGTGACCGACTGGGTGTGCGGGATCAGGTTGATCGCGAAATGGGCGGTGCCGTCGGGTTGGTCGGTCACTTCGTTCACGGTCAGCGACACGCCGTCGATGGTGATCGACCCCTTGGCGGCGATGAACGGGGCGAGGCTGGCGGGCACGGCAATGCCGATCCGCTGCGAGTCGCCATCGGGACAGATGCCCAACACGGTACCGACGCCATCGACATGGCCGGTGACGATATGGCCGCCGAGCTCGTCGCCAACCTTGAGTGCGCGTTCGAGGTTGAGGCGCTGGCCCGCCTGCCACTGCGCGGCGGTGCGCGAGATGGTTTCGTGGCTGACATCGACCGCGAACCAGCCCGGACCCTTGTCGACGACAGTCAGGCACACGCCTGAACAGGCGATGGACGCGCCGAGATCGACGGTGGCCATGTCGTAGGCGGTGGTGATGCGCGCACGCAGGTCGCCGCGATTTTCGATCGCTTCGATCGCGCCGACATCGGTGATGATTCCGGTGAACATATCCTATCCTCTGGCGCGCTCGTAGACCTCGAGCCGGTCGCTGCCAAGCATCCGCGCGTCGTGCAATTTCCAGCGGCCATGCGCGGGATCGAGGGTGGTAAGACCAAGGTCGGTGAGGCCGGGCTTGCCCCCGAGCAGGATCGGGGCGCGATAGAGCAAGAGGCGGTCAACCAGATCTGCGTGGAGGAAGGCGGCGGCGGTTTGTGCGCCGCCCTCGACCAGCAGATGATCGACGCCTTCCAGGTCGGCGATCGCTTCGGGCGCGGCGATGCGGGTCCAGCCGGGCGCGTCCGTCGCGGATAGGAGGACGCGGCGCGGAGCGTGATCTTCAAGTCCGGCGAGCCGCACGTCGAGTGCGGGAGTGTCGGCGTCGCGCGTGCCGCGACCGACGAGGATCGCTTCATGGCGAGCGCGTTCGAGATGGGCGTGTGCGCGGGCGCGTGGGCCGGTGATCCAGCGACTCGTCCCGTTGGCGAGCGCGATGCAGCCGTCGAGCGAGGTCGCGAGCTTGAGCGTGACGAAGGGCCGCCCATATGCGCGGCGGGTGAGGAAGCCGGCCATGCTGTGCGCGGCTTCGGTGGCACCAATGTCAGTGGTTACGCTGATTCCGACCGCTTGCAGCCCGGCAATGCCGCGCCCGTCAGTACGCGGGTCGGGGTCGCGCAAGGCGATGACAACGCGGGCGACGCCGGCTGCGATCAACGAGTCGGTGCAGGCGGGGCCGCGTGCCGATTCATGCGCGCACGGCTCCAGCGTGACATAGGCAGTGGCACCCCGCGCGGCGTCACCGGCCTGCGCCATCGCCATCGCTTCGGCATGCGGGCGTCCACCGGGTTGCGTCCAGCCGCGCCCGACGACGCGATCCGCGCGTACGATGACACATCCGACATTGGGATTGGGCGCAGTACGGCCTCGCGCGCGCTCGGCAAGTGCGAGCGCGGCGCCCATCCACGCGGCGTCGTTCAAATCCCGTATTCTTTCAGCTTGTCGTCGATCTTCTTGTATTCGCGCTTCTTCTTTTCAGCCTTCGCCTTCTGCTCGGCGATGCGCTTCTGACGGATCGGCTCGTCGATCTTCTGCTGGGCGATGATCTCGTCGACCGTGCGGTCGGCGCGCCAATTCTGGAAATAGACGATCTCGCGCTTGTAGGGCTTCTCGAAATAGCTGTCCTTGTAGAAGCCGAACAGGACCAGGCCGGTGGTGACCGCTGCGGCGATCAGAAACCAGAACTGGTAGCGGTGGCGGATGCGCAGGACATTGCGCAAATCCGCCAGCGCGCCGACCGTGGATACGGGGCGATCGGGTTTGAAGAACCTCATGGCCGCCAAGATAGGGAATGCCGGTGGCTGAGGCCAGTCCCCGTCAATCCACCAATTTGAAACTCAGCGTCATCGTCATCCAGTCTTCATAGGGGACGCCGTCACGGGTCGCCGGCTTGAACCGCCATTTGGACAAGGCGTGGCGGCGGGTGGCTTCGGACAGGCCCTTGCTGGGGGTGCGGAGGATCTCGATCGCCTTGACCCGGCCATCGACGCCGACCAGCACGCGCGCGGTCAACTTGCCTTCGGTCTGATTGCGGATCTCGGATCCGGGATAGGGCGGCTGAAGCGAGTCGGCGTAGCGCGGATCGACGGTCGCGCCGATCATCACCGGGGGCTTGGGCGGGTCGACCACGGTGCCGGTCGAAGGCGGCCCGGGATCGGCGGGCGGGTCCATTGGGATCGGGTCAAAGCCAGTGGTTGATCTGATCGGATTGCCGGCCCCGGCAATCGGCACGACCGGATCGGGCTGGTTTGGCAGCGGCTGCGTCGTCGGGACGGCTTCGCGCTTGTCGCGGATCTTCTCGATCGGCTTGGGGTCGGGCTTGGGTTGATCCACCTTGATGGGAATGACCTGGATCGGGGGATCCTTAAGGATCGGCATGAGCGTCGGACCGACCAGCGTAGCGCCGAAGCCGACAGCGGCCAGGATGAGCAGTGAGGCCCCGGCGCTGGCCGGGCGTGAAGCGGAAGGCTGATAGCGGGTGGTGTGCATGACAGGCTCTCCATCATTCCGGTCTTTGCCGGTCGATGGATGTTATACCATAACATTTACGTTGCAAATCCGTTTTCGTTCAGCCGACTAGGGCTCGCGGTGGAGGGGAAGTGGCGCGAAAACGGGCAGATCCGCTCAGCCGCGCAGCCGCTCCAGCGCGCGATGGTGGCCGATCAACGGAAGCAGCGCCGCCATGTCCGGTCCCGAGTCGCGGCCGGTGAGCGCGCGGCGCAGCGGGTGGAACAGCGCGCGGCCCTTCCGTCCGGTCGCCTCCTTGAGCGCGCCGGTCAGCGCGTGCCACGGGTCGGCGGTCCAGTCGATCGACGCGGCGACCTCCGCAGCGGTAGCGAGGAACGCGGCGTCCTCCGGATCGGGGGCGGCATCGACCGGACCCGCGACCACCTGCCACCAATCGCCAGCTCCTGCGACGGTGTCGAGATTGGGGCGGATCGCGTCCCATGCGGCTGCGTCCATCCCGGCAGGAATCCGATCAGCGACCGCTGCAAAAGGCAACTGGTGGACGATGCGGGAATTAAGCTGGGCCAGTTCGGCCTCATCGAAGCGCGCGGGCGCGCGACCGAAACGGCCGAAGTCGAACCCGGCGATCAACGGTGCGGAGTCGGCAAGCGGTTCGACCGGGTCGCTGGTGCCGAGCCGGGCGAGCAGGGCAATGATCGCCTGCGGCTCCAGCCCGGTGTCGCGGAAATGGTCGCAGCCGAGCGAACCCAGACGCTTCGACAATTTTCCCTCGCTCCCGGTCAGCAGCGCTTCATGCGCGAAGGCGGGGGGGCCGGCATCGAGCGCGGCGAACATCTGGACCTGCGCCGCAGTGTTCGACACATGGTCCTCGCCGCGCACGACATGGGTGATGCCCATGTCGATATCGTCGATGACCGACGGAAGCAGGTAGAGCCACGAGCCATCGGCGCGGCGGATGACGGGATCGCTCATCGTCGCCGGATCGAAGCGCTGGGGGCCCCGGATCAGGTCGGTCCATTCGATCGGCGCTGAATTGTCGAGCTTGAAGCGCCAGTGCGGGCGGGTCCCCGCTGCCTCCAGCTCGGCACGGTCGGCATCGCTGAGTGCGAGTGCGGCGCGGTCGTAGATCGGGGGCAGGCCGCGCCCGAGCTGAATCTTGCGCTTGAGCTCCAGTTCCTGCTGGCTTTCATAGGCCGGGTAGACCCGGCCCGCCGCGACGAGCTCGGCGAAGCGGCGCTCGTACAGGTCGAAGCGCTGCGACTGGCGCGCCTCGCCATCGGGGTCGAGGCCGAGCCAGGCGAGATCGGCGCGGATCGCGTCGACAAAGGCCTCTTCCGACCGCTCGGCATCGGTATCGTCGATGCGCAGCAGGAAGCGTCCGCCGTGTTTGCGCGCCCACATCCAGTTGTGGAGCGCAGTGCGAATATTGCCGACGTGCAGACGGCCGGTGGGGCTGGGCGCAAAGCGGGTGACGACGGGAGTGCTGGTCATTCGCGCCCGCTAGCCGATTTAGCGGCGCGATGGAAACCACCGCACGTCTTTACGCGCGCGCCGCTTGCGCCTATCGGGGCGCCGTCCGGGCGCTTAGCTCAGTTGGTAGAGCATCTCGTTTACACCGAGAGGGTCGGCGGTTCGAGCCCGTCAGCGCCCACCAGATCTTTCCGGAACCCGGCTCAGCCGCAGCACCAGCTCAATTGGCGGTGATCGACGGTTTGCCGCCGATCAGCTTCACCGTGACATAGCTGTTGTCGCAGACATTGGCGCTGCTGAAGACCATTGTCGTGGCGTCTTCAAATGTCGCGCGCAGGTCGAAGCGGCATTGGCTGGACGGGCGATCGAACCGCACGGTCGTCTTCGCACCCGGCTTGATCACTGGCGAGCGGCGTGCAGCCTCCTCCTCCAGCCCCGCCTTCCAGTCCGTCGATCCGGTGGGTGCGATTTCGATCATCTTGATGGGCTTGCCCGTGCCGTTGGTCAGGACGAAGTCCCAATCCTCGGCAAGTGCGGGCGACGCGACGAACAGGGCCAGCGTGAGGCCGGTCAGATAGTGCATGAGCATCCCTCCCCTAAAAGGACTGAAACCAGCATGCGCCGGTGTGGCGCGCTAGGCAAGATAGGGGGAAATGCGCATGGCCGTGCGTGCCGAGGCGAAACGGTGTCGATCCGGCGATATTGAATCATCGTGTAATTTGTGGCTGCTTCCCCGGGCCGGCTGAGCGGCGCACACTTCTGGTTCTCGAAGCCTGAAGGAAGGAAGCAGCCATGAAGCACTATGC